>JAFMGZ010000082.1 GCA_017854855.1 Sulfitobacter sp. | reverse complement strand
TGACAGGGCGCTGACCTGTCAGGGTATGCAGCAGACTGGCGTCTGCCCATGTGGCCGGCACATCGCCCGGCTGAATATCGTGATAGGTCTTGATCGCGTCACGCCCGCAGGCGGCCTCGATCGCTGAGATGAAATCAAGCAGCTGGACAGGGCTGTCATTGCCGATGTTCACCACGCGAAAGGGGGCCACGGGCGAAAGACTGTCGCCCTGCACCGGATGATCCGGGTCGGGCACATGATCAACCAACGCCAGGATCGAAGCCACCAGATCATCGATATAGGTGAAATCGCGCTGCATCTTTCCATGGTTATAGACGTCTATCGGCTCTCCGTTCAGGATGGCGCGGGTGAATTTGAAATGCGCCATGTCAGGGCGGCCCCATGGCCCGTAAACGGTAAAAAACCGGTACATCGTGATCGGCAGCCGATACAGATGTGCATAACTATGAGCGAGGTTCTCTGTCGCCTTCTTGGTGGCGGCATAAAACGACATCTGCGCGTCGACCTTATCGTTCTCTGCATAAGGTAGCTTGGTATTGGCCCCATAGACCGATGAACTGGAAGCCAGCAGCATATGTTGGGGCGGAAAGCTGCGGGCAGCCTCAAGCAGCTCAAATGTACCGATCAGGTTCGCCTCTACATAGGCGCGGGGCATGTTGATGGAATGGCGCACCCCCGCCTGGGCTGCCAGATGGATCACGATGTCGGGGCGATGTGCCTCAAACAGGGTCAGCAGGGTGCCGGGGGTTTCGATCTTGTCATTCACGACCTGAAAACCGTCACGCTCCAGCAGCATTGCCTGACGGCGCTCTTTCAGTTGAACGTCATAATAATCCGACATGCTGTCGATGCCGATCACCCGCCAGCCCGCGTCCAGCAGCGCAAGCGAGGTGAAATAACCGACAAAACCAGAAGAGCCTGTCACAAGGGCGGTTTTCAAAGATCAATCTCCAAGGTGCCACCCGGTTCAGCCGCGCGGGACTGGCACAGGATGATCTGGGTCTCGCGCTGCCGGGCAGAAAGCACAAAGTCGCGATGTTCCACCGCGCCTGCCGTCACACCGCATTTGCAGACACCGCATATACCGTCACTGCATTTGATGTCCACATGCACACCGGCCGCAATCAGTGCATCAGATGCGCTTTGGTCTGCCGACACCGCAATCTCGCGCCCGCTGGCCAGCCGCAGGGTGAAGGGATGGTTCACATAATCGGGCAGTTCCGGCGTGGAGAAATATTCCAGATGGCGGGCATCTTCGGGGAGATTGGCGGCACCGGCACTGTCCATCACGCTTTGCATGTAGGCATCTGGCCCGCAGGTGTACAGGTGACTGCCCTGTGGCAAGGCAGAGATGATCCGTACCAGATCGGCGCGGCTGCCTTCGTCGGACAGGTGCAGATGCACCCGGTCGCGCCAAGGCACATCGGCAAGGATCGACACAAACGCCGCACTTGCGCGGGTGCTGCTGGAATAATGCAGATCAAAGGGCCGGCCCAATGCGTGCAGACGATGGGCAAAGGCAATCATCGGGGTCACCCCGATCCCCCCGCCCATCAACGCGGAATGGGCCGCATCCTCGACCAGTTCAAAATGGTTCACGGGTTTTGAGACAAATACCCGCCGCCCCGGCGTGAACAACCGGTGCAACAGGGCCGATCCACCGCGCCCCTTATCCTCACGCAGGACGGCAATCCGGTAATGACTGCGGTCGGCGGGATCGCCCATCAGTGAATAGGGCCGCAGATATTCAGGGGCGACCACAAGATCCAGATGCGCACCAGCTGTCCATTCAGGCAGGGCGTGCCCCTGCGGGTGCGCCAAGTCATAGAGTGTGACGTCATCGGTCAGTTGATCCGCCCGCACCACGCGCAGGTCTAATACAGGGGTATCATCGCTTGTGTTGTAAAGGTGCAAATGCCCCGTTTCACCCGCCGCATTCCTTGCGCGGTGTTCATCGGCACTCAGCAAGGCGGCATGGGCCTTGATCCCGGCCTCGCGGTTCATCGGGTCGGGGTAGGGCCAGGGATGCGGTGCCAAGGGCGCGGGGTAAACCGCCAAGGTCTGATCTTCGTATTTGAGGTCAAGGTCGGGTTGCAGGTCGCGCGCGTTCACCGGGGCTTTGGGCGCGGCATAGCCGCCGTCCGGCTTGACCTCAATGTCCCACCACCATTTCTTGACCGGGTTCAGCCCGCCTTTGCCAACCTTGTCATCCAGCCTGGCCAGGATCGGTGCGGCCTTGGGGATATGCATCGCCGCCCAGCGGAACGGGCTTTCTGCAAACAATCCCTCCAGATTCCAGGGACAGGTTTTCATACAGCGCCCGCACATGGCGCCACCTTGGTTGGTGATGCGGTAGGTGGCGCATTTCTGGCTGTCGGATTTCCAGATTTCATAGCCGTTGAACATTTTCTTTGGTCCGGCCGTGATCGCCCCAGAGGGGCATTCGCGGGCACATTTGTTGCAGCTTTCGCAGAACTTTTGCAGGCCAAAGTCGATGGGTTTGTCATGGGCAACCGGCATCGTGGTGGTCACCACGCCTGATTTCAGGCGCGGACCCAGGAAGGGGTTCAGGATCACCTCGCCGATCCGGCTGACCTCGCCCAACCCCGACAGCAGCAAGAGCGGCGGTTGCAGCACGTCTCCATCCATCACCGTATGGGCCTTGGCCGCAAAGCCAAGGTTGCGCAGATGTTGTGATATCACGCCGCCCAGTAGGGAAAACCGCAGATAGGCGCGCATGCTTTGCGAAACGCTGATCCAGTCGTCCCCCGATGCGCCTTCCATGGTTTCAAACCCCTGGTCGATGATCATCGAAAGGGCCTGATCATGGGGCGGTTTGATCGGCGTGCCGGTGGCGTCATGGCTGTACCATGTCCATTCAGGACAGGCCGACAGGGCCGCCGCATCGGTACCCAGAAAATAGCTTGCCGCCTTGAGGTTCGCGGCATTGGCGGCGGGATCATGGCTGGTTGCGGGGCCAGTGACCGCCCCGTCCTGCAACAAGATCAATGCCCCCAATAGGCGGCGCTGGGCGGCAGAGGGGGCGGATTTTATCACATGATGTCCGCCCTTCATGGCATCTTGCACCTTTGGCCCCATATCGCCGAACTGGGCGCGGGCAAACATGTCGGTGCGTTTGGGCACGCGGGGCACATTGGGCGCATCGATATAGGTGGTGGGATCATCGACGCGCTTTAGCGTCTCAAACGGATGCGGGCCTGCCACATAGTCGCGCCTGGCAAAGGGATCATGGCTGCGCGCACTGACACCCCCGTGGGTGCCAATCTGCCAATGCAGCCCCTTGAGGGCCGCAGCGGGTTGATCTGCCAAAGGCACCAGCGGCATGTCGGGGGCCAGCACCATATCGGTCGTCACAACCGCCAGACCAAAGCGCGGCCCGATCCAGGGCGCGTGCAAGGCCCCGTTTTCCCAGACCGCAAGCCCTGCGGCCACGGCGCAGGTGCCAAGGTTCACATCCGATGTGGTGGGCGAATGTACGCGCGCATCAAAACCCAACTGACGGATATATTCCGCCAGAACAGTGGCATTTTCGGTGGCGCGCAAACAGGCCCGTTCGGCCTGCGCATCCATGATCCAGTCGCTGCCCGGCTCGCCGCGTTTTGGATCGCGGGGATAGGCCATCAGGATGACCAGCGCATGGGTGTGGTCGGGCAAGGCGGTCACCGGCGCACTGGCCGCATCGCGCAGGTTGGCCATGATCACGTCCACACCTGCTGCCAGGGTCTTGGTCTGACGCTCGCGCAGATCGCGCGCCAGAACGCCGGTATCGGGGTTGCGCCGGGGGATGGTCAGACGCGCCTGCGCGGGCAGGGCACAAACCCCCATCATCGAGGCATCTATGTAATAGCCAAAGGCCTTGAGATGTTGTGCGCGAAGCTCCGGATCACTTGGGATATCGGCCTGAACGGGATTGACCCGACCCACCCGCAGCACATCCATCATAGCCTGAAACGGACCCATCGCGTTGACGATGCTTTCGGGCGTATCGGGGCGCGCCATCACCAGCGCTGGAAAGGGCACATCGGGCAAATGGCTCAGGGGCGCATCACGGCGGCGCAGCTTTTCGAGGGGGAAAGCCCCCAGATGAACCGGGCGCGACTTGGAGGAGAATATCTTCATTCCACAGACGTGCCATAGCCCTGCATGGAAATCCAGAGCATGCCTGACCCAAAGCAAGCCCTAACCAAAGCAAGCCTAACCCAAAGCAAGCTTGACTCGGTGCCGCCGCCCCGCCCATGCTTGCCCATATTCATCGGGGAGGATGTTATGACAATTTTTAACCGCCGTCAGGCGCTGGCCACTATGGGTGCCGCAACCGCAATCGGGCTGGCAACACCCGCCTTGGCGCAGAACAAGAAAATCACCGTTGGCGCGCTGCGCTTTACCAGCCACTCAGGCAGCTTTGTCGCATTCGAACGCGGTTATTTCGCGGATGCAGGATTGGACGTCGAACTGCGCTTTTTCGAGGCGGCCCAACCGATGGCTGTGGCCATCGCCAGTGGGGATGTGGATTATGCGGTAACGGCTATTTCCGGCGGTCTGGTATCGCTGGCGGATAAGGGTGCGATCAAAGTGATCGGCGGTGCCCTGCAGGAAGAGGCAGGTATCGACGGTCAGAAAATCCTCGTCTCTGATGCGGCCTATCAGGCAGGCATCACATCGCCCGCCATGCTGGACGGCAAAAGCTGGGGCGTGACGCAGGCGGGATCGTCTTTCCACTACATGGGATCGAAAATTGCACAGGCCGAAGGCATCAGCCTCAGCTTCAAGCCCTTGCAAAAGGTCGGTGCCATCATCGGGGCGCTGAAATCCGGCCAGATCGACGCATGGTCCATCGTGCCCCATATCGCCAAGCCGCTTGCGGGTTCTGGTGCGGTGCATATCATCGGCAACGTGGCCGACTACGTAAAGGACTATCAGGTCACCACCGTCTTTACCTCGGCCAAGAATGCCGCCGATGAACGCGAGATGACCCAGAATTTCCTGAATGGTTTCTCTGCCGGTGTGGCCGATTACAACAGCGCCATGATCGCCAAGGATGGCGGCGAGGACGGCATGAACGCCATGGTCGATCTGATCCATAAATACGTCTACACCGACCGTCCGCGCGAAAAGGCAGCACCGTCGATCATCAATGGCACCATGCGCCTGAACGAAGGTGCCGCGCTGAA
This sequence comes from Sulfitobacter sp., assembly GCA_017854855.1. GTDB lineage: Bacteria > Pseudomonadota > Alphaproteobacteria > Rhodobacterales > Rhodobacteraceae > Sulfitobacter. The sequence continues at coordinate 4,077 of JAFMGZ010000082.1, read as the reverse complement.
TGTCGCCAGCATTGCCGATCAGCTCAGCTGGTTCCAGTCTGAAGGGCTGGTGGATGCGGATATCACCATGGATACTTTGGTGGATACATCCTACGTCAAGACAATGGGTGCGTAACGCGCGCAGGTGACCCGAAAAGGCCGGGCCGCAGGGCTCGGCCTTTTGCTTTGAAAGGCAGGCCATGGACCTGAGACTGGACAACGTCAGCCACCATTACGGTGACACCGAGGTGTTCCGCGACATCTCGCTAGAGATCCCATCGGGGCAGATCGTCTGCATTGTCGGCCCTTCGGGATGTGGCAAATCCACGCTGTTGCGGATGCTGGGTGGGCTGGAGCAGCCGACCTCGGGCCGTGTCTTGCAGCTGGGCGCGCCGCCCCAGGGGTGCTTGAACCCGCTGACCTATATCTTTCAGGACTTTGCCCTGCTGCCCTGGCGCAGCGTGCGCGGCAACATCAGTCTGGTGCTTGAAGATCACAAGATGACCCCCAAGGCCCGCGAAGAGATCATCGCCGATGTGCTGGCCCGCACCAAGCTGAGCGAATTTGCAGATGCATTGCCCAAGCAGCTATCGGGCGGGATGAAACAGCGCGTTGCCATCGCGCGGGCGCTTGCGGTCAACCCGGCGGTGATGCTGATGGATGAGCCGCTCTCGGCGCTGGATAGCCAGACCCGCGAATTGTTGATGGATGATCTGATCAGCCTCTGGACCCGCCAGCCCTTCACAGCTGTCTATGTCACCCATAATCTGGCCGAGGCGGTGCGCCTGGGCCATAAAATCGTCGTGCTGTCGCGCCGCCCCGGCCAGATCCGTGAGGTCGTCTCGCTCGAGACACCCTTGGCCGAACGACGCTATGGCGACGCCAGCCTTGAGGCGCAGCAACAACATCTGTGGGGGCTGATGCGCGATGAGGCCGCCGCCGCCGATGCGGAGCTTTTACATGTCTGATCCGGCCCGCAGCGTTGAATTCAGAGGCGGCGGTTTCGTCGCGCAGCGCAAGCGTGGTGTGGGGCTGATGGTTTTCATCGTGCTGCTGTTGCTGGCCGAATGGGGCACGCGCACCGGCTTTATCAGCGCGCTGACCCTGCCCCGGCCCAGTGATGTACTGCTGACCTTTCAGGAGCTTTATCAATCCGGGATGCTGTTCAAACATCTGATTCCCTCTTTGACCCGCCTCGTGATCGGCGCGGCAATAGGGGCCACCATAGGCATTACCGTCGGTGTGTTGATCGGGCTGTTTTCGCTGGCGCGGGCAGGGCTGGTGCCCTTGGTCGCGGCGATCTTTCCAATCCCCAAAATCGCGCTGCTGCCGCTGTTTGTGATCTGGTTCGGCATTGACGAGATGAGCAAATATGCCCTCATCGCCTTTGGCACTTTTACCCCCACGGTCGTCGCCACCTATGCGGCGGTGGATAACGTGGACCGCACCTTGATCCGCATGGGCCAAAGCTTTGGCCTGTCCTGGCGCTCCATCGTGGCCAAGATCGTTTTGCCCGGCGCGATGCCGGGTATCCTGTCGGGGCTGCGCATCTCGCTGACCATCGCGATCATCCTGCTGGTCGCGGCTGAAATGCTGGGCGCGGAATACGGCATTGGGGCCTATATTCTGCAAGCAGGCAGTCTCTATGACCTTGAACGGCTGTTTGCGGGCGTTGTCATTCTGAGTGTTCTGGGCGTTGTCGTCTCTGGCGTGATCGGTGCGGTGGAACGGCGTGTGCTGCGCTGGCGGGTCTGACGCGGATCGGTGCTGGCCCATGTTGCCAAACCTGATATCAACGCCAGCAGCAATGCAGGAGTATCCACACCATGAGCACCACCCATGACGCTGACGAAGACATCCGCAACCGCGACATCCAGATTTATGTGAACGGCGATATCGTCCACCGCGATGCGGCCAAGGTGTCAGTCTATGACAGCGGCTTCATGCTGGGGGACGGGATCTGGGAAGGAATGCGGCTCTATGATGGGGTGTGGGCCTTTTTTGACGAACATATGGACCGGTTTTTCAACTCCTGCAAAACCATCTCTTTGGATGTGGGCATGGACAAGGCGGGTATCGCGGATGCGCTGGCCAAGACTGCGGCGGCCAATGACATGCACAATGACGTGCATTGCCGTTTGATGCTGACGCGGGGGATCAAGAATAAACCTTTCCAGCATCCCGCACTCAGCACCTCTGGCCCGACCCTGGTGATCATCATGGAACATTCCAAACCGGTGGACCGTCTGCAGACGGCAGGCATCCGGCTGGCCACGGTCCCGCAGGTGCGCGGCCTGCCGACCAGCCAAGACCCCAAGCTGAACTCCCATTCGAAACTGAACTGCATCATTGGCTGCCTGCAGGCCGAGGCGGCAGGGGCCGATGAGGCGCTGATGCTGGACCCGCATGGATTTGTGAACACCACCAACGCCTGTAACTTCTTTATCGTAAGGCGCGGGGAGGTTTGGACCTCCACGGGGGATTACTGCATGAACGGGGTGACCCGGCAAAAGGTCATCGACCTGTGCCACGCCAATGGCATTCCGGTCTTTGAGAAAAACTTCTCGCTTTATGAGACCTACGGCGCGGATGAGGCCTTTTTGACCGGCACCTTTGGCGCACAGACGCCCGTGGCCCAGCTGGACGGCAAACCCATCGGCACAACGGAGCGGCCAGTAACCAAACGCATCCAGCAGCTATACAAAGCGATGATCCGCGACCATGTCGCCGCCTTGCGCGCAGGTTAAACCGTTCAGGGGGGCCTGATCTGTCCGCTATTGCGATGCGGGTCTTAGACCTGTGGCGGATCGCCGATCAGAATTGCGCGGAAATCATTGACGTTGGTCCCTGTCGGTCCGGTGACAAAAAGCGCGTCAATCGCCTCGAACGCGCTGTAGGCGTCGTTCTTTTGCAGATAGACCTGCGGATTGATGCCCGCGCTGCGCATCTGTGCGGCCGTTGCGGCATCGACAAAAGCTCCTGCGTTATCCTGCGATCCGTCGATCCCGTCGGTATCGGCCGCCAGCGCATGAATGGCTGCCTGCCCCTCAAGCGCCAAGGCCAGCGCCAGCTGGAACTCACTGTTGCGCCCGCCGCGCCCCTTGTGGCGCAGGGTGACCGTTGTTTCACCGCCCGACAAAAGCACCAGTGGTGCTGGATGCGGAAAGCCGCTGTGCGCGGCCTGACGGGCCAGTGCCGCATGCACCAGTGCCACATCGCGCGCCTCGCCCTCGATACTGTCTGACAAGATCCAGGCATTCACCCCAAGGTTTCGCGCGGCTTCAGCCGCAGCACCCAGCGACAGCGCCGCCGAGGCGATGATCTGCGTTGTGACCCTTGGGTCATGGGCCGCTGTTGCCGGATCTGTCGCGGCCTTCAGCCGGTCCATCAATCGCTCGGGCAGCTCGATCCCCCTGGCCTCGACCATCTCCAACACATCGCTGGGGGCGGGCCGCCCCGGCACCGTCGGACCAGAGGCAACCTCGCCCGGGGCATCCCCCGGCACGTCAGAGACGATCAGGTTGACCACAGAGGCAGGCGCGGCACGTTCCGCCAGACGCCCCCCGTTGATCCCGCTGAAACACTTGCGAATGTCATTCATCGCCGAAATTGGCGCACCTGACGCCAAAAGCGCAGTGTTGAGCGCCTGCAGATCGGCCAGTTCCAACCCCTCGGGTGGGTCGGGCAGCAAGGATGATCCGCCCCCGCAGATCAAACAGATTACCAGATCATCAGGGCCAAGCCCGGTGACCGCATCCTTGAGCGCCTGTGCCGCGATCAACCCGGCCGCATCGGGAACCGGATGGGCCGCCTCCAGCACGCGGATGGTCTTGCAGGGTGCGCCGTAGCCGTAGCGTGTGACGACAACACCCTCAAAGGGCCCCTCCCACAGCGCCTCAAAGGCCTGCGCCAGCTGCGCGGCCCCCTTGCCAGCACCGATCACGATGGTCTTGCCCTTGGGCGGTGCCGGCAACCGGTCCCGAAGCGCCATTACCGGATCGGCCGCTGCCACTGCATGTTCGAAAAGATGCGCCAGAAAACGGCGGTGCACGTCAGACATCACAACTCCCGTCGGTCAGCTCAGCCCAAAAATATCGC
>JAFMGZ010000033.1 GCA_017854855.1 Sulfitobacter sp. | reverse complement strand
ACATCCACGTGGGCGGCGGCAAGACCCGCGAGGAGTTCATCAAGTTCCGCACCGAACGTGATGCACAACTGGACATGCCAAGGCTGATCATCCCCTCTTTGCAGGTGAACATGCGTGCGGGCGAAATCCCCACCGATGCCGACGGCAATCCCATGCTCAAGGTGCCAATCAACGCGCTGTGAAAGGAAAAGGAAGATGGATACCAAACGCCTGACCGCTGACCTTTCGGTCAGCCCCCAGATCACCGTGGATGATGTTCCAATGCTCAAGGCGGAAGGCTTTCGCGCTATCATTTGCAACCGCCCCGACGGGGAGGCCGAAGATCAGCCCCGCTTTGCCGAGATCGCCGATGCCGCCCAGAAGGTCGGGATCAAAGCGCTTTATCTGCCGGTTGTGGCAGGGTCGATGGCCGATGCGGATGCGCGGGCCTTTCGGCAGGCGCTGACCGACCTGCCAGGGCCCGTTTTGGCCTATTGCCGGAGTGGCGCGCGCTCTGCCAATCTATGGACCCTGTCGCAGACCGAATAACGCAGCTCAGGCATAACTGCCTGCCCATCTACCTTACTGACGGCCTGTCTGCCGATACCCCGCGTGCCAATACTGCACCGCTCTGCCTTCACGATCATCGCGAGGGTCACTTTAACAAAGGCTTACCCCCGCCCATGCAACCGACATTGAAAACCTATCTGCCCATCCTCTCCTGGGGGCGCAGCTATAACCGCACGGCGCTCTCCAATGATTTGATGGCAGCCCTGATCGTGACGATCATGCTGATCCCACAGTCGCTGGCCTATGCCTTGCTTGCAGGTTTGCCAGCCGAGGCGGGGCTTTATGCCTCTATCGTGCCGATCATGCTTTATGCGGTCTTTGGCACCAGCCGCGCGCTTGCCGTGGGGCCTGTGGCGGTGGTGTCGCTGATGACTGCGGCGGCCCTCAGCAATATCGTTGAACAGGGCAGCATGGGATACGGCATTGCCGCGCTGTCGCTGGCGGGGCTGTCGGGGGTGATCTTGCTTGCCATGGGGCTGTTCCGGCTGGGGTTCATTGCAAATTTCCTGTCCCATCCGGTCATTGCCGGTTTTATCACCGCCTCTGGCCTTTTGATTGCTGCAGGGCAGATCAAGCATATTCTGGGCATCCCGGCTCAGGGGCATACCCTGCTGGAAATCCTGGCGTCGCTGATCCAGCACTTGCCACAGATCAACATCAGCACAGCCGTGATCGGGGTGCTGGCAACGGCATTCCTGTTCTGGGTGCGCAAGGGCATGAAACCCGCCTTGACCCGGCTGGGGGTCAAGGGTGGCCTGATCGGCATTGCGGTCAAGGCGGCACCGGTCGCGGTGATCATCGCAACGACTTCGGCGGTCTGGGGTCTGGGGCTGGCGGATCAGGGCGTCAGGATCGTGGGTGCCGTGCCACAGGCCCTGCCGCCCCTGACGTTGCCATCCTTCTCTCCGGCATTGCTGCAACAATTGTTGCTGCCCGCCTTCCTGATCTCGATCATCGGCTTTGTGGAATCCATCTCGGTGGCACAGACCCTTGCCGCCAAAAAGCGCCAGCGCATTGATCCCGATCAGGAATTGATTGGACTGGGGGCCGCCAATATCGGTGCCTCGCTAACGGGCGGCTTTCCGGTCACGGGTGGTTTTTCGCGGTCGGTAGTGAATTTCGATGCTGGCGCGGAAACCCCTGCCGCCGGTGCCTTTACCGCGATTGGTCTGGCAATTGCGGCCCTTGCCCTGACACCGCTGATCTATTTTCTGCCCAATGCCACCCTTGCGGCCACGATTATCGTGGCAGTGCTGAGCCTTGTTGATTTCTCGATCCTGCGCAAAAGCTGGCGCTACTCCAAAGCGGATTTTGCCGCAGTGCTGGTGACCATCGTGCTGACCCTGACCATGGGCGTTGAGGCGGGTGTCTCTGCCGGTGTGGGCCTGTCGATCCTGCTGCATCTCTACCGCTCCTCGCGGCCTCATATTGCCGAAGTCGGGCAAATTCCGGGTACCGAACATTTCCGCAATATCTTGCGCCACAAGGTGTTGACCGATCCCGCGGTAGTTAGCCTGCGGGTGGATGAAAGCCTGTATTTTGCCAATGCGCGCTTTCTGGAAGACAAGATTCACAACCGCGTTGCGGGCGACCCACGGATCCGCCACGTCATCCTGCAATGCACGGCCATCAATGAAATTGATTTCAGCGCCCTTGAATCCCTGGAACGGATCAATGAACGCCTGGCCGAGATGGACGTGAAGCTGCATCTGTCAGAGGTCAAGGGCCCGGTGATGGACCGGCTGGAAAATCAGCATTTTCTGCACCAACTGACAGGCCAGATTTTCTTGAGCCAGTTTGAGGCCGCCCAGACCCTCAAGAGCCAACCTATTGGGGAAGTACGAAATCAACAACCTGACTGACCGCGGCACCTCCCTTCAAATAGGGGCGGTGGTCATTGGTATTGAGTGACACGCGCAGGCGGTAGGTGCCGGGGGCCAAACCGCCGACGTCAAATGTTGGTGCATAAAGGCGGCCCAGCTTCAAACCATTGAGATAGACATGGGCATGGCCCTGGTTGGGCACATGCACCGCATCCCCATCGGCCTGCACAAAAGTGAAATTCTCGACCCGAAGGGCAAGGGGAAAGCCCGCCGTACCGGGACCTTGGGGCAGGTCGAGTGACAGGGTCGGGGCAGGGGTGACCGCAACACCGCTGTTCTGCCCGTGCTGCATGTCAGAGGGGCCGGTATTCATCACCCTTGTGGTGACCTGCGTGCCATCGGCAAATTGCAGCGACAGGGGGATCAGCGCGCCTTGCTCAAACGATGCGGGGTCTATGCGCAGCATGACATGCGCGCCATCCATTGCCAGACTGCCGCTGCCCCCCGCCGGCACGACCAATGTCGCCGTGGGCGCATCGGGGTTCATCACCGTCACCATATCAGCCTCGGCCGAAGTGACGGCGGCCAGGATCGCCGCAGGCCCGTCGTTGTTAATGGTCACCGACACCATGTACATGCCCGGCTGCCCGTCAATGGGCGCAGCCGTCGCATTGGACAGCGTGATCGCGCTTTGGCCTTTGGGGGCGAACCAAAATGCGATAGCCGTGAAAAGTGCCACGATCACAAGAGCAACAATGCGTTTCATGAGTTCCCCAATCTGTTTTCATATGCATACTAATGAAATGAAATGTCTTTCAAAGTCTTTTGTTGCGGCTGCGGCCATTGTTTTCACCGGATCATCCGCTGCCATGGCCCACCCGGCAGAGCAGGCCTTTGTGCTGCTTTTGCCAACTGATGTTTACGCAACCGCCGGGACGCTGGCGGTTATATTGTCGATCGTGCTGGTGACCTGTGTCAGGCCTCAACTGCTGCGGGGGTTCTTTTCCGCCCGCGATCTGGGGCGCTGGCCGGTCCTGCCGACTGCTGCCGTGTCGATCTCTGCGCTGGCCAGCCTTGTCTACGGCCTGCTGGTCTATGTCGGGTTTTATGGGCCCAGCGATCCGCAGAACAACCTGTTGCCGCTGACTGTCTGGACCGCCTGGTGGATCGCCGCCTTTGTGGTGCAGGGGCTGGTGCTGGACATCTGGCGGTTGATCAATCCTTGGGAGGGGCTGCACCGACTTGTGTTTGAAGACGCCGCTGGCCCTCTGCGCTTGCCCGAGTGGTTGCAGGCCTGGCCCGCTGTCTGCATCTTTCTTGCCTTTCAGGGCTTTGTGCTGGCAGATATCGCGCCCAATGATCCGCGCCGCCTTGCCAGTTTCGCCCTTGGCTACTGGGTGTTCACATTTGCGGGCATGACCCTGTTTGGCCGTGCCGCATGGCTGGCGCAGGTCGAATGTTTCACCGTTCTGTTCCGGCTGATCGGCAGCTTGCGGCCCGTTGACCTGCAAGGGCGTTTCAAGCTGGGCTTTGTCGGCTGGCAAAGCCTGCTGGACGCCCCCCTGGACCTCAGCCGTGCGGTCTTTTGTCTGATCATTCTGGCCTCCGGCAGCTTTGACGGGTTGCATGAAACCTTCTGGTGGTTGGGCAGAATCGGCGTGAACCCCTTGGAGTTTCCCGGCCGCTCTGCGGTGATCGCACAATCACTGTTGGGGCTTTATGCCTCAAATGCCGCATTAATAGGCATCTTTGCCCTGTCTGTCTGGATTGGGATCAAAACCTTGGCGGCAGTGTCTTCTGAAACGCATACCCCCTTCGCCACAGCCTTTTGTACCTTCGCGATTGCGATCCTGCCCATCGCCTTGGGCTATCACATCGCGCATTACCTCGTGACCCTTATGATACAAGGGCAATATGTGCTGTCGACCCTGTCTGATCCGCTGGCGCGGGGATGGAATCTGTTTGGTCTGGGCGATCTGCGGATCACCACGGGCTTTTTGAACACCCAGGCCAGCGTCAAGGTGATCTGGTTGACCCAGGCGGGCGCGGTTGTGGTGTCCCATGTGATTTCAGTGCTGATGACCCATCATCTTGCGGGAAGGTTTTGCAATAAAAACAAGGATTTGATTTCCATCCAGATCGGGCTGAGTGTACTGATGATCGCCTATACAATCTTTGGTCTGTGGCTTTTGGCCAGCCCGCGTGGCGCATGAGTTCAAGAAAGTTCTAGACATTTCATTTGTATACACACAAACTTATTTTCAGAGGCTGCCAAAAAGCCTGATCAACATGGGAGACCAACTGTGTCCAACGGAACATCCAAAACGTCAAAAATCAGCCGTCGCTCTGCCTTGCTGGGTATGGGTGCCGGTGCGGGTGCGCTTGCTGCGGCGGGCGTATTGCCCGGCACCATGGGCTTTGCCCAGGCGCAAAGCTCGGCTCCGATCAAGATCGGCTTTCAGAAACACGCAACCGGTATCGGTGCCGCCTATGGCCGCTGGTATGGTGCCACCACCGATGCCGCCGTCAAGCGCATCAATGACGCAGGCGGCATCAACGGCCGTCCCGTAGAGGTTGTCGTCGAAGACGATGGCACAGACCCCGGTCGTGGCGCTGAAGTGCTTGAGAAATTTGCCAACCAGCACAATTGCGATGTGGCCTTCGGCACGCTTTTCTCGCATGTGGTCATCGGCTCTGCCCCCCGCGCGGGCGAGCTAAAGTTGCCCTATTTCGTGGTCTCAGAAGGTCACCATGTCGCCAGCGGCATGCTGAACCGCTACACATTGCAGCCCGGCATCACGGATGTGAAAAGCCAGGTGATCTCGATGGCCCCCTTCGTGGCCAATAACCTGGGCAAGAAGGTCACGATGATCTATCCCGACTTTGCCTTCGGCCATGATCACCGCGACTTCTTTTCCGAAGCCATCGCAGCGCAGGGCGGTGAGGTCGTGGCCAAGATCGCCATCCCACCAACCGAGACATCCTTTACCCGCTATTTCCCCTCGATCCCGCGCGAGACCGAAGTCATCTATCACGTCATGGTGGGCCCTGCGGTTCTGACCTTTGTAAAGGAATTGGGCGAATTCTTTGGCCCCAACCGTCCGGAACTCTTTGGCTTTATCGACAGCCTTGAGGCAGTGGATATCAAAAGCTCGGGCCTTGAGTTCCTCGAAGGCACCTATTTCTGGGAAGGCATGCCGCGTTACGCGCAGGCCGATCAGGCGGATTACGAGAAAGACTACCGTGCCGCGGTGGGCGTTGATGAAAACGGGGCCTCGATCGCAGACAGCAAGGACGTGGCGACCTATGCCCATATGTTCGGCTGCTGGGAGACGCTCAATATCATCAAGGCCGGTATGGAAAGCGCCGATTACCAAGGCCCGCAAGACCGTGCCAAGTTGATCGAAGCGGTTGAAGCAATGACCGACATGCCCGCAGGCGCGGATCACCCGCAGGGAGCCAAACGCTTTAACGGCAAGACGCACCAGACCTTTGGCAGTCAGTACATCTCCAAGGTGACAGACGGCAAACTGGTGGTCGAACATACCGCGTCCATTGAGGATGGCCTTTACGAGGATGAGGTCGACTACACGGCCCAGTCTTTCTGATCGCCCATACCCTCACCTAACATTAGGCAAATATCCAATGGATTTTGGTCCTCATCTGATGCTCGCCTCCCTTGAGGGGGCGGTCATCTCTGCCATTCTTGTGCTGACTGCCATGGGGCTGAGCATCGTTTTCGGTGTGATGCGCGTGGTCAACGTGGCACATGGCGAATTCTACATGCTGGGGGCGGTGCTGACATGGTTCATCACCTCCATAGTTGGCGGGCATCCTGCGATAGGCTTTGTTGCGGCGATTGTCGTGGCCCCGCTGCTGGTGGGTTGTCTGGCCGCCGGTGCGGACAGGTTGATCCTGAAACGGGTCAACTATGACCCCGACCGCACCATCGTGGCCACCATCGGCATGCTCTATATCATCCAACAAACCACCCTGATGACCTTTGGTCCCGAGGCGCGGCCCGTTGAGGCACCGTTCAACACGCGCCTGTCGTTGCCGTGGTTTGAATGGGGCGAAAACGGCTTTGCGATGATCTGGCCTTGGGGGCTCAGCACCACCAGCTACAAGCTGTTCGTGATCGCGGCGGCGGCGATGGTTCTGGTGGCACTCTGGCTGGTGCTGACGCGCACCAAGGTGGGGTTGTTGATGCGCGCCACCCAGCAAGACAGTGAAACCGCCCAGGCCTTTGGCGTGCCGGTGGGCAAGGTCTATTCCTGGGTCTTTGGCCTTGGGGCGGGGCTGGCTGCGCTGGGTGCCGTGCTGGTCGTACCGATCCAGCAGGCCCATTACCTGATGGGGCATGATCCGCTGCTTTTGGCCTTTATTGTCGTCATCATCGGCGGGCTGGGCAGTTTGCCCGGCACGGTGATCGCGGCCATCCTGATTGGCATGAGCGATGGCATCATCTCGGTGTTCTTTTCGCCCACTCTGGCCAAGATCATCGCAACCTTCCTTGTGGCGATGGTTCTGGTGTTCCGCCCTCAGGGCCTGTTGGGAAAGATCGCGCGATGACCGATAATTCCAAATCCAATCTGATGCATATCGGCGTGCTGGTCGTGCTGTTTGCGTTGTTTTTCATCCTGCCGGTGTATCACGCGGGCAATATGTCCCGCATCATGGTGCTGGCGGTCTATGCGATGGGGTTCAACCTGTTGTTCGGCTATACCGGCTTGCTGAGCCTTGGGCATGCGATGTTCTTTGCCGCCGGCATGTACGGCTTTGGCCTGACCACCAACCTTGGCGGGCTGCCGGTGCCATTGGCCTTTGGCTTTGGCGTGATCTGCGCGGGGGTTCTGGCGCTGGTCGTGGGGTTCCTGGCGCTGCGCACCATCGGCGTGGCATTCATGATCGTGACGCTGATGTTTGCCCAGACCGCCTATCTGGTGGTGCTCTACTTTGGCACATATACCCGTGGCGACGAAGGTTTTGTCATTCAGCAGGCCCAACGCAGTATTGCAGGCATCGACCTGACTTCTGAAACCGGGCGCTATTTCACCGCGCTGCTGATCTTTGGCATTTGTTTCTTGCTGATTGCACGGCTGGTGCAGACGCCGTTTGGCAAGACATTGGTCGCCATTCGCGAAAACGAAGAGCGCACGCGCATGCTGGGCTATGACAGCCACCGTCACAAGCTGAAGATCCTCGTGATCTCGGGGCTGTTCTCTGGCGTGGCGGGGGCGACCTATGCCTTGCTCTTTGGTTATGTCGGGGCAACCTTTGCCACCGTGCAATATTCGATCTTTCCGCTGGTCTGGGTGCTTTTGGGCGGGGCAGGCACGACCATTGGGCCGCTGATCGGGGTGTTTTTCATGTTCTACCTGATCAACATCTCCAGCGGTTTCACCGATGCCTACATGCTGGTCGTCGGTGTCGTGCTGGTCTTGCTGACGCTTTTCGCCCCACATGGTCTTGCGGGACTGCTGCGTAAAAAGGTGCTGACATGGCTGCCGTAAACATTCTTGAAACCAGGGGCCTGTCCAAAAGCTTTGGCGGGGTGCATGCCAATTCGGACGTTGATTTCGAACTGGCCCGTGGCAAGGTCACAGCGCTGATCGGGCCCAATGGCGCGGGCAAATCCACCTTTGTGGGCATGGTCAGTGGCCGGATTGAGGCCACCCGCGGGCAGGTCCTGTTTGAAGGCGCGGACATCAGCCATCTGCCGGCGCACAAACGCATCCAGTTGGGGCTGGCCTATACCTTTCAGATCACCTCGATCTTTGCGGGCCTCAGCGTCGAGGAAAACGTGGCCCTTGCCGCGCGCCGTCTGTTGGCGGGCCAACCCGAAGCGCTGGTCAAACGCGTCACCTCGGTGCTGGCACGGGTGGGCCTGTCAGACCGGGCAGTTCAAATCGCAGGCGATCTGAGCTATGGCCACCAGCGCATCCTTGAGATCGCCATGGGACTGGCCCAGGAGCCCAAGATTTTCATCCTTGATGAGCCGACCCAAGGCCTGGCTGAATCCGAGGTGGATGACTTTATCACATTGGTGCGCGCCCTGGCCGGAGAGACGACCATTTTGCTGATCGAACACAACATGCGCGTGGTGATGGAAACCGCAGATATGATTGCGGTGCTGGATCAGGGCAGGATGCTCGCCGAAGGCACACCTGACGACATCCGCGCCAATGCCGACGTGCAGGCCGCCTATCTGGGGACATCGACCGATGCTTGACGTGCGCGACATCCATGTGGCCTACGGACAGGTCAAAACGCTTTATGGTGTTTCACTCTCGGTGCAGCCCGGCGAAATCCTGTGTCTGTTGGGGCGCAACGGGGCCGGCAAGACGACTACGCTCAAATCCATCATGGGCCTTTTGCCGGTGAGTGAGGGGCAGATCACGCTGGACGGCACCGAACTGACCGGCATGCAACCCCATCTGATCCCGCGTGAAGGTGTGGGCTATATCCCGCAGGGCAGGCGGCTGTTTCCCGAACTGACCGTGGCCGAGAATATTGAAGTGGGTCTGATGACCCGCAAACAGGGCGCTGACACCCGCGAATGGGTGCTTGACCTCTTTCCGCGCCTGCGCGAGCGGCTGGGCCAGCAGGCAGGGACGCTGTCGGGGGGAGAACAGCAGATGCTGGCCACCGCCCGCGCGCTGTGCCTGCGGCCCAAGGTCTTGTTGCTGGATGAACCGACGGAGGGTTTGCAGCCCTCGATGATCGAACAGATCCGCCAGGTGATCCTCAAGATGAAAAGCGAAGGCTTTGCCATCGTGCTGGTCGAACAACGCCTTGATGCGATCCTGGCCATTGCGGACCGCGCGGTCATCATCGAGAATGGCAAGAACGTCGATACGATGGATGCGGCTGCGTTGAAAAGCGATCCGGGCAAGCTGCGCCAGTATCTAGGGGTATGACGGCCTTGACGCATCTTCACTGCATATTCCTATAGTAACGCGTATCACCAAAGGGGACCGGCGATGGACAAACTTGTGATCAAGAACATCGGGCAAATTCTGTCCGGTAAACTGGAAGAGCCGATCTTTGACGGCGATTGCCTGATTGCCGTCGATGGCAAGATCACGGCTTGGGGCAAGGAAAAGGACCTCGATTGCGAAGGGGCGACCACGATTGTGGATGCGCACGGCGTCACGCTGGCCCCCGGCCTGATCGACAGTCATGTCCATCCGGTGGTCGGCGATTACACCCCGCGCCAACAGCAATTGCACTGGATCGACAGCACCTTGCATGGCGGTGTGACCACACTCATTTCCGCAGGCGAGGTGCATATGCCGGGCCGCCCCAAGGATATCGTGGGCCTCAAGGCGATGGCGATCGCCTCGCAGCGCTGGTACGAAAACTTTCGCCCTTCGGGGGTCAAGGTCCACGCAGGCGCGCCGGTGATCGAACATGGAATGGTCGAGCAGGACTTCAAAGACCTTGCCGATGCAGGCGTCAAACTGCTGGGTGAAGTCGGGCTGGGCACAGTCAAGGACGGCAAGACCGCACAGCAGATGGTCAGCTGGGCGCGCAAATACGGCATCCAAAGCACGATCCACACAGGCGGGCCGTCTATTCCGGGATCGGGCCTGATTGATGCGGATATGGTAATGGAGACGGGCACAGATGTGATCGGCCATATCAATGGCGGCCATTCGGCCCTGCCGGACGATCAAATCCTGTGCCTGTGCGAAAGCTGCTCTTCTGCCTTTGAGATTGTGCATAACGGCAATGAACGTTCGGCGGTTCTGGCGCTGAATGCGGCGCGTGAATTGGGCAAGCTGGATCAGGTGATCCTTGGCACCGATGGGCCTGCGGGGTCGGGCGTGCAGCCCTTGGGCATCTTGCGGATGATCGCGATGCTTTCGGCCTTTGGCAATGTTCCCGCAGAGCAGGCCTTTTGTTTTGGTAATGGCAATACCGCACGCCAGCGCGAGCTGGACACCGGATTGATCGAAGTGGGCAAATGCGCGGATTTTGTGCTGCTGGATCAGGCGCAGCATTCACCCGGCAAGACCATGTTGGACTCTGTGTCACAGGGCAATCTGCCCGGCGTCGGCATGACCATCATCGACGGCAAGATCTGTTCAGAGCGCAGCCGCAACACCCCCCCCGCCAACCGCCTGCCAGAGCGGGTGCTGTGATATCCACCCAAAGCGCCTCTTGGCATCGCTCATGGATCTGGCAGCCCTAAGCGGGCTGAACTCTCTGATTTCAGGCAGTCTTAAGGGATGTCGGTTCTTGCCGGAAACGGTCTAGGAAATCTTGCGCAGCAGGGTGATCAGGGTCTGACGCTCTTGCTGCGTGAGCGGGGCCAGCGTTTCTTCGGTGATCAACAGGCCCATGGCCTTGAGATCGTCGATCAGGGCCTGACCCTTTGGCGTCAGCGAAATGACAGAGCGGCGTTTGTCCACCAGATCGGGCGTTGATTGCATCAGGCCCTTGGCCTTGAGCCTGTCCACGACCCCTTTGACCGTTGCCACATCCATCGCGGCCATCCGGCCCAGATGGTTTTGGGACACGTCACCCTGTTCGGCAACGCGGATCAGCGTCGTGAACTGCGTCGCGGTCAGCTGGTCAATCGCATGTTTTTGAAAGATCGTCGCATGGCGCTGGCTGGCCAGCCGCAACAGGTATCCCACCTGCGCCTCAAGGACGTAATCACGTTCAGCAGTAAGGTCAGTAGCTGGGGCCATGTCATTTCATACCCCAGCCGCCATGGCCAATACAACCGTCTTTGCCTTTATCGCAGCCCGTCTTCGCCCTTGGCATCGGCATGTGTCAGACCGCCCACGCGGGGCAGGGGGCGTCCGCTGTCGGTCACGGCCACTGCCACCATGATCTCATTCGCGCGGGGGGCGTCGTTCAGGCGCACTTCGATCCCGTCGAAATGGCTGCGCACATAGGCGGCATCCTTGTGGCCCAGTGGCACGTCCAGCACCTGACCGGGGCTGCCCATCTTCTTGGAGGACGCCACCAGCGCCGCACCCTTTTCCACCGCCGCCCGCAAGGGCGCGCCCAGTTTGGGATGCAGGATCGCCGCGGCATGTTCCAGCTCGCCGTTCTCTCCCACCATTGCGGATTTGCCATAGCTTTCGGCCTGCGCGGGGGTGATGCCCAAAGCCGAGACGCATTTCTCGCCCAGAAGCGCGCCCAGTTCGGCACCGATGTCCATCAGCTCTGTCAGGTCCTCCTGGTAGATACCGGCAAAGGGGTTCTCGATCACCGCAACAGCCACTGCCTTGCGCGTGGGCGGCGAAATCTCGCGGCCGATCTCGCGGTGGGTTTCTTCGATGTTGATCGCAATCTTTCTGATCTTGGCGGTCATCGCAATCCGTCCTCCCCTTTGACGTCAGCAGCGGCAAGGCCGCCTGCGCGGTTGTGAATCCGTGCGCCCGTGCTCATCACCAGTGCAAAGACCAGTTCATTGGCGCGGGGGCAATCATTGCCACCGACTTCCATTGAGTCGAAATGGCTGCGCACATAGGACGCGTTGATATGGGTGATGGGAATGTCCAGCCGCCCGCCGACGCCGGTGACCTTCTTGGTTGAGGGCACGATGGCATTGGAATTGTCCAGCAGGGCCCGCATCGCATAGCCGCCCGGCGCATGCCACAGCGCGCCATGTTCCAGCTCTCCGGCCTCGCCGATCAACGCGCCCTTGCCGTAGCCTTCGATCTGGTCAGGCCCGCCCAACATATCCACCAGCTTTTGCGCCATGGTCAGGCCCAGGGGCTTTAGGTCCTCCATAAAAGATTGAATTTCCTCGACATAGCGGCCCGCAAAGGGGTTTTCGATGATCGCCAGCGCAGAGGCACGGCGCAGGGATTTGGCAGGCGTCGGGCCGCCTTCGTGGAAAATCTCTTCGATCGAAAAGATCGTTTTGCGCAGGATTACGTCAGGCATGTTCAGGCATCCTTTGGGACAATGTAAAAGGGGCGGATTGCGTCGCCACAGCCGCACCCTGCAGGAAGAGCGCGGCACCTGCAATAAGGCCGCGCTGGATTAGATCGTCCGCCATTTGCCGCCCCGCGCCAAGCGCCCGGACCCGGTCACTGGCAGTCAAGGTGGCGCAATGGGTGACGACAGGCAGATCGCCCAGGTCAGACGTGTCATCAATGTCGCGCGCTGCCCGGCGCGTGATGGCAGGGTGGCCCGGCAGGTCCACCGCATTGGCGATCAATGTGGCGGCGACATCTGCGGCGGCGGCGCTGGCGGCCAGAACCGTCACACTGTCGGCGATCCCCAGGCTGAAGCTGCGGCCATGCCGCCCGCTGGTCGCGATGCCCTTGATGGATTGTCCGTGGTCGATGGTCAGCTGGCCCAGCGACTGGCCGTCATGGCCTGCCATCCCCGTGACAAAGCCGTGCCCCGGTGCCAGATGCACTGCGATATCGCCGCCGTTGTTCACATAGGCCCGGCTGAGCGGTGTGGCGCTGCGCATCGCGGCCAGAACCTCATCTGCGACACTGCCCGCCACGGCGGCCATGCGCGTGACGAAAGGGCCACCGGCATAGGGCCGCACGGCGCGGTCCATGCGCTGTGCGACAGGGCCTTCGGGCCGGGCAAGGCGGGCTGTCAGCGGTTGGCGCAATGCATCCAGTTCAGACACCAGCCCGTCCAGCACGTCAAAGAAACACGCGCGTGCAGCAAGGAATGCCGCCGCGCGGTCCCCGTCAGCCCCGATGATCAGGTCAATCGGCCCGTGCTGCAGATGCAGGCGTGTGCCACAGGGCAAAAGGGCTGCAGCCGGTCCCATCAGCTGGGCGCGTCCTTGGACCAGCGATAATTTTCACGCGCCATCGGGTTATGTTTGTGCCGGTCCAGCGTCACCTTGCGCAAAGGTTCTTCGGACACATCTGCAACTGGCCTGATCTCTGACATATGGCCGCCGAGGGTCTTGTAATCGCTGACCCTGAGGGAAAATTCGATCGGGGCCACCAGCGCGGGCGTCGGCACATAGCCAAAGGAGCCTGTGGGCATGTCCAGCACATCCACCATCACCGTGATCCCGCCACCGGGCCAGACATAGGCCGCAGCCCCGCCACAGGACACATGGGTCAGGGCATCCTTGACCGAACGGGTCAGCCGCACGGGGTTTTCGGTCACGCCCGCCCGAAGGCTGCCGCCCGCACCGCCCATGAACAGCACCGAACAGATCGACGGTTCGCAGTTTTCGGCGATGATATCGGTAGAGACCTTCAGTGCGTGGGGCATCGGGGCGGGCTGCGGCACCAGATCGGCGTCCAACTCGTAATAGCTGAACTGCTCTCCAGTGGTAGAGACCATCAGCAGACGCATGCCCTGCCGCGCGATCTTGGGGTTGAAAGGGCCGAGAATGGTCAGCGGGTCTTCGATATTGGTGCCGCCCCATCCGGTGCCGGGATCGGCGACCTGAAAATACCGGCCGGGTGTTGACCGACGGCCCTTGATCTTGATGCCGGTGGGCGGCATTTCCAATTGCTTGCCGGCCTCATGCTCTGACAAGACGCCGGTGATGTGGTCATCCACCACCACCACGTCATCCGCATGGCCCAGCCACTGCTTGGCAAACATCCCGATGGTGGCAGAACCGCATCCCACGCGCATCAGCTTTTCCTCGACCCCGTTGATGATCGGTGCCTTGCCCGCCTGGATGATCACCTGGGTCCTGTGGTCCTCTTCGCCAATCGTGACCTCGACGGCTTCGCGGTTGCACAGGCGCAGCAGGGCGTCACAGGTCACGCGACCTTCCTTTTTGGAGCCGCCGGTCAGATGTTCAACCCCGCCCAGCGACAGCATCTTGGAGCCGTATTCAGAGGTCATCACATGGCCAATAGGCTCACCATCCGCATAGACCACATCGCGTTCGTGGCCGATATGGCGGTCTGTGTCGATCTTCACCTTCACACCGCAGTAAGAGAAAATGCCTTCTGTCACGACCGTCACCATGTCCACCCCGTCGATATCCTGCGAGACGATGAAAGGTGCTGGTTTGTAATCAGGATAGGTCGTGCCCGCACCCACCGCTGTCACGAAGGGACGGTCGCCCTTGACGATATTGCCATCCCATTCATCCGGCGCGCTGTCTTTGAGGAAGGGGACCAGTTTCTGGTCCGTCCCCTCGATGATCGTCAGCGGGTCCAGCCGCACCAGCTCGCCCGCGTGGTTGGCATAGCGGTCACAGGCACCGGATTTCCCATCGGCAATGAAACACATCACCGGGCAGGCGTCACATCGGATTTTTGCGGGTGTTTCTGCGTCTTTCATTCGGACAATGCCTTTATTGCCGCGCGCACCCTTGCGGGGGTGGCCGGGACTTGGGTGATCCGCGCCCCTGTGGCGTTATAGATCGCGTTGAGGATCGCGGGGGCCGTGGGGATCAGCACATGTTCGCCCAGACCCTTGGCACCATAAGGACCATGGGCATCGGGTTCTTCGATGATGATGGTTTCAATCGGCGGGATATCCCCGATGGTGGGGATCAGGTAATCATGCAGGTTCTCGGTGCGCCCGGGCAGGTATTCTTCCATCAAGGCCATGCCGAGGCCCTGGGCAATGCCGCCATGTACCTGACCTTCAACCAGCATCGGGTTGATCGCCTTGCCCACATCATGGGCAGCCACGAATTTCAACGGTTTGACCGTGCCATAGGCCGTGTCGACCTCGACCACCACCAGATGCGCGGCATAGCCAAATTGCGCATAGGGTTCACCCTGGCCATTGGCATCCAGCGGTTTGGTGGGCGGGTCATAGGTTTCCTGCGCCCGCAGCAGATAGCCTTCGGCATCCGGTGTCAACTCAGACAGGGTCAACTCATGCGCGCCTGCTGCATCTGTGGCACGGATCACACCATCGCCAAAAGACAGTTGCGCGGTCTTTGCCACATTCATCAGATCCAGGATCTGCGCGCGCAAAGCCTCGCCTGACAGGCGCGCGGCATTGCCCGACACATAGGTCTGACGCGAGGCCGATGTCTTGCCCGCATCCGGCGTGATATCGGTGTCGGCACCGATGATCTCGATCCCGGTGGCCTCTGTCCCCAGCGCGGTGGCGAAAATCTGCGTGATGACGGTATTGGCCCCTTGGCCAATGTCCATTGCCCCTTGATGCAGCACAACCGTCCCATCCGCACGAATGCCCGATTTGATCGTCGAAGGGTTGGGCAGCGAGGTATTGCCACAGCCATACCAGCCCGCCGCCAGCCCCACACCGCGTTTCAGCACGGTGTTCGCGGCATTATACGCCTGGGCCTCGGCCTGTTCCGCCGCCCAGGCGGGTCTCAGGCTTTCAAGGCATTTGCCAATGCCCACCCCTTGGGTGAACACCTGTCCGCAGACCGTGGTCGCACCGTTTTCAAGCGCATTGAGAATGCGGAATTCAAGCGCGTCCATCCCCAGCTTTTCGGCCAGCACGTCAAACAGGCTTTCCTGTGCGATTGCAGATTGCGGCACGCCAAAGCCCCGAAAGGCACCTGCAGGCGGGTTGTTGGTGTGAATGCCCCTGGATTCAGCACGGTAGTCCGCGATCTGATAGGGGCCCGAGGCATGGACCGGCACGCGGTTGGCCACGGTTGGGCCCCAGCTGGCATAGGCCCCGGTGTCAAAGGCCCCAAAGAAGTTGAACCCTGTGATGCGGCCCTCTTTGGTGGCACCGATCTGCAAGGTGATGTCGGACGGGTGCCGCTTGGTCGAACTTTGCATCGACTCGCTGCGCGAATAGGTGAGGCGCACAGGCTTGCCCGTCTTCATCGCCGCCAGTGCCAGATAGGGTTGCACGGTGATGTCCAGCTTGGCCCCAAAGCCGCCGCCTACAGCCGTGGGCAGGATGCGGATCTTTGAGGCATCCAATCCCAGAATGATCTCAAGCGCCTCGCGGTCCATGACCGGGGCCTGGGTACAGGCCTGCACCTCGACGCGGTCGCCCACCATCCGGGCGAAACCGGCTTCGGGCTCGATATAGGCGTGCTCTACAAAACCGCTGCTGAAATGGCCCTCAACGGTGACATCGGCGGCGGCCAGCGCGGCCTGCGCATCGCCGCAGGCGACAAAGCCGCCGCACATGACATTGGCCGGGCGTCCCGCGTGCAGCTGGGCGGCTGCCGGGGCCTGCGCGGATGCAATGTCGCATGCCGCGGGGCGTTCTTCCCATGTGATGGGGAAATCCGCAGGGTTGAAGGCGCGAATGGCCTCAGGCGTGCCGACAATCGCTGCGACGGCCTCGCCGCGAAAACGGGTTTCCGCTTCGGCAAAGACCGGTTGATCCATGAACTGCGGGATCACCCCAAAGACATTGCGGCCGGGAATATCGGCGGCTGTCAACACGGCCGCGATGCCGTCGGTCGCCGCCACATAGGCTTGCGTGTCGCCCAGTGCAAATCCCGCACGCGGGTAGGGGGAGCGGAGGATGAAAATCTCAAGCGTGCCGGCGGGGGCCACGTCATCGCCAAAGGCCTCATGGCCCGACACCTTGGGCGCGCTGTCGAGTTTGCGGATCGCGTCCCCGACCTGGCCTTCTGCTGCCTGCGCCATGGGGGTCACACCGCGCACCGCGTCGATGATCTTGCGATATCCCGTGCAGCGACACAGCACGCCGCCCAAAGCGTCCTGCACCTGCATCGTGCTGGGTGCGGGCGTTTCGCGCAGCAAGGCCACGGCGGAAACCATCATGCCCGGCGTGCAGATGCCGCATTGCGCGGCCCCGTGATCTTCGAACCGTGAACCCAGATCCTTGGCGATTGGATCAGATCTGTAGAGCCCCGCAAGGGTTTCGACCTGCCGTCCCGCAACCTGCTGGGCCGGCGTCAAACAGGCACAGACGGGGGCACCATCGACCAGAACGGTACAGGCCCCGCAATCGCCCGCGTTGCAGCCGATCTTGACGTCCCTTGCCCCAAGCCCCTCGCGCAGCATTTCTGACAGCCGTTCGCCCGGCGCGGGAAACCCGGTGACAGGGGTGCCATCCAGATGAAAGGCGGTGCCCTTGAGTGCTGCGTCCTTATTCATGGCCTGCTGCCTTTCTGATCGCCCGAAGGCATTGTTCTGCCACCACATCCAGCCGGAACAGGCCGCTGCCGCGCACGTCATCAATCGGGCTGAGCGGGGCAAGGTGGTCTGGCCGCACCGCAATATCATTGATGTGCTGGCCGATCAGTTCAGCCTCAAGTGCCGGCAGACGCTGCGCCACGGCGGAACAGGCCCCCACAGCGATACGTGCCGCAGTGATCAGTCCGCGATTATCACAGCGCACAAGCGCCGCTGTCATGGTAATGGAGATCACCAGATACTTGCGGCTGCCCAGTTTCTCAAAGCAGGACCCCGCATCCAAAGGGACCGGTGGCACCAAGATGGCCGTGACCAGTTCATCCGCCGCCAGCGCGGTCTGGCGCACGCCTTGCACAAATTCGGACAGTGGCAAGACCCGCGTGCCGCGTGCGGCACTGGCCAGTTCAACGCTGGCGTCCAGGGTCAGCAGGGGCGGCACACCGTCAGCCGCCGGAGAGGCATTGCACAGATTGCCCGCAATGGTGCCCGCGTTCTGGATCTGGATGCTGCCAACTTCGCGGGCCGCCTGTTTCAAACCGTCAAAGGCGGGTGGCAGATCGGCGCGGATGATCTGGCTCCAGGTGGTGGCGGCACCAATGCGCCAGCCTGCTGAGGTTTGCGAGATGCCGCACAACTCGGCCACGCGGGTCAGATCCAGATAATGATCGGGATGGATGCCTTGCTTGGCAGAAGGGTAGACATCGGTCCCGCCCGCGACAATCTTGCCGCCAGGGGTTGCCGCGATATCCAAGGCCAAAGCCAGTTCCGTTGGGCTATGATACGACAAGCGGCCCTCCCGTTATTTGTTTGTATGCGAATGATATGGACAGGCTTGCCGTTGTCAACATGTTTCGACAGTTTGCCGGGCAAGATGGCCGGCCCGGCCCGGCACCGCAAACCGGGGCATCCGCACAAATGAAAACGGCCCCCTGACTGCATCAGGGGGCCGTTTCATGGATATTTCACGCTACTGCGTTTCGCGAAGTGCCTGATGGATCATTCAGGGTTTCCCCGAAAACGCCCCGGCGCGTCAGGCGACGTCAAAGCGGTCTGCGTTCATGACCTTGGTCCATGCGGCGACAAAGTCGTTCACAAAGGTCTCTTTTGCATCCGATGCGCCATAAACCTCGGCCAGAGCCCGCAATTGCGAGTTGGAGCCAAAGATCAGATCGGCGCGGGTTGCCGTGCGCGTGACCTTGCCCGTGGCACGGTCGGTCGCTTCAAAGACCTCCTGCTTGTCGTCTGCCGCCTTCCATGTGCAAGTCATGTCGAGGATATTGACAAAGAAGTCATTGGTCAGCGCACCGGGCGTTTCAGTGAATACACCATGCTTTGTGCCACCATAGTTCGCACCCAGCACCCGCAGGCCACCAACCAGCACGGTCATTTCAGGCGCGGTCAGCGTCAGCAGCTGCGCACGGTCCACCAGCATCTTTTCGGTTGGGATTGCGAAATCCACCGCCAGGTAGTTGCGGAAACCATCTGCCGTCGGCTCAAGCACCTCAAAGCTTTCGACATCGGTCTGCTCTTGGGTGGCATCCATCCGGCCCGGTGTGAAGGGCACGGTGATGTCATGGCCTGCCGCTTTGGCCGCATGCTCAACCCCGGCATTGCCGCCCAGCACGATCAGATCGGCGATCGACACTTTCTTGCCGCCCGCTGCGGATGCGTTGAACTCTGCCTGCACAGCTTCAAGTGCTGTCAGTACCTTGGCCAGCTTGGCCGGTTCGTTGACTTCCCAATCCTTCTGCGGGGCCAGACGGATGCGCGCACCATTGGCACCACCGCGGTGGTCCGACCCGCGATAGGTAGAGGCCGAAGCCCAGGCCACAGAGATCAGATCAGCGGAGCTGAGGCCGGTGGCGAGGATCTTTGCCTTGAGATCGGCTGCATCCTTATCGTCGATCAGCGCATGATCAACGGCAGGGATCGGATCTTGCCAGATCAGGTCCTCGGCAGGGACTTCCTTGCCTAGGTAACGTGCCTTGGGGCCCATGTCGCGGTGGGTCAATTTGAACCAGGCGCGCGCATATGCATCGGCAAATACGTCAGGGTTGGCATGGAAATGCTTGGAAATACGCAGGTATTCCGGATCCGTACGCAGGGCCATATCCGCTGTTGTCATCATCGGCGCGTGTTTGCGGGATGAATCATGCGCGTCTGGCACCGCATCGGCCAAGGCATTCTTGGCAGGCTTCCACTGGTGGGCACCGGCGGGGCTTTTGGTCAGCTCCCATTCGTTGTTCAGCAGCGTGTCGAAATAGGACATGTCCCATGTGATCGGCGTAGGCGTCCAGGCCCCTTCGATCCCTGAGGTGGTCGTATGCACGCCCTTGCCGCTTTCAAAGGCATTGGTCCAGCCAAAGCCCATCTGTTCGATCGGTGCGGCCTCTGGCTCTGGACCGACAAGGGTCGGATCGCCCGCGCCATGCGCCTTGCCAAAAGTATGGCCGCCCGCAACCAGTGCGACGGTCTCTTCGTCATTCATCGCCATCCGGGCAAAGGTGTCGCGGATGTCATAGGCAGACGCCTGCGGATCGGGGTTTCCGTCCGGACCTTCGGGGTTCACATAGATCAGACCCATCTGCACCGCAGCCAACGGGTTTTCCAGATCGCGCTCACCTGTATAGCGGCTGTGTGCGCCGCCTGACGGCTCCAGCCATTCTTCCTCGGCACCCCAATAGATGTCTTCTTCCGGCTCCCAGATGTCCGCACGACCGCCCGCGAATCCAAAGGTTTCAAAGCCCATTGTCTCCATCGCGACATTGCCGGTCAGGACAAACAGATCTGCCCATGAAATCTGACGGCCGTATTTCTGTTTGACCGGCCACAGCAGGCGACGTGCTTTGTCCAGGTTGCCGTTGTCCGGCCAGGAGTTGAGCGGCGCAAAGCGCTGTGCGCCTGTACCAGCGCCGCCACGGCCGTCGCCGGTGCGGTAGGTGCCGGCCGCATGCCAGGCCATGCGCACAAAGAACGGGCCATAATGGCCGTAGTCCGCAGGCCACCAGTCTTGCGAATCTGTCATCAAGGCAGCCAGGTCTTTTTTAAGCGCGTCCAGATCAAGCTTCTTGAACTCTTCGGCATAGTTGAAGCCTTCGCCCATCGGGTCGCCCAACGGGGAATTTTGGTGCAGGATCTTGAGGTTAAGCTGATTTGGCCACCAATCTTTGTTGGTGCGGGCATCATATGTGACATTCTTTGTGCTGCCGTGCATCACAGGGCATTTGCCACCTTTTTCATAATCATTGCCGTCCATTGGTCTCTCCTCATAACTTCATTTAGAATCATTATAACAAACAACCGCAGTAGATTTAAGTTGGATTATCCGATTGTTCTGATAACTTTTATTTATGGCAAACCTTACCCTTCGACAGCTCCGCTACTTTGAAGCGCTGGCCCAGCATCGCCACTTTGGCCGTGCCGCCGAAGCCTGCGCCATCTCTCAGCCCGCGCTGTCGGTTCAGATCAAGGATCTCGAAGAGACCCTTGGCACCGGCCTGTTTGAGCGCAGTCCGCGGCAGGTGCGCCTGACCTCATTTGGCGAAGCTTTTGCCGAAAGGGTGCGCGATATTCTGCGTGCGGTGGATGAATTGGATGATTTTGCCCGATCGGCAAAGGACAGGTTGACCGGGCGGTTTCGCCTGGGCGTCATCCCGACAATCGCGCCATATCTTTTGCCCGCAGTCATTGGCAAACTGACCCGGTCACACCCGGCGCTGGATTTGCATGTGCGTGAAACATTGACGCCCCGGTTGGTGCATGAATTGCTGCAAGGTCAGTTGGATACAGCCATTGTCGCCTTGCCCGTGGCCGAGCCTGCCTTGATCGAAACCCCTTTGTTTTCGGAAAATTTCGTTCTGGTTCGCCCCGACAGTGATGCGCAAAAGCCGGTCCCGGCGGGCGATGAGCTGCGCAATATGCGTCTGTTGTTGCTGGAAGAGGGGCATTGCTTTCGCGACCAGACCCTTGCCTTTTGCAATGCCCCTTCGGCTGTGCCGCGCGACGGGCTGGATGGCAGTTCGCTGTCCACCTTGGTGCAGATGGTGGGGGCAGGCATTGGTGTGACGATCATTCCCGAGATGGCGGTTGATGTCGAAACCCGATCCGCAAACGTCTGCTGCAGCCGGTTTGAACACCCGCAGCCGGAACGCACCATCGGGATGATCTGGCGCAAATCCAGCCCGCTGGGCGATGCCTTTGCCGAAGTCGCCGAAGTCGTGCGCCTGTCTTTTCAGTCTTTGTGATCTGGCTTTCTTGTCTGGTTTTTCCGCCCGCAGGCCGGGCTGGCCCGTGTTAATCGGGTTGTAAGAACTGCATGCCTAATTTGCGCTCAAAGGGCGATTTGCGCCAGCGAAGCGACAAAGGGATGCAGCAATGTCATCAGGCGACACCACAAGCAAGCGGGTTCATCCGCTCCAAAGTCTATTTTTCAAGATAACATTTATGGTTGGGTTTTGTGTACTCATCGTGGTCTCGGTGATTGAGGTTGGAAATTACCGCGAATTGCGTGCAAAAGCGCAGAAAAGCATTTCTGTTCAATCTGATAGGCTGACCTCAGTGTTGTCCAGTCAATTGGGGGCTTCGGTAAAGTTTGGCGATGTCGGCACGATTGACAGGATCGTTGCCGATTTGCTGGATACTGTCGGTGCCGATTTTGGCGGCGCTCTGGTGTTTCCGGTCAAGGATGTGGCGGCCTTTGCCTTGTCGGATGATCTGTCCATCCCCGATCCAGACGGCGCATTTTCGCGACTGGCAGGGCAAGCAAAAGCAGCAGGTACGGCGGCCTTTTCCGAAGACCGGCTTGCCGTTGCCTATCCTGTCCGCTTTCCCGCAAATGAGACGATCGTGGGGGTGGTGGTCACCTCCTGGACAATCGATGCGGCCATGGTGGAGGTCTATGAGAACCTCAAACTAACTCTGGCAGTCGGCTTTGGAATTTTCATACTGAGCATGTCAGTAATGGCCCTTTACCTGCGCGCTGCCATGTCCAGACCTTTGCGTGGACTGGAACAAGCGATGTCTGCTGTTGCAGCGGAAGATTACAGCAACGCGATCCCCTATGTGGCGCGAAAGGATGAAATCGGCAAAATGGCGCTGCGGCTGGACGAATTCCGCGCCAAATTGGGCACGGCCAAGGCCGCGCAACGGGAAATGGCCTTCAAGGGGGCGGCCTTTGAGGGGTCATCGGCTGCGATGATGATGGTGGATGAACACTGCCATATCATGTTTGCCAATCCCGCCTGCAATGACCTGATCGCCACGCTGATGCCAAATTTGCAGGCCATCTGGCCCTCTGCCACGGCGGACGGTCTGGAAGGGGCGCAGCTGACCGATCTTGCCCAGCTCAAGCCGACCCTGGATAAGGTGATGCAGCCGGATGTGATCGATGGCGCAGGCCCCGTCCATGAAAGCTGTATCCTGCGCGTGGGGGACCGCATTATCCGCGTCAAGATCAGCCCCGCGTTCAACCCGACCGGCGAAATCATCGGCTGCATTACCGAATGGTCCGACCGGACCGTACATCAGCACAACGCGGCCCTGATCGACGCAATCAACACCGGGCAGTTGCGGTTTGAATGTGCCACGAATGGCGCGGTCTGCGCGGCCAATAACAAATTTCTGGAGTTGGTCGGCAGCAGCCTTGCCGACATGAACAAGACCTCGCTTGCGCGCATGTTTTCGGGAAATATTGACGGCGATGCAGATGGCACGCAATTTGTGCAACAGGTCTTTGCCGGGACATCGAAACCGGGACGCTTCACCGTTCACCTTCCCGGATCTGGGGAACCTTTGGTTCTTGAAGGGGGCTTTACCCTCTTGCGCGATGAGACAGGAACGATCGAAAGCGCGATTTTCCTCGGAACGGATGTTTCCGCCAGTCATAAGCGAGAGCAGGCAGCAGCGGCAGAGCGGGCACAATCCGCCCAGGAGATTGAGGGTGTTGTATCCCTTTTGGGCGATGCCATGAACAAACTGGCCGAAGGGGACCTGCAAACCGACATCATCGTGAGCGTGCCCCCCGCCTATGAAAAACTGAAGGCAGATTTCAATGCCACCGTCGAAGCGCTGCGCCAGGCCATCGCAGCTGTGATCCAGAATTCAGATTCGATCCGCAATGAAACCACTGAAATCACCTCGGCGGCGGATGACCTGTCCCGGCGCACGGAAAAACAGGCGGCGACACTGGAAGAAACCGCCGCCGCCCTGGACGAATTGACCGTATCGGTAAAGTCGGCAGCCGAAGGTGCGGATGCCGCATCAAGAATGTCGGCAGAGGCCCAAAAGAACGCAGCACAGGGTGGCGATGTCGCGCGCAAGGCCGTGGCCGCGATGGACGGGATCAAGACGTCGTCGCAGGAGATTTCCAAGATCACCAGCGTGATCGACGATATTGCCTTTCAAACCAACCTTCTGGCCCTGAATGCCGGTGTTGAGGCCGCGCGCGCCGGTGAAGCAGGACGCGGATTTGCGGTGGTCGCCACAGAAGTGCGCGCCTTGGCACAACGATCATCGGATGCCGCGCGAGAGATCAATGCGCTGATCAACTCCAGCGGTGAACAGGTACAGTTGGGGGTCGAATTGGTCGACCGGACGGGTACGGCGCTTTCCTCTATCCTTGTGTCCATCGCAGAGATTTCAAACCGTGTGTCCAACATCGCAGGCTCGGCGCGCGAACAATCCAATGGACTTGCCGAGATCAATACAGCAGTGAATGAACTGGATCACGTGACCCAGCAGAACGCCGCCATGTTTGAGGAAACCACAGCAGCAAGCCACGCACTGACCACCGAAGCCGATGCATTGGTCGCGGCCGTGTCACGGTTCAAGATGGATGGCTTGCGGGTCACAGCAAACCCAAGGGCGAAAAAGATGTCCGCCCCGCTTGATCAAGGCAAGCCTGCGGCGATGGTCCAGCCCAGGGTTCAGGGCAATGCCGCGCTGGCGGTCTCACCCTCCGCGCAAAACGACGCCTGGGAGGAATTCTAAGCCCAAAAAGAAGGGGGCAGACCTATGGGGCTGCCCCGCAAGAACGTTTGGGTACCACCCAAAATCAGTCGCGAATGCCCGCAAACCGCTCTGACCATGCTTCGCGATCTTCGTCGGTAATTTTTGCAAAAAGCACCTCAGGTACCTCGAAACCATGGCCCGGTGCCAGTTGGCCCAGGGCCGCAGGCACATCGTCGGGCCAGGTGGTGTCGCTTACATGCATCGCCTCCAGCATGCTTTGCGCCGCCGCCGGAATAAAGGGGGCGGACAATGTCGCATAGAGCGGGATCAGATTGAGGGCCAGCCGCACCTGTGCTGCGGCCTTGTCCGGATCGGTCTTGAAGGTCGTCCATGGGGCTTCGGCTTGTAGGTATTCATTGCCCGCAGCCCATATGGCCCGCAACTCTTGTGCGGATTTGCGTACTTCGATCGTGGCCATGTGGTCTTGATACCGGGCCACACGCGCAGTGATGTCCGCGATCAAGGCTTCTTCTGCCGGGCCATATTCCCCGGCTTCTGGCACGGCCTCGCCAAATTTGGCGCGACAGAACTTGGTTATCCGGCTCACGAAATTGCCCAAGACATCCGCCAGATCCTTGTTCACGGAAGTCTGGAAATTTTCCCAGGTAAACTCTGCATCCGATGTCTCTGGCGCATGGCTCAGCAGCCACCAGCGCCAGTAATCGGCGGGCAGAATATCCAGCGCCTGATCCATGAACACGCCGCGACCGCGCGAGGTTGAAAACTGCCCGCCGTCATAGGTCAGGTAGTTGAAGGATTTGATGTAATCGACCAGCTTCCAGGGTTCATTCGACCCCATGATGGTGGCCGGAAAGCTAAGCGTATGAAACGGCACGTTATCCTTGCCCATGAACTGGGTATAGCGCACGTCATCGGCACCTTTGTCGGTGCGCCACCAGCGTTCCCAATCCTGGCCTTTTCCGGCATCGACCCATTCCTGCGCGCAGG
The DNA here is from genome assembly GCA_017854855.1 of Sulfitobacter sp. Classification (GTDB taxonomy): domain Bacteria; phylum Pseudomonadota; class Alphaproteobacteria; order Rhodobacterales; family Rhodobacteraceae; genus Sulfitobacter. The sequence goes on along the minus strand of JAFMGZ010000033.1, from coordinate 19,127 downwards.
CGATATATTCGATCGGCGCATCGAACCAGACATAGAAAACCTTGCCCTCCATGCCGGGCCATTCGGCATCGCCGCGCTTGACCGGTACGCCCCAGTTCAGATCGCGGGTGATGCCACGGTCCTGCAGCCCATCCCCATCGTGCAACCATTTGCGCGCGATGGACGTGGTCAGCACCGGCCAATCCGTCTTTTCGTTGATCCATGCATCCAGCCGGTCTTTCATCAGGCTTTGGCGCAAAAACAGATGTTTGGTGTCGCGCATCTCAAGCTCGGTCGAGCCCGAGATGGTGCTGCGCGCATCAATCAGGTCAACCGGGTCCAGCTGTTTGGTGCAATTGTCGCATTGGTCGCCCCGCGCGGAGGTGAAGCCGCAGTTGGGGCAGGTGCCCTCGATATAGCGATCAGGCAGAAAACGCCCATCGGCGATGGAATAGACCTGCTTTTCGGTCACTTCCTCGATCAGCCCCTCATCGGCCAGGACCCCTGCGAAATGCTGCGTCAGCTTTTGGTTCTGCACCGAAGATGACCGGCCGAAATGATCAAAGGACAGACCAAAGCCCTGGGCGATCTCGGCCTGAACCTCGTGCATCTCAGCGCAATAGGCCTCAACCGGTTTGCCCGCCTTGGCGGCGGCCAGTTCGGCGGGCGTGCCATGTTCGTCGGTGGCACATAGAAACAGCACCTCTTCGCCGCGCGCGCGCAGGTAGCGGGCGTATAGGTCTGCGGGCAACTGGCTTCCCACCAGATTGCCCAAATGCTTGATGCCATTGATATAGGGAATGGCAGAGGTGATCAGGTGGCGGGCCATGGGTCTTTCCTTTGTGCAGGGGGCTGCCCGGATCACATAGACCCTGCGCGGCGCAGGATCAATCAGCAGCGCAGCCAGAAAACCGCTTTCCTGATGGCAAAGCCTGCGGCTTAGATCTTGTCCCGGTCCTTGCGCATCAACCGCCCGATGATAAAGGACGTGCGCGGCGCATAAACATAGGGGGTGCGCCGGAGCTTGGTGGGGCGTGCGCGCATGCGCAGCAGGCCAAAGAGCACCAGCACGCCATGGCCGACCGCGATCATCACGAACAAGGCCGCAGGCCCGTAGCCGTCGATCAGCACAGAGGCCAGGTAGGGCGCAAATATTGCCCCCGTCGCAAACCAGAACATCAAGGCGGCCGACAGCTCCACGCGTTCTTCGCTGCTGGCAAAGTCATGGGCATGGGCGGCGGCCACGGAATAGATGGGAAAGGTGGTCAGGCCAAAAAGCGCGGCCGTCAGCATCACGCCAGTGGTGCCTAACCCGCTGGACATGATCGTGACCCCGCAACTGAGCATCGCGGCGACCGAAAGCCAGATCAGCACCAGGCGGCGGTCATATTTATCAGCCAGCCAGCCGATGGGAAACTGTGCCACGGCACCGCCCAACACAAAGGCCGACAGAAACCAGGCGATCTGGCCCGCGCTCAGACCAACTTCTTGGCCATAGATTGGGCCAACCATGCGAAAAGACGCGCTGGACAGGGCCGCCACGACAACGCCCGCGGCAGCCAGCGGCGAGCGGTCAAAGGCCAGCCGGGGCCGCAGACGCGGAGAGGCGGGGGTCTGGGGCTGCTGGATCGTGGTCAGCGTCAGTGGCAGCAATGCCGCGCAGCAGCCAATCGCCAGGATGTTGTAAGATACGTAAGACGCAGGTGCCAGAATGCCCACGATCATCTGCGCACAAAGCGAGCCGGACATATCGACCACGCGGTAGATCCCCATGGCACGGCCTCGCGTTTCATTGGTGACCTTGGCCTGCAACCATGCCTCTATCACCGTGTAGCAGCCCGCCACGCACAGGCCCGACGCGACCCGCATCAGCGCCCAGGCATAGGGATCAAGCACCAGCATATGGGCCATCAACCCAATCGCACCTGTCGCGGTAAAGGCCGCAAAGGCCCGGCTGTGCCCCACGGAACCCATCAGGCGCGGTGCCCACCAGCACCCGATAAAAAAGCCAAAGAAATGCGCCGACCCCAGCATGCCGATTTCCTGGCGCGTGAACCCCAGTTCGGTGCCTGACAGCACGTCAATGGGCCCCACACCGCCCGAGGACAACTGCAATAGAATGACCGACAAGAAAAGGGCCGCGAAGGAAATGAGCATACGCATGACTGCAGCTTTGGCCGGTTTGCGCCGCTGTCCCAATAGGAAACTCGACAAAGGGTGTCGTTTTACGCCCAAATGGGGCTGTTTGTTCAGATTTATGTGCCACAGGATTGGATGATTTCTGGCTTGCAGCCCCCGGCTGGGGGCTTAGGGTGGCGCGAAAATGAGGTATGATATGAAACGAAACAGACTGGGCGGCAGCGATCTGGAGGTATCTGAACTTTGCCTCGGCTCGATGACCTGGGGCACGCAGAACAGCGCCGAAGAGGGACATGAGCAGATTGACCGCGCGCTGGATGCGGGCATCAATTTCATCGACACAGCCGAAATGTATCCCGTGAACCCCGTCAGCGCCGAGACCACAGGCAGGACAGAGCGGATCATCGGGCTTTGGTTTGAAAAGGACATGCGGCGTGACGCGGTCATTCTGGCCACCAAACATTCGGGCGAAGGCATGGCGCATGTCCGCGAAGGCGCGCCGATATCCTCGGCCACGATTGCCGAAACCATCGAAGGATCGCTACGCCGTCTCAAGACGGATTACATCGATCTGTATCAATTCCACTGGCCCAATCGGGGCAGCTATATGTTCCGCAAGAACTGGACCTATGACCCCTCTGGCCAGAACCGCGCCGACACGATTGCCCATATGGAAGACGCCATGGGCGCACTGCAGGCAGAGGTCAAGCGCGGGACGATCCGCCACTTTGGCCTGAGCAACGAAAGCGCATGGGGGCTGACGCAATGGGCGGAGGCGGCCAAGCGCACGGGCGGGCCGCGCCCGATTTCAGTGCAGAACGAATATTCGCTGATGTGCCGTATGGCCGACACCGATGTGGCAGAGGTCTGCGTGAACGAACAGATTGATATGTTTGCCTTTTCCCCGCTGGCGACCGGGCTTTTGACCGGAAAATACCAAGGCGGAAAAGTGCCCGAGGGATCACGTTTGTCGTTGAACAATGACCTTGGCGGGCGCAAGACCCCGCGTGCCTTTGAGGCCGTGGAGGCCTATTTGAAGGTGGCGAAGGATCACGGTCTGGACCCTGTGCAGATGGCGCTGGCCTGGTGCTGTCAGCGCCCTTTCATGGGGTCGGTGATCTTTGGATCGACCAGCATGGATCAGCTTGAGGTGGCGCTGGGTGCCGCGGATGTGACGCTGGACGAGGAAGTGCTGAGCGCGCTGGACGCGGTGCACAAAGCCCATCCGATGCCCTACTGACCTGCGGTCCCTGTTGACCTGCGGGGCCGTACATGCGGCCCCGTATGCACCACCTCCTGGCACCCGACACCCAGCGGATGTTGCGCAGAGCTGTGGCTGATGACTGATCGTCACAAAAGGTGTCGCTTTCGGCATGGCTTTCACCCAATTCCTGTCGCATGCTCCTGAAAAATCACCTGATCAAGGAGCCGTCTTATGCCACTTTCCATGAACCGCGAGGTCTTTATCACCTGTGCCATCACCGGCTCTGGCGGGACGCAGGATCGCAGCCCGCATGTGCCCCGATCGCCCGAACAGATTGCCAATAGCGCGATTGCGGCGGCCAAGGCGGGGGCGGCGGTGGTGCATTGCCATGTGCGTGATCCACAGACGGGCAAACCTAGCCGCGATTTGGCGTTATATCGTGAAGTCACCGACCGCATCCGCGACAGTGCAACGGATGTGGTGCTGAACCTGACGGCCGGAATGGGCGGCGACATCATCTTTGGCGATGTGGAAAACCCCTTTCCCACCCGCGAGGGGACCGACATGGTGGGCGCGACAGAACGCGTCGCCCATGTGGCCGAATGCCTCCCCGAGATCTGCACGCTGGACTGTGGCACGATGAATTTCGCCGAAGCCGATTATGTCATGACCAACACCCCCGGCATGCTGACCGCCATGGGCACGATGATGACCAAACTGGGCGTCAAGCCAGAGATCGAGGCCTTTGACACTGGCCATTTATGGTATGCAAAACAACTGGTTGCCGATGGTGTTCTGGACAGCCCCGCGCTGGTGCAGCTGTGCATGGGCGTGCCTTGGGGCGCGCCTGATGACCTCAATACCTTTATGGCGATGGTCAATAATGTGCCCGATGACTGGACATTTTCCGCCTTTGGATTGGGGCGCAACCAGATGGCTTATGTCGCGGCCAGCGTGCTGGCGGGCGGTCATGTCCGCGTGGGGCTGGAGGACAATCTATGGCTCGACAAAGGGGTGCTGGCAGAGAACTGGCAGCTGGTCGAACGGGCAGGCACGATCATTGAAAACATGGGTGCGCGGGTGATCGGTCCGGCGCAGGTACGCGAGAAACTGGGGCTGGTGAAACGGGCAGCAAAGTGACGCCGCAGGCCAAAGGTGAACGATTGGTAAAAAGTCACACGGCGTACACCGGGCGTACACTGGGCGTACCGCAACGGGTCGCGGGTTTTTTGCTGGTCCTGAGCCTTGCGGCCTGCGGGCAGCACCCACCGCGCGGCGACATCCCCTTGCGCAACCCTACGGCGGCGTTTGGCGGGACCAGCCGTTTTGACGCCGCGCGCTTTGCCGGTGACTGGGCAACGGTCGCCTGTCTGGGCGATTGCGCGCCCCAGGTGCGCTATGCCCAGACCACAGGCGGGGATTATCTGCGGCAGGCGGGGGGCACGACCACGGCCTATGCGATTTCGGCCCCCGGCATCCTGCGGCAGCGTGATGCGGACCGGACGCTTGTGGTGATGTGGGTGGATGAGGGGTTTCGCACCGCTGTGGTGGGCGATGCAGATGGCCGCTGGGCCGCTATTTTGAACCGCGACCGCAGACCCGCGCCAGACCGGATCAGGGCGGCGCGGGAAATTTTGGACTTTAACGGCTGGGATGTCAGCAAATTACGAAAGATAGACGGATGAGCAAAACAGCAGCGATCATTGGTGGTGGTGTAATCGGCGGCGGCTGGGCCGCGCGCTTTGTGCTGAATGGCTGGAACGTGCGGGTGTTCGACCCGGACCCGCAGGCCGAACGCAAGATCGGCGAGGTGATGGGCAATGCCCGACGTTCCTTGCCCGGTTTGACGGATGTGGCGCTGCCTGCCGAGGGGCAGATCACCTTTCACGACACCATCGCCGAGGCGGTGGCGGGCGCGCAATGGATACAGGAAAGCGTGCCAGAGCGGCTGGACATCAAGCACAAGACCCTGGCCGAAATACAGGCGGCCTGTGACGCGGGCGCGGTCATCGGTTCGTCCACCTCGGGGTTCAAACCATCGGAGTTGCAGCAAGGGGCGGCGCGGCCCGGTCAGATCATGGTCGCGCATCCGTTCAACCCCGTCTACCTGCTGCCCCTGATTGAACTGGTTCCGGGTGACGCCGGGGATGCGGCGCTGATCGAGCAGGCCAAGGCCACGCTGACCGCGCTGGGGATGTATCCGCTGCATCTGAAAAAAGAGATCGACGCCCATGTGGCCGACCGGTTTCTGGAGGCGGTCTGGCGCGAGGCGCTGTGGCTGGTCAAGGACGGCATTGCCACCACGGAAGAGATTGATAACGCCATCCGCTACGGCTTTGGCATCCGCTGGGCGCAGATGGGCCTGTTCGAGACCTACCGCGTGGCAGGCGGCGAGGCGGGGATGAAACATTTCATGGCGCAGTTTGGGCCTGCGTTGAAATGGCCCTGGACCAAGCTGATGGATGTACCGGAGTTCACCGATGAGCTGGTGGATCTGATTGCGGGGCAATCCGATGCGCAATCGGGGGCCTATTCGATCCGCGAGCTGGAACGCATCCGCGACAACAATCTGGTGACCATGATGCGCGGCCTCAAGGCGCAGGACTGGGGCGCGGGGGCATTGTTGAACGCGCAGGACAGGATGATGCGGGCAGGCACGGTTCAGGGTGCTGTGGCAGCCGAATTGCCCGCCGACCAGCCCGTGCTGACCGCGCGCCGCACGGTGCCCTTGGACTGGACCGACTATAACGGGCATATGACCGAAAGCCGCTATCTGCATGCCTTTGCCGATGCCACGGACCGCTTTATGGAGATTATCGGCTGTGATGCGGAATATATCGCGTCGGGGGGCAGTTATTTCACCGCCGAGACCCATATCCGCCATCTGGACGAGGTCCATGCCGGTGCGGTGATCGAGATCACCACGCAGGTTATTCTGGGCGAGGGCAAGAAGATGCATCTGTTCCACCAGATGCGCGAGGGCGACCGTTTGCTGGCCAGTGGCGAGCATTTCCTGCTGCATGTGAGTTTGGAGACGCGCAAACCTTCGGCCCCGTCGGCGCAGATTGAGGCCGCGTTGGGCCGATTTGCCCAGGGTCATGCCAGCCTGCCGCGCCCCGAAGGAGTGGGCCGCGCGATTGGGGCCCCCAGATGAAGCGGGTTTTGATCACTGCTGGTGCCTCTGGGATCGGGCGGGCCATGGCAGAGGCCTTTGACGCGCTGGGCTATGAGGTTTGCGTGACGGATGTGGACCGGGCGGCATTGGCCGCGTGCCCTGCGCAATGGCGCTGTTTTGCGGCCAATGCGGCGGATGAGGCGGCGATGGCCGGGGTGTTTGGCCAGTTGGACGGTCTGGACGTGCTCTGTGCCAATGCCGGGATCGCAGGGCCGACCGCATTGGTTGAAGATGTGGCCTTGGCCGATTGGCAGGCCTGTGTAAGCGTCAACCTGGAAGGGGCGTTCCTGGCGGCGAAATATGCAGCCCCCCTGATGAAGGCCGCAGGCCGTGGCGCGATTGTGATCACCTCGTCGACGGCCGGGATCTATGGCTATCCCAACCGCGCGCCCTATGCGGCGGCGAAATGGGCGATGATCGGCCTGATGAAGACGCTGGCCATGGAGCTGGGCCCCTTTGGCGTCAGGGCCAATGCGATCTGTCCCGGATCGGTCGAGGGGCCGCGCATGGAGGGGGTGCTGGAACGCGAGGCCGCAGCCAAGGGTATGACGCGGGATCAGGTCTATGAAGGCTATGCGCAGGGCACCTCGATGCGGTCCTTTGTGCAGGCGGCTGATGTGGCGGATATGGCGGTATTTCTGGCCTCTGACCGGGCGCGGATGGTGTCAGGGCAGGTGATCGCCGTGGACGGCCATACGGAGAACCCCGACCCGAAAGTGGGCTGAGCGGCGGGCGGCCTGTGGTTGGATGAGGGTCGCGCGGTGAGGGTGGGCAAGGTGAGCGCGGCGCGGTGAGGGTGGGCGCTGCAGGCTTTCCCTTCCGAAAGACCTTTCGGACCAGACCCGCCTTTGCATGACCCTTGCTTGCCGGACGCGGGGCTGGGCCTCCAGTAAAATAGCCGTCTCCCGCAAGCGGGTCCCTCGGCGATTTTACCGGACCCCCAGCCCCGCGCCCTGCTGCACGGGGTCAAGCAAAGGCGGCTCCGGTCCGAAAGCCATCAGCGGATGAGCGGGCGCATGTCGGTGAGCAGGCTGGGGAAATCGCGGGCGGTATGGTTGGCCTCGCGGATCAGCACGTCAAAGTCCTGGGCGAAGGTTTCGATGCGCTGGCGGTCGCGGAAGGCCATGTAGTGGCCCCCGGCGTAAAAGACGGCCAGCAGCGGTCCGAAGATGGTCACCGGGGCGGAATAGAGTTTGCGGGCGTCAAATTGATAGACCCGCAGGCGGGGATAGAGCTGGGCGCTGAGCTGGATCAGATGGTCGGTCTGTGCAAGGCGGATGGGGGCGGGCAGGCCGCGGTAATAGCCTGTGCCGCGGATGAAGCTGTCGATCTCGTCCAGGGGCAGGGCGATTTCATATTCAGAGCCCGAGGCGCGCATCCAGTCCAGCCTGTCGCGCGAGGCACCGATTGCTTGTTGGGTGGTGCGGCCCAGGTGCGGCCCATATTCCCATGCCAGCATGTCAGAGGTCTTGAGCATATCAGGCAGGGTCGCGGGGACGTGGCGGATTTTGTAACCTGCGGCTTCCTGGTGCCAGGCAAAGATCTGTTCATCGACCAGCGCGCGGGGGGCCTGGGAGACCGAAAAGCTGTTGGACAAAAGGTCGGCTGCACTTTCGGGGCGGTCGGACAGGCCCAGCAGCCAATCGGTAGAGACCCCCAGAACGCCAGCGGTGGCAGCGATCACATGGGCGCTGGGCAGGCGCGTTGCGTGATCGCCCAGGGCCTGCGACAGGGTGGAGCGGTCGGCCCCTATGGCGCGTGCGAGCGCGCTTTGGCTGAGGCCGGATGCGGCCAGCGCCTGGGTCAGGCGCAGGCGAAAGGCGGTGGCGCGGGCCGATTTGGTGAGAGTTTTTGACATGTGGTGATAATTATCACGGAATGTCCGCTTTGTTAATCATTATCGGAATGGGCAGAAGGGCGTTGGTTTGTCACCATTGGGTGCGTTTTTCGCAAATTCCGATGCCCATTCAACGCCGTCTGACATCAATGTTTTCAGGACGTTAAGCGGTTTGTGATGGGCCGGATATGCCAATAGACGCATTGGGCAGAATTGGAAATTCAGATATGATGCAGGCCTTACCCCCCTTGTCCCCTGGTTCAGTCTTGCGGCGGGTGCGGCGCGATGTGCGGGCCTGGGACGGGTGGACATTGACGGTATTTGCGGGATGTGGCGGGGTCTGGGGCGCTGCGCTGTGGCTGCCCGAGGGGTGGGCCGGGGTGCAGATGGTGCTCTTGGTTCTGGCGCTGACGCTGCATTCGTCGTTGAGCCATGAAATCTTGCATGGGCATCCTTTTGGCAGCAGCCGCGCCAATACGGCGCTGGGGTTGTTTCAGCCGGGGCTGTTTGTGCCCTACCTGCGGTTTCGGGCGCTGCATCTGGCGCATCACCATGACGCGCGGCTGACCGATCCTTATGACGATCCAGAGAGCAATTTTCTGGCCCCCGATGTCTGGGCCCGCCTGGGGGCCTGGCGGCAAGGGGTGATGATGTTCAACAACACGCTGCTGGGCCGGATGCTGATCGGGCCTGTCCTTGGCATCGGGGCCTTTGTCAAAGCGGATCTGGAGGCGGTGGCGCGCGGGGAGCGGCGGGTGGCGCTGGACTGGCTGGCGCATCTGCCGGGGGTCGGGGTGACCCTGTGGCTGGTCAGCCTGTCGTCGGTATCGTGGGGGATGTATCTGGGGGCGTGTTACGGGGCGCTGTCGGTGCTGCGCATCCGCACCTTTCTGGAGCACCGCGCCCATGAGCGGGCGGCGGGGCGCAGTGTGATCATCGAGGACCGCGGGATACTGGCATTCTTGTTTCTGAACAATAACTTCCATGCGGTGCATCATATGCATCCGCAGGTGGCGTGGCACCGGTTGCCCGCGCTTTACCGGGCGCGCAAGGCGCGGTTTCTAGAGATGAACCGGGGCTATGTCTACCGGTCCTACGGGGTGGTTTTCGCGCGGTTCTTTTTGCGGCGCAAGGACCCGGTGGCGCATCCGCTCTGGCAGGGGCGCGCGGAATGAGCCTATAGGGGAGGATGACCTTTTCCGCGCCTGATCTTTGGATCCTTGTCACCCTTGCCGCCGCGACCTTTCAGACCGTGCGGTTCATGTTGCAGAAATATCTGGCCACCGCGACCCTGTCGGCGGCGGGGGCCACGTTTTCGCGGTTTCTATATTCGGTGCCGTTCATTCTGGCGCTGCTGCTGGGCTATCTTGGGGTCAGTGGTGCGGCGCTGCCGCCGCTGGGGCCGGGGTTCTGGGGCTTTGGCCTGTTGGGAGCCACCGCGCAGATCATGGCCACGGTTTGTGTGGTGCTGTTGTTCAAGCAACGCAATTTCGCGGTCGGGATCACCTTTAAGAAGACCGAAGTGATCCAGACCGTGCTGGTGGGCTGGATTTTGCTGGGCGAGGGGGTGTCGGCGCTGGGGTTTGCGGCGATTGCGCTGGGCATTGTGGGGCTGTTGCTGTTGTCGGGCGGGCCTGAGGCCAAGGGGTTTCGCCTGTCGGATCTGGGAAACCGGGCGGCGGGTTTGGGGATTGCCTGTGGCGTCTTGTTTGCCTTTTCGGCCGTCAGTTACCGGGGCGCGACGCTGGCGGTGGGGTCAGATGACGCGGTGTTGCGCGCGATTGTGACGCTGGCGGCGGTGGTCAGCATGCAGACGGTGATCATGCTGGTCTGGCTGCGGCTGCGCGAACCCGGCCAGATCGGGGCCGTATGGGGCGCGCGCAAGGTGGCGCTGTGGATCGGGCTGACCTCAATGGGGGGATCATTGTGCTGGTTCATTGCCTTTGCGCTGCAGAATGCGGCCTATGTCAAGGCGCTGGGCCAGGTGGAGCTTATCCTGAGCGTTGCGGCATCGACGCTGTTTTTCCGCGAAAGGATTTCGGGGCGCGAATGGGCGGGGATGACCGTTCTGGTGGGATCAATCGTGATGCTGATCCTGGTGATCTGAGCGGTCTCAGGCCAGCGGGTGCGCGCATAAAGAGGGTGCAATGCTGAACGGGTTGATCATCTTGGTGACTGTGGCTGCGGCCGGAGTGCTGCTGCATCCGCGAGTGGCCAGAGCGCGGCTGTGGCGGGCGGCGATCACGCCGCTGGCGTCGATCATCGGCAGCGGTTTTCTGGTGCTGGGGCCGATCCTGAACGTCTCTTTCGGGTTTTATGCGCCTTTGGTGATGGCGGCACTTTGCGCTTTGGCTTATCTTTTTGGGGCGGCGATCCGGTTCAACATCACGCGGCTGGCGCAGGTCGGTGAGGCGGGGCGCAGCCTGACCGAGCAACGGCTTGAGACTGTCGCCTCTTGGGCGCTGACATTCGCCTATATCATTTCGGTGGCCTATTATCTGAACCTGCTGGGTGCTTTTGCCGTCAGTATGACCGATCTGAACGATGCCTTTCACGCCAAGCTGGTGACCAGTGGCGTTCTGGCGCTGGTTTTGATTGTCGGATGGACGCGCGGGTTTCATGCGCTGGAACGGCTGGAGCAGATCACCGTTGGCGTAAAGCTGGCCATCATTGCGGGGCTTTTGTTCGGGCTGGCGTGGTTTTTCGTGCAGCAGGCAGGCGCGGGCGACCTTGTCGTGGCACCGGCGACGGTGGCGGGGTGGCCTGCTGTCGCGCTGGTTGCGGGGTTGTTGGTGACGGTTCAGGGGTTTGAGACCTCGCGCTATCTGGGGGATGATTATGATGCGCCGACGCGGGTGCGATCCATGCGTCTGGCGCAGGGACTGTCGAGCGTGATCTACCTGATCTACATCGTTTTGCTGAGCTTTGTTTTCATACCCGGCATGCTGGAGCTGAGCGAGACGGCGATCATTGATCTGATTGCGGTTGTGGCCCCGATCCTGCCGCTGTTGTTGATCGGCGCGGCAATCAGCGCGCAGTTCAGTGCCGCGGTTGCCGATACGGGCGGATCAGGCGGGTTGATCGAGGAATTGACGGGGCGGCGGGTCAGCGCAAGGGCGGGCTATGCGATATTGGTGGTGGTGGGGCTGGTGCTGACCTGGGCGTTCAGCGTCTTTGAGATCATCAGCTATGCCTCAAGGGCCTTTGCCCTCTATTACGCGCTGCAGGCCCTGATTGCCGCAAAGGCGGCGTTGCACCAGCCGCAGGGCAGGCGCAACGCACTGGGAGTTGCGCTGGGGTTTGCAATTCTTGGACTGATCGGTTTTGCGATAGCGGTATGGGGGGCCGCGGTGGCTTAGGGTCCGCTATTGCGGGGGCTGTCAATCGGGCATCTTGTGGCCGCGCAGGCGCATGAACAGGCTTTCTTCGTCGTTGTTTTTGAAAAACGGCACGCTGTCGGGCGGGGTGCGGTCGCGGGCGCGGGCCTCAACCTCGGCCATGACGACTTCGGTGATGAAGGGCATGTCGAAAGAGCGCGCTTCAGACAGTGGGACCCATTGCAGATGCGACAGCTCGTCCGAGGCGGCACCGAAATCGTCGAGGTCGGAGGCGATTTCATCGGCGTCGACCAGAAAGAACCGCGCGTCAAAGCGGCGGGGCCGACCGGGCGGGGTCAGCGCGCGGAAGGTGAATTGCAGGGCTGCGGCATGTGGCACATGGCCGGTGGCGGCAAAGCTGTGCCAATCGGGGGGCGGGGGCGTGTCCCAGCGTCCGGGTTTGCCAAGGATCAGGCCGGTTTCTTCCCACAGCTCGCGGATGGCGGCCACGGCCAGCGCATGGGCAAGACTGGGATCGGCGTCCTCTTGCAGGCGCGCCGCACAGGTGTCGGGCAGGGGGGCCGCGAGCGGGACATGGGCATCACCGCTGTCCACTGCACCGCCGGGAAATACGAATTTGTTGGGCATGAACACGGCCTTGGCCCCGCGTTGCCCCATCAGGATGCGCGGCGCGTCAAAGCGGTCGCGCAGCACGATCACAGTGGCGGCGTTGCGGATCTGGCTTTTGTCGATGGTCATGCGTGCTCCTTGGTCAGCGAGGGGCCAAAGAGGTGCCTATGTCACGGAGTGCGGGCAAAGCCGCCCATTTCCTTGGCCCATTGAAAGCCCACCATGGCCCCCTTCAGTCTGGGCAGAAGGTAGAGGGACAATCCGACGCAGCCAACCGCAAAAATGGTAAATAGCGTCAAAGGTTCGGGGCGCCACGTCACAAAGACCAGATGCAGTAGGGGGGCCATCAGATGGCCAACGAACAGGATGGTCAGATAGGCCGGGCCGTCATCGGCGCGGTGGTGAAAGAATTCTTGCCGGCAGACGGCGCAATCATGGTTCACCTTGAGATAGCTTTTCAGCAGCGGGCCAGAGCCGCAATTGGGGCATTTGCCGCGCCAACCGCGCGAAATGGCAGACCAGCGCGAGCGTTCGGTATCGCTTTGGGAAGAGGCGGCTTGCAGGGCGGCGGGATCGGCGTGGCGGGTCATATGAGCGTCCTTTGCTCCATCTCACATGCGCCTGTTGGGTTGAAAAATAAAGGGCCGACCTTGCGGTTGCGTCGTGATGTCGCAAAACTTTGCCCAAGGCGTGCAAGTTTTTTCGACGGAAATGCCGCCAGCCGCCGTTTGATGATCATCTGGCCCACAAAACGGGGCCGAGCAGATCACAAATGGAGACTGACATGATGACCAAGCAGACACTGAAGATTGCCTTCCTTTCCAGCCTGATTGCCCTGGGCGGTGTGGCCGTATCGGCCAAGACCCCTGAAAAGGGCGCGATGTTTGCCCAGATTGATGCCGATGGCGACGGTGCGGTCACCGCCCAAGAGCTGAGCGCGCATGCAGCCGCCCGCTTTGCTGCGGCGGATGCGGACAAGGACGGGTTCCTGACCGCACAAGAGATGCTGATGATACGCGGCGGCAAGCGGGCGGAAAAGATGCTTGAGCGGTTCGACACGGATGGCAACGGGCAGCTGTCGGCGGCCGAGCTGGACGCCGCCGTCCAAGAGCGCGGTGGCAAACGGGCCAAGCGCATGATGGAGCGTCTGGATGCCAACAATGACGGCAAGCTGGCGCTGGAGGAAATGACCGCGCATCGCGACCCGGCCAAGATGTTTGAGCGGCTGGACAAGGACAAGAACGGCAGCCTGAGCGCCGAGGAATTCGCCAAGGCGCGCGGTCATGGTGGTCACGGAAAACATGGCGACAAGCGTCACGAAGATTGATTGGTGCAATGATCCACGGGCCGGGCGCGCTTGTCTTATGCGCCCGGTCTGGTTAGCCAAGGTGCCTATGACCCGCCATCCAACCCAGTTTCAGGCTGCCACCGATGTTGCCGATGACACAGCCGCGCAGGCCGATGCAGAGGCTGCATTGCTGCGCCGCTATGCGCAGGGCGATGCGGCAGCGGCACGGCTGTTGGCGGCACGGCTGACACCGCGGTTGTTTGGCCATGCGGTGCGGGTTCTGGGCGATCACGCCGAGGCTGAGGATGTGGCACAGGACGCGATGATGCGCCTGTGGAAGATCGCGCCAAATTGGCGTGAGGGCGAGGCCAAAGTGTCAACATGGCTCTACCGGGTGGTGGCGAACCTGTGTACGGACAGGCTGCGCAAACGCGGCACCACGGGGCTTGAGGATGTGGACGAACCCGCAGACCCGGCCCCTTCCGCAGAGTCCAGCCTGCAGCAGGCCGCAAGGGCAGACGCGTTGCAACTGGCGCTCGACAGTTTACCAGAGCGCCAGAGGCAGGCGGTTGTGCTGAGACATATCGACGGTTTGGCCAACCCCGAAATCGCGGCCATTCTGGAGATTGGCATCGAAGCGGTGGAAAGCCTGACCGCACGGGGAAAACGGGCGTTGAAACAAGCACTTGACGGACAGAAAGACGCATTGGGGTTCAGTGATGACAGATAAGGATCATAGGGCTGACGACATCTTGGAGGGTCTGTTTGAACAGGCCCGCGCCACCCCGCCCGAGGTGCCTGACGCCTTGATGGCGCGGGTGCTGGCCGATGCGCAAGCGGTGCAGCCCACAGCCCCATCCAGCCGCTGGCGCGACTGGCTGGCGGTTTTTGGGGGGCTGCCGGCGCTGGGCGGTCTGGTCACGGCGACCTGCGTGGGGTTTTGGATCGGGCTGGCCCCGCCGGCGGGGCTGCCGGATCTGGGGGCTGCGGTCTTTGGGGTGCAAAGCGCCAGCGATGATGGATTTGAGTCAATTGCGATGACCGGCTTTGGCTGGGACATCGAGGAGGAACTGTAAGATGGCGTCGGAAAACACCCCCAACACGGTCCCGGCTGGCAAGGGGCGTCTGGTCAAATGGGTGCTGGCGCTGTCGCTGGCGCTGAACCTGGTGATCATCGGTCTGGTGGCGGGGGCCGCCATGCGGTTTTCGGGCGCACATGACGAGGGACGGTTTCGCGGCCCGGCCGAGCATAGCTATGGCGCGCCCTTTGTGCGGGCCTTGCCCCGAGAGGCAAAGCGCGAGTTGCAGCGCAGCATGAGAGCGCAGGCACCGCAGCTGCCATCGCGCGCCGAGCGGCGTGCCTATTACGGGCAGATGGTGCAGGTGCTGCGTCAGGAGCCATTTGATCCGGCACAGGCCCAGGCCATTTTCGAGCAACAGTCCAATGCCGCCCAAAGCCTGCGCGACCGGGCGCAGACCGCCTGGCTGGAGTTGGTCAGCGCCATGAGCCCGGCAGAGCGTGCCGAGGTTGCACAGCGATTGGAGCAGGGGCTGGAGCGGGGACCAGAGAGAGGCCCACAGAAGTGGCGCGACAAAAAGCAGGACCACGACTAGCCGCCGCTTGCCCTGAGCCATGCAGCGCTGTAGTCACGCGGAGCAATCAGCAGGGCGGGGTCAATGGACTTTCAAGACAAAGACGAAGTGTTGGCCACGGTGCGGGCCTCCAATGGGCGCAGATTTTTGGGTCTGGTGTCGCTGGCGCTGTTGGGAGTCATGCTGATTTACATCGCGCTGACGCAGCCGCCCGCTGTGGGCTGGCAGGTTTTCTTGTTGGTGGTGGGGGTTGGCGCGCTTTGGATTGCGGATACGATGCGCCGTGCCACGGCCAATGCGATAGAACTGACGCCCACGGAATTGCGGGACACCGATGGGACGGTGATTGCGCTGGTGGCGGATATCGAAGGCATGGACCGGGGCTTTTTCGCATTCAAACCGTCGAATGGTTTCTTGCTCAAGACCCGCGTGGGGGCCAGCCGCCAATGGCGGCCCGGCCTGTGGTGGCGCATGGGCCGCCGGATCGGCATCGGGGGCATGACACCGGGCAGTCAGACCAAGTTCATGTCAGAGATCCTGGCCACGATGATGGCCCTGCGCGATCAGCAAGGCAATCCGAACCTCTAAGCCTTTGCGCCGCGCGGCGGGTTCTGAGGCGCGGTTGCGCGCGTCAGAGGCACTGTATCCAGCAGACGCGCGGGGCAAATCGCGGACGGGTAAAGACGAAATTCTTGATTTCGCGCTGTTCCAGACCGGTTGCAAAGGGCGGGTCGTAGGTGCTCCAGGTTTCGACAAGGATGACGCGTTCGTTGTCTGGCATCACCGGCAGCCGGTCGGTCCAGTTGCGCACGTCATCGCTGGTCAGGGCAAAGATCGCCCCCGCAGCCTGTGACCAATCAGCATAGAACCGGTCCTGACCCGCATCATAGACCAGCGAGGTCACGCGCAGCCGCGAATTGCCCTGACTTTGCGACAGATATTCAAACATTCCCAGCGCACCGGTCAGATAGGCCAGATCCAGCGGCGCGGTTTCGCGCGAGATCGCATCACCGATGGTAAAGGCGGCCTTTTGGTTGATCGTATAGGTCCGGTAGCTGTCAAAGATGGAGAACACCGACAGGAAGGCCCAGAACATCATGGGCAGGATGATCATCGCCTCAATGGCGATGGTGCCGTCATCGCGACGGGCAAACCCCTTGAGGAAGCGGCGGAGGCGGTGGAGGCGGTGGAGGTACATCAGCCCGGCTCCTGCACGAATGCGGCGGCAGAGATCATCGTGGCACGGCCTGTGCCGTCTTTTTCAAAGGCGAATCCCAGACCGCTGGTTGGATAGACCGGTTTGAATTTCACACAGGCCCGCAGCATCATCATCTGGTTTTGCTGGCCCAGCTGAAAACCCCGCACCGGTTTGATCGGTTGTGATGTGTCCACGCAGTCCGCCGCCTGATTATATTGATAGAAAACCCGTGGATTGAGGGTCACCATTTCAAGGCGCAGGGTTTCATCGCAGTTTTCCAGCCAGCCTGCGTTGTCGCAGACGATCTGTTTGATATCGTTATGGGTGTAATTGGTGTTGGTGTTCAGACGGACGGCCCGCACGGCGATGTCCAGCCCACGGTCCAGATACATCTGGCGCATGGAATAGATCCCCATTTCCACCGCCATCAGGAAGGCCCCGAACAGCAGCGGCACGAAGATGCAAAATTCGATGACCAGCGCCGAGCCGTCTTCGCTGCGGCGAAACCGCCGCAGTATCTTGCGCCATGAACGGATCATTGTGTCAGTCTCAACTGGTTGATCTGGCGGGCAATGGAGGAAAAGGCCTCGGAGATCTGGACACCTTCCACGCGAAAGAAGTGGCTGGGCGAGGAGGCGCAGTTGCGCATCACATTGGCCCCGTGGTCAGTCACTTCAAAGCCGATGGACCAGATCACGATATTTCGGTTCTTGGCCGCGTCGCAGATATTTTGCAGCAGGCTGTCGCCCTGCCAAGAGGTGTATTTCGTCTCATAGAAGCCGGAGCGGTACCAGCTGCTGACATAGTTGTAGAGATAGAAGTTCAAGTTGTAATTTGCCCAATGCGCCACTTCTGAACTGGAATCGTAATACCAAGGCGTGATGCGCTGTGAGCTGCTGTTCTGGCCGTCCGTCATCAAGATCACGGTCTTGAGCGTCTCCGTGTCGCTATAGGCCACGGGGCGCGGTCTGAAGACAGCATCGACATAGCCCTGGTCGGAAATCGCCCGGTTCACACGGCGGTACGACGGGTCCAGCAGGGCGACGCCCCATTTCATCCCCAGGTAGATGGCAGTACCCACGCGCGGTCTGAGCAGGTCGATCTGGTCCTTGATCTGTTGGGCGTTCTGGCTGAATGGCAGGATCTGTTCGTATTCCCAGCGCGGGCAGACCGTGTCGGTGCGGGTGTTTACCTGCCAGCCCGCCGTGATGGAATAATAGTTCCACTGGAAATGCTGCATCTGGTCATAGGTGATGTTGTGGTTCAGCCGGGTGGAGTTGAATTCCGCGTCGGGAAATTCGATGCAATACGAATAATCGTGCATCTTGTTCACGCTGAGCCGATTAAAGATCAGCGGGCCCGGGTTCACATGTTCGGAATAGGGGACCAGCGAGAGCGAGATCAGGTCCTTGTTTTCCGGGGTGATGACCGTGTCCACAAAGACTTTGGCCGCATCCTGCAGGCGCGCCATCTTTTGGTTGGAGTTCATGGAGCCTGAGATATCGACGACGAGCGAGATCTCGACCTTGCTTACCTTTTCCTCGGCGGTGGAAATGGCCGGGACGGACAATGTCTCGACGCCCAAAGCATCCATGAATTGGGTGTTGATGGTGGTTGAGGCATCGACCGTGACGGTCTTGTAGTTCAGGCCCTGATCGACGGTCACGCTGGAGACGAAATCAGCCATGCCGGATTTTTCAAAGTAGTCGCGGACAACGAATTCGGGGTCAAGCGTCTGGTCAAGGTCGGCTGCGGCCAGAACGGCGCGGTCGGCGACCGCCTGAATGCGGGTCCGTTCCATTTCGTGGCGCATCATATCGGCACCGATGCCGCCAATCATGAGCATCATCATGATCATGAAGCAGGCAAAGATCGTGATCGTGCCATCCTCTTGACGTGCAAAGCGGCGGCCAAAGGCGATCAGGGGATCGCCGCCGTTGC
This sequence comes from Sulfitobacter sp., assembly GCA_017854855.1. GTDB lineage: Bacteria > Pseudomonadota > Alphaproteobacteria > Rhodobacterales > Rhodobacteraceae > Sulfitobacter. The sequence goes on along the minus strand of JAFMGZ010000033.1, from coordinate 826 downwards.
GGTGCCTGCTGTTGACATGAGCCATTCGATTAACCTTTCCGGTCGAGCCCCTTGAGGGGTGACTACACCTTGGGCGGATTTTCCGTTGGATCACCTATGCCGGTGCAAGGTGGCAGAAATGAGGCAAATTATTGGATATTTTCAATGGTTTAATGCTGTTTCGGCATCAATTCCCCCTTGTTTTGCTTGTTGTTTCCGGTTTGCGGACAGTGCCGTGCCCTGGGAAGGGGATTGAGGTGAGGGTTAATAAATGTGCGAAAGTGGTGAAATATTTAGCAGTTTGAGAACTTTGGGTTTTGGGTGACGCAGGGTCATGATAGGGGCAGGCAGATCAGCATCGTTCTTGAGTCGAAGCACATGATGTGCGGCAGGATGCTGAGGCGAATGCAGGACAGGAGAAACCGAATGCAGCCCACCACCGAGCCAAGTTTCCGCGATAGTGTCGACATGATGTTCAATCGTGCCGTCGCACTGATGGATTTGCCAGCGGGGCTGGAAGAAAAGATCCGCGTCTGCAATGCCACCTATACGGTGCGTTTCGGCGTGCGTCTGCGCGGCAAGATCCAGACCTTTACCGGCTATCGCTCTGTGCATTCGGAACATATGGAGCCGGTCAAGGGCGGGATCCGCTATGCGATGTCCGTGAACCAGGACGAGGTCGAGGCGCTGGCCGCTTTGATGACCTATAAATGCGCGCTGGTTGAGGCCCCCTTTGGCGGGTCAAAGGGCGGGCTATGTATTGATCCGCGCGAATATGACGAACATGAACTGGAGCTGATCACCCGCCGCTTTGCCTATGAGCTGATCAAGCGCGACATGATCAACC
>JAFMGZ010000081.1 GCA_017854855.1 Sulfitobacter sp. | reverse complement strand
AAGGCGCCCGCGGCAAGGCGCTCACGCCCGGCGAATGGGAGAGGCGGCGCGGGCTACGATTGCGGTTTATCTATCGACGTAGGGGTCCGAGCCTGCTCGTCGCAGATGGTCGGCTAAACAGCCGGGGGCTGGGCGTTGCGTCGCGGTCGAAAACTGGACGCGGGAAGGCGACGGTGCCGATCTTCTTGCTGGTGCCTCAGGTGAAGCTCGCAAAAAGGCTCGATCTGGCCCGCGACGCTGAGCGCGCCCAGGCAGCGGTTCCGGGACTGATTGTGGCAAATTGGGCGGAGGTTAAGGTTACCAACTTGTCATAAGTTCGCCTGATTTTGAGGATATTGATAAATATCAACATGCGGCTCGTTGCTTGCGGTCGCATGGCTTTGTGGGGCACTTGCCGATTCCCGTTTGTGCATACCCACTTAGGGTCAGCCGTCGTCCTTCCCGAGACGCAGCAACGGCTGGCCCACTTCGAAGTCAGGTTACGGTGACAGCGATGGGGTGATTATGAGTGAAATGACGCTGGAGAAGGTTGATGGTGAGCATGTCTGCAGCTGGTGTTTTGCTAGAGACGAGACCGTGCTGCATGATCCCGAGACCGATACCTACTGGCATGAAGATTGCCGCGAAGTTGCCGGCGATACGGTCCACCACATGAAGGACTGGTTGCCGTTCAAAAAGAAGAAAAGCTTCTGAAGGCGTACGTCGCGGCTTGTCAGGTTTTAGTCTGGTGCCCCCTGCCGGACTCGAACCGGCACGGCCTTGCGGCCAAGGGATTTTAAGTCCCTGATGTCTACCATTCCACCAAGGGGGCACATGGTAGGCCCGGAGGGACTCGAACCCCCAACCAAAGCGTTATGAGCGCTCTGCTCTAACCAATTGAGCTACAGGCCCGATGCGCAGCTTTTGGAAGAAATTCATAGAGAAGGCAATCAGGGCGTTTCACAAACGATCTCGCAGGATTGCACAGTGATCTGGCCACAGCCAGTGCACCGTGCATTCGACGCCAAATCGCCAGCGGTTGCGGAAGACGATTTCATCTGGGGAGTACCTGCCACTCATTGGTTAGACTGCAGCAAGCCTACTTCACTGAGGAAATGAGGCATGTGATTTTGTCATATGAGAAAAGAGAGAGCGGCGGCACCATCAGGGAGGACAGGCGCCGCCGCTATAATCCGTCACGATCCGAGGAGGAGGAAAGACCGTGAGAATTCTCTTGAAGGCACGCATAATCCAAATTGCTGCATGCGCACAATAAACGCGATCGCAATGCCGCTATGCAGCGTGTGCATCGCAGCAAAAACTGACCGGACCTCAACTCACAATGCCCACTCCCCGAGAAACGATCCTGACCGCCTTGGCGAACCTGTTGCGCACGGTACCGCATGTACCGGTGCTGCGCGGCGAAGTTTTGCCTGAACGGATCCCGCCTTTAGGCCTAATGATCCTGCGCGATGGCGACCCAGGCGAGCCCGGCGTGACCCTTTCCCCGCTGATGTATCATTACCAGCACCGCGCAGAGCTGGAGGTCATCGTGCGGACTGGCGAGGACCGTGACGCCCGCTTTGATCAGCTAATCGGGCGCATTGGTGCTGCCATCGGTGCTGATCGCACCCTTCGTGGGCGCTGCGACTGGGTGGAAGCCGAGGCACCAGAGCCGGTCGATCTACCCGTCGAGGGAGGTGCGGCCATCAAAGCCGCAATCATTCCGATCATCCTGCATTACGCCACCAGCGACGCGCTGGCCTGACGACAAACCCGAGCTTCAAGGAGAGAACACATGGCACGAGCCCAAGGGGCGCGCGCGCAGATGGCGCTTGCGTTTGAGACCACTTATGGCACGCCGCCTGCTAGCGGCTTTATCAAGATGCCCTTTGCGACGGCGTCCCTAGGTGCTGAGCAACCGCTACAGGCATCAGAGCTTTTGGGGTACGGTCGTGATCCGCTTGAGCCCATCAAGGATGCACTGACCGCCGACGGCAACGTTGTCGTGCCAATTGATGCCGAAGCTTACGGCTTTTGGATGAAGGGCGCTTTTGGTGCGCCGACAACAACTGGCGAGGGCCCCTATACCCACGTCTTTGAGAGTGGAAACTGGAGCCTACCCAGCTTTTCTGTTGAAGTTGGTATGCCGGAGGTGCCGAGCTTTGCAATGTATTCGGGCTGCATGGTGGACAGCTTCAGCTGGAGCATGGGCCGGTCAGGGCTTTTGACCTCCACGGTTGAGCTCGTCGCCCAAGGGGAGGATTTGGACACATCAACGCAAATCGGCACGCCCGCGACGTTGTCTCTCAAGCGTTTCGGTCATTTCAACGGATCGGTGGAGCGCAACGGTGTGAACATCGGCAACATCGTTAGTGCCGAACTTAGCTATCAAAACAACCTTGATCGGATCGAGACGATCCGCGCAGACGGCAAGATCGAGGGTGCCGATCCGTCAATTGCCGCGATGACGGGTAATATCACCGTGCGCTTTGCCGATGCGACGCTGCTCAATCAGGCTATTGGCGGTCAGGCCTGCGCGCTGACGTTCGGCTACGCCCTGCCCACGGGGGAGGCGCTCACTGTTACCGTCCCGCGGGTCTTTCTGCCCCGTCCGCGCCGGGAAATTTCTGGACCACAGGGGGTGCAGGTGACCTTCGCCTGGCAGGCTGCTCAGCAGGTCAATGGCGACCCGATGGTCAGTGTCACCATTGCAAACGGGATTGAGGGCTATTGATCGCCATGCCTGCTACAAAGACTTCTTACCGAAGCCGACAGGGTTACCTAGCCGCAGAAGACTTCTGCCATCCATCATCACTTCGGTCACGGTGCTCCGTTGGGGAGAAAGGATGGCCTGTCTGCTGATATCAACCATCGCCAAGGTGACCTCGTGAAGGCGGGTTTCAGCGCGCTCGGCGCGCAATGATGTCCGCTCCAGTTCATCTTTTAGCCTGCTGACTTCATCGCGAAGACAATCCCGCTCAGTTTTTATGGCCTCAAGCGCTTCAGTAAGGCCTAACAACTGATCGCTGGTTTCCGACGTTGCATTCATTCTTTTGTTACTCTTCCTTTTGGGTACTGCCTCGAGACGATATATGCGCGCGACCACACCTCTTGGCCGGTGTCGTGCCAAGTGGCGCCGACGAAAAAGCCCCCCAAGCGTTACGCTCGGAGGGCCGTGAGTGGGGGTTTTTCGTAGTGGGTTATACTAACCTGCCATTCTGAATCATGGCTGCCCGTTGAGCATCTTTCCCAGTGGGCAACAAAGCAACACATCCAAAGAACGTCTTTTCTCTCCTTGGATTTATGACGCTGTCAAGTGCGCGCAAACGCAACAAAGGATACGAATATGCTGCAACTCAACCTATCCACGGAGCCGCGCTGGCTCGACTTGGGCAATGGCGTACGGCTATTCGTCGAACCTTTGACCACGGCCATTATGTTGGCCGCGCGGAGCGATCCGACCATCGTCGCGGCCGCTGGCAATACTGAAGGCAGCACCTCCAACGACGACCTTGCGCGTATCGTGGCAAAGGCCGTGGCGCGCATTGTCGTGAAGGATTGGGAGGGTGTGGGCGACGAGGACGGCAAGCCCCTTCCTCTGACGCCTGAGGGCATCGACGCGCTTTTGGAGCTCTGGCCGATCTTTGAGGCCTTCCAGACCAAATACATCGCAGGCGCGCTCATCTTGGATGCGGAAAAAAACGCCTGACCGCTCTCGCCGACTGGGAGTTCGGCGGGGGCGGTGAGTATTGTGCGGCTTGCCCATCAGTGTGTGCGGACTGTCCGCGCAGCCTGCACAAACCCATCACCCTGGAAGGCTGGCAGGTCTGGGATCTGGTTCAGCGCCTCGGCGGACAGGTGCGGGTTGCAGGCGGCATGAGCGGCGGCGCTGTCCTCGGTTGGGATATGGCTGCTGCCCTGCAACTCGGCTTAGCCCTCGGGCTCTCGCCCCTGATCATCGCGGAATTCTTGCCGCTCATCGAGGCGGTGATGGTCCGCAAGATTAATGAAACCATGCAGGCCGGATCAAGCCTAACCTAACCTCGTTCTTAATGGAAACGAGGTATCACCGCATTCTGAGGTCTTACTCTCATGGCAGAAAAACGTGTTTCTGTCCGGCTCTCTGCGACCGGCGGACGCCAAGTGCGTGCCGAGCTGGAAGGTGTGGGCGAGGCAGGCACTCGCGGCATGGGACGATTGTCGCGCGAGCTGGACCAAGCCAATGCGCGGATGGCCGCTTTTGCGCGCCGTGCTCGGATCGCAGCCACCGCTGCTGCGGCCGCCTTGGCCGCTGCCGTTTTTGCGATGACCAGGTCCACGGTGGCTGCCGCCAACGAGATCGGCCAGCTATCTCAGGTGGCCAATGCGGCACCTGAGGTGTTTCAGCGGTGGTCTGCAGCGTCCGCCACGGTGGGGATCGAACAGGAAAAGCTCGCCGACATCCTGAAGGACGTGAATGACCGCGTCGGTGATTTTCTACAGACGGGCGGTGGCCCGATGGCAGACTTCTTCGAGAACATCGCGCCAAGGGTCGGTGTGACGGCAGACCAGTTCGCCCGCCTTTCCGGTCCTGAGGCATTGCAGCTTTACGTCTCAAGCCTTGAGAAGGCAGGGGTCCGCCAACAGGAGATGACCTTCTATCTTGAGGCGATGGCGTCCGATACCACGCGGCTCATTCCACTTTTGCAAAACGGCGGCGCGGAGATGACCCGGCTTGGGGCTCAAGCCCAGGCCCTTGGGGCTGTCCTTGACACGGACGCCATCGCCGCCATGCGCCGCTCAGAACTGGCGCTGGTCAGCATTGGCCAGGTGTTTACGGGCGTTCGCAACCGGATTGCCGTGGCGCTTGCCCCGTCGCTGGAGGCGGTGGCCAATGCTTTTGTCGCACTGGCCTCTTCCACCAGTCCGATCAGCCGGGCGTTTGACGCGGTTCTGGCCAACCTTGACCGGTTGGCGGTCTACGCAGGCACCTTCGCCACCTTCCTGGCTGGGCGCTGGGTCGCGGCCATGGCTGCCGCGGCCTTCTCGGTGCGCGGATTGGCAACGACGCTGGTGGTTCTCAAAGGCGCGCTGATTCGCACCGGCATCGGCGCACTGATCGTGGGCGCAGGCGAGCTTGTGTATTGGTTTACCCGGCTGACGTCAGGAGCCGGCGGTTTTGGCGAGGCGATGCGCCTCCTGAAGGATGTCGCAGTCGAGGTCTGGGACCGGATCAAGACAGGGGCCTCGGCGGCTGGCGCGCGCGCCACGGCGATGTTTTACGACCTGAAAGCCGATGCTGCGACGGGCATGGCCGGCGCGATCGAGAGTGTCGTTGGCTTCGGCAATACGACCGCGAATACCTTCGAGGGGGCACTACTCGCCGTCCGCGAAATCTGGTCCCGCCTGCCAGCTGTGATCGGAGATCTTGTTTACGCAGCCGCCAATCGCATGCTCGACGGGATTGAGGCGATGCTGAATGGTGCGATCGCCCGGATTGACGCCTTTACGGGCAAGATCCGCGATGCGCTGGCGGCTGTGGGCATCGAAACCACCTTCGGCGAAATCGGTGAAATCAGTCTTGGCGATATCGACAATCCTTTCGCGGGAGCTTCAGCGGATGCTGGAAGCGCCGCCGCAGATGCATTCCGCAGGGCTTTTGAGGACAACCCGCTGACGGCGCCCGACCTTGGACTTGATGGGATTGCGGCCGAGGCACTCGCCACCGCGAACACCTACCGGCAGGCCGCCACCGATTTGGCGACTGGAGCCACGGCCCCGCTGTCCTCCTGGGCGGCACTCCGCGATGCTGTCGCGGGCACTGGCGCGGACGGCGCTGCGGCACTGGATGACGCCACGGCCTCTGCGGACCGCCTGGCGGAGGCCATGGCCGAGGCTGGGGATACGGTTAGTGGCGGCAGCGGGTCTGGTGGTGGCGTTGCCGAAAGGATTGTTACTGGCTGGCGTGCCGTTTCCGAAGCCCTGAACTCTTATGCCACGGATGCCCTGAACTGGGGCAAAGGTCTCGGCGAAACCCTCTCCAGCGCCTTTTCTGGCGCCGAAAGTGCGTTCCGCAGCTTTGTGGAAACCGGCAAGCTGGACTTCAAAGGGCTGGTGCGCTCGATCCTGGCGGACCTGGCCGTGTTGGCGTTTAAGAATGCGGTGCTGGGACCCATTGCCAACGCGCTCGGAGGTGTCTTTGGGGGTGGCGGTTCAGTTACCGCTGCGGTCTCCCATGCTGGCGGCATGGTTGGGATCTCCGGTCATACACGCGCCGTGCCCGCAGCTGTCTTTGCCGGTGCACCGCGGATGCATACCGGGGGCACCGTGGGGCCGGCTGGCTCCTGGGCCGGGCTCCGTCCTGATGAAGTGCCCACCATCCTGCAGCGTGGCGAGCGGGTTTTGTCACGGGCTGAGGTTGCGCGCGGCGGAGGTAGCGCTATTCCTGTGGCCATAAATCTCAATGTGGATGCACGCGGCGCGCAAATGGGCGTGGCCGAGCAGATCGCGGCGGTGATGCGCGGCGCACAGCCCGAGTTTGAGCGCATTGCGGTGGCCGCTGTTGGCAATGCCATGCGGCGGGGGCGGATGGCATGAGCGTCATTGTGGAACTGCCGCGCACTTGGGTGGCCGGGATCGAAAGACGGCTCGTGACCGCGACAAGTCAGACGCAGTCGCCCTTTACCGGGACGACGGAAGTGCAGGACTGGGGCGGAGAATGGTGGGAATACGACATCGAATTTGCCGCGCAATCCGGACCGCTGGCGCGCTCGGTCTCTGCGGCACTCACGGCCCTTGGCTCCGGCCGGGGCCTGCTGCTTTTTGCTGATCCCTCCATTGAGCCAAAAGGGCTGTTGCAACCGGTCACGCTGGCGGCACCCATCACAGGCGGCAATGTCGTGCAAACGCAAGGCTGGCCACCGGGGCTGCCCGCCGTGGCCTCTGGCGACTTTGTGTCGATCGGCACTGCGCGCGAGACGCGTCTGCATCAAATTGCCTTTGACGTCACAGCCGACATCAACGGTCTGGCAACACTGACGCTCTTTCCGGCCATTCGCCGCGCGCTGCCCGCCGATACGCAGCTCGAAGTGAACAGACCGCAGGTGCTGCTGCGCCCCACAAGCTCTGTGCCAACCCGCATTGAACGCGCAGCGCGTCACCGCTTCACCCTGTCAGCCCGCGAGGCGCTATGAGCCGGGATATCACAAATGACATGGCCACAGCGCTGGACCGCGCGGACCTGCAGCCTGCGATCTTTTTTGAGGGGGCGTTTTCGTCGGGCATGGTGCGGATCTGGACGGGTCCAGGCCCGATTGACTGGGACGGCAAGACCTGGACAGGCGTGGGTGTGCTTCTTGGCCTCGGCGCGCTTGAGGAAACCTCGGACGTGGTGGCCTCTGGCACGACGGTCTCGCTCTCGGGCGTGCCGCTCGATCTGGTGGGTCTTGCGATCGATGAGGCGCGCCAGGGTCAGGCAGGTCGCATCTGGCTGGCACTTCTGACGGAGGACCGCACGGTGATCGCCGATCCCGTGCAGGCGTTTACAGGCCGTCTTGATGTGCCGGAGCTGCAAGAGGACGGGCAGAGCTGCCGGATCACGATCAGTTATGAAAGCCGGCTCATTGATCTGAGCGTGCCGCGCAATTGGCGTTACACACATGAAAGCCAGCAGGTCCTGCACCCGGGCGATCGTGGGTTTGAGCATGTCACGGCCATCCAGGATCAGGAAATCACTTGGGGGCGGGGATGATGGAACGACACCGCGTTGCCACCCGCGTGCCCCATTGGGAGCAAGTCCTTGCGGACGCGATCCAGCAGGCCAGCGCGCGCCCATTTGCTTGGGGCCAGCACGACTGCGCCACCTGGGCCTTTGATCTGCACCGCGACCTCACAGATGGCCCGGATCATGCAGCACTTTGGCGGGGGCGGTATCGGACGCCAATCGGCTGCGGGCGGGTGTTGCGCCGCCTTGGCTGGGCGAGCTTTGAAGAGGGCGGGCGCGCTTTGTTGGGCGACCCGCTGCCTAACCCGCGCCTTGCACAGCGTGGCGATCTGATCCTGGGCGGGGCGCCTGAGGCTTTTGGCATCGTCATCGGCGCCAAGGCTGCTTTTGTGGCCCCTGAGGGTCTGGTGCGCCTCTCACTTGCAACCTGCCGTCTCGCCTGGAGGACGTGAACAATGCCACCCGTGGTTTTAGGTGCTGTCGCCCTCGGGGGCGCTGCCATTGCGGCGGGCGGTGTGGCCGCGGCTTTTGCAGCCACAGGTCTGGTTGGCTTTGCCGCCCAGTTCGGGGCCTCGATGCTCTTATCAGCTGCTGCCCAAGCCTTGATGCCCACGCCCAGCCTTGGCCAGATGGAAATGAAGGCCCGTACGGTGACGGTGCGCGAGCCGGTGATGCCGCGCGAAATGGTCTACGGCCGCACGCGCAAGGGCGGTGTGATTGTGTTCCTGCATTCGACGGGGGCGAAGGATAAAGACCTGCACCTGGTGATCGTCTTGGCGGCGCACCGCATCAAATCGATCGGCGCCATCTATTTTGAGGGCGAAGAGGCGATTGATGCCTCAGGTGCGGCCCAGAGCCGTTGGGCGGGCAAAGTCGCTGTGGAAAAGCGCCTCGGTGCTGATGATCAGACTGCCTTTGCGGGGCTCATTGCGGCGGCGCCCGAGCATTGGACGGATGCCCATCGCCTTGCGGGCTGTGCGGCACTCTATTTGAAACTGACCTATGATGCGGATGCCTTTCCGGGCGGCATTCCGAACATCACCGTGGATCTGGAGGGCAAGGACGACATTCTCGATCCTCGGACGGGCACGCGGGTCTATACTGACAATGCAGCGCTCTGCGTGGCGGATTACATGGCTCATACGATCTATGCCATCGGGGCCGTGATCGGAGGCGCTGACGGGATCGAGACCGACAGTCTGATCGAGGCGGCCAATATCTGCGATGAGGCTGTGCCCTTGGCCGCTGGCGGCACCGAGCCGCGCTACACTTGCAATGGCGTGGTCTCGCTCGCAGAGACGCCGAAGACCATTATCGAGGCGATGCTGACGGCGATGGCAGGCCGCTGCATCTGGCAAGCGGGCCAATGGCGGATGCGGGCGGGGGCCTATCGCGTGCCAGAAACCACGATTACGGCAGATGATGTGCGCGACGGCGGAATGACCCTGACGACGCGGCAAAGCCGGGCTTTGAGCTTCAATGCGGTGCGCGGCCAGTTCGTAAGTCCCGAGAACAGCTGGCAGCCTGATGACTTTCCGGCCTATGCCAGCGAGACCTACCGCTTGGAGGACAATGGCGAGCGGGTGTGGCGGGATATCTCGCTCCCCTTCACGATCTCCGCGTCCATGGCGCAGCGGCTGGCCAAGATCGAGTTGGAACGCGCACGGCGCCAGATGAGCCTGAAGGTGGCGGGCAAGCTTAAGGCCTGGCGCGTGGCGGCAGGCGAGACCACATATGTGCACTACGCCCGCTGGGGGTTCGGCGGCGCCAATCTACCTGAAGGAAAACCCTTTGAGGTTGAGGCAGTGCGGCTGGATCTAAGCCAAGTTGGACCAGGCCCGCGTCTGGCACCGGAACTTCTTCTGCGGGAAACCTCTCCCCTCATCTTCGACTGGGACGCCTCGGAAGAGCAGATCTACGCAGCCGCGCCGCGCACGACGCTGCCCTCGGCCTTTGACATCGCGCCACCTGGTGCGCCGCAGATCACCGAGGAGCTTTATGTGACCCGCGACGGCTCTGCGGTCAAAGTCCTGGCGCGCATTGCCTGGGAGCCTGCAGCTT
>JAFMGZ010000032.1 GCA_017854855.1 Sulfitobacter sp. | reverse complement strand
GTTGCGACTGGCCCGGTTGCTTCTGGCGCGATTGGCACAAGTCGGGCAGAGGCACCGCAACCGGAGGCAGAATTGATGAACAACCCGCCGCCGGAATTGAAGGCCTATCTGGGATAGAGGGCCCATCAGGGATGGCAGGCCTGACGCTGCCCGTCAGGCGGTCACCATGCCATGCGCTTCGAGAACCATCAAAGCGGCCTGTGCGGCCTCGCGGCCCTTGGTCACAAAATGATCGCGGTAGATGGCGTTGTGGTGATCGGTTTCCTGATAGTTGTGCGGCGTGAGCGAGACGGACAGAACAGGCACGCCCGTATCCATCCCCGCACGCATCAGGCCATCGACCACCGCACCAGCCACAAAATCATGCCGGTAGATGCCACCATCCACCACGAAGGCGGCACAGATCACGGCCTGATATTTGCCGGTGGATGCCAGTTTCTGTGCCATCAGGGGCATTTCAAAGGCACCGGGCACATCAAAGACGTCGATCTGGTCGGTGGGGATGAGTTGGGTAAAACCTTCCAGGCTGCGGTCAACGATATCCGCATGCCAGCGGGCTTTGATAAAGGCGAAGCGGGCGGGGGCAATTTTGCCATGTGTCGACATAGTGATCTCCTTTGGTCCAGACACGTCCACCCAAGGCGATTCACGCGCAATGAAGCCGGACCATGGGCCAGCCTATTGCGTGCATTCTCTTTCATCCGGACTATGACCGTCGGCTCTGGAATTCGACCAGATCTGCTGACACCTCGTAAAAGGCCGCTCGCGGGCTTGGGGGCGAACCCCCCTACCGCCGGTGGGGAATTGCACCCCGCCCTGAGAATCCTTGTAGCCTGTCAGGAGATTGTGCTCTGTGCAAGGGCGGACGTGCCGTCACAGGAGACCAGAACATGCATCCCAACCCGATTTATCATGATGCCGAAGCGGTTCAGAACCTAGATTTCGCCCGCGAGCGGGGTTTTGGTGTATTGGCGGTAAACGGTCCTGATGCGCCATGGCTCAGCCATGTGCCCTTTTTGCTCAGCGCGGATGGGACGGTGGCAGAGCTGCATCTGGTACGGTCCAACCCGATTGCGCGCGCGCTGCAGGACCCGTTGACCGCCAAGATCGCAGTGTCGGGGCCGGACAGCTATATTTCGCCCGATTGGTACGGGATGACCGATCAGGTGCCGACATGGAATTACGTGGCCGTCCACCTGACAGGTACGCTTGAATTGCGCCCGCAGGCAGAATTGCACGACCTGCTGGACCGGCAGTCCGCATTCTATGAGGACCGGTTGCTGCCCAAGGTGCCGTGGAAAACCGCCAAGATGTCGGATGGGGTGATGGACAAGATGATGCGGATGATCGTGCCCTGCCGGATGCGGATTACCGGCGTGGATGGCACATGGAAGCTGGGCCAGAACAAACCGGACGCGGTCAGGATTTCTGCCGCCGATCATGCCAGTGCTTATGGGTTTGGTGCCGAGGCAGATATTCTGGCGGCGATGATGCGGGGTGCCGGCAATGGGGACGGATCATAAAATAGTAAATTCGGACGATTGCGCCTGACCGCGCCGCACACGATAGTTCAGACATTCAATGCAGGAGCATATTCAATGAAACTCGCCTATTCCCCCACCTCTCCCTATGTCCGCAAAGTGATGGTGCTTTTGCATGAGACAGGGCAGTTGGACGATGTGACGCTGATGCCGGTCGCGACCACGCCATTGGCCGTTGACGAAACACTGTTGCCGTCAAACCCATTGGGCAAGGTACCTGCGCTGGAGCGGCCCGAGGGCCCTGCGCTGTATGACAGCCGTGTCATCTGTGCCTATCTGAACGATCGCGCCAAGGGGACGCTGTATGGCAAAGATGCGCGGCACTGGGAAATCTTGACGCTGGAGGCCACTGCGGATGGTATTCTGGATGCCGCATTGGCGATGACCTATGAGGCGCGTATGCGCCCGGCGGATAAGCAGATGCCGGAATGGGTCGACGGGCAGTGGAACAAGATCGCCCGCGCCTGCAGCGCGCTGAACACCCGCTGGATGAGCCATTTGTCCGGTCCGTTGGACATGGGGCAGGTGTCTGTTGCCTGTGCGCTGGCCTATGTTGATTTCCGCCATGACGCACGCGGCTGGCGCAAGGGGAACGATGCGCTGGCGGCGTGGTACGAGGCGTTTGATTCGCGTCCTTCGATGCAGGCAACCCGCCCTCCGGCATGAAAACGGCGACAGATTGTCCCGATTTCCATGATCTTAACCCCAGACTGCGACCCTTTGCGCGTGATTGGCATCTAGACGCAAGGGGACCAGCGGGCTAGATAGCCGTCTAAATGGGGCAGCGCTATGCGCGGCCTTTGTGTCCAGTGGCCCATCCGGGTCTCGAAAGAGTGGAGAAAACACGTGTCCAACGCAGAAGATCACGCAGGCACCCGTAGGGATTTCCTGTATTATGCAACGGCCGGTACCGGCGCAGTGACTGTCGGTGCTGCGGTATGGCCGCTTGTAAATCAGATGAACCCATCGGCTGACGTTCTGGCCCTATCCTCTATCCGTGTGGATGTGGGTAGCCTTGAGCAAGGGTCGCAGCTGACCGTTAAATGGTTGGGTAAGCCTGTTTTCATCCGCCGCCGCACGGATGAGGAAATCGAAGCCGCGCGCAACGTTGAGCTGTCGGAACTGCCTGACCCAATGGCCGAGAACGCGAATATCGCTGATGGTTCTCCTGCAACGGATGCCAACCGCACGTTGGACGAAGCCGGCGAATGGCTGATCATGATGGGCGTCTGTACGCACCTTGGTTGTGTGCCTTTGGGCGACGCAGGTGACTTTGGCGGCTGGTTCTGCCCTTGCCACGGTTCGCATTACGACACGGCTGGCCGTATCCGTCGTGGGCCCGCCCCACGCAACCTGCCAGTGCCTGTCGCTGAATTCGTGGATGAAACCACGATCAAACTCGGTTAAGGGAGAGAAAGATGTCTGGAATTCCTCACGACCATTACGAGCCAAAAACAGACGGTGAAAAGTGGCTGCACAGCCGCCTGCCCGTCGTTGGCCTGATGTATGACACACTGATGATCCCCACACCAAAGAACCTGAACTGGATGTGGATCTGGGGCATCGTTCTGACGTTCTGTCTGGCGCTGCAGATCATCACCGGCATTGTTCTGGTGATGCATTACACGCCTGACACCGATCTGGCCTTTGCATCGGTTGAGCATATCATGCGCAACGTGAACGGCGGCCATATGCTGCGCTACATGCACCAGAACGGCGCATCGCTGTTCTTTATCGCGGTCTATGCGCATATCTTCCGCGGCCTCTACTACGGATCCTACAAGGCACCACGCGAGGTGACATGGATCATCGGCATGCTGATTTACCTGCTGATGATGGCAACGGCATTCATGGGTTACGTTCTGCCATGGGGCCAGATGTCCTTTTGGGGTGCGACTGTGATCACCGGCCTGTTTGGTGCGGTCCCGTTTGTGGGTGACACGCTGCAGACATTCCTGCTGGGCGGACCTGCGGTGGACAACGCCACGCTGACCCGTTTCTTCAGCCTGCACTATCTGCTGCCATTCCTGATTGCTGGTCTTGTGATCCTGCACATCTGGGCCTTCCACACCACGGGCAACAACAACCCAACAGGTGTTGATGTGCGTCGCGGTTCCAAGGAAGAAGCCGAAAAGGACACGCTTCCGTTCTGGCCCTACTTTGTGATCAAAGACCTGTTCGCGCTGGCGGTTATTCTGGCTGTGTTCTTTGCGGTCGTAGGCTTTATGCCGAACTACCTGGGTCACCCCGATAACTACATCGAGGCGAACCCGCTGGCGACACCTGCACATATCGTGCCTGAATGGTACTTCTTGCCCTTCTATGCGATCCTGCGTGCCTTTACCTCTGACGTTTGGGTGGTGATCATCGCCGAGACGTTGACTGGTGGCATCATCGACGCCAAGTTCTTTGGTGTTCTGGCGATGTTCGGTGCGATCGCGGTGATGGCTGCTGTGCCATGGCTGGATACGTCCAGCGTGCGCTCTGGCCGCTATCGTCCGATGTTCAAGTGGTGGTTCTGGGTTCTGGTCATCGACTTCTTTGCCCTGATGTGGCTGGGTGCGATGCCCGCAGAAGAGCCCTATGCGACCTTGTCACTGATCGCTTCGGCCTATTGGTTTGCCTACTTCCTGGTGATCCTGCCGCTGCTTGGCGTGATCGAGAAACCATTGGCACAGCCTGCGACCATCGAAGAAGACTTTGACTCGCATTATCCACCCAAGACTGGTGGCGCGACCCCAAGCGTCAAGCCGGCGGAGTAATGAACATGAATATCATCAAGAAACTCACCGCATCGGCCCTCGTGGTCCTTGGCCTCAGCACCTCCGGTGCTTTGGCTGCCGGGGCCTATGACACCCATATCGAGGATTTCGATTTTTCCTTTGAGGGTCCATTCGGCTCTTATGACGTAAACCAGCTTCAGCGCGGGCTGCAGATCTACACTGAGATCTGTTCCGCCTGTCACGGTCTGAAATTCGTGCCCATTCGTACCCTGGGTGACGAAGGCGGCCCCGGCCTGCCCGAAGATCAAGTGATCCAATACGCCAAAAACTTTGAGGTGTTTGACCCGGAGCTGGACGATTTCCGCGAGGCCGTGCCAACGGACCATTTCCCGGAATCAGCGCTTGAGAACGCACCTGACCTGTCATTGATGACAAAGAAACGTGCCGGTTTTCATGGCCCCTACGGTCTGGGGATCAACCAGTTCCTCAAAGGTATGGGCGGACCCGAGTATATGGCCTCTTTGCTGACCGGCTATACCGGTGAGGAAAAAGAACAGGCAGGCGTCGTGTTTTATGAAAACACCGCTTTCCCCGGTGGCTGGATCGCGATGGCCCCGCCGCTTTATGGGGATGACGTGGAATTCGCAGACGGACATGATACCGACCTGCACAACCTGGCCGCTGACGTTTCCGCATTCCTGATGTGGACCGCAGAGCCCAAGATGATGGCGCGCAAGCAGGCTGGTTTTGCCGGCGTGATCTTTCTGACGCTTCTGGCGGTGCTGCTGTATCTGACCAACAAGCGGATCTGGGCACCGATCAAGCGCAAAGACGAAGCCTGATCTTTCAGCTATATGACATGAATAAACCCCCGCAGTTTTCTGCGGGGGTTTTTTATATTGAGGCAGCTGGATGTGCCGTTTCCAGAGGGTTTTGGGAACCACCTGCTCCCCTCAACGCGTACCGGGGGTAGATGATCTGACCGCTGCTCTCAGAACCACCTCAGCGGTGAAAGCCTGCAACGCGGTCATGTTGGGTGGCCCCAAAGCCTGCAAGGGCTGTCACCACCTCCTGGTTCGCAGGGCCATAGAGCACAAAGCTCTGTGGTGAAAAGGCCGCCAGAAAGCGTTCGGCAAATTTTGCGCCAAAGTTACCCAGATGGGTCATGATCGCGGCATTATCCGCATAGCGTTCCAGCACCGTGCAGGTACCGCGGTCTTTGGACATGTAATATTCGTAATGCAGCGCCCCCGGTTCATCCGCCTGCGTGGCGGCCACCATTTCATCCAAGAGCGGCTGAACCATGTCGGCCTGCCCCTCGTTCACGCGCATTTCCAGCACCCATTCAATAACATCGCTCATATCTTTTCCTCCGCTAGGGCATTTTCGGATTGACCTGCAAAGCACCTGACGCCGTCTGAAATAAAAGATTTCAATGCGTTAAGTGAAATTTGGTCGATCAGGTATTCCGAGAAACGCTGTAAAGTCAGAAGCCTAGCGCAGAGCGGTGAAATCACATAGCGGCAATTCAGGCGATCAACTGGTTGCCCCTGCTCGCCGTGATCCTTGCGGTCACGATCTGGCCTTCGGTCTGGGGACGGTCGAACAGGGTTTCGGTGAATTGTTCGGTCCGCCCCATGGTGGGGCTTTCCATCAAAATCCGATGCTCTTGGCCGATCTGGGCTGCCAGATGCAGGGCCACCTGCGCGTCACCTGCGGCCCGCAGCCGTGCGGCACGTTCCTTGATCAGCCGGCCATCTACGGCGGGCATACGGGCCGCTGGCGTGCCGGGCCGGGCCGAATAGGGAAAGACATGCAGCCAGGTCAGATCACATTCTGTGACCAGCGCAAGGGCGTTGTCGAACATGGCGTCGGTCTCTGTCGGGAAGCCTGCGATGATGTCAGCGCCAAAGGTCATATCAGGGCGCAACTGGCGCGCTTCTTGGCAAAACCGGATGGCATCGTCGCGCAGGTGACGGCGTTTCATCCGTTTCAGGATCATATCGTCGCCATGTTGTAGCGACAGATGCAGATGGGGCATCAGGCGGGGTTCTGTGGCAATCGCCTGCATCAGGTTCTCATCCACCTCTATGCTGTCGATCGAACTGATCCGAAGCCGGGGTAGATCAGGGATCAGCCGCAGAATGCGCATGACCAGATCGCCCAGCCGGGGCGTGGCAGGCAGGTCAGCGCCCCATGAAGTCAGGTCAACGCCGGTAAGGACCACCTCGTGAAAGCCCTTGTGCACCAGCCGCTTGATCTGATCGACCACCACCCCTGCCGGAACAGAGCGGGAATTGCCGCGCCCGAAGGGGATGATGCAAAAGGTGCAGCGGTGGTCACAGCCATTCTGGACCTGCACATAGGCGCGGCTGCGGGTCCCAAAGCCGTCGATCAGGTGACCGGCGGTCTGTGTCACGGACATGATGTCATCAACCTGAACCGCTTCGGTTTCGCCGATGAAATCAGCGGCCAGACCCTGCCATGTTTCTGGCTGCATCTTTTCTGTGTTGCCGATTACGACATCGACTTCGGCCATATTGGCAAAAGTATCTGGTTCTGTCTGGGCGGCGCAGCCGGTGACGATCAGGCGTGCGTCGGGATTGGCCTTGCGCAGTTTGCGGATATCCTGACGGGCCTTGCGCACGGCCTCTGCGGTGACGGCGCAGGTGTTGACGACGATGGCGTTCTGGATCCCGGCCTGCCCGGCGAGATCCTTCATCGCCTCAACCTCATAGGCATTCAGGCGACATCCGTGGTTGGAGAAAACCGGGGCGGTCATGTCAGGCTGTCCAGAAATGCAGCGGTAAAGACGCCGTCAAAGACATGGGCCGTGGGCCCGATCATCCAGACGCCATCGCTGCGCCAATCCACCTGCAGCGTGCCACCATCCAGATCAATCTGGACCTTGCGCCCCGTCAGGCCGCGCCGCGCCGCTGCGACGGCCGTGGCACATGACGAAGACCCAGAAGCCAGCGTGACACCCACGCCGCGTTCCCAGACCCGCATGCGGATGTGATCAGGGCCGATAACCTGCGCGATCTGTACGTTTGTCCGTTCAGGATAGAGCGGATGATGCTCGATCTTGCTGCCGAAGGTGGCCAGATCAATCGCCTGCAGGTCATCGACGAAAAAAGTGCAATGCGGGTTGCCCATGCCTGTGGCCGTTGGGTTGCCCTCAATCGGCAGGCTTAGGGTGTCCATCTGCTGGGCCAGCGGGATTTCATGCCAATCCAGCTGTGGTTGGCCCATGTTGACGGCCGTCTGCCCGTTGCCCATGTCACGTGCCGCCAGATCGCCCCGGTCGGTGGTCAGATGCAGCGCCGTCTTGCCGCTTTCATCCATCAAGAACCGTGCGATACAGCGGGTCGCATTGCCACATGCCGCCGATGTTGAACCGTCTGAATTGTAAAAGGTCAGATGGGCATCACCCGCCCCATTCGAGATGACGGCAAGCTGATCGAAACCGACGCCGAAATGCCGGTGACCGATTCCCTTGGCCATGGCAGCGGTGATATTTCTATTGTGCACACGGGCATCCAGCACGACAAAGTCGTTTCCCAGCCCATGCATCTTCATGAAGGGCAATCCATCTGCGAAATCGCTGCTCATTCGGGGCATATAAACCCCGAACGGCAACTTATCCAGCATGTCCCTGAGAATTCGTGCTTTATGGGCTTGACCCCCTCGGCTGTCCTTTCTAGATACGCGCCTAGTGGGCCGTTAGCTCAGTTGGTAGAGCAACTGACTTTTAATCAGTGGGTCGCAGGTTCGAATCCTGCACGGCTCACCACTGACACCTCAATGTTCGGTACGTCGGAGATGTGGCAAGGAAAAGCAGCCGCATCATCAAGGCAGAAAGTCGTGTTTGGACCTGTGACAGCCCAAACACGTAATAGTTTTTCAAAATAACGGTTTAGACGAAAATTCCGTCAGAAAAGCTGGTGCCGACAAGCGCGGCAAACTCTTCAGATTGCATCATATAGGCCAAAGCGTCGTCAACTGTTTCGGCGATACCATTGCTATCGAGGTAGGCTTTCCAAAAGGCCAGACCGTCCGCATCCACCTGACGTTTCAACAGATTTTGATACAGGCTGGATACAAGTGCCTCGGAATCGTTGAGAACTGCACCGTATTGCTGGGTGAATGCCTCTGTCTGGGTGAAAGCATTTGTCAGCTTGAAAGTGTCGATTGTGCCCGCCTTGTAAAGATCGACCCAAAAGTCAAAGCCGGCGGCGTCTGGTTTGTCAGTGCCAAGCAGCGCATCATATGCCGCCTTGACCAGGCCGGCACCTTCTTTGACGTCCAAGAAGAGCGTTCCGTCTGTGAATTCAAGACGTTCAAGGCCGACCAAGACTTGCGGCTGTGCGCCGGGCAGGGTCACAGAGACATTATCGCCGTTTATCGCGATTGTGGTGCCGCTGAACGGCAGGGTGAATGTCTGCACATCGTTGCCGTTGGCGTCTTTGGTGATCTCCGGCGTGCCGCCGGTTGTGTCACCGCCTGTGCTGCCATCTCCGCCGCCACTTCCGCCCAGGCCGGAAACTTCGGACAGCAAAGTGGAATCAGGCAGGTTTGCAATGGCGCTGCGGAATTCTCCTGTTCCGGCTGAAATCAGGACAGGGTTGGCTTCGATCAGGGTCAATGTCGCTTCCAGCTCTGGGGTGATTGGCACGCCAAAGCCGGTCAGAATGCCACGCAGCTGTGATGCGATACTCGCGGAATCATCCAAAAGTGGATTGTTCGCCGCAAGGGTAAGTAGGGGGCGGACGTCGCCAACGGTCAACTCGGCCATAAGTGGTTTCTCCTTATCAGGGTGTTGCTGTCAAATATTTGGCGAGAGGCAGACCATCAGAAAACGCCAAAGCCCCAGAAGATCACAATTCAGATATTCTGAAAGGATGTGGTGTTTTTCGCTTAAAAATATGCGCCATTAATCTCCCTCGCTCTGGGCAATTAATGGTGATCTGGTAATAGCGGTCACTCCCCTATTTGGGGGGGAATTTGGGAATAATCTGGTAAACCTTATTCCTGATCCGTGGTTGGATCATTCAGCAACCCCAGTTTGCTTGCATGTATTGCCGCCTCTGCACGGGTTGAAATTTCAAGTTTGCGGTAGACTGATTTGATATGGGTGATCACCGTACTGTCAGCAAGGCCAAAGGCCTCAGCCACTTCAGTCACCCGCAGACCCCGGGCGATCAGGCGCAGAACTTCTATTTCGCGTTTGGTCAGTTTAGTTTTCGGTTCAAAATGCGGGCCGGTTAGCTGGAAATGCTGCATGATCCGCCGCGCGATTTGGGGGCTCAGCGGGGGGATGCCGGTCAACAAGAGCCGCAGTTGATGCTCCAGTATCTCTTCGGGGTCGCTTTTGAGCAGGTAGCCCTGCGCGCCCGCCGCAAGCGCAGAGACAATCGCACTATCGGCGGCCATCACGGTGGTCACAACATTCATGCAATCAGGTTGCTCTTGGGTCAAACGGCGCAGCAGGATAGTTCCGTCGCCATCAGGCAGACTTAGATCAACCAAGGCCAAATCAAAATGCTGTCGTCCACAGGCATTCTGTGCGCCGCGCAATGTGCCTTCTTTGACGATTTCAGATGAGGGAAAGATATTCTGGACAATACCAGCCAACCATTCCCGAGATTGACGCACATCTTCAAGAATGAGAATGCTCTGGATCATTGGTTTTGTCCGTCCCGAGGTGTTTGTGCGTGCAGGGGCAATATTATCTCAATCCATGTGCCTGACTGACCATCGGCGCGCGCGCTTATGGTGCATTCCCCCAAAAGGGCATCGGCCCGCTCGTGAATATTGGCCAGGCCATTGCCGTCTTGGTTTTGCTGTTCTGGGTCGATCCCTTTGCCATCGTCCTGAATATCAAGCGTCAAAACCATATCTGTCTGGGTAATTGTGACCCAAAGGGTGCGGGCTTGTGAATGGCGCAACACGTTTGAAACAACTTCGCGAAGCATGGAGCGTAGCCCATTCACTAATGCAAAGGAAATAATCGCCCCTTCGGCGGCGGCATCATTGACAGGGTCAATCCAGTTTAACGCAATGCCTTTTGCCTCAAGCCGTTGTGCCGTTTCCTGCCGCAAGTCCGCCAGCAGGGGCAGCAGGCCAAAGTCTGATTGAAAGCCATCATTGATAATCGAACGCAGATCACTGAGGCTGTCGCGCAGCAGGTCATCTTTGCGAGAGACCTCGCGGGAATGCAGAGCGCTGAGCAGTTGCGCCCCGATGTTGTCATGAACATCCCGGCTGATCCTGTCACGCTCCAGATTCACACCGCGTTCATAGGCGCGGCGGCTTTCTGCGGCCAGCATGTAGGTTTGAACCATATTCGACGCGACCTCTGTATCATCGGGGGAAAACAAACGCCGGCCATTCAAGGCATAGCGCAACCGTCGCGGCGCGATGCCGTCCAGCCCCGGAAGCAGCAAGGCAAGACCGTTTTCGTCGATCATGGGCGTTGTCACTGGCCTGTCTGCTTCTTCTGGTGGCGCGAGAGGGGCAAAGACGTTGCTCAGCAATGCATCCCAACGCTTTTCGCTTTCTGCATGGGTCTGTGACAGGGCCGCCCCAACGATTTCTGGCATCCGGCCTTTCAGCGTCGCGCTGCGGCTGTGCAGCAAGAACCGCAACAGCATTTGCCGCAAAGGGAAATACAAAAAACCTGAAATCAGCAAGGCCGCGCCAAGCGAGAACCAAGGCTGCCATTGCAAAAACCGGATCAGCAGGATGTCGAGCAGAATGATCATCACCATCCCGCTGAGCCAGAGCCAGATGTAATAGGACCAGCGGTCAAGGTTGAACACCTTGTAGCGCATCACGCCAAGGGCCAGTCCCACATGCATGATGTTAAAGAACGAAAAGGCGATGCCTTGGGAAACCAATGCCGTTTCGGTCAGGCCCAGGGTGGTAGGTGCCATGCTCAAGAATATGAACAAGGAACAGCCCAGCAGAGAGACAAGGATGAACCACCGCAGACCTGCACGGTTCAGCGGTTCTCTGCGGCTCAGATACCATTGGACGGCCCCCAGAAGCAGAGCGACCAGCAATTCCGACAATGTTGTAATACCGATCGAATTGTCCGGGCCGATGTGAAAGGTATTTCCGACAATGCCTGCCCCGAAGATGACCGTCGGGATCAAAAGCCAGATCGGGCGGAACAAGGACCGAGGGTATTGCGAGAAAAGTCCCACCAAGGCAATGCCAAAGGTAATGGCACCAAAGGCGTTGATATTGGATAGGGTCGCAAACAAAGCGCCGTCCAAGGCAACCTGCCGGGTAGAGTAAATGGCCGCTGAATGGGTTGAGAAAACAAGGAAAAAGGCGGTCAGCGAAAACATCCTGGCACCCCAATCATCTGGACGCAGGCTTAGCACCCAGATGCCGATCAGATAAGAGATCATGCCAACCGCGATCTGGAACCAAAAGGTCCAGGGCAGGTCAGACAGGCCGCGGGGACGGATGTCAAAGGTCCCTGCCACCTGCGCACCCTGCGCATTCATATAGGTGGCCGAGATTTGTGATTGATCCAGTTGCGCCCTGATGTCAGATCTGTCGATCTCTGAACGCCTCTATGGCGGCATAGCTGCCCAGTTGATCGGGCTCTTCAATCAGATCGCTGGGAATGATTTCGATATCGCCAATCTGGACTGGAACAGCATTTTTGGGAATGTCGATATGGGGCTGGGCCAGCGCCACCAACAAGCTCAAGAGCGATAAAGCAAGGCCAAGCATGGCAAGGCCAAGGAAAAGATGGGCGGGCGAAAATCGTTTATAAAATGGGTTCATGACCTTGGGGTATTACTGGCGGTATCAAAGTAAATCCCCCAAACAGGGGGCCATCCTTTGACATTAGCTGCCAGATTGCCTTGGGCAAAGGTAGAAACGTCAACTGATACACAGCCTCGCGCCATGGTGCTGACTGAATGATGCTGGCGCAGGATGGCCGACTTGTGCGGGTGGCATTGAGGTGCCGTTTGAACAATGATCAGATGCACAGGGGCGTCATCGTGGTTAGGGGTGGTGCCTGAGATCAAAGAATACGGAAGGGCGACCATGGATTATCAGACACTGCGTTTCGAAATTGCAGAAGGCATCGCGACCATCACACTGGACCAAAAGGATAATCCGGCCAATACGCTGGATGCCCGAATGGCCGAAGAAGTGTTTGAGGTCAGCCTGCGCTGCGGTGCGCCCGAGGTGCGTGCCGTGATCCTGACGGCGGTGGGCAAGATGTTCTGCGGTGGCGGCGATCTGGCTGAAATGCATGCCGCCCCTGACAAGCCTGCGCATTTGACCCGCATGGCGACCTTGCTGCATGCGGGGCTGTCGCGCCTGGCGCATATTGATGCGCCTGTGATCGTGGCGGTGAATGGCACTGCGGGTGGTGGCGGGTTTTCCATGGTGCTGTCGGGCGACTATGTCATCGCCTCAGAGAAGGCAAAATTCGTTTCCGCCTATACGGCATCGGGTCTGACCCCTGATGGGTCGTCGACCTATTATCTGGCAAAACATATCGGTCTGCTGCGTGCCAAGGAGATGATGCTGTTCAACCGCGTGCTGACAGCGGATGAGGCGCATGAGTGGGGTTTGGTGAACAAGGTGGTGCCGGCCGATGCGGTGCTGGCAGAGGCGCAGGCGGTGGCACGGCAACTGGCTGCCGGCCCGACCAAGGCCTTTGGCGGGGTCAAGCGGCTGCTCGACACGGCCTTTTCCGACGGGCTGGAGACGCAACTGGACCGGGAGACCCGTTCAATTGCCGATATGATGCAGACCCATGATGGCCCTGCCGGCATTGCCGCCTTTCTGGCCAAGCAAAAACCGGTCTTTGAAGGCAAGTGAGCCGCCTTTTTCCGGTTCAGACGCCCAGGGTTGCCGCCACGGCGCGTTGCCATCTGCCATAGCGGGCGGCGCGTTTATCGGCAGTCATATCGGGGGTGAAACTGCGTTCAACCGCCCAGTTTTCGGCAAAGCCTGCCATGTCCGGATAGATACCGGCCCTTTGACCGGCAAGCCAAGCGGCCCCCATGGCTGTTGTTTCAACCACATGGGGGCGGTCAACCGGGGCGTCGATGATATCGGACAGGAACTGCATGGCGCGGTCATTCGCGCTCATCCCGCCATCGACGCGCAGGGTCGCGTCCGAACCATGGCCCTGCCAGTCCGCGCGCATGGCTTCCAGCAGGTCGCGGGTTTGAAACCCGACGCTTTCCAGCGCGGCACGGGCAAATTCCGCCGGGCCGGAATTGCGGGTCAGCCCGTAGACCGCGCCGCGGCATTCGGCATTCCAATAGGGGGCACCCAGGCCGGTAAAGGCGGGAACGATGATCACGTCCTGCTGTGGATCGGCCTGCGCGGCCATGGCAGAGGTATCGGCCGCATTCTGGATGATCCCCAGCCCATCGCGCAGCCATTGCACCACCGCACCAGCGACAAAGATGGACCCCTCAAGCGCATAGGTGGGTTTGCCGTCCAATTGATAGGCGATGGTGGTCAGCAGGCGGTTGTTTGAGGCCACGGGCGTGTCGCCAGTGTTCAGCAGGGCAAAGCATCCGGTACCATAGGTGGATTTCAGCATGCCGGGTTTGAAACAGGCCTGCCCGATCGTTGCGGCCTGTTGATCCCCCGCAACGCCCAGGATCGGCAGGGCGGCCCCCAGATGTTCTGGCGCGGTGGTGCCAAAGTCTGCGGCGCAATCCTTGACCTGTGGCAGCATGGCCATGGGGATGTCGAACAGATCGCAGATTGTGCGGCTCCATTCTCCTGCGTGGATATCATAAAGCAGGGTACGGGCCGCATTGGTGGCATCCGTCACATGCGCGGCCCCGTTGGTCAGCTTCCAGATCAAGAAGCAATCGACAGTGCCGAACAGCAGCTCTCCTTTTGCGGCGCGTTCTCTGGCACCGTCAACATTGTCCAGAATCCATTTCAGCTTGGTCCCGGAAAAATAGGGATCGGCCAACAGGCCGGTCTTGGCGGTGATCATCTGGTCATGGCCCGCGTCGCGCAGGCTGCGGCAATAATCGGCAGTGCGCCGGTCTTGCCAGACGATGGCGTTATGAATGGGGGTGCCTGTCTGGGCATCCCAAACCAATGTCGTCTCGCGCTGGTTGGTGATCCCGATGGCGGCGATATCAGACGCCTGCAGCCCCGCCTTTGCAATGGCATCGCGACAGGTTTGCACGGTGGTCGACCACAGATCGGCAGGGTCATGTTCAACCCAGCCGCTGTGCGGGAAATGCTGCGCAAACTCCTGCTGCGCGGTGGCTTTGACCTGGATGTCCTTGTCAAACACCAGGGCCCGAGAGGACGTGGTGCCCTGATCAATAGCGAGAATATGGGTCATGACGGGCCTCCGGTTGCGGGGTGGAATTTTGTTCGGGGCAGGGCTGCATTGTCAAGCGTTGCGCATCCATTCATCCAGCTGCTGGGCCTGATCCCGTGACAGGCGCAGACCCAGTTTGCTGCGCCGCCACAGCACATCCTCAGCGGTGCGCGCATATTCGCGGGTCATCAGCCAGCGCACTTCGGCCTGTGTCAGGTTGCTGCCAAAATCCTGACCCAGCGCCGCCTTGTCCGGGGCACCGTCCAGCATGTGCCAGGCCTGTGTGCCATAGGCGCGGATCAGGCGGCGGGCCCATTTTGGATCAAGGAAGGGGTGATCGGCCAGCAGCCGTGCGATCAGGCGGTCCACGTCACCCACAGGGAAATCGCCGCCGGGCAGGGGCACTTCGGCGGTCCAATGGGGTTTGAGGCCGGGCAGGACGGGGGCCAGCTTGTCCATCGTGTCCTGCGCCAGTTTGCGGTAGGTCGTGATCTTGCCGCCAAAGATATTGAGGATCGGCGCACCGCCCCGCGCCTCAACCTTGAGGGTGTAATCCCGCGTGGCTGCCGCTGCCGAACTGGCCCCATCGTCATATAGCGGGCGCACGCCGGAATAGGTCCAGACGACATCGTCACTGGTAAGCTGCTGCTTGAAATAGCCATTGGCGAAATTCAGCAGATAGTCTTGTTCGTCGGGGGTGCATTCGGGTTTGACGTTGGGGTCGGGGTGATCTGCATCGGTGGTCCCGATCAGGGTGAAATCGGTCTCATAGGGGATGGCAAAGATGATCCGCCCGTCGGTGCCCTGAAAGAAATAGCATTTGTCATGATCATAAAGTTTGCGCGTCACGATATGACTGCCGCGCACCAGCCGCACCCCTTCCGTTGAGTTTACGCGCACCGTGCCCTGGATGATGTCGCCAACCCAGGGACCGCCTGCGTTGATCAATATCCTGGCGTGATGCACCCGGGTTTCGCCGGTCTGGTTGTCCCGGGTCATGACCTGCCACAGATCGCCGGTTCGGGCGGCTGAAATCACTTTGGTGCGCACCATGATCGTGGCACCACGGTCCTGGGCATCGCGGGCGTTCAGGACCACCAGACGTGAATCCTCGACCCAGCAATCGGAATATTCAAAGGCCTTTTCGAACTGTGGCTGCAACGGTGCCCCTTCGGCGGTGCCGCTGAGCGCGATCGTCTTTGCCCCGGGCAGAATCTTGCGGCCGCCAAGGTTGTCATACAAGAACAGACCAAAGCGGATCAGCCAGGCAGGGCGCCGCCCGCGTGTCCAGGGCATGACGATGTTCAAAATGCGCGAGGCGGGCGTGCCTCCTTCAAACCGCATGTCCTTGTGATAGGGCAGCACGAACCGCATGGGCCAGGCGATATGCGGCATGGCCTTGAGCAGGGTTTCGCGTTCCTCCAGCGCGTGACGCACCAGATTGATCTCGAAATACTCAAGATAGCGCAGCCCGCCATGAAACAGTTTGGTAGAGGCCGAAGAGGTTGCCGAGGCCAGATCGTTCATCTCTGCCAGCGCCACGGACAGGCCCCGGCCCGCAGCATCGCGCGCAACGCCACAGCCGTTTATCCCACCGCCGATGATAAAGATATCATAGGGGTCCTGAGAGCTGCGGGGGGCGGTCACGGGGTCAGTCACGCGAAAAGGTCCGTTTGGTTGTTATTGGGGTCAGACAATGGGCTGACCGACGGTTACCATTTAGTGCGTTTTTGGAAAACCCTGAAACATTTAGCGCGGCCTGCAATCAAATTTTTCAACGCGTTAAGCGGTCCGTGATCTGTCAGGGGGTCCAAGGAACGCATGGGTCGTTCGGAACCAAAAAGGCAGCCCATTGGGCTGCCTTTCGGTCATTCCATCAATGGATAGGCTTAGAGGCTGGCGTCAAGTGCCGCCAGGATCACATCGCCCATCTGCGAAGTGCTGATCGGGGTGCCGCCCTCTGGTCCCATCAGGTCAGCGGTGCGGGCACCATCGGCCAATACTTTTTCGACTGCGGCCTCAAGGCGCGTGGCCTCTTCGCCCTGATCAAAGGAATAGCGCAGCGCCATGGCAAAGCTCAGGATGCAGGCAATCGGGTTTGCCTTGCCCTGACCTGTGATGTCGGGGGCAGAGCCATGTACCGGCTCATACAGCGCCTTGGGGCGGCCATCTGCGTTGGGTGCACCCAGTGACGCCGAGGGCAGCATGCCCAGCGAACCGGTCAGCATGGCCGCGCAATCGGACAGGATGTCGCCAAACAGGTTGTCGGTCAGGATGACGTCAAACTGCTTGGGTGCGCGCACCAGCTGCATGGCGCCATTGTCGGCGTACATATGGCTGAGTTCGACATCGGGGTAATCCGCGTCATGGACCTTTTGCACCACTTCGCGCCACAGGATGCCGGATTCCATCACGTTGGCTTTTTCCATGGAGCAGACTTTGTTGCCCCGGCGGCGCGCCAGTTCGAACGCCGACCGCGCCACGCGGTCAATTTCGGATTCGGTATAACGCTGGGTGTTGATGCCGACGCGTTCATTGCCTTCTTCAAAGATTCCGCGCGGTTCGCCGAAATACACGCCCGAGGTCAATTCGCGTACGATCATGATATCCAGACCGGCAACGATGTCCTTTTTCAAAGACGAGAAATCGGCCAGCGCATCAAAGCACTGCGCAGGACGCAGGTTTGAGAACAGGTCCATTTCCTTGCGCAGGCGCAGCAGGCCGCGCTCGGGCTTGACCGAGAAATCAAGGTTGTCGTATTTCGGTCCGCCCACGGCACCCAGCAAAACGGCATCTGCCGCAAGCGCCTTGGCCATCGTGTCATCATGCAGCGGCGTGCCATGCGCGTCATAGGCGGCACCACCGACCAGATCATGTTCCACGTCAAAGGCCAGACCGCGCTTTTCACCGAACCAGTCGATGACGCGGGTGACTTGGCCCATGACCTCGGGGCCGATGCCGTCACCGGCAAGGATAAGAAGAGTTGGGTTTGCCATCGGGCGCTCCTTGAGAAAAACTGTTTCAGGCGGGGTAGCGTGATGGCGGGTAAGGGTCAAGAAGACCTAAGGCCCGGATCCCAAGCTTTGCCTGATCCTGCTAAGGTGTCAGTGCGACCCAGACCAGCGAATGACGGCTTGCCAGCGGGGCCTGTGGCATCACCTGCGCGTCGATGACAGTCCAATCGGCAGAGGGCAGGACGTAATCCACGCGCATGGGCCCGGTTTGGGGCCAGTTGACGGTTGGCTGATCCGGCAAGGGGTCCTGTAGCATCGGGTGGCGCAGCAGATCGGCCATCGCCGCACCAAGGCCATCGCCGCGGTCAGGGTCAAGGTTGGCATCCCCCAACAGCACCAGTCTGCCTGCGGGCACCGCACCAAAGGCCCCGTTCAGGTAATGGGTCCAAAATGCTGTTTCATCGTGATTGCGTTTGCCATTGCGGTCCTCTGGTCCGTCAAAGACAGGGGGTGTGGCGTGATAGGTCAATACGGTCACGCGTCCCAGTGTCGGATGGTCAACAGGCACCGCCCAGCCCCCGTGAGAGAACAGGCGCTGCGCCGCGAGGGCAGGGGCGCTGGGAAAGGGCAGGCCGTCCTTTTCAGGCAGCAGCGCCCCGGGCATGTCCTGCCACAGCATCTGGGTGAAATCCTGCACGTCCTGCGTTGCCACAGGAAACCGAGAGAGCAGCGCCATGCTGCCTTGACCAAAGAACCTGCCGTATCCCTGCGCGTCGCCCGCCCCGCCGGTTTTGCCGTCACCATCCATGTCGAATGCTGTCTGACGCCCGGCATTTGGCGGGGCGGCAAAGACATAAGGGTATGCGGCACCTTTGGCTTTCAGCGCATCGGACAGGGCGGCAAGGGTGAGGTTTTCCAGATCATAATCAATCCCTTGCAATGCGATTACATCGGCATCAGCGGCGATGATCTGCGCCAGCACGGCATTCACCTGCGCGTCCTTTGCCGCCAGAATATCACGCAGCAACAGGCCCGGCCCCTTGCGGGACAATTCGGTGTTAAAGGTGGCGAAACGCAGCGTATCGGCGCGGCCCGGGGCCGTCATGAGCAGCCAGATAAAGACTGCGGTCAGGCTGTTTGAAAGCCATCCTCTGCGTCTGCGTTGGCATAGGTGCGGCGGCGCTTTTGCTGAATCATCTCCGCGACACGGGCCATTGCGATGCCGCGCATGATCATGCTTGCAGGAATAAAAGCCCATGCGCTTATGGTCCAAATGATGGTTTGCGGGTTGTTCAGTGACATCGGGTCTATCAGATCAGTCGCCGCTTTGACCACGGCGGGGATGATGAAGGGCAAGAGAAAGCCGATCGCGATATTCACCCGCGCATCACGATGCAGCCGTTCCAGCACATCGCCACCGGCGGTGGGGTCAAACAGCGGCAGGTTTACCCAGACATTGAACGCCCCCTTGCGCACAGGCCAATTCAGTAGGCGGACAAAGAGCACCATCAGCACGATCGCCAGCAAGGATATGACATAGGAGATGCCCGCAGCGGACCGGACCATATCGGCAAGGACTGGTTCTGAATCAGCAGGCAGCATCAATACCGCAAGGCGAATGGGGGAATAGGGAAAGTCGAGCGTATTGCCAATGATGGTGGCCATCGAGGTCAATGCATTGGTCGCAGGCGACGGTTCGCTTAGCCCTTTCAGCATCATGCTGAGGGCCAGGACCGTCACGAACATCGCCCCGAACCGCAGGCGGTTGAAGGGGGGCGCATCGCGGAATTCCAGAATGCTGGGAGAGTTGGAGTAGTATTCGACGAAGGTCAGGAAACCCGCCAAGAGTGCCACAAGAACCGTGATCTGGCTTGAATCGGCAGCGACGCCCGGCAGCAAGAGAGCTGGCGACGCGATCAATAATGCCATCAGCAGGCCACGCGTTGCCGCGCCTGTTATACGTCCTAACACTTAACTACCCTTCCAAACTGGCCAGCTGCGATACGGTGCCGCAAACTTGTTCCAACTTGTTGCCTCCAGGGAACCGGAGGACCGCCTCAATTATGCCCAATTTGTGCCTTCTTTCGCCTTAGTGCTCAAGTCATTGGTTAATAGAAGGTAAAATCTGAGGCAATTTGATGGTGGGGGTGGTGCGTTCTTGCATCTATTTCAAGGCAATACAGAGGCACTCTACTATATATTGTGGGCACCGCCGGGGTGCCCACAAGTGTCGCTTGGTTTTCCCGTGACTCGACAGGGAAGGTGTTAACGATTTCTCAGACCCAAGGACGGCTTTGGGCGGCCTGAGTTTCAAAGCTGTCGATGGAGGTGGCTTTTTCCATGGTCAGGCCGATGTCATCGAGGCCGTTCATCAGGCAGTGTTTCTTGAAGGGGTCGACGTCAAAGGTGAACACCTCACCGTCAGAGGAGGTCACGGTCTGGGCGTCCAGATCAATGATCATGCGGGCATTGGCCCCTTTTTCGGCGTCTTTCATCAGCACATCTACCTGTTCTTGCGGCAGGGCGATGGGCAAGATGCCGTTTTTAAAGCAGTTATTATAGAAAATATCCGCATAGCTGGGGGCGATTACACAGGTAATGCCAAAGTCGGCAATGGCCCATGGGGCGTGTTCGCGTGACGATCCGCAGCCAAAGTTGTCGCCTGCGACAAGGATCTGCGCTTCGCGGTATTGCGGTTTGTTCAGAACGAAATCGGGGATTTCGTTGCGGTCGTCGTCATAGCGCATTTCGTCAAACAGGTTCACGCCAAGGCCGGAACGCTTGATCGTTTTCAGGAACTGTTTGGGGATGATCATATCGGTGTCGATATTGATCAGCGGCATGGGTGCCGCGATGCCGGTGAGTGTTTCGAACTTGTTCATCTTAATGAACTCCTAATTTCGGGCCACCAGATGTTGTGGTGGTTAAGGAACGGTTAAATGTCACACGCTGTACACTGGGCGTACACCGCGCGTGCAGACGCAGGGTGCCCATCCGGCCTGACAGGACAGATGGGCGATGGGTCACATCAATTCCCGCACGTCGGTCAGTTTGCCGGTGATCGCCGCCGCCGCCGCCATCGCAGGTGACATCAGATGGGTGCGTCCGCCCCGGCCCTGACGGCCCTCAAAGTTGCGGTTGGAGGTCGCGGCGCAGCGTTCGCCCGGGGCCAGCTGATCGGGGTTCATCGCCAGACACATGGAGCAGCCCGCCAGACGCCATTCGAAACCGGCATCCAGGAAGATCTGTGCCAGGCCTTCCTGTTCGGCCTGCGCGCGCACGAGGCCAGAGCCGGGGACGACCATCGCGCGGATGCCGTCTTTTTTCTTTTTGCCTTTCAGCACCTCGGCTGCGGCACGCAGGTCTTCGATGCGACCGTTGGTGCACGAGCCGATAAAGACCGTGTCAATTTCCACATCGGTCAGCGGTGTGCCCGCTGTCAGGCCCATGTAGTCCAAAGAGCGCTGGGCCGCGCCGACCTTGCCGCCTTCGAAATCGGAGGCTGCGGGAACCTTTGCAGTGATTGGCAGCACGTCTTCGGGCGAGGTGCCCCATGTGACCACGGGTGCGATGTCTTCGCCCTTGAGGGTGATGACCTTGTCCCAATGGGCGTCATCGTCGGAATAGAGGGTTTTCCACCATTGCAGCGCGGCTTCCCATTGGGCACCTTTTGGGGCGTGGGGACGGCCCATGCAATATTCATAGGTCTTTTCGTCTGGTGCGATCAGGCCCGCGCGCGCGCCGCCCTCAATCGCCATGTTGCAGACGGTCATGCGCCCTTCCATGGACAGATCGCGGATCGCTTCGCCGCAATATTCGATCACGTAGCCGGTGCCGCCTGCGGTGCCGGTGACGCCGATGACGGAAAGGGTGATGTCCTTGGCCGTGACACCGGGGCGCAGTTTGCCGGTGATTTCGACCTTCATGTTCTTGGATTTCTTCTGGATCAGCGTTTGCGTGGCCAGAACGTGCTCAACCTCGGAGGTGCCGATGCCATGGGCCAGCGCGCCAAAGGCGCCGTGGGTGGCGGTGTGGCTGTCGCCGCAGACGACGGTCATGCCGGGCAAGGTCCAGCCCTGTTCGGGGCCGACGATATGCACGATGCCCTGACGCACGTCAGAGACCGGGTAATAGTGAATGCCAAAGTCCTTGGCGTTCTTGTCCAGCGCTTCGACCTGAATGCGGCTGTCTTCGGTCATGGTCGCGGCATTGGCGCGGTCCAGCGTTGTGGGCACGTTGTGGTCCGGCACGGCGATGGTTTTATCCGGTGCGCGCACGGTGCGGCCTGTCATGCGCAGACCTTCAAAGGCCTGAGGCGAGGTCACTTCGTGGACGAGGTGACGGTCGATATAGAGCAGGCAGGTGCCATCGTCGGCTTCATGCGCGACATGGGCATCCCAGATTTTATCATAGAGCGTTTTGGGGGACATAGGTCCTCTCCCGTATGGTTGTTTGTGTGAGGGTCGTCGTCGGGGGCCGCCGGAACAGGGCGGCGGGCAGATTTATAGTCGGGCGAGCACGGTGTGTGTGGCACCGAAAAAGCGTTCGCGCAGACGGATGCGGTCACTTGAGTCGAAAATCTGTTTCATGGGGTACCAGATAGCCCCCAAGCGCTTTTGCCGCAAGGGTCGAAGGGGTCAAGGGTTGCGGGGCTGTATCTGTTCATGCGACGATTCTGCAAAGGAGACCGATAGATGAATGACACCACGGACCCGTTTGCAGATTTTCTGGCCTCGCTTGAGGGGCTTTGGGTTAATGTGGTGTCCTTTTTGTCTGGCATGTTGGCCCCCGGCTGGCGGCAGAACCAGGTTCTGATCATTCTTGGGCTGGCTGTGCTGGCATGGCTGTTGCACGGCCGGGCCAGCAAGCTGCTGGAAGATTGGGTGCGGTCGCGCGAAGGCTGGTCCAAGTGGCAGCTGCGCTACATCGTGCAGGTCAAGCGGCGCATGGGGCTGATCTGTTTCGCGGTGATGGCGTGGAGCGTTTACATGGTGATGCAGAACATCACCTGGCCGTCGCGGTCCTATCTGATCGGGGTTGCGGCGATGCTGGCCACGGTCTGGGTGGGTGTCGCCTTTGTCGGGCAATTGGTGCACAACCGCCCGCTGCGGCGGATCGTGACCTGGGCGATGTGGATCTATGCCACGCTGTTCTTGCTGAATGTTTCGGATGAGGTGGCGGGTTTCCTGGACGGGCTGGCGCTGCATGTGGGCGAATTTCGCCTGTCGGCGCTGACATTGATCACCGCATTGGTGGTGATTGGTGTTCTGTTCACCATCGCCCGGATGCTGAGCCAAGCCACCGCCAGCACGATCCGCAAGAACGAGGACATCAGCCCCTCGATGCAGGTTCTGGCGGTCAAGGCGGTGCAGCTGTCGCTGTACGGGGTGGCGTTTTACATGGGTGTCAAAGCTGTTGGCATTGATCTGACCGGGCTTGCGGTGCTGTCCGGTGCGATTGGTGTGGGTCTGGGTTTTGGTTTGCAAAAGGTCGTGTCGAACCTGGTGTCGGGGGTGATCATCCTGCTGGACAAGTCGATCAAACCCGGTGACGTCATTTCACTGGGCGAGACCTTTGGCTGGATCCAGACGCTGGGTGCGCGCTATGCGTCGGTGGTGACCCGTGACGGCAAGGAATATCTGATCCCGAACGAGGATCTGATCACGGGCCAGGTGGTCAACTGGTCGCATTCCAACGATTTTGTGCGCTTGGACATCTTTTTTGGTACCGCCTACGGCGATGACCCGCATCTGGTGCGCAAGCTGGCGGTGGAGGCCACGGCGGGCGTGCCGCGCGTGTTGAGTTTCAAGCCGCCGGTCTGTCATATCGTGGGCTTTGGTGACAGCAGCGTGGATTACATCATCCGCTTTTGGATCAGGGACCCGACCGGGGGGCTGACCAATATTCGCGGCAATGTCTATCTGGCGCTGTGGGACACCTTCAAGGAACACGGCATTTCGATACCCTTTCCGCAGCGCGAGGTGCTGTTGCTGGAGGACAGCAAGCTGTCGGTGTCCAAGCCCGGTGCGACGAAGGGGCCTGTGTGACTTGTCACGAAGGGAGTTGGGTCTAGGTTTCCCGGTGCACAGGGTGTGCGGGGGAATGGACATGACAAAGACGCGACCGGTCGTGTTGATCCTGGGCAGCGGGCCGAATGTGACGGCGGCGCAGGCCTGGCCCAAGCACTGGTTTGACCAGATCATCGTGATGAACAATGCCTGGAGGGTCAGGCCCGATTGGGATGCGCTGGTGTTTCCGGAGGATTTTCCGCGCGACCGGCGGCCTGAGCAGGTGTTGCCCGGTCAGCAGCTGATCGAGGCGGATGCCTTTGTGCCGGCGCAAAATGAATATGGCGGATTTATCATGGCGGGGGCCACGATGGCCTATACGACGGCCTATTGGGCGCTGGCCGCGCTGCGGCCGCAGGTGATGGCGTTCATGGGCTGCGATATGGTCTATCCGGCGCAGGGCGACACGCATTTTTACGGGACCGGCACTGCCGATCCGCTGCGTGCGGATGTCACGCTGCGGGATCTGGGGGCGAAATCGGCGCGGCTGGCACTGATCGCGGCACAGCAGGGATGCGCCTGTGTGAACCTGTCGGAGGATGTATCGTCACTGTTGTTCGCGCGGATGCAACCGGAGGCGCTGCGCGGTGCGGCAGAGCTGCGGCAGGTGGATGCCGCAGCCGTTCAGGCGTTGCGTGCCCGCGAGGATGCGCTGGGCTACGTCACGCCGGATGGCCGATATAGCAACGATCCGGCGGCCTGGGACATGGATGCGCTGGCGCAGATTGATGCGGAATGGCGGCGTCTGGCGCAATAATAATCCGGGAAAGGCAGAAAACAGCCCAGGCTGTTGCATAGAAAACAGACTTATTGCCCCACGGTGGCCGGGAATGGCGCAAGGGGCTGGCGGGTCATTGAAATTTTGTGCATGGATTGTTATTCTCGACTCATCCCCAGCGCCGGGGGCAAGGCGGCGTACCCAAAGGAGGACAATGTCCTGGCGATCCAAACTAGCGCATCCAACAATGCGAGTCCCGAGGCAGCACTTATGGTAGCTGCATTTGACACGGCCACAAGTGACGCAACTTTGGCCTGTATCCTTAAATCCCTAGAAAGCGATAAAGCTGAAGACATCGTGCAGATTGATCTGCGCGGCAAGACCGAGATCTGCGATTATATGGTGATCTGCACGGGCCGTTCGACCCGTCAGGTTTCTGCGATCTCTGAAAAGCTGGCGCAGACTATCAAGGATGAATTCGGCCGTACCCCAAAGGTCGAAGGCAAAGACACCGGCGACTGGGTCCTGATCGACACAGGCGATGTGGTTGTGCATGTTTTCCGTCCGGAAGTGCGCGAGTTCTATCAGCTTGAGAAGATGTGGATGGACGGGGGCGAAGTCGCTGCCCCGCAGAACTGATCGCGCGCGGGGTTAGACCCTGTGCGCGTACATATCTGTGCTGTGGGCCGCCTGCGGGCGGGCCCCGAAAAAGACCTGATTGACGATTATCTGATCCGATTTGACCGCACCGGCAGGGCCCTGGGCCTGGGGCCGGCGCAGGTCGTTGAGGTCGAGGACAAGAAGGGTGGCGGCATGGCAGCGGAGGCTGCCCTGCTGGAAAAAGCCGTGCCTGCCGGTGCGTTGATCTGTGTGCTGGATGAACGCGGGCGGGTCGAATCATCGCCTGATTTTGCCACGAGGCTGGGCGGCTGGCGCGACAAGGGGCATCGCGATCTGGCCTTTGTCATCGGGGGGGCGGACGGGATCGACAAGGCGCTGCGCGCGCGGGCCGATCATGCCCTGTCCTTTGGCAAGATGGTCTGGCCGCATATGATGGTGCGGGTGATGTTGAGCGAACAATTATACCGGGCCGCATCCATCCTGTCGGGTGGACCGTATCATCGGGTTTGAAGTGCCGTATCAGGCCCGCAGGGGTCAGGGCAGTTTGACGATCTTGATCTGGTCTGACCATCCGGTGAGCGTGTCATGCGCCTGAATGCCGACTTCGGTCATGCCATCGGGTATCTGTACCCCTGACAAAGAGCGCGTGAAGGGCTGTTCGTTCACATGCGGATGGGCAAGGTTGCGCAGCCCGAGTTCATTGCCGTCCTTGTCCACCACGCGCCAGGCATCGGCATAGTGATCCCAGCCGGTATCGGCATGTTTGATGGTGACAGAAAAGCTCCAGTATCCGTTGGCCTTTTCGGCTTGCACTTCGCTTACGAGGGGCGGGTCGGCAAAAGCCGGTTGTGCAAGTAATACGAGAGCAAAGAGTGATTTTTTGACCATGGGGGCACCATACCATTAATGATTGGCATATAAAAAGCGGTACTATTTTTCCAAGAGTATCGCACGCGACTGTGATGCGAATTCCCGCCGCCATATCACAATCAGTGTCAAAATTGCACCACAAAGCAGCAGCATAGGCCCGCCCAGCCAGCAGATGCTGGCCAATGCAAAGTAGACCGAGCGCAGGCCGCGGTTAAAGCTGCGGGCCCCGAGGATATTAATATCCGCAGCCTTGCGGGCCATGTTGACCACATTGGGATTTTTGGGGTCATTTGGCACGGCCGCCATCAGCACGGAGCAATAGCCAAACAGGCGGTTGGACCAGACGAATTTCAAAAAGGCATTGGTGAGAAAGAAGACCACCAGCAGCAATTTGATTTCCCAGACGAAAAGCGGATGTGACAGCAAGGTGAGGTCTTCGGCCAGACCGACAAGACTGTCGGAATTGCCAATCAGGGCCAGCACGGCCCCCAGCGCGATCATGCTGGTGGAGGCGAAAAAGGATGTCGCCTGCCGCAGGGTCGAAATGGTCTGGGCGTCAAAGATGCGCGGTTGCCGGGTGATCATCTGGCGCATCCATTCATGCCGGTAGCCCGCCATAATGCGCGAGACGGACAGATGTTTGGCCTTTGGGTTTTCGATCTGCCAGCCGATCAGCAGCCACAGGGCAAAGAGCACAACGACAGCTGTGAAATCCAGCGGTGAAAAGAGGGCAAGGCGGTCGGTCCAGTTCATGGTATCCTCATACGTCCGGGAGAACATTCTTGCCAATGGGCATAATTGGTAATATTACTTTACCAAATTGCGGAAAATGATAGGCTGGGCCGGTTCTGAAACCTCTGAACCGCCCAGCTGGTAACACGCCGCTAAAAAGGAGGACCGCCATGGAAATGCCAACGCCAGATCCCCGTGTACTTGCCCTGAAGGCGCGGGTTGTTGCCCGGTTGCAGGGGGTGCTGCCCCAGGATGCGGTTATTCACAACGA
Source organism: Sulfitobacter sp. (assembly GCA_017854855.1). Taxonomy (GTDB): domain Bacteria; phylum Pseudomonadota; class Alphaproteobacteria; order Rhodobacterales; family Rhodobacteraceae; genus Sulfitobacter. The sequence continues at coordinate 19,656 of JAFMGZ010000032.1, read as the reverse complement.
GCATGAGACGCGGGCCTATGAATGCGACGCGCTGACCGCCTATCGCTGCCCGCCGATGGTGGCGGTATTACCGTCCAGCACGCGCGAAGTGGCCGATGTGCTGCGGATTTGCCATGAAGAAGGTGTGCCGGTGGTGCCGCGCGGGTCTGGCACATCGCTGGCCGGGGGGGCATTGCCCACGGCGGATTGCGTGATTCTGGGCGTGGCGCGCATGAATGATGTGATCGAGACCGACTATGACAACCGGTTGATCCGGGTCCAGACCGGCCGCACCAACCTGAGCGTGACCGGCGCGGTGGAGCAGGATGGTTTCTTTTATGCGCCTGATCCGTCAAGCCAGCTGGCCTGTGCCATCGCGGGCAATATCGCGATGAATTCGGGCGGGGCGCATTGTCTGAAATACGGGGTGACCACCAACAACCTGATGGGCGTCACCATGGTGATGATGGACGGCGAGATCGTTGAGATCGGTGGCGGGCATCTGGATGCCGGCGGTCTGGACCTGTTGGGGCTGATCTGTGGATCGGAAGGCCAGCTGGGTGTCGTGACCGAAGCCACCCTGCGGATCCTGCCCAAGCCCGAGGGCGCGCGGCCGGTGTTGATGGGGTTTGATGACAATGAGGTCGCGGGGGCCTGTGTGTCGGATATCATCAAGGCGGGTGTTCTGCCGGTGGCGATCGAGTTCATGGACCGGCCCTGTATCGAGGCGACGGAGGCTTTTGCGAAGGCGGGCTATCCGATGTGCGAGGCCTTGTTGATCGTGGAGGTCGAAGGGTCGGATGCGGAGATCGACCATCAGCTGAGCCTGATCATGGAGATTGCGCGCCGCCACAACCCTGTCGAGCTGCGCGAGAGCAAATCGGCCGAGGAGAGCGGCAAGATCTGGCTGGGGCGCAAGTCCGCCTTTGGGGCGATGGGGCAGATCAACGATTACATGTGTCTGGACGGGACGATCCCGGTGTCGAGCCTGCCCATGGTCTTGCGCCGCATCGGTGAGATGTCGGAGCAGTTTGGCCTGAAGGTCGGCAATGTGTTTCACGCGGGTGACGGGAACATGCATCCGCTGATCCTGTTTGATGCCAACAAGCCCGGTGATCTGGAGCTATGCGAGGAATTCGGCGCGGAGATCCTGAAGCTATGTGTTGAGGTTGGCGGCTGTCTGACCGGCGAGCATGGTGTGGGGATCGAGAAGCGCGATCTGATGCATGTGCAATATGCGCCCGATGATCTGGAGGCGCAGATGGCGGTGAAGGATGTGTTTGATCCGGGCTGGTTGCTGAACCCGGCAAAGGTGTTTCCGCTGGATGCATCACAGGCGCGGCGGGACATCGCCATGGCGGCGGAATGAGCACGGCCCACGCAGGGACCTGCGTCCGGGCGCGCGTGCGGAAGGTATATAAGGCCAAAAAGAGATGAATGTTGTGACCGAACAGGAACTGGCGGCCTTTGTCGCGGATGCCAAGGGGCCGCTGGCCGTGATGGGTGGCGGTACACGCGGGATGGCGGCGTCTGGAGAGGCGTTGTCTGTTGCAGGGTTGAACGGGATCACGTTGTATGAACCCGGTGCGCTGACCATGGTGGCGCAGGCGGGCACGCCGGTGGCGCAGATCGAGGCGGCGCTGGCGCGGGAAAACCAGCGGCTGGCTTTTGAGCCGATGGATCATCGCGGATTGATCGGGGGCGAGGGTGTGCCGACCATCGGGGGCATTTTTGCGGCCAATGTGAGTGGACCGCGGCGGATTTCCGTCGGTGCGGCGCGCGATTTCCTGTTGGGGGTGCGGTTTGTCGATGGTCGAGGCGCGATCGTCAAGAACGGTGGCCGGGTGATGAAGAATGTCACGGGCTATGATCTGGTCAAGCTGATGGCGGGGTCTTTTGGTACTTTGGGTGTGTTGAGCGAAGTGTCGTTCAAGGTGCTGCCCTGTCCTGAGACACAAGCCAGTCTGGTGTTGCACGGGTTGGATGATGCGGCGGCGGTGGCGGTGCTGAGCCGGGCCATGGGCAGCCCCTTTGAGGTGAGCGGTGCGGTGCATGATCCTGCCGCAGGCCAGACGGTGCTGCGGGTCGAAGGGTTTGAGGCCAGTGTGGCCTACCGTGTGGCGCAGTTGCAGGCGCTGTTGGGCGGTGGTGCGGCCGAGATGTCGGTGCTGGATGCGGCGGCGTCGGATCAGCTGTGGGGCGGGCTGCGCGATGTGGTTGCGTTTCACGGAGGCGAGGGAGATGTCTGGCGGGTGTCGTGCAAGCCATCGGATGGTCCGGCGCTGGCGGCGAAAGCCGGGGCGCAGGCGCATCTGTTTGATTGGGCGGGCGGTTTGATCTGGTTGCGGATGGCGGCGGGGACCGACCTGCGCGGGCGGCTGGGCCGCATTGACGGTCATGCGACGCTTGTGCGGGCCGATGATGCGACCAAGGCGCGGCTGGGCGTGTTCCAGCCCGAAGCGCCGGGTGTGGCAAAGCTGACCTCTGGGTTGCGGGCGCGGTTTGATCCCAAGGGTTTGTTCAATGCCGGGTTGATGGACGCGGCTGCGTGACCTTTGGGGCGGTCCGTGCCGGGACGGCGCGGCCTGCGTCACGCAGCCCAAACCGATGTTTATAATTCACATGACAATTTTGCGGAGACCTCATGCAGACGACATTCACGCCTGAACAGCTGGCCGATCCATCGACCGCGCGCAGCAATGAGATTTTGCGCGCCTGCGTGCATTGCGGTTTCTGTACAGCGACCTGCCCCACCTACCAGGTACTGGGCGATGAGTTGGACAGCCCGCGCGGGCGCATTTACCTGATCAAGGATATGCTGGAGAACGACCGGGACCCCGATGAAAAGACGGTTAAACATATTGATCGCTGTCTGTCCTGTCTGGCCTGTATGACCACCTGTCCGTCGGGGGTGCATTACATGCATCTGGTGGATCATGCGCGCGAATATATCGACCAGCGCTACAAGCGGCCCTTTGGCGACCGGGCCTTGCGCTGGGTTCTGGCGCGGATCCTGCCTTATCCGATGCGGTTCAGGGTTGCTCTTTTGGGGGCAAAGATCGGGCGGCCCTTTGCGCGGTTCATGCCGGATGCCCGGCTGCGGGCCATGCTGGAGATGGCCCCGAAGGTGATCCCGCCGGTGAGCCGCAATGATGATCCGCAGAGTTTTGCCCCCGAAGGGCCACGGGTAAAGCGGGTGGCGCTGATGACGGGCTGTGCGCAAAAGGCGCTGAATACGGATATCAATGATGCCACCATCCGGTTGCTGAGGCGCAGGGGTTGCGAGGTGGTCGTGGCCGAAGGTGCGGGATGTTGCGGTGCGCTGACCCATCACATGGGCAAGACCAGCGAGAGCCATGCGACGGCGGCGCGCAATATCCGTGCCTGGTGTGCGGAGATGGATCAGGGCGGGCTGGACGCGATCGTGATCAATACCTCTGGCTGTGGCACGACGGTGAAGGATTACGGCCATATGTTCCGCAATGATCCGGCGCTGGCGGCCGATGCCGCACGGGTGGCGGCGATTGCCAAGGATGTGTCCGAAGTGTTGATCGAGTTGGAGCAGGACAGGCCCCAGACGCCACCTGCCGCGGCTGTGCCTGAGGGGATGGTGGTTGCCTATCATGCGGCCTGTTCGCTGCAGCATGGCCAGCAGATCAAGACCTATCCCAAGGACCTTTTGCGCAAGGCCGGGTTCACCGTGGTTGAGCCTGCTGATTCGCATCTGTGTTGTGGGTCTGCGGGCACCTACAACCTGATGCAGCCGGAAATTTCTGGCCAGCTGAAGGAACGCAAGGTGCGCACGCTGGAGGCCAAGAACCCCGATGTGATCGCGGCGGGAAATATTGGCTGCATGATGCAGATCGGATCAGCCGCCGCTGTGCCGATTGTGCATACGGTTGAATTGCTGGATTGGGCCGCAGGAGGGCCAAAGCCGCCAGCACTTTTGGCCGAGAATGTGGCGCGGGGGCGCGTTCCTCAACTTAAATAACAAAATTGCCCTATTTTTGCCTTAAATCCTGAGTAGAGATGGACCCTCATAGATTTTGGGGAAAATCAATGCTGCTATGGATGAGATATTTTTGGATGACCGCATTGGTGGCGGGACTTATGGTCCCTGCGGCCGTGATGGCACCTGCAGGTGGAACCAGCGACGCCGGACTGCAACGGCTGTCGTCCAATGAGCAGGGTGCTGCATGGGAGGCTGTCGGGCGGTTGGACATTGCCGGGACCGGTTTTTGCACGGGTGCGTTGATTGCGCCGCGTCTGGTGTTGACGGCGGCGCATTGCCTGTTTGATCGCGAGACCAAGCAGCGCATTGATCACAGCAAGGTGCAGTTTCTGGCCGGCTGGCGCGATGGCCGCGCAGGTGCCTATAGAGACGTGCGGCGGGCCGTGGTGCATCCTGATTATGTCTATGATGGCGAGGTATCGTCACAGCGGGTGAGCAATGACCTTGCCTTGTTGGAATTGCAGCAGCCCATTCGCAACACGACAATCGTGCCATTTGCCACGGGGGCCACGCCGCGTCCGGGGGATCAGGTCGGGGTTGTGAGCTATGCCAAGGACCGGTCCGAGGCACCGTCGCTGCAGGAGGTTTGCAAGGTGATTGCGCAGCAGGGTGGCGTATTGGTGACATCCTGTTCGGTTGATTTCGGGTCAAGCGGCGCGCCGATCTTTTCGTTCCATGACGGTGAGGTGCATATCGTGTCAGTCGTGTCTGCCAAGGCAGAGGTTGAGGGGCTTGATGTGTCTTTGGGCACGTCGCTGGGTGCGACCTTGGCGGTGTTGCAGGCCGAACTGGTTGCGGGCAAAGGGGTCTATATGTCTGATGGTCCAACGCGCAAACGTGTGATGGTGGGGCAAGACAATAACGACACTGGGGCCAAGTTCGTAAAGCCATAAGAAACCTGTAAGACCGGGGCCGGATTGGCCCCGGGGGGTGCGGTGCCGAGGGATCGGGGCCGCATTTTTTCGTTATTCTTGAGACGTCAGACGCGCTGCCGGGGGTTGAAACCGGCATTGTTGTTTCCCACATCTGTCGGGTCAGGGTGCCTGTGAGGGCCCTGGCGGCACTGAGAGGGCCTGTCCGATTGTGGAAGGTCCGAATTAATCGCTCAAAGATGAGGATGAACCTATGCGTACTCTTGATTTTGCACCGCTCTACCGCTCTACCGTTGGTTTCGACCAGATCGCCAATATGATGGACCGGGTGTTGAGCACGGATGGCGCTGCACCAAGCTATCCCCCTTATAACATCGAAAAGCTGGATGATGATTCCTATCGCATTTCGATCGCGGTTGCCGGATTTTCGGATGCGGACCTGTCGGTTGAGGTGCGCGATAAGGCGCTGATCGTGTCGGCGCGCAAGGTCGATGAGGATGAAAACAAGACGTTCCTGCACCGGGGCATTGCAACCCGCGCGTTTGAGCGCCGGTTCCATCTGGCGGATCATGTTCAGGTGACCGGGGCCGCCCATGTGGACGGCATGTTGCATATTGAACTGCATCGGCAGGTCCCAGAGGCGCTGAAACCACGGCAGATCCAGATCGCATCTGGCACCAAGGTGCTGGAGAAGGACGTCGTGGATGCGAAATCCGTCAACTAAGGCGTACAGGGGCATATGAGAGATCAGATGCCCCGAAGATACGCTTTTGGACGGTAGAGAGGGTCTGATTTCCTTCCCCCGAGACAGACCTTTTCAAGCCCGGTGCAACATGCACCGGGCTTTTTCATGGGCCCCGAGGGGCGCTGTGCGGGGTCAGTTTTGCGAGAGGCTTTGTGCCAGGCGCATCAGCTGGATCGCTTCTGCGCGATAGCCGTAGGGGTCTGCCCCTTTGGTCTGGGTGGCCAGTGCGATGGCATCGTCAAAGCTCCAATTGCCCAAATAACGATCATCGCGCAGCAATTGGCCGAAACCTGCGATGGCGCTGGCAAAGCTGGGGTCGGCGGACATGCTGGCGGTGATTGGTTGTTCGATCAGCTGGCTGGTGTCGGTGCCCGGTGCCTTGTAACGCAGCCGCAGGAAGGCAAGTTCATCGCTGTCGTTTGTCGTGGGGGCCGCGGTGCCGTAGCGCAGCGGATCATTGAGCGTCGCGGGGGAGCCGGTGGGCGTGATCTCATAGAGGGCGGTGACCTGATGGCCGGCACCGATGTCACCTGCGTCGACCTTGTCATTGTTGAAATCCTCGCGCCGCAGCGCGCGGGTTTCATAGCCGATCAGGCGGTATTCGGCGACGGTGGCGGGGTTGAATTCCACCTGGATTTTCACGTCATCGGCGATGGGGAACAACGCGCCGGATAATTGGTCGACCAGCACCTTTTGCGCCTCTGACAAGGTGTCGATATAGGAGGCCTGTCCGTTGCCGTTCTGGGCCAGCGCCTGCATCGTGGCGTCATGCAGATTGCCGCGGCCAAAGCCCAGCACGCTGAGGTAGGTGCCGCTGTCACGTTTGTCCGCGATATAGGCCTTTAGGTCGTCGTCATTGTTGATGCCGACGTTGAAATCACCGTCGGTGGCCAGCAGCACGCGCGATATTTCGCCCTCGGCGGACATGGCGGCGGCGGTGGCATAGGCCTGTTGCAGGCCGGCCTGACCGGCGGTCGACCCGCCAGCGGAGAGGTTATCGAGTGCGGCAAGGATCGTGCTGCGTTCCGAGGCGGATGTCGGCGCGAGGACCTCACCGGCCGATCCGGCATAGGCGACGATGGCGATCTGATCCTCGGGGCGCAACTGGCCCAGCATCAGGCGGAAGGATTGCTTGAGCAGGGGCAGCTTGGACGCGTCTTGCATGGAACCGGAGGTGTCGATCAGGAACACAAGGTTCAGGGGGGGGCGGTTTTCCACTTCGACGGCGGTACCCTGGATGGCGATATGCAACAGCCGGGTGTCCGGGTTCCAGGGTGTCTGGCTAAGGCTGACAGTGGGGAGAAAGGCCGCGCCGTCGGTTGGGGCGGCGTAGTCATAGGGGAAGTAATTGATCATTTCCTCTACGCGCACGGCGTCCTTGGGCGGCAGTTGGCCGGTGGTCAAGGAGTTGCGGATGACCGCATAAGACGCAGTATCGACGTCGATGGAAAAGGTCGAAACGGGCGTTTCGGCCGTTGTCTGCACGGGGTTGGCATCGGCGTTTGCGAAAGCTTCGGTGTTTGTTTCGGGGGTCAGCAGGGGCATGTCGCTGTGCAGTTGGCTGGTGCCGGGTGCGGACATCTGGGCGCGGCTTGCGGCGGGTGCGACTGCGCCGCTTTCTGCGGCCATTTCAACCATCGGTGCAGGTATTGGCTGTGGTACCGCGACCTTGGGTTCTGTGACGGCAAGCGGTTCTTGCTGGGTGGTGGGCGCGACGAAGGGAACATCGCCTGCGCGCTTTGGCATCAGGTTGTCACCCAAGGGGGTCAATATGACGATGCCAACGGCAACAATGGCGGTGGTGACGGTAAGGCCAGCGCGAGAAGAAATGCTACGCAACATGTTTCGTACTCCTGATAGGGGGCCCGGTCTTGGGCGATCAGAAGTAGGACGCGTGCCATCCAGCGTTCCTTGGATGTGATCGTAATTTTTTTGCGCCAGCGCGATATTTTCGGCGCGGCGGGCGGCATTGGGCTGCGGGGTGGCCGCGTTCATGGCCGCCTTGAGGGTGTCGAGCGCGTCGGTCATGGCCGGTCCTCCTGCCGCAGGGATGAAAGATGTTTCTTGGCTTCAGAGATGCGCCAACTGATGGTCCCCTCGGAAATGCCCAGAATTTCGCCGGCCTGCGCATGTGTCATATCATCAAGGGTCAAGGCCAGCGTATCGCGTAGATCGTCGGGCAGACTGCGCATGGCGGTGGTAAGCCAGTCGATGGCCTGTGCGCTGTCGTCGATTTCAGCGCGGCGGTTGAGTTCCCATTCGCCCCAGCCAGATGCCGCGCGGGCATGGGTTGCGGCGCGGCGGCGGCGGTCATGGGCCGCATTGACGCACAGGCGATAGAGCCAGGTGGTGAAACTGGCCTCTGCGCGGTAGCTGCGGAGTTTTCCGGGCAGTGCGGCGCAAATATCCTGTGTCAGATCCTCTGCGTCGGCCTGGCTGCCGGTGAGGCGAAAGCACAGGCGGAAAAGGCGGTCATACTGCCGCTCAATAAGCACTGCAAAGGCGGAAGTTTCGCCTCGGGCTGCCGCAAGGGCCAGGGTATCGTCATCGGTTTGCATTAACATTACTTTTGTTAGACGCAGGGGCCGGGTCAATCCTTGGTTTGTTATAGAATTATTTTTTTGGCATGACCGGCCTCGGCTGTGGCCTGGGCTGGTCATGCCAATGATATGTATGGGCGAGATGTTAAAGCGTTTCTTGGAATGCCTGGTGCAGGTTTTTTCGAAAAGGCTTTAGAATTCTTCCCAGCCGGAGTCGAGATCAGCCTGCGGATCGGGCATTTGGGCGGTGTTGCCCTGAACCGGCAAGGGGCGTTGTGCACTGCTGCTGGTGACCGGGGCCTGCCGCTTTTGTGTATTTGTCGAGGGTTGGATGCGCGGTCTGGAGCCATCCAGGCTGAAGCGGGCGACGGTTGCCACCATTGCTGTGGCCTCTTGGGTCAAGGCATGGCTTGCCGCTGTGGTTTCTTCGAACATGGCGGCGTTTTGCTGGGTGACATTGTCCAGTTCATTCACGGCGATGTTGATTTCCTTGATGCCGTCGGATTGTTCGCGTGCAGATGTCGCGATTGTGCCGATCCGTTCCGAGATTTCAGTGACGGATGTGAGGATTGAATTCAGGGCCTGACCGGTCTTGCCAACCAGTTCGACGCCCAGCTGCACCTTTTCGCCTGATTGCGAAATCAATGTGCTGATTTCCTGTGCCGCCTCTGAGGATCGTTGCGCCAGGGCTCTGACTTCGGTGGCGACCACGGCAAAGCCACGGCCGGCTTCGCCTGCGCGGGCCGCTTCGACGCCGGCGTTGAGGGCAAGCAGATTGGTCTGGAAGGCGATATCTTCGATGACTTTCGTGATCGTGGAGATTTCCTGTGAAGAAGTCTTGATGCCTTCCATGGCGTGCACTGCCTCTACCGCGACCTTGCCACCGTTTTCTGCGTTTGTCTTGGCTTTGGAGGACATGGCGGAGGCTTCATCCGCGCCTTCGGCGGCGGATTGGACGGAACTTGTCAGCTCATCAAGGGCGGCTGCGGTTTCCTCGAGCGTGGCGGCCTGTTTTTCTGTGCGGCGTGCCAGATCGTCAGCGGCCGAGGTGATTTCGCTGGTTTCAGATTGAATGGTTTCGGCGTTCTGCACCACGGCACCGATGGCATCGCGCAGTGAATCCACGGCCGAGTTGAAATCTGCCCGGAGCCTTTCGTATTCTTCTGGAAAGACGTCCGAAATACCCTGTGCCAGATCACCTTTGGCCAGATTTTTCAAACCGATGCCAAGGGCCTCAACGACGCGGCTTTGCTTGGCTGCCTGTGCCTCGCGTTCTGCGATCTGGGCTTTTTGCTGTGCCTCGCGTTCGGCCTGTGCCTGGGCTTCGGCGGCGGCCTTGTCTTCTAGGGCTTTCTGTTCGATCGCGTGTTTTTCCGCCTCTTTTTCGCGCAGGGTTTGCGCTGCCTTCAGTTCGCTTTCGCGTTCGAGGATGATACGTTCCTCTTGCTGTTGTTGCATCTGGGCACGTTCGATCAGGCTGCGGCGGAAAATCTCAACTGATTTCGAAATTTCCCCGAACACAGTGCTGTCCTGGCTGTATGGCACGGGCGAATCTGTGTCGCCTTCGGAGAGGCCGGACATGCGGTGTGTGAGTTTTTGAAGAGGGCGCGTTACACTATAGGCAATCAGTGCCGCAGCCCCGAGCAAGGCGATGGTCAGCAGCATCAAAATCCAGTTGAGATGACTATGAATGCCTGCCTGTTCCTGTTCGATGTTGGTCAGATAGGCACCTGTGCCAATGACCCAGCCCCATGGGTTAAAGGGTTGCACGACCGAGAGTTTGTCAACCGGCGGATCCCCTTCCTGGGCGTCGGGGGCGGCCCATTGGTAGGCAACGGTTGCCTTTGTGCCATCGGCGGTGCCCGACACCATTTCGCTAAACAGAAGGACGCCGTTCGGATCGGTAAACTGCGACATGTCGCGCCCGTCCAAAGCGGGGTTCAGACCGTGCATCAGCAATGTGACGGCCCGGTCTGTTACCCAGTAGTAATTGTTCCCCTCATATCGCAAATCCTGCAACACCTTGAGAGCGCGTTTTTGCGCGTCTTCCTCAGAGATGGCCCCGGTTTGGGCCTGGGCGTGATAGGATTCAACGATTGAGACGGCGATGTCGGTCAAATGGGTGAGTTCGACCTCTTTCAACGCCAGCGCACCGCGTTCAAAGGTCGAGATGGATGCCATTTGCATGGCAAAAAGCCCTGCGATTGAAAATACAACGAGTATGCACAGTCGAACGCCCACGCCGATCTTGCCCAATACATTCATTTGCCGTGCCCTTTTTTGGTGACAATTTGGCAAGGGATAGGCGAGGCTGCTTAAAAAACAGGAAACGCGAACGCGGATCACCGCTGCTAAAAGCAGATAAACCAACCAATTTTTTGAAAACTGCGCCTGTACCCGCCGGGGATCACAGGTGTTTGAACCGCTCTGCCAGAAATTCCACGAAAACGCGTATCTTGGGGGAAAGATTGCGTTTATTGGCGAAAATCACCGCGATATCCGCGTGTTTTTGTGAGTATTCGGGGAACAATCTGATCAGCGCGCCCGACGCGATCTGGTCTGCGACAATATAGGTGGACAGCCTTGCGATGCCCAAACCGACCAGCGCGGCCTTGTAGACCGCATCGGCGCTGTTGCCGGCAAAGTTTCCGGTGGCGTCGACCTTGTAGTGAACGCCATTCAGCTCTGCCTCCCAGGCGTTTCGACCAACGAAATTGGAGGTCCGCAGGCAGTTGAAATTGGCCAGGTCACTGAAGGTCTGCGGCGTGCCATGCTGTTCCAAAAAGGCGGGAGAGGCGCATAGAACGCGTTCATTTTCCATGATTTTCCGGGCAATGGCATTTGGATTGGTCAGTTGCTCTGCAAAGTTGATGGCAACGTCAAAGCTTTCTTCTTCCAGATCCACCTCGCGGTCGGTCAGTTCGAGGGTCACGGTGATGTCGGGGTATCGTTCGAGGAATTCCGGCAGTGCGTTGATCAGTTGGTATTTGCCGAATGCGACACTGGCGGCGACCCGAAGGACGCCCTTGGGCGGGCCGTTGAAATTGGAAATCAGCGCTTCGGCTTCGTAGAATTTATCGGCGACGGCGCGGCATTTTTCGTAATATTCGCGCCCCTCTTCGGTGACGCTGACGCCTGATTTGGTGCGGTGCAGCAACCGGTGGCCTACGTGATCTTCGAGGTGGCCGATCTGTTTGCTGACGGCAGAGGGTGTTTGGCCGCTGGCGCGCGACGCCGCAGAGATGCTGCCCAATTCAACAACCTTCACGAAGACCAACATTTGTGAGGAAATATCCATCACGCCGTCCTACCTTTTCCTGCTTGGCAATACCCCTATGCGGATTCAACGGATTGGAGTTCCGGTCTGTTAGCGGTACCTCTGCAGTGCAGCATAAATTCCGCAGCGCAGCAATCAAAAAGGAACAATACTTATGTCGATCGTGTTTACACAACGTAACGCTCGCCTTCAGACCGTTCTGAATGATCTGAACGCGCGCGTCTGTGGCATCATCACCGCCATGCAGGCCGCAAAGGCGCGCCGGGCCGTGTACCGCAGAACTTTTTCTGAACTGAGCAGGCTGTCGGACCGTGAATTGTCCGATCTGTCCATCCCTCGCAGTCATATTCGCCGGATCGCCGTCGAAGAATCATTGAAGGTCTAGAGCCATGAAACAACAGGCAAACACGCTTGGTACTTCCAAGGTTTGGGTACAGATGCATGAAGCGACGGATGCTGCGGTATCTTTTGTCGCGGGCATCGTGTCGGCGGTCTATCAGGGGCTGTCGGCCGTTGTGACCAAGATGCAGATCAGCCGTATGGAATCTGTATTGCACCGCATGTCGGATGCAGAATTGGCGCAGGCGGGGATTACCCGCGCAGAAATTAAGGGTCACGCAAGGTTTTTGGTAAATTATACCTACGATGGCCTTTGAAATACGTCCGGCGCTTCCCATATGCGCCGGGTAGGAATCAATGACCCACTCACATTGGGTTGTCATTGAAGGTTGTCAGGGCTCGCTCCTCCCAGAGAATTCCTGACGCCGCACTGTAACGGCACTTCCTCCCGATAGCCGTTATAATTCGGGCCAGCATGTTCACCTCCTCCCGAACATGCTGGCCCTTTTTGTTTCCAGTCAAGATTATGCGCGTGCTGTGGGTCTGCGGACCCATGTTTGGGGCGCAAGGATGTCTGGGGCATGAAAAAGGGGCAGCCGATGTGGCTGCCCCCTTGTTTTTCAGGCGATGTGCAAGGGCGTCAGACGCTCATGCAGATGTATTTCATCTCAAGGTAATCTTCGATCCCGTGGTGCGACCCTTCGCGGCCCAGACCGGATTGTTTGACGCCGCCAAAGGGGGCGACTTCGGTCGAGATGATCCCGGTGTTGACGCCGACAATGCCGTATTCCAGCGCTTCGGCCACTTTGTAGACGCGGCTGAGGTCCTTGGCGTAGAAATAGGAGGCCAGACCAAAGATCGTGTCATTGGCCATGGCGATCACTTCGTCCTCGTCTTCGAATTTGAAGAGCGGGGCGAGGGGGCCAAAGGTTTCCTCGGTTGCGACTTTCATCTTTTGGGTCACGCCGGTGATGATCGTGGGGGCAAGGAAGTTGCCCTGCATCCCGCCATTGGCAGAGCCGAGGATGATTTCGGCACCATGGGCCAGCGCGTCGGTGATGTGTTCCTGGACCTTTTCGCCCGCAGCGGGGTTGATCAATGGCCCAAGCAGAGTGCCCTCTTCGAAGCCATCGCCAACCTTCATGGTCTCGACGCGCGCCTTTAGTTTGGCGGCGAAAGCGTCATAGACGCCGGATTGGACGTAGATCCGGTTGGCGCAGACGCAGGTCTGGCCGTTGTTGCGGAATTTGCACAGGATCGCGCCTTCGACGGCTTCGTCCAGATCGGCGTCATCAAAGACGATGAAAGGTGCATTGCCGCCCAGCTCCATGGAGCATTTCATGACCTGGTCAGCGGCCTGTTTCAGCAGGATGCGACCCACTTCGGTTGAGCCTGTAAAGGTCAGCTTGCGCACGGCGGGGTTTTCGCAGAATTCCTTGCCCACCGCAGAGGAGGACGAGGAAGGCAAGACGTTGAACACGCCTGCGGGGATGCCTGCGCGTTCGGCCAGAACGCCCATGACAATGGCCGAAAGCGGGGTTTCGGCAGCGGGGCGCGCGACAAAGGCACAGCCGGCGGCCAGGGCGGGCGCGGCCTTGCGGGTGATCATGGCGTTGGGGAAGTTCCAAGGCGTGATGGAGGCGGCGACACCGATGGGCTGTTTGATCACGGTGATGCGTTTGTCACGCTGGTGACCGGGGATGGTTTCGCCGTAGATCCGCTTGGCCTCTTCGCCGAAGAATTCGATGAAGGAGGCACCATAGGCGATCTCGCCCTTGGCTTCGGCCCATGGTTTGCCCTGTTCGGCGGTCAGGATCGCACCCAGATCGTCCTGGTTTGCCATCATCAGGTCGAACCATTTGCGCATGACGGCTGCGCGTTCCTTGCCGGACCACTTGGCCCATTCCTTTTGCGCGGCTTCGGCCTGTGCGATGGCACCGGCGACCTGGGCACGGCTGAGATTGGCCACTTTGGCGATGACATCGCCGCGGGCGGGGTTCGTTACGTCAAAGGTGCCATCGTCGCCATCTACCCATTGTCCGCCGATATAGGCGCGGGTTTCCAGCAGGCTGGGGTCCTTGAGGATGGATTTGAGGTCAGTTGCGTCGGCCATGGTCGAGTCCTTTCGCGTTTCATTTGTGGCTTCCAAAGCAAGTATGGGTATGATTGTCCAGTTCCCTCGTGGGGTTGTTGATGAAAGGCGCGGGTTTATGCGGTTTTTTACTGGTTTGAAGGTCGAATGAACCCGATTCCATCGAACAGCCGCGCGATGGCGCGGAACGTCAGATTGTACCCCTGGTTCAGGTTCGCGCAGAATCTGACCTTTTGGCAGGCGATCTGGTTCCTGTTTTTCCAGACAGAGCTGTCAGCGGCCGAGGCGATCCTTCTGTATGCGATCTATGATGTGGCAACCACCGCGATGGAGGTGCCGTCGGGCTATATGTCTGATCGTCTGGGCCGCAGGCGCACGTTGATCGCGGCGGGGGTTTTCGGTGCCCTGGGGGCCGGATTGATCGCCGGTGGCGCGGGTTTTGCGGTCTTTGCGATCGCGCAGGTCTGTCTGGGGGCGAATGCGGCATTGGTGTCGGGGACCGACAATGCGCTGCTGTATGAATCGCTGGCGGCACAGGACCGGGAGGCGGAAACCGAGGCGCAGGAGGCGCGCGGATGGCGCGCCGCGCTGATTGGACTGGCCTTGTCGGCCATCACCGGGGGCGTGCTGGCCAGCTATTCCTATGAGGCGGCCTTTGTGGCGGGGGCATTGGCCTATTTGGCCGCGCTTGGCGTGGCCTGGCGTTTTGCGGAGCCGCCGCATGAGACGGTGGCCCCGGAGATTGCGGGGCTGCAGGGGCAATGGGGCCAGTTTCGCACAGCCATGGCGCGGCCTGTGCTGGTGTGGCTCTTTTTGCTGTCGGTCCTGATGTATGGGTTCAGTCATGTGCCCTTTGTCTTTGGGCAGCCGTTTATTGAACAGGCGATGGCAGGGGTTGTCTGGCCGATTGATGCGCCGGTGGTCAGCGGTGGGGTAACGGCCCTGATGATGCTGGTTTCTGTGATTGCGTCACTGGTGGCCATGGGTGTGCGCCGGCGGATCGGATTGACGGCGATGTTGCTTTTGGCCTTTGCGATCCAGATCGGGATCATCGCGGTGCTGGCGATCACCCCTTCGGCGCTGGCGATTGGGGTGTTGTTCCTGCGAATGGTCCCCGATTCATTCGCGCGGCCGTTTATCGTGGCGCGCATGCAGCCCCTGCTGAGCGATAGCGGGCGGGCCACCTATCTGTCACTGCAAAGCTTTGCGGGGCGGTTGCTGTTTGCAGGCAGCCTGCTGCTGGCCTCTGGTCAGGTGCAAAAGGGCACGGTGATGGCCTATGCAGATATTCAGGCGACCTTGGGCGTTTATGCAGCAGGCGGGCTGATGTTTTTTGCGGTGCTGGTTTTAGGGGCGGGATGGGCGCGGGTTGATCCGCCGAAAAAGGGATAATCCTTTTCAAGTCACGAGGGTTTTGCAAAAGTCAGAAAAATTGGCAGGGAATAGATGTAAATTATCTTAACATTCCCTACATAGAGATTAACACTTTGGAAACGGGAGTTCGGAATGTCGAATTTGGATGCACAGGTCAGGGAATCGCAAGAGCAGGTTGCCCAGGCGCAAAGCAAGATCGCAGAGCTGACTGGCAGGATCGAGACGGCCCGCGCAAAGCTGAAGGCCGGCGATGATGTGATGATCGACATCGAAAATGCCACCCTGGACGACGTGCATGCCCATACCGAAGTGATGAATGCCAATATCGCTGAGCTGATCATGGGGCTGGATGATGTCACCGCCGGGTTCAGCCGCGACTTTGACGAAATGCGCAACAAGACGGGTTGGGAGAGTGTGGTTGGCATCTTTTCCGCCGCCAAATCGGATTCGATGCGGCAAGAGCGGGTGCGGTCTGCATCGATCGATGACAAGTTGCAGGACCTCATTGCGAAGTCCGATACCATCGTGACCCTGCTGGAGGGGCAGCTGGCGATGCTGGAAGAGCAAAAGACCAAGGTGGAGACCAACCTGACGGAAACACTGGATGAGCGCGAGGTGACTGTTTCCGAACTGGAAACAATCCGCAGCGATATTCAGGGGATGGACCCAGGGATCATCAAGCTGGAAAACGCGATTGCATCTGAGACGGACGCGGCCAAACGCACCAAGCTGGAAACAGAATTGGCGGCGGCCAATACCCGCTATAATGCGCTGGTGCAGGACGAGCAGGTGAAGCTGGCCAAGTCGCAAACGCTGGAGCGGTATATCGAAAAGGGCAAGACCTGGATCGACAGTTTGCAAAACCAGGCGGCGACGCAGATGGTTTTGATCAATAAGCTGCAAACTGACACCAAGCAGCGGGTTGTTTTGTACGATGCGCTGACTAAATCGCTCAAGACGGCGCAGCAGCAGGATGTGGCGCACCGGATCAACGAAATCGGTGTGCAAACGGACCAAGAGGCGCAGTCGGCCATGGCGGGGATTGGTGCAGCAACCAATGCGCGGATGGCGGAAATGATGGAGAAACACGAGGATCACATGGTCTTTGCGCGCGAGGTGCTGGAGGCGAAAGCCAAGGCGGACGAAAGATTTGCACGCAGGTTCCAGGCGATCATCGAGAAACATGATAGCAATCAATACGGAGCTTAAATGGGACTTCTTGAGAACCACCGCGTACCTTTGATCACGTCACTTTGGATGATCGGCCTGCCGCTGGCATTTGCCTTTGTCGCCAGCGCAGGTGCCGGCACCGCATTGGCCGGTCTGGCCAGTTTTGCCGGCACTGTCTGGTCCATTTTTGGCGGTGCCAGTCTGATGATGGGCACGGCCCTGCTGCTGTGGGTGCTGTGGCGCGCATGGCGGGCGGGCGATCTGTCGGCTTCGTCGAAAGAATTGAATGGGTAAGACACGCCAATTGCGTTTGGGCCCCTTACGCCCCTGCCCACCGCGTCCCTGTGATGGGCCGGGGCGGTCTGGTGTGAGGGGCATCTGCGCATGAGCGACGGCATGCGCGATCACGTTGGCCTGTCCGACACATTTGCGTCGCGCCGGTATTTCCGCAAATTTGAAGGCATCATGCGGCATATGCTGCATGTTGCCGCAGTCAAACAAGCCGAAGGACATCTGGACGCGCGGGAGGTCGAGATCCTGACCCGCTATGCGCTGAAGCTGAACCATACGTTCAAGGCGCTGGGGCTGAAATACCTGTTGGTGGGCCGCGAGACGGGGCGGTTTTTCGGCTCGCTTACCATGGACAATCGCGACAGCGGCTTTCCGGTGGCCGAAGAAGTGATGACCATGGCCAATGACGCGCAACAGGCCGCCGGACACCTGGAGAATATGGCTTCGGTTGAGGGGTTGAAAGACCAGATGGTGCAGACCATCCTGGGGGACCGGATTATCCCCACGAAACTGCAGTTTTCGCTGTCCCAGCGGCTTTATTACGAGGAACTGGCCCGTGGGGATCTGTTTTGGGTGCAGAATGATCCGCAGGCCCAGTGGCTGGGCAATGTCACCGAGGGACGGCGGCGGTTCAGGCTGCATTGGGCCTGCTATGACAGCCAGGTCAACCTGCCGGTGATCTATATGATGGAGCTGGAGGATACCGGACGGGTCGGGCTGCCCAAGGATCCAAGGCGCTGGCCGGAGGTGCAGGCGCATTTGAGCGCACAGGCGCTGGGCGGCTTGAAACTGCTGACGATTGCCAAGGGGTTTGACGAGGATTTTGACGATCTGCATCCCAAGCGGCTGCGCCGGTTTCATCTGGGTCCGATGTACAGCCATGCCTTTACCCAGCAGGCCGGACCGCTGCGCGCGGTTCTGGCCGAGGCCAAAGCGCCTGAGGGGCAGGATTGGGCCATGGTCTGGACCGAGGAAGAGCTGCTGAGTGACCGGGTGATTGAACAGCGGGCGGGTTGGTTTTCAACCGTGGAGCGTGAGGTTTTCGCGCTGGATCCTTTCGGGGCGGCGGGCCCGGATCTGGGCGCGACGCGGCAGGAACGCAGCATCATATTGCCGCAACGGGTGTTTCAGGTGTTGGAAGAAAAACGGCCTGCGGGCTTTGGTCAGGTGCGGAAATTTGTGGTCGGTCCCAAGGGGCGGGTGCTGCAATATTGAACGCGGGCCGGGGTGCGGGTTCGGGAGAGCGGGATGAGTTTATGGGCAAGATGAAGCAGGGGGCGTGACATGAGCCAGACATCGGATGCGATGGAGCTGCGGGAAGAAGATATCAAGGGCCATATGGCGGTGGCGCAGGCGCTGTTGGAGGGGTTTGATCATGCGCCGCGGATTGGCAAGGCAGTGGATGAGGGGTCTGTCGAGAAGTCAGCGGGTCTGGGGACGCGGCGGAAGTTTCGTGCGACCACGCCCGGGTTGGTGGCGGTGCGGCAGCATGTGAGTGGTGCGGTGCAGTTGATCGCGCGGATCGAGGGCACGGATGAGGGGGATGCGCTGATCTCTCCTTTGCAGGCGACTGTGTTGCATGTGTTGCGGCGCGCGATCGCGATTGCGCTGGCGGTGGCAGAGAATGTGGCAGAGCAGTCCGGGCTTGGGGATTTGAAGCGTGCGAATTTGCAAGGGTCGCTGCCTGCTGCGCGGAAGACGGAGTTTTCTGAACTGTTGGGGGCGGAGGCGTTGGTCACGCTCTATGTGTTTGGCAATGCGGCGGCCTATTTGTTGTCGCCTCATCTGACGGAAGCGTCTGTTGAGGTGGGGGATGTGGATGAGGTGCTGACGGACAATGGTCAGGTCGCCTTGCATGGTGCCTTGTGGGAGTTGGACCAAGATATCGCCGCCCATGCGACTGATGATGTGCGGCTGGTGGCGACGGTGGCGGCATTTGCCGAGATGTTGATGCAAAAGGTGGCGCTGCGGGCGCGCAATGCGCCGCGGCTGGAGGCGTTTGCCGCCGCCAGTTGGCGGGTGGAGGCGGATGGTTTTGCCGTCTCTGGCTTTAGCCCGGCGGCCAAGGCGAAATCGACCAAGCTGACCATGAGTTTCAAAAAGCCCAATGAGGTTGTGGGCAATCACATTGCCAAATATCAGGCGATGAAACTGGCCAAGATGTTGATGGCCTATGATTTTGACCGGCGGTTGAACCCTTTTGCGGAACTGGGCGGGTTTATCTTTACCTTTATGGGGGATGGGGCACCGGGGACGGGCAAGACCACGTTGATCCAGATGATGGCCGGGTTGATCAATGAATATTGTCTGAACGCGGGCTATCCGTTTCGCTATCAGAACCTGAGCACGGATAATATCGACAGTTATCAGGGGAAATCGGGGCAGAATGCCAAGGCGTTCATTGATACGATCCTGGATCCTGCGGTGATCGGTTTTGGCACGATTGATGACATTGATCAGCTGGCGGGCAAGCGGGGGGACCGGCAATCAAGCGCTGGGCAGTTGGAGATTACCGCCGTTTTGATGGAGAGCTTTGCCGGGGCAAATACGGTCGTGCGGGGCAATTGCACCTTTGGGATGTTTTCGAACTTTCCTGAGAATGTGGATGATGCCTTGCGCCAGCGGGCTGGGGCGCGGTTTCTGGTGGACGGGCCGCAGACGCGGGAGGATTACGTGGATATCCTGTATCTTCTGATGGGCAAGAACCATGATATTCCGCTGGGGGACCATCAGGTGTTTGAGGCCCAGGCGATCAAGAAGGCGGTGGCGGCGTCCTTTGAGGCGCATGGGCGTCCGCATGAGGCGGGGTTGCTGCGCGTTTATGAGGCGGTGCGCGATGAGATTGGTGAGCTGGATACGATCAACAAGCTGGGGACCTACCTGAAGGGGATCCAGGAGGCCGATCCGCGTTTCACCGGGCGGGCGATCAAGAATATCACCGATGCGGTCAAAGTGCGGGCGATGG
>JAFMGZ010000080.1 GCA_017854855.1 Sulfitobacter sp. | reverse complement strand
GTCATGTTGCCTTTGTCGGGGTAGGTATATTCGCCCATGGATTCCACGACCATCGCCATGTCCATGATCCCGATCGAAGAAATATCGAGGATCGAAGCCTTGCCTTTGAACTCAGGGTTCAGCAGCTCTGACCAATTGCTGATGGGACGGCCGATCAGGTCCGGACGGATGCCCAATGTGTCGGCATTGTAGATCGTGGGGATCAAGGTCATCCAACCGGATTCTTCCTGAACGAAATCGGTCCCGTCCGGGCCAGAGGTAAAGCCCACTGTATGGGGTGCCGTGCCCTGGGCAATGGTGCTTTCCGGTGTCAGTTTGCCATCGCGGAAAATGCCGACGATCTTGTCGTAATTGGTGATTTTCGAGGTGTCCATCGCCTGCAGATTGCCTGTGGGCCAGACCTTTTTGCCGATCCAGTATTCAATGTCGGCAATGTCAAAGCTGTTGGGCTGTGTTGCCGCGCGCTGTGTCACGCTGTCGGAATCCAGCGCTGTCATTTCAAGGGTAAAGCCAAGGTCCTCTTTGACCTTTTGTGCCACTTCATTCAGGTTCGAAACACCGGTACCGAACTGGCGCAAGGTCACGTCCTTGATGTTCTGGGCCCAGATCATAGGGGCACCAAGCGTGGTTGTTGCGGCGGCTGCCACACCTGTTTTCAATAGGCTTCTACGGGTTAGTTTTGACATCTTTCGTCGCTCCTTGTTGGGTTTTTAGCTGGTGAGAGGGTGAAGGTTTTGTTTGTCCCAGGTCAGTCCCACATGGTCGCCTGGGTTTTGGGGATGGGCAAAGAATGCCGCATCCGGGATCAGCGCTGTGACTTCCTGATCACCGGCAATACGTGCCAGGATCGACACATGTGTGCCCTGGTACTCAACCGCTGTGATCTGTCCGTCCGTCATGCCCGCCCCTTTGGCGGTCAGCCCGATGGCATCTGCGCGCACGGCAAAATGCCCCTCTGGCAGGGACATGACGTTGTGGCCGCCCATGAACTGCGCGACAAAGGCTGTCTTTGGCGCGTTGAACACCTCGCGGGCGGGGCCTGCCTGTTCGATGACGGCATTGTTCATCACCACGATTTCATCGGCCAGGGCCAGGGCTTCGTCCTGACCGTGGGTCACATGCAGGAAACTGATCCCCAATTCCTGCTGCAGTTTGCGCAGCTCTGCGCGCATGCGGATTCGCAAGAAGGGGTCCAGCGCCGAAAGCGGCTCGTCCAGCAACAACACAGAGGGCCGCGTGATAAGGGCGCGTGCCAATGCAACCCGCTGTTGTTGGCCACCAGACAGCTGGTCGGGCAGGCGATCACTGAGCGCCGTAAGATCGACCAGTTCCAGCATCTGTGCGGCGGATGCATGACGCGTGGCGGTGTCGACCCCTTTCATCTTGAGGCTGAAGGCCACGTTGTCGATGACCGACAGATGCGGAAACAAGGCGTAGTTCTGAAACATCATTGCCGTGCCGCGTTTGGCAGGGGGCAGATCCGATATGTCCCGCCCGCCCAACAAGATGGAGCCATCCGATACGCTCTCGTGACCTGCGATCATGCGCAGTGTCGATGATTTGCCGCAGCCCGACGGGCCCAGCAGGCAGGTATAGCTGCCTGGCTTGAAGTGATGGCTGACGGCATCAACAGCAACGGTTCCGCCATAGCGTTTCGTTACCTGCACCAGTTCCAGTTCTTTGATCGTTTCGGTCATAATGCCTCTCGGTTTCATTCACAGGAGGCTGAGCTTGGGCAGGCTGCAACGATTCACAGATTTGAAATGTGGTGTTTTTTGGGGGATGCCCGAAAGTTTTGCGCATCCTGAGCGATCTGCGTAAATATTGAACACAATATTATATACAATCCTGCGAATCTTTGGGTACATTATTGCGAGTCTTGCAGTCAAACCGCCGCTCTGCCACTAACGGGGCATAGGCGCATTATGATCAAACTTTCACAAACTGACCCGCGGTCGCCCAAGACCACAGTGACTGCCGACAAGGTGGCAGCATCCTTGTCCCTGGCCATTCACGAGCATCGTCTGGCACCGGGTACCAAGTTGGGCGAGGATGAGATTTCAGAGCTTTTTGGCGTATCGCGCACCGTTGTGCGCGCCGGATTGCAGTCCTTGGCGCATCAGCAATTGGTCGAGATACAGCGCAATCGCGGTGCCTTTGTGGCGCAACCATCCCTGCGCGAGGCGCGCGAGGTCTTTGAAGCACGTGAATTGCTTGAGCCGCGAACGGCAAGATCGGCAGCCCTGCGGGCGACACCCCAGGACATCACGATATTGGAACAGCATATCAAGGATGAACATGCCGCCATCGCCGCCGCCGATCAGGGCCGCGCATTGCGTCTGTCCGGCCAGTTCCACATCGAAATTTCCCGGATCGCCGATCAAACAACAATTGCAGGATTTATTGAGGCGCTGATTGCACGGTCCTCACTGATCATCGCGCTGTATTGGCGGCGTGAAAGCGCCCTATGTGAAAGTTTTGCCCATCACGCGCTTGTCGAAGCGATTGCGCAAGGTGACGGGCAAAAAGCACAAGAGCTGATGCACAGTCATCTGGTTGATCTGCACAGCGCATTGGATTTACGAGACCGGACAGCGCAATCCCGGTCCCTGAAAGATGCGCTGCGCCTGTAATCAGCGGACCGTGTGATCCGCAGGCAGGCCGGCACTGCAACAGGTCAAAACCGCGTTGCCCCCTTGCCATTTGCCCCGCCGGGCAAGGTTCACGACTTTGGTGCAGGATGCAGGAATTGCCAGGGCGGCGTTTCTGAACCCCGCTCAACCGGAACCTCGATCAAGGCCGGAGCATTGCTGGCAATCGCTTTTTCCAATGCTTTTTCAAGTGCTTCGGGGGTATCCACGCGTTCTGCGGCCATGCCAAAACTTCTGGCCATCGCCACAAAGTCAGGGTTGTGCAATTCGGACCCCAAAAGGCGTCCGTCAAAGGCATTCATCTGGTCGCGCCGTACATTCCCGAAAGCGTTGTTGTTGAACACGACAGCCACCACAGCGATCCCATGCTGCACGGCAGTGGCCATTTCCTGCGATCCGAACATGAAACCTCCGTCCCCGTTGACAGAGATAACGGCCTTGTCCGGATTGGCGACTTTGACCCCCAAGGCCGTGTTGTACCCAAAGCCAAGGTTATCCTGGTAGGCGCAGGTCACATATTGGCGCGGGGCATAGACCGGAAAACCGAAGCGGGCGGTAAACCCCATTTGGCTGACTTCCTCGACAAAGAAACCATCGCGGGGCAGGGCGCGGCGGATGGCATCCAGATAGTTCATCTGCGGCTGGACAACTTCGCTGGCGACACGGGCCTTGTCCTTGATGGCCTGAAACGCGGCGCTGCGGTCGTCCGCTGCATGATCCCCCAGCGCCAAAGTCAGGGCCTGTGTCGCTTCGGCGGCGTCACCGACAATGGCTAGATCAGGTTTGAGGCGGACCATTTCGGTTGGGTCAATATCGATGCGGATGGTTTTCAACCCCTCGGGCCGCCATTGCCAGCGCATATATTGCAGCTCAAGCCGGCTGCCGATGCCGATCAGCAGATCACAATCGGTGAAATAGTCATAAGAGGCGATCAGGTTCATCGCATGGGGGTTGTCATCCGATACGATCCCCCGGCCGGACCGATGAGAGGTGACAGGTGCCTGGATCTTTTCGGCCAGGGCAAGCACCTGGTCCGCAGCATCAAGCGCGCCGCCGCCGACCATGATCAGCGGGTTCTTCGCCGCCGCGATCATCTTGGCGGCTTCGGCGATCTGGGCGTCGTTGAGTGCGGTATGCCGGCGCGGTGCCGGACGCTGCACCGGCGCTGGGCCGCGCTGACCAAAGACATCCCAAGGCACTTCGACCGCAACGGGACGCTGGCGGTCTGACAGCATTTCCGTAAAGGCGCGCCCCATCTTTTCGGCCGCCTGACCTGGGTGGTCAATCCTATCTGAATATTTGGTCAACCCCCGCAGGGTTGCCAATTGGTCCGGCAATTCATGCAATTGCCCGCGCCCCTGACCGATCAGATGGGACATGATATTCCCGGTCAGGCACATCACCGGCGCATTGCCGCCATAGGCCGTACAGATCGCTGCTCCGGCATTCAGCACGCCGGGGCCGGGCACAACCGTGAACACGCCGGGCCGCCCGCTCGATTTCGCATAGCCATATGCCATATAGGCCGAACCCTGTTCGTGCCGGGTGTGAATGAAACGAATGTCATTAGAACGCCGCGCCAGCGCATCGGATAATTCATAAGAATGCGCACCGGGGATCCCGAAAACAGTATCCACGTCATTTTCGATCAAGGCATCAACCATGATGTCGGCCGTCGTTTTGGTCACTGCAATATTCCTTGTCATCTAAGCCAGCGGCGCGTTGTTTGCGAAAATCTACCATGTTACATGTTAATTGAAAAGGGTCTCCGCAATCTTTGATCTTGCCCATGCCTGAGGGCGGCCCATCCGATGGCGAGAGCCCCGAAACATGATGAACCCTGGTCAGAGAGGGGCGCAGGTGTCCCGCGAAACGCTTAAATCGGGATTTGCGTGGTGTGCTTGATCCGTCTCAAGGCGAAAGTGGTGGATGTGTTTGCCACGCAGTCAAGATCAAGCAGCCGGCGCGTCAGGATCGCTTCTAGGTCCGCAATGTCGCGCACCACCAGATGCAGTAGATAATCCCAATCGCCAGACATCGAATATACCTCGATGATCGTGGGCTCTTGATCCACGGCACGTTTGAGCGCCTCTCTCGCGGCGGCGTCCTGTGATTTCATCCGCACTTGGCAAAACACATCCGTGCCGCGCCCAACCCTGGCTGGATCGACGATACGCACAGGCGGGCCGATCACGCCGCTGTCTTCCAGCGCTTTTAGCCTGCGCCAGCAGGTCGCGGGGGAACTGTTTGTCGCCTCCGCCAGCTCTGAAATACTGAGCGAGGCATCGGATTGCAGTATTGGCAGCATCTTGGCTTCCATGGCATCCACTTGGTATTTTTCATTCATGATGTGATCCATATTGAAATAAACGGGTCAAGTGTCGCCCATACACAGGGGAAAATGGAAGCAAATATCAGCCCCCTTTGATATATTGGTTCAAAATGCATGAGACGTTCAGACCAGACCGGGGGAATGATGACGGACCAAACGCCAATCCTGAAAGACTATGAACTGCAAGATCGTTATACGCGGACCCAGGGCCGGGTTTTCCTGACCGGAACCCAAGCGATCGTGCGCATCGCGCTGGATCAGGCACGCCGTGACCGTGCAAGCGGTCTTGATACCCGCGGGTATGTGTCCGGCTACCGTGGCTCCCCCGTGGGCGGGATTGATATGGAGATCGCGCGCAATCAGAAATTGGTCACCGACGCAGGCATCGAATTTCTGCCTGCCGTGAATGAAGAATTCGGTGCCACCCAGATGATCGGCACGCAGCAGGTCGAAACCGACGCAGACAAGACCTGCACGGCAGTGTTCGGCCTTTGGTATGGCAAAGGCCCCGGCGTGGACAGGGCGGCAGATGCGCTGAAACATGGCAACGCCTACGGCGCATCCCCCACGGGCGGCGTGCTGGTGGTGGCGGGTGACGACCATGGCTGTGTGTCCTCATCCATGCCGCATCAGTCCGATGTCGCCTTCATGAACTTCTTCATGCCCACGATCCACCCGGCCAATGTGGCCGAATTCCTGCCCTTCGCCGAATGGGGCTATGCATTGTCCCGGTTTTCGGGAATGTGGGTCGGCTTCAAGGCGATTTCAGAAGTGGTCGAAAGCGGCATGTCGTTTGAGTTGCCTCAGGATCGCACCTTTGCCGCGCCGGATTATACGCCGCCCAAGGATGGTCTGCATTACCGCTGGCCCGATCTTCCCGGCCCCCAGATCGAAGAGCGGATGGAGGCCAAGAAGGAAGCTGTGCTGGCCTTTGCCCGCGCCAACCCGATTGACCGTGTTGAATGGGGACATGATGCTGCCAGCTTTGGTATTGTCACGACCGGCAAATCCCATCTCGATGTGCTTGAGGCCTTGCGCCTATTGGGCATAGATCAGGCAAAGGCTGCTGAAATCGGCATCGACATCTACAAGGTCGGCATGGTCTGGCCCCTCGAAGGGCAGGGGGCCTTGGCTTTTGCCAGCGGCAAACGCGAACTCTTGGTCATCGAGGAAAAGCGCGGGATCATCGAAAGCCAGCTGAAAGAGCATTTCTACGATTTTCCGGGGCAAAAGCCTGCGCGCATGGTGGGTAAACAGGATGAGACCGGCGCGCGTTTGGTCCCTTGGACCCATGAATTGGGTGCAGTGATGCTGGCGCAGATTATCGCGGCACGTCTTGACCGCAATTTCCCCGACCTCCGGCTTGCCGAACGCGCGCAATCGGTGGTGACGCCCCCCAATCTGATCCAAGTGCCGGGTGCGACCCGGACGCCCCATTTCTGTTCTGGATGCCCGCATAACACCTCCACCAAGGTGCCAGAAGGCAGCGCCGCACTGGCCGGCATTGGCTGCCACTTCATGGCCAGTTGGATGAACCGGAATACCACCTCCTTGATCCAGATGGGCGGCGAAGGCGTGAATTGGGTGGCGCGTTCCAAATTCAACGGAAACAAGCATATCTTTCAAAACCTTGGCGAGGGGACCTATTACCATTCAGGTTCGCTAGCCGTGCGCCAGGCCATCGCGGCAGGCACGAATATCACCTATAAGATCCTGTTCAATGATGCGGTTGCGATGACCGGGGGGCAAACCGTGGATGGGCCGATATCGGTGCCTGCAATCGCCAAGAGCCTTGTTGCCGAAGGCGTCAAGAAACTGGTGGTGGTATCGGACCAGCCCGAATTGTTCCACAAATCAGATTTCCCCGCTGGGGTGGCAATTGAACATCGTCGCGCATTGGACCGCATCCAGCGCGAATTGCGCGACATCCCGGGCACGACCGTCCTGATCTATCAGCAGACCTGCGCCACCGAAAAACGCCGCCTGCGCAAGCGCGGCAAGATGGAAGACCCGAAGAAATATGCAGTCATCAATCCGCTGGTCTGCGAAGGCTGTGGTGATTGCTCGGTCGAATCCAATTGCCTGAGCGTGGAGCCTGTAGAGACCGAATTCGGACGCAAGCGGCAGATCAACCTGAATTCCTGCAACAAGGATTTCACCTGCGTGAACGGCTTTTGCCCCAGCTTTGTGACCGTCGAAGGGGGAACACTGCGCCGGTCCAAATCGGGCGCTGACCGCGCGACATTCGATGCGCTGGCGGCGCAATTGCCTGCACCTGCCATGCCCCGTCTCGACACACCTTGGGATATTCTGGTGACCGGGGTGGGCGGCACTGGCGTGGTGACGGTGGGGCAGTTGATTGCGATGGCTGCGAACCTCGAAGAAAAGGGCGCAAGCGTCCTTGATTTCATGGGCTTTGCCCAGAAATTCGGCCCCGTGCTAAGCTATATCCGTATGTCAAAGACGCAGGCGGGCGTGCATCAGGCCAAGATCGAACCAGGCTCGGCAGATGCGCTTATCGGTTGTGACCTTGTGGTCAGTTCGTCGCCCAAGGCATCGGCCACCTACCGTCCCGGCGTGACCCGCGCAGTGGTGAATACCGCACAGATGCCGACCGGTGATCTGGTGCAGAACCGCGATGCCGATCTGAATGCAGATCAGCGGCTGGGGGAAATTTCGCGGGCTGTTGACGCAGAAACGCTTGAAACCCTCGACGCCAATGCGCTGGCAGAGGCCCTGATCGGGGACAGTGTTTTTGCCAATGTGATGATGCTGGGGGCCGCCTGGCAGGCAGGACTGGTGCCGCTGAGCGAGGCCGCATTGATGCGCGCGATTGAGCTGAACGGGGTCAAGCCGGATTTGAACAAGGATGCGTTCAACTGGGGCCGGATTGTTGTGCATGACCGCAAGGCCGTGGAAAAAGCGGCGCAATTGCCGGTCAACACGGTACACACATTGCAAGAGATGATCGACCGTCGTGCGGCCTTTTTGACGGACTATCAGGACGTAAAATGGGCCACGGCCTATCGCACTGCGGTTGCAGCTGTCCGCGATGCGGAGCAGCGCACCCTTGGTACCGACGGTGCCCTAACCAAAGCTGCGGCAAAGGGTTTGTTCAAGCTGATGTCGTACAAGGACGAATATGAGGTCGCGCGCCTGCACAGTGACACAGGCTTTTATGAAAGCCTGCAGGCGCGGTTCGAGGGGGATTTCAAGATCAAGCACCATCTTGCACCGCCGCTGATCCCCACAGGGCGGGATGGGCGCGGCCGCCCCTACAAACGCGCCTTTGGTCCATGGATGCAGACCGCCTTTCGCCAACTCAGAAAGATGAAGCGCCTGCGCGGAACCAGATGGGACGTTTTCGGCTATACCAATGAACGCCGGATGGAGCGTGCCTTGATCAGCGAATATCAGATGCTGCTGGAGCGCCTCTGCGCTGGCCTGACCCGCGAAAACCATGACGAAGCGGTAAGGATCGCAGGGCTGGTGACGGGTATTCGCGGCTATGGACCTGTCAAGGAACAGGCCGTGACACAGGTGCGCGCCGACATCGCCACTGCCTTGGTGGATGCTGGTTTATGACGGCGCGATAGGGGGGCAGAATAGCAGCCTATGAATGTGCAGGCGCTGCAAAGGGGGCACATGTTTGCAGCGCTGCGCAGGGTTGCCCCCTTGAGCCGCGCGGAGCCTATGGGCATGAAAGCGGCAATGTGATTGAAGTCACGCCAGACACTGTACCGATCAACCCACCATCAAAAAGGCCCAAATGATCCGATGAATGACGCGCTGGCCACATTTTCGCATGACCCGTCTGTCCTGCGCTTGCTGGAACAACACGGACAGGCGGATGCGACCCTGATTGCCCTGCCCAGCGATGCCTCGCCGCGCAGATACTTTAGGCTGGCGGCTGCCGACCTGCTGTTAATGGAAGATCGCACAGACCCCAAAGGCTTTGCCGCCTTCATCCGTCTGGCAGGGCATCTGGCCGATCTGGGCTTGAGCGCGCCACGCGTCCATTGCACCGACCCCGGCGTCGGACTGGCCCTAATCGAGGATTTTGGCACCGCGACCTATGGCACCCTCCTTGCCGCTGGCCATGATGAGACGTCGCTTTATGAACTGGCCACCGATACGTTGGTGCACATGCATGCGCATCCGCAGGCCACTGCCGTTGAAGTGCCGGCCTATGACATGGATGTCTTGCTGCAAGAGGTTTCGATCTTTTCAAATTGGTTCGTGCCGGCCTTTGATCCAACTGTGGATGTCGCGGCATTTGACGCGCCGTTCCGCGATCTTTGGCGTGCGGCGCTGGGCCCGGTCCGGGATGCACCACAAACCTTGGTGCTGCGGGATTTTCACATCGACAACCTGATGTTGCTCGAAGGGCGGTCTGGCGTGGCTGCCTGCGGATTGCTCGACTTTCAGGATGGCGGACTGGGGGCTGCGGAATATGATTTGATGTCACTGCTCCAAGACGCGCGCCGCGATCTGGCACCTGGGTTGGAACAGGCGATGCTGCAGCGCTATTGCAGCGCTATTCCTGCAACCTGTGGTACGCCGGCCGAGATTTTGAAACGTTACCATCTGTTGGCCGCACAACGTCATCTGCGCCTTTTGGGGCTGTTTCCGCGTCTGGCAAAACGGGATGACAAGGCCGGGTATCTTGCGTTCATGCCCCGCGTGATGGGGCAATTTCAAAACGCCCTGAAAGACGCCCATTTACATGAAATCGCTGACTTTATGGATGTGCGGCTGCCGGGCTGGCGCGATGCCGTGCCCGCAATGGTGAAAACGGTGGCCGCAAGGCCCTGATTGAACGATAGGCCAGCTGCACCCAACTGCCCCGGTGTACAGAAGTTGGGGGATGCGGCCGCCTTGATTTCTGTTATCCTGTTACGGACCACAGGCGGTCATGGCATTTGTCAAATGGCAGCCATGGTTCCGGACAAGGGGCCATTTTGCAGGCCTCAGACCGAATTTGGGGCAGTGGGTGCCGAAAGACTTTGTTGGAAAA
>JAFMGZ010000031.1 GCA_017854855.1 Sulfitobacter sp. | reverse complement strand
GAAATCCTCCGTTACGAAAACCTCAAATCTGTCCCACAGGCGCTGACGTCAGACAGCCTGTGCAAACCTCGCAGGGATGGAAACTCAACATTGTACTCTCCTTAAAACGCGGGACCCCGAAAAAGCGGAGAACCAGTTTAACTACTCATAACTCACCGACGACTGCGCAGAACAAAACGCGCGATCAAAGTGATTAATGATTTGTTTAAACCACCAGATGCAAGCGAGAGCCGCCTTATTCACAAATTTGGATTGATGCAGCCAGATTTGTCATGAACGCACGCTGCCAGCAGAAAAATCCGGGATAAATCCGGCTATCAATGGATTTTGCTACTTTAACGGGATAATTCCGTTTCCACTTGGCATAAATCTATTTCTGCGCCATATATTTTTCGCGCGTCGTCATAAATCTTATTTCGCGCCATTCATGTCTGGACGAAATCAGGAAACAAAGACTAATGCTGTCAATGATTGTATTACATTGCTGAACTGA
The DNA here is from genome assembly GCA_017854855.1 of Sulfitobacter sp. GTDB lineage: Bacteria > Pseudomonadota > Alphaproteobacteria > Rhodobacterales > Rhodobacteraceae > Sulfitobacter. Next base: position 46,270 of record JAFMGZ010000031.1, on the reverse strand, counting down.
TGAACGAATTTTCTCGGGCCATAGCGTAACAAAGTTTCGCAAAAGCTTTGGCGACAGGCCCGTCTTGGAGGAAAAATTGCAGAAAAATCTCACTGTTTCCCGGATACCTGTCCGGTTCTGCGACGGCGGAACCTTTGAGACGGGGGCCGAATCAGCATCGGAATACCTTCTCGACAGCAGTTTCATCCGGTTCTTGTTCATCAGTCTGGTGCTTTACGCGACCCTTTTGCACCGTGACGACGTGGCCGAACTGGAACCCGCAAGCCAGATGTTTCTGTGGATCGCGATGTTCGCGTCAACCATCGGATGGCTGGTTTTCAGCACCTCGATCAACTTTGCCCTTGTGAAACGAGGCTATGTTTCGCATCTCTTTACGCCATTCATCGTATTGCCGGTGGCACCGATCAATATCCTGATCGGACGCTATGTAGGTGAGTTTCTGGGCGCTGAGTATTGGATCACCTTTCCTGACAACGTGCCGATGATTGTACAAAACCTGGTGGCGCTGATTTGCTTTGATATATTGCATGGCCGCTATGTGGCCCCGGCCTATTACGCGATGGTATCAAAAGAAAAGGCCGCCACTGCTGAACCAGTGGTCCCAGCGCAGGCCAGCGCACCCGCCTTTTGGCCAAGCGCGTCTGTTTCCTTGCAAACGACCGCTTTGGACGAGATCAGCAAGCCACCCGCGCATACCGACACGCCACGGCCGGCCCCCAGTGGCGCGCCCGACGCATCCCCTCATGCTGTCATTGAATTGGCAAACGAACGTATTGAGGTGCGCAAAATACATTATATCAAGTCAGAAGGGCATTACCTTAAGCTTCAGTTGCAGAACAAAAGCATGCTTAGCCGAGGCAAGCTCAAGGAAGTGGTGCAGGATCTGGATCACCAGCTTGGCATCCAAATCAGCAGATCTGTCTGGGTCTCTTTTGCTGAGATCAGCCAGACCAAGGAAGATGACAAAGGCTATCTAGAAGTAATCCTGAAGGACGGCAGCGCGTTCAAGGTCACCAGTTCGCGCAGGTTGGCATTCTTGCAGAACTTTGATCGGTACAAGTAATTCGGCTTCTTGCCTGCGATAGCTCTGCCCCGCAGCATTGCCGCCAACAGGTGTCGCCTGTGACAGCGGACGGGTCATGCCCCGCAGGCGGATATTGTTGCCCTGACGCGCGACTGGCGGCTAAACTGATATTTATCAAACAGCCCCTGAAACATCTGTGGGACACTTTCAAAGCAAATCAGCTTTGGAGGTCGCAATCATGGCGTGGAGATTCAAATACATTATCGCAGCCGCTGTGGTGCCCTTTTTAGTGCAGGCCTCAACAGCCACGGCACAGGATGCACGGCAGGGTTTCAAACCGGATCAGGCCGAATTCTTGAATTCCTGCGCGTCCTGTCATGGGCGCGACGGGAAAGGTGCCGGTTTCCTCACGCGGGTCTTTCGCGGGGTTGACCCCGGTGATCTGACCCAGCTCGCCGCCGTGAATGACGGGGAATTTCCGTTTGACCGGGTCTTTCAGGTGATCGACGGGCGCGACGACATTGCAGCCCATGGCGACCGACAGATGCCTGTCTGGGGGGATCGTTACATGGAGCGGTCCATGAGCGAATATGGTCCGGACGAATTGAACCGACTGCGCGTCAGGTCCCGTATCCTTGAGCTGACCAATTATATTCAGTCCATCCAGGAACGCGAATAGGGCGCGCTTGCTGCACCTGTGTTGATCCACTGTGTTGGGCACTGCGTTGGGTCGGACCAGCCTCACGAAGGTCAGCGCAGGACAAAGGCCACAAGCACAATAACAAGGATAATGTTGACCATCCGCATCGTGAAATGGGTCCGTTTGCGCAAACTTAACTGTCTGAATCTGCTAGTCATAATCAAAACGCTCCGACAATATCCGATGCGCGGGCGTGCCGCGACTGATGAGATGCTCTTCGACGATGTCCATCATGATCGCGGGTCCGCAGATCACAAAGATCCATTCCCTTATTTCATCGGATGAAAAGACGCGGTCAATCAGCGCGGCATCAATGAAACCCACCTCTCCGCCCCAGTTTTCCGGTGGCTCAGACAATGCGTATACCACGCCCTCTGACCCCAGTTCCGTCGCATAGGCGATCTGGTCAACCGTCCGGTTGCCATAGACAAGCCTGACCTTGCGCGTGTCCCCCGTCAGGCGCATCTGCCTGAGTATCCCCAGCAGCGGTGCCAGCCCCACACCGCCCGCAATCAGCGCCACGCCCGGCGCATCGCGCCCTTCGACAGACAGGCTGCCATAGGGGCCATCAAGGTAGGCTGCCGTTCCTGTTTCTATCTGGCCGATTGTTTGTGTAAAATCACCAAGCTCTTTGATCATAAATGATATTTCAGGCCCGCCTGCGGGTGCTGAACTGATCGAAAAAGGATGTTCTTGCAGTGAAAAGCGACTGTGGCCCAAATTCAGCCAGACAAATTGCCCCGCCTTGAAATCAAGCCCCGAATGACCTGCAGGTGCCACGGTGACCTCCCATTGCCGAGGCGTAAGGCGGTTAACGCAAGCAACGCGCCAGCGGCGTCCCCTGTCGCGCAGCGGAACGATCAGATAGACAAAAAGCAGCGATCCCACCGCGATGCCTGTCATCGCCACCCATAGACCGGCCATGTAGGGCTGCGCCCCATAGCGCCCCGCATAGACAGTGTGATGCAACAGCAGTAAGGCAATCAAGAGCGCGCCCACCCCATGCATCAAACGCCATGTTTCGTATTTTTGGCCCAATTGCCTGCGCCCGATCGCCAGCAGGACAAGGCTGGGCAGCAGAACGAAACCTGCGACCCCGCTCCAGAGATCGGCAAAATCAGTCGTGAGGGTCAATTGGCGCGTAGGATCCCAGGGGCGCGCGCCCCCCGAAGGCGTCCCTTGGTAGAGAAAGGGATGCAGCAGCGCAAAAAACAATGCCGTGCGCGCCATCACCTGATGAAACCGCATGGTCACATCCATGCCCACACCGTTTGAAATGCTTTTGAACCTGCCGGACAGCACAAACTCCATCAGGATCATGGCAAAGGCCAAGATGCCAAAGCCAGAGGCAAGTTCCTGGTGGATGGCCCGTGGCGGCCCACCAACGCACCAGGACAGCACCAAGGGCGATGCCACAGCGACTAGATAGGCGATAATCAAAAAGAGCGGTTTCATTGGTTCAGCCAGTTCCACTTGTCTCAAACGGTTCTTGGAACACCAGCTGCATCACATTATGCATTGAAATACTTGTTTTCAGACAGCGCCATGGCGGCAGGTGTTGCTAAAACGCTCTTGGTGTTTGGTTTTGCGTTCTGTCGGGTGCTTTTGACACGATGGAACCCGATGGGGGCGCGCAGGGGCCTATTTGGGCAGCATGAAGAACTCTTCCCGCACGATCTTGCCCTCTTCGACCGAATAGACTGCAATCTCGCGCAGGGTCATCTTTTGCCCCGTCTGTCTGTGCGTCACCTCGGCCTCAAAGCGCAGTGCAAACCGGTTGGGCGGATGGACATAGGGACCATCCGCGTTGAGTGTGTGAATATGATGGTGCGCCGCCCAATCCTCGCGTTTCGCCTTGATCGCGTCGCGGCCCTTGGCGATGCGCACGTCGCGCCCAGGCGGCACCACGGCCTCTACCGACTCTGCGGTTTCGGCATAGATTTCATCAACATGCGCGATACCGCGTCGATCCCGCATCGCTTGGGCAAAGGCCTGCCCAAGTTTGACCAGGTCTTCCATAACAGCCCTCCTCGTTATTGCCGATCAGCGTGGCACGGTTTGCCAGAGGACAAATTGACCTGGATCAAGCTAGAGGTTGAAGTGCAACCTGTGGCCCGCGTTTGGCCAGCGGGCATGATACAGACATCCCGTTCCCGAAGCGGTGATGAAGGCGTCCATCATATCCGCCCCGCCAAAACAGATGTTGGTGATATAGGGGTCGCCCGGCACCTCGATGAAATTCACCGGCCCGCCATCCACCGGCACCACGCTGATCCCGCCGCGCATCAAGGTTGCCACGCATATCTGGCCATCCGCCTGAACCGCGAGACTGTCGAGCAGCTGATAATCCGGCAGCGTCGCCAGCAGCCTTCCAGGCATGTTGAAGGGCAGCGGCCCGATCTCGCCCGGAGCGACCAGATCATAGCTCCAGACGCGTCCGGTGCGTGTTTCAGCGACATGTACGGTCTTGTCGTCAGGGGACAGGCCGATGCCGTTGGGCGTGATCATGGGGCCGTGCACGCGCCTGATCTGGCTGCCGTCTGCCTTGGCATAATAAAAGGCACCGTGATGCACGAATTCGGCGGTCGATTTGCCCAGATCGGTGAAATAAAAGCCCCCCTGCGCATCAAAGACAATGTCATTGGGGCCGCGCAGGGGCTGACCGTCACAGCTGTCATAGATCGTTTCAAAGGCACCGGTGTCGGGATCAACCCGCTGAATTGAACCGCTGATGTAATCCTCGGGCGTGCCGATGGGCCGCGTGATGCCGTCGGCCTGGGTCCAGACGAAACCGCCGTTGTTGCAGACATAGATCATGCCATCAGGCCCTACCGCCGCCCCGTTGGGACCGCCTCCCAGCTCTGCAATCACGTCTATCTGTCCATCGGGCTGCACCCGCGACAAGGTCTTGCGCCTGATCTCAACGAGGATGACAGAGCCATCTGCCATGGCGATTGGCCCTTCGGGAAAATCCAATCCGTCGCATATCTTCGTGAGCTTCATATCCGGTCTCCCCCCATTGTGGCTTTGGCCAAGTGTCACATGAACGCGCCGCGACGTCGCCTAAAAAATCCGCTGCGCATTTCATGGACAAGCGGTGGCTTCTGTGAACTTCTGGCAGGAGCGCATAATGCAGTCTGGGAGGACGATATGGGAACGTTAAGTGGAAAGGTAGCCTGGGTCACCGGTGCAGGGGGCGGTATCGGAGAGGCCTCTGCCATTGCCCTGGCGCAGAGCGGCGCGCATGTGGTTCTCTCAGGCAGGCGGCTTGCGGAAATTGAACGGGTCGTGGATGTGATCACCGCAGCGGGCGGCAAGGCAGAGGCCGCGCAGTTGGATGTTGTGGATGCTCAGGCCACACAGGCGATCGCGGATGATATCATCGCGCGGTTGGGCGGCATCGACATTTTCATGGCGAATGCGGGCATCAACGTGCCAAACCGGTCCGTGGGGGCCATCACGGCTGCGGATTTCGCCCGGGTCGTCGATGTCAACCTCAACGGGGTGATGAACGGCATTCTGGCGGTACTGCCGTCGATGCGTCGCAAGGGCAGCGGTACATTGATCCTGACCTCCTCTTGGGCGGGCCGGCATCCATCACGGCTTACGGGGCCTGCCTATAGCGCATCAAAACATGCGGTGGTCGCGCTAAGCCATTCGATCAACCAGGACGAGGGCGTCAATGGTATCCGCTGCACCGCCCTGATGCCCGGCGAGGTGGCGACCCCCATCATGCAATCCCGCCCCAAACCGCCATCGCCCGAGGACCTGGGCAAGATGCTCAAGGCCGAGGATCTGGGCGCAATGGTCCGCTATATTGCCGAAGCACCACCGCATGTCTGCATAAACGAAGTGTTGATCAGCCCGACGTGGAACCGCAGCTTTGTGGGCGTGGCCGAACTGGGCGGGATGAAACTGTAGCCTAGGTTTGAAACGCGAAACGCGCAGCGGCCTGAAAGGGGTCGCTGCGCGTGCTGCGTTTAATTTTCCGTCAGGGCCCTGAAAATCTGTTCCAAGGCCTGGGCGGCTTTTTCGCGCATCTCATGGTCGGTCGCATCCTGTATGGGATGCGGGACCAGGACATAACGCGCGCCCTCCATACCCAGCGCCTTTCTTTGCGCTTCGGCGGCTTGGCCAAACTCGCTTGACGCGACTGCGACTGCGGGGATCCCCTGGGTTTCAAACCAGAAATTGTCGTGCATACTGCACGTCGTACAAGATCCTCAGTCAGCCAGCGCTTCGACCAGAAAATCGCATTCGTCGCGAATTTCGCGGCGCAATGCATCAGGGCAAGGTTTGGCGAATGTCGGCTTCTTATAGCGCTTGACCGTGACGCCGGGGGCCTTCTGGCATAGCAGGCGCTCCAGCTCATCCAGCATGACATTGCCGCGTGGCTTGCTGATGTCCAGCAGGCCAATCACACCCGACAGACTGCCGCTGCGCGTGGTGATCTGCCGTTCGACAGGCATGCGTTCATCCGTAGGGTCGAGAATTATTGTCATAACGTTCCTCCTCTCCGCTTCAGCCTAGCCCAGGTCAATCTTTTTGGAAACAGATACTGACCCGACAGCCCCTGTGGCCCAGCCATGGAACGCGGATGAGAATTTCCCGGCATCCGACCCTGCCACGACGATATGAATATAGTCGGTGCTGGCAAACTTTGAGACGGAGGCCGCCGGAGTGTCGGATGCCGCACTGTCAGGTCTGAGGGTTTCATCCGCGCGCGATTGTGATGCGGGGCCTGCCGTGACCTGTTGGATACGGTTGCGCAGCCGGTCCTTGGAATAATCGCCTTCGCGCATCAATGTGTCGATATGTTCGGGGCAGACCACCAGCAATGCATCGACCGGCAGGTTCCTCATCTTGGGCGAAAATACCCCCTCAAGCCCAAGTCCCAATGATCCCGCGACATCATCTGGCGCGCGCGAGGTCTGATCAACGATATGGACCGGCCCGCCGGTCATGGCAAAGACTGTCACCACTGAATCCTCGGGCGCAAATCCGCGCTCAACATGCAGCGCGGGCCAGGGCGAGCGTTCCTCATATTCGGCAAAACACATGGTGAATTTCATCGGATTGCCGAGTGTTGACCGTTCCACCCCACCGGTTGAGGCACCGCCCACATTGCGCACCACCAGCCGCAGGGCGCGGCCGATCGTGGCATTGGCGCGGTTGCCCGCCCCCAAGGCACCCAGTTTCATGTTCATGCCGATTTCATGCCGGATCGGTCCATTGACCACCATCACCGGGGCGGCCCCCATGGTCGTGGCCGTCACACCATGGATGTTGAACTCATCCGTGCAGACGGCCTCTACGGCCGCGATGACCACCGGCAGATATTCAGGTTTGCATCCGGCCATCACCGCGTTGATGGCGATCTTTTCAACCGTCGCCACGCCCATGTTCGGGGGCACTGTGGCCACCACGTCTTGTGGGTCACGGTGCGTGCCTGCCAGCATCCGCATGACGCGTTCGGGCGTTGGCGGCACCAGCGGCAGCCCGTCAGAGAAACCCTGATCAAACATGAATTCGGCCACGTCATCGCTGCTGGCCACCTCGATGCGGCGGGCGCGGATCGGGCTGTCGTCGGCTTCGGCGCGCAGCTTGTCATAGACCGCGGGGTCCAGATGCCTGGAGCCGCAACCGGGACGCCATGCAGGCAGGCTGGCCCAGTCGATCTGCGCGGCCGGCAGGCCCGAATGGGCGCTGATCTCGGCTGACAATGCTTCCCAATCGGTGCGGACGAAGCCTTCAAAGCGCGTCAGGCTGTGCCCGTCGGCATCCAGCCAAAAGACCGATGGCACGCTTTCGATGTCCCAGTCAAAAGCGGTCTTGCAACTGCTGTCGTCCAGCACGGGCATCGACAATTCATGGCGCGCGGCAAAGGTGGCGTTGTTCTGGCCGGATTGGGCGATCAACAGCACATCAACCTGTGCACCATATGCCTTGTGCAGGGCATCCAGCACGGGGGCTGCGGTGTTGCAGGTCTCGCAGTCTTCTTTGACAAAGCAAATCAGGCTTGGCCCTTGCCGGGGGAAATGATGCGCATCTCCGGCCAGATCGTTAAGAGAAAATGCTGGTTGTTGGTTGCTCATTTCTGTCCTCCCGGATGAAAGATCATTCTGCTGCCGGAACTGAGCAAAGTCCACCTTGGCATAGATGGCGGAGGTGGATGGGAATCGAACCCACCACACGCCCTGAGGACGCGTCCATGGTTTTGAAGACCAGGGAAGCCACCAGACTCCAGTCACCTCCGTATGGGTAGCCTAGCAAGTCGCCGCAGGCGGTGAAATCGAATTCGCCTCTTTCATCTGGCGCATGTCACCTGAACGTTGCGTGAGGCCGCGGGCGTCGAAATATTCAAGTATCGGCACGATGACCTTGCGGCTGGTGGACAGGGCCACGCGGGCCTCTCCGGTCGTGAAATAGGCCGGGGCGGGAAAGGCGCGCCCAAGGGTCATGGCGGCAGCGACAAGCGTTTCGGCGTGAAGGGTAATGGTTTGTTTCAAAGAGACATTTTGCAGCACCACCAAGGTGTCGCTGTCCAGCAACAGCGCTGTCAGATCTTGGTCCAGCGGGTCTGGGCCGATGGGTTCCGGGTCCAGTGGCGCAAGCCCTGCCTTGCGGTAGCGACTTTCGATCTGCATCAGTCGATGGCGCTGATCCTCGCTGAGGTTTGCCAATGGGTCATGGTCGCGAGCGGCGAGGCCCATCTGATGTTCGCGCAGCTCCCCGCTGGCGATCAATAAGGTCAGGACATGCGGCACCAAGGCGGCAGCCGTCCCTGCCCTTTCAACAAGGTGATGCCCTGCCGCGATACGGATCGGATATCTGGCGTGATAACCCGCAACTGCCGCAAGCACAGCCGCCTTGCAGGTTTCGATATCCTCCACCGGGGCAACGCGCCCCCCGCCAATCTCGCAAAATTCCGCGCCAAGCGTTTGGCCCGCGCCCGCAACCGTCATGCGCGACAAACGGGCAATATCAGACAGGCTTGCCGCCCCGCCCTGCGCAGCACACAGGGCCCTGGCGATGGCCGCGGCATCGCCGCTGTGGGCCGCCTCCAAGACAGCCAGACGGCTTTTGTCACCCGATCCGGTTGTCCCGGCTTGCGGGTCAAGCAGCACCGCGCCCGCGATGGTTTGGGCGGGCGACAGATGCCGGATGATCGCGCGCTGCCCCGCAAAGCCTGTGACGGGTCGTTGGAAGCGCAGCTGCGCAAAACCGGCCTGCGCCCGGTTCAGCCGCCCGGCACCAAACAGCCGAAGCTGTGCAACCTCGCTGGTGGTGCCGAACATGACACGGACACGGTCCATATGCTTGAGGGGTTTTGTGGCCAATGCCAGCGTCTCAAGCCGAATATCCATGATGGTTGAGGCAATTGTTTCGTGCCCGAGGCACAACACAGCGCCGCGCGAAACATCCTGCACGCCAAGCCCGCGCAGGTTTGCCGCGACGCGTTCGCCCGCGTGGATCACATCCCGCGCGATCCCACGGCTGTGCAATCCACGGATGGTGACCCTGTGCCCGCCGGGGTGCATACGCGCCGCATCACCGGTTTGCAGATCACCGCCAAGCAGCGTTCCCGTGACGATCGTGCCGCGCCCGGGCATCGTGAACACCCGGTCAACCGGCAGAAAGCTGTGCGATGGTGCGGCACAGTCAGGGGCATCGGCCAACAGCGCCTCAAGGGCTAGGTGCAACTGCGCGATCCCGTCCCCGGTCAGAGCCGAACACAAGACAAGCTTTGCATCAGCGAGCGTCGTTTGCCCCAGCGCTTGACGTATCTCCAACAGCCGCGCGTCCGTGTCAGAGGGGGGCAGCACGTCGGACTTGCTGACCGCAATCACGCCGCGTGTGATCCCCAGCGCGCCGGCGATGGTCAGATGTTCGAGCGTCTGCGCACCGATCCCTTCAACCGCCGAGATCACCACCAGTGCCGCACGGGCACCCGACGCCCCGCAGATCATCGCCTGAATGAAATCCTCGTGGCCCGGTGCATCCACAAAATCCATCATCCCGCCAGCATAGCCGTGATGGGCAAAGCCGGGCTTGATCGACAAACCCCGCGCCTTTTCCTCTGGCAGACGATCGGTGTCGATCCCGGTTAGCCTGCGCACAAGCGCGGTTTTCCCGTGGTCCACATGGCCGATCACAACCGTGCAGCAGGTCGTCATCGATTTGCAATATGTTTGAACGTGCGGATGATGGCGGGCAATTCAGCGTCGCTCACGCTGCGCATGTCCAGCAGAACCTCCCCGCGTTCAATCCGGCCGATCACGGGCGTATCACCCTGCCTGAGGGCGGCCATCAACTGATGCGCAGAAAGCCCAGGAAGTGCCACGCAAACCGCAAAGCTGGGGATGTCCTGTTCGGGCAGCGTACCACCGCCGACAAAGGCCGCAGTTTGCTGCACGGCCACGTCCGCGATCCCCAATTGGCGCAGGTCATCCGCCAAGGCATGGCCGCGCTCTTTGACACGCGCCAGCGGTTGGGACAACGCGGCCAGCACGGGGACCTCTTTCAGAGGGTCGAATGGTGCGCGGTAGAGCCGCAGCGTGGCGTCCAAAGCGGCAAGCGACAGTTTGTCGATGCGCACCGCACGCATCAAAGGATGCGCTTTCAGACTGGCGATGATGTCGCGTCGGCCCGCGATGATCCCGGCCTGCGGCCCGCCAAGCAGCTTGTCGCCAGAGAACATCACAAGATCGACGCCAGCCTTCAGAATATCCGCGACCACCGGTTCATCGGTCAACCCGAAAGCCGACAGGTCAATCAAAACCCCACTGCCAAGGTCCTCGATCAAGATCACCTCGCGCTCTGCCGCGAGCTGCGCAAGATCACCACGCGCGGGTGCGGCCGTGAACCCGACAATCTTGAAGTTGCTGGTGTGGCTTTTCAGCAAAACCGCCGTATCGGCATCAATGGCATCCGCATAATCACTGACCCTTGTCTTGTTGGTCGTGCCGACCTCGCGCAGGGTTGCACCACTTTGCGCGATTACGTCAGGCAGGCGAAACGAGCCGCCGATCTCAATCAACTCGCCGCGCGAGGCTACAACGCTGCGCCCGCCCGCAGTGGCCATCAGGCTCAGCAGAACGGCGGCCGCGCAATTATTGACGACCACCGCCGCCTCGGCACCGGTCAGGTCGCAGATCAGCGCCTCGACATGGTCATGGCGCGATCCGCGTTTGCCCGTGTCGAGGTTCAGTTCCAGATTGGTGGGTGCCGCCCCCACGGCCTGCATCGCGCTGAGGGCAGAAGGGGCAAGGCGCGCGCGGCCCAGATTGGTGTGAATGATGATGCCCGTGGCATTGACCACGGGCCTGAGCGAGGATGTGCGCATGGCCTCAATGGCGGCAACGACGGTGTCGGCAAAAAGGTTGCCCGCGAAATCGGGCAGCTCGCAGTCCCTGCCGGACAGCAAAGCAGAACGCAACTGCCCCGTGATGTCGCGCAATGCGGCCACGGTTTCGCCATGCGAATAGCGCGCCGCGACCTGTGCCACATTTGGCTGGTCCAACAGCGACTGGATCTGCGGCAGGTCTCTCAGGCTTGGGGGCATCTCAACTCAATCATTGCCAAGGATAATGCGGCGGCCCGGCAGGTCCGTGCCATAGGATGCAGCGGGCCGTCCGTGCCCGCTGTATCCATCAGGGTAGCGCCAAACAGCGCGAAAGGTCGAGCGGATTGATCCTAGGTTGTTGCCGTTTCGGGTTCCTGCCCTGCCCGCCATGCAACGACAAGAGGTGGCATTGCGATGGCGATGCCAAACAGGGTCAACGCAAAATGGCTCAATCCGGCAATTCCGCCAACGGGGGCTGCAACCATCAGGCCCGCAAGAAACAGCAGCAGGCGCATCATAGCACTGATGCCGGTTGAATTCAGCGGCCCTACGAAGCTGACGAAGCCTTGCAGGGCGGCGGAAATGAACCAGACACCGATCAGGGCACAGACCAGCACGACCAAGACTTCCATCGGTGGGCCTTGTCCGATCAGCGCGGGGTTCAGCACGAAAAAGAACGGGATGACATAGATCACGCCGCCCAGCTTCATCGCCTCAAAACCGGTCTTGAAGGCATTGGCCCCCGCCATCGAAGCCGCAGCAAAAGCACCCAGCGCAACGGGTGGGGTGATAAAGCTGACCATGCCCCAGTAGAGAATGAAAAGATGCACAGCCAGTTCATTCAGCCCCGCCTGTACCAGCGCCGGGGCCAGAACGACGGCCAGAAAGATGTAGCAGGCCGTGACCGTCATCCCCATGCCAAAGATAAAGGACGTGACCGCCCCCATGATCAGCAGCATCGGCATGGAATTCCCCGCCATATGCACCAGCTCATTGGCCAGCGGTCCGGTCAGTCCAGTTGCCTGAAACGCCCCCACGATCATGCCGATGCCCAGCAGCACAGCGACCAGTTCAGACAATGTGCGCCCCACCGAGACGATGATATTGAGAAACCCCTCAAACGACACGCGGTCGTTCTTGTTGAACTGGTTGACCAGCAGCAGCAAGGTGACCGCATAAAAAGGTGCCGTCTTTTCCCAGCGGAAAGCCACCATAAGGAAGATCAACAGCGCAAAGACAGCGATATAAAGCCAGCCTTCGCGCAGTGTCTTCATCACGCGGGGACGGTCCGCGCGGGCCAGCCCCTTGAGGCCGCGCCGTGCGGAATAGGCATCGACCTGAACGAAGAGCCCGAAAAAGTACAGCAGCGACGGAATGGCCGCCGCCATCATGATCTCGACATAGGGGCGGCTGAGCCATGAGGCGATGACAAAGGCAGTGGCCCCCATGATTGGCGGCATCAGCACCCCACCGGTGGAAGCGCAGGCTTCGGTTGCGGCGGCATATCGCGCAGAGAAGCCCGTCTTTTTCATCGCCGGGATCGACACGGCACCGGTGGTCAGCACGTTCGAGATGACAGAGCCTGACATCGAGCCCATGAAGCCCGAGGCAAAGATTGACACTTTGGCCGCACCCCCCCGGTAGCCGCCGACCAGCGCCATGGCGAGGTTGTTAAAGAATTTGCCCCCGCCGGTGAACTGCAACACAGCACCAAACAGGATGAAACCGATCACCAGATTGCCAAAAGCCCGCATCGGAATGCCGAACGACGCCTCGGAGGAAATCATGAAATAGGGGATCACATCGCGGAAAGGCTGGGTAAAACCGTTCAGCGGATCAGGGACATGTTCGGCAAAAGTAGGATAGAGCGAAAACACCAAAACGATGCCGAACAGGACCAGCCCGCCTGCGCGGCGCGTACCCTCAAGGATCAGCAGGTAAAACGCGATGGAGGCCCAGACGGCCATGTCGGGTGCCGCATATTCCCAGCCGCCATCAAGACTGGCGCCAGCTGTGGCCACGAAAAAGCCCGCGATGCCCATGGTCGCTGCGGCCAAAACCCAGTCATACCATGGCACATGAGACGAAGGCGGCCCCCAGGCGCGGAAGGTAATGAAGGTCAGGCTGAGGAAAAGCCCCGCCAGAACATACAAATACATCCCCTCAAGCAAAGAATAGCCACCCAGCCGCAGATTAAACAATTGGTTGATGGCCACGCCGATGGCAGCCAGGGTGAACAGAATGATCATCCAGCGCGCCGGGCCGGAAAAGGTCAGCCGCTCCACGATACGCTCGGCTTCAATGGCTGAACTGCCACGGTCCTTGGGGGCGTCTTGCTCTGTCATGTCATACTCAATGAGTTTGGGCCGGAAAATACCAAGTCATCAGATCAGATCATCAGATCAGATCATCGGATCGGGCATTCAGGCTGGGGAATGGGGAACGGACGGGCCCCGCAAGGCCCGTCCTTTTTCATCATTCTTGGGTAGGCTTAGAAAACGACGGCAAAACCGCCCGCCGAAAGCGCTTCGCGGCGTTTGGCGTCCCATGCTGCTTCCCAGTTGTCAGGGGCTTCAGCCTTGAGCTCTTCCCATGCGGCCATCAGGGCTGCCTGACGCGCGATCAGATTATCGTTATGCGCCTGTGCCGCATCGGTCCAAACACCGACTTCCTTGTAATAGCGGATTGCGCCCTCGTGATAGGGGGCCACCCATTGGAAGTTCTGCTTGTCGCGTGCCCAGCCGTTGATGCCCGGTGCATTGCCTTTGTAGCTGTCGAAATACACATCCATCGCCTTGGTCATGTTGTAGGTCAGCTCTTCGTCCTGCACGGCATAGGTCATCAGAACCGGATAGGCATAGCCTGCCGTCGGCGTCCCGTCGGTCCCGTCGATGGTCGCACCCACGGTGGCTGTCATCGGCGAAAAGAAGGGGGCAATCGCCTGCATCCGCTTGAGACCCTCGGCATCGTTCGCATCTACCGGCGGCCAGTACACGCCGCGCGGGCCTGATGCTGCCTCATAGGCACGGCCAGAGTTGGTCGAAGCAAAGGCCGCGTCCACGCTGCCGTCGATCATGCCGGCCCAGCTGTCGCCAAAGCCGCCAAATTCAACCCGTTCAACATCATCCCAGGTCAGCCCGCCATAGGCCAGATAGGCCTCGTTGTTCACGTTAAGCGCAGGTGCGCCTTTGACCCAGGCCACACGCATGCCTTTGAGATCGGCATAGGTAAAGCCTTCGCAGCCGGGCTTGCCCGCCTTTTCACAGGCCTCTGCGGCCACGGCGAGGGATAGTCCGACGGCACCGCCATTGTTGGCAGCCAGAACGCGCACCGGCTGTGGGCCCCAGTTTTCAGCGCCAAACTGGAACACGCCTTCCTGGGCCATGAATGACCCGCCGACACCATTGGCCGAAAACTGCACCTTGCCCTGGCGCAGTGGCTCTGTACGGGCGATGTCGTTCTTGCCGGGCAGAACCCGCAGGTTGACCCCGTTGGCCTCTTGCAGGGCCGCGCCGATTGCGACTGATTGGTTGTAGCCCGCGGAGCCGGTTCCGTAGGCTGTCCATGTCAATTGACTGGGCAGGTCGACCTCCTGAGCCATCAGTGGCCCCGACGCCAGACAAACTGCCGCTGCTAATGTAATGATACGCATATATACTCCTCCCTATTGGAGCGTTGCGCTTGCGGTTTGCGCAAACCCAAAGCTCTGACAGAAGTGAAGGTCAGCAGGCATGCGCCTGTCAATTCCGCCACCCCCCAGCGCGTGGTTACGTAACGTAACAACGGCTGCTTGGTCCGCTCTGTGAAACAGGGCCGACCCCGGTTGGCAATAACCCGCGGTCCTGCATGAAAATTCAAGAATCGGCTGATCGAAGGCTTTACTTCTGCACAGCACCCCGGATCTCATGGCACCGTTAAGGTAATTTTCAGCAGATCAAACCGGCACCGGATCAACCTGGCCCCCATTGCCGCCAAGGATCATTCAAGCGGGAGAGACGATATGTCGGATGCATTCGCAGCAGACTTTGACCAGCGCATGTCACGCGCCGTACTGGAGGCGCGGGCCGCATCCGGAGCCAATGCCCTGATCGCCATGGGCGCAGGTCCGGATGTGCCCATCGCCATCATCATGCGCAACGATCTGGCGCAGTTGGAAATCATGCGCGCGGCGGCACAGGCGGGCAGTGTTCTGGTTGCGCTGAACTGGCATGCCCAGGCCGAAGAGGTTGCTGCAATCTGTGACGACAGCGGTGCCCGATATGTCATCATTCACCGTGATCTGATCCCGGCGCTGCGTCCGGCATTGGAAGGACGCCGGGTGATCGCCGTCACCCCTTCGCCTGCGCTATGTGCGGCCTACGACATCGACGCCGCAGCGGCGGCAACGGCACCCGAAAGCCCCGAATGGAGCACGCTTGTCGCGGCACAGCCCGCTTTGACCACGCGCCAGATGATGCGCCCCCTGATGCGCTATACCTCCGGTTCTACAGGGATGCCCAAGGGGGTGCGGCGGACCGGCACCGGACCGAAAAAGGATTTTGAAGAAATCCTGCGCCGTGTGGGTCACGAAATGATGCGCCTCAAGCCGGGGTCGCGGTTTTTCACCGCAGCACCGATTTATCATTCTGCGCCTTCTACGCTGACCAGTGCCGCACTGGTCAGCGAGGGCGTTTCGACCCTTGTCGCCCCTAAATTCGAGCCCGAAGCCTTTCTGGCCACCATCGCCGCAGAGCGGATCACCCATGTGTATCTGGTGCCCACCATGATGAGCCGGATGCTGAAATTACCCCAGGAGGTCAAAGCGCGCTACGATCTTTCCTCGGTGGAATTCTGCGTCTCTACCGGATCACCCTGGCCCCACGACCTGAAGGTGGCCATGATCGACTGGTGGGGGCCGGTCTTTTGGGAAAGCTACGGGGCCTCCGAAATCGGGTTCATGACCATGGTGTCCTCGCAAGAGGCGCTGCAAAGACCCGGCACCGCAGGAAAGATGCAGATGGGCGGCACGGTACTGATCCTTGATGCGGATGGCACCAAACTGCCCGCCGGTTCGGTGGGTGAAATTCATGCGCGAATGGATGTATTTGGCGGTTTCGACTATTCCAATGATCCCGCAAGCAGGCTGGCCGCTGAAAAGCACGGCCATATCTCTGTCGGTGATCTGGGATGGCTGGACGAGGACGGCTATCTGTTCATCACCGATCGCAAGAAAGACATGATCATTTCGGGCGGGGCGAATATCTTTCCCGCCGAAATCGAAGCGGTGTTGATGCGCGCGCCCTTCATCCGCGACGTGGCCGTCTTTGGCGCGCCAGACCCGGAGTTTGGCGAACAGATCGTCGCGGCGGTGGAGCCGGCGTCAGGCTGGACACCAGAGGCGCGCGCGGTCCTGGCCTTTCTTGACGGAAAACTGGCCCGTTTCAAACACCCCCGGATCGTGGATTTCCATGCGGCCCTGCCCCGCGAGGACAGCGGCAAGATTTTCAAGCCCCGACTACGCGCCCCCTATTGGGATGGCGTGGATCGAAAGATCTAAAACGGTTTTGGGAATACCGGCCACAGCACCCATACCATGACGCGTTGAACATTTCAGTTTTTGAAAAACGCGCACGCTGGGTCTGGGTCTATCCAAGAGGTCCGGGGTCCAACGGGATGCCCTGCTTGGCCTGTCGTTCGCGCAATGCGATGAACAGACCGGAGGCAAAGATCACTGCCGCACCGATCCATGTGTAGATGTCCGGTATCTCGGCAAAGAACCATGCGCCGATCAGGGCTGTCCAGATCAGCTTGAGGAAATCGAAAGGCATCAGCGCTGTCGGATCTGTTTCCTTGAGGGATTGGCTGAGCGACATTTGCGCAATCGTGCCGAACAGGCCGATCAGAACCATCCAGCCCAATGTCACCAGACCAAAGGGCTGCCAGACCCAAAGTGCAGGAAAAACAGAGAAGACCCCAAGGAAAATACCCATATAGGCGACAATCGTCAGGCTGGATTCTGTGCGGGACAGTATCTTGATCACCACCATTGCCACGGCCCACAGCAGGGCCGATCCGGTGACCAGCAGGGCCCCGGTATCAATGGCCACCAGACCGGGCCGCAGGATGATCAACATCCCCATGAACCCTGCCATGATTGCCAGCCACCTGTAGACGCGAAACCGTTCGCCCAGCACCAGAACGGCGAGGATCGCCATGAAAATGGGGGCCGTAAAACTCAGCGCCGTGACCTTGGCCAGCGGCGAGATGGACAGCGCGGTAAAGAACATCAGCATGGCCACGATGTTGATCACACCGCGCAACGCGTGCAGCCCGATCCGCTGCGTCCGCAGAATGGCGAAACGGGACCGCATCAAGAGCGGCAAAAGAAATGCCAGTCCAAAGATGTTGCGAAAAAAGGCAATCTGGAAGGGCGGCAGCACCTCGGACACAAAGCGCACAAGCCCGTGCATGATGGAAAAAGCCAAGGTCGACAGACACATCAGCACGATCCCCCGCAACGCTGGGGTCTGGCGGGCCCAGAGCGCGCTGACCTCAAGGAGGTTCGCGTTCACATTACTCATGGTCCCTCATTCCTGTGCAGATCGGTGCCTGTTCGCTGGCAAGGCGGTCCCTGTCTTGCTTATAGACGCAAGGTCGACTTGGCAAATCGCAAGAGCGCTGTAATCAGTGCTGCGGCCGCTTCCTGGTGCCCAGGAATGACATCTTGGCATTCAGTTCGCTGATCGTGGCGCGAAGGTGGTCCACCGGAATTGGGCGCGACAGGTAGTACCCTTGCACCTCATCGCATCGCTGCGCACAGAGCCAATCCAGCTGCGCCCGCGTTTCCACCCCTTCGGCAACGACCCGCGCGCCGATTTGCTTGCCCAGGGTCAGCACCAGACTGATGATGGGGCCGGATTTTGGCAGTTGGGCGATAAAGGATTGGTCAATCTTGAGACAGTTTAGCGGAAACCGCGAGATATAGGACAGGTTGGAATAGCCCGTGCCAAAGTCGTCGATGGCAATGCGGTAGCCCATCCGGAAAATCGCGGCCAGCTTTTTCTTGATCAGGTCATGATCGCCGATCAATACGTTTTCGGTAATCTCCAGCTCTATCCGGCCATAGGGGAAATCGGGATGTTGGGAAAACCTTTCGAGTGTTTTCAGCAGCCTGGCATCGTCAAACTGTCGTGGTGAAATGTTGAGGGACAATTCAATCTCAAGACCCGACTGCTGCCATTCGATCGCTTGGGTACAGCCCAATTCCAGCACCAGATGACCCAGATCCTCAATCATCCCGGTCTCTTCGCAGATCGTTATAAACTCGCCGGGCATGATCAACCCACGCTGGGGGTGTTGCCAGCGCACCAACCCTTCAACAGAGACAACGCGCCCCGTCAAGAGGTTCAGACGGGGTTGAAAATGAAGCACAAATTCCCGGTTTTCCACCGCATGTTTCAGTTCGGTTTCCACCAGGTCGCGGGTGTTGGCCTGAACGCCCATTTCGGCGGTAAAGAAGGTCGCGCGATTTCGACCGTCCTGTTTGGAGGCATAAAGCGCGATATCCGCCTCTCGCATAACGGCGGTGAATTCGACTGTGCCGGGGGTGAATATCGAAACGCCCATGCTGACAGAGACATTCACACGCGTCGCATCATGGATGATCGGCTTTGCAATCTCTGCCAACAGCGCGTCAATCTTGGCCGTGAAATTGGCGGCGGAGGGGACATTCTCAAAAACGATCACAAATTCATCGCCACCATGGCGCACGATAATGTCGTTCCTGCGGATCGCCCTGATGGCGCGGGACGCGATTTCCTTCAGGACAATATCGCCCATCTCATGGCCCAGTTTGTCATTGATCTGCTTGAAACGGTCGACGTCAAAGCACAGCAATGCACAGCGGCCGGTCTGATACTGGGCAAGCAAGGCCATATGATGCTGCAGATATGTCCGGTTATAGCAACCGGTCAACTGATCACGATCCGCGAGGTAGCGTGCCTTGTCCCGCGCGATCTTGAGTTCGCTTACGTCGATGGCGGTCATCAGGATCGCGGGTTTCCCGGTTGCCGCATCGGAACATTTCTTGATCGTGATGTCATGCCAGCGCGGGCCTGTGCCGGTGTTCACATGGGCGACCAGCCGATGTTCGCCGGATTGTTCAACATGGGACAGCATGAGGTCAAAGTCATCGGGGCTGACGAATTTCTCGCTGATGGTTTGCTCTGCATGGGTGGCGGCGTTGCGGGCGGCGGGGTTCATATACAGCGGTTGTCCGATCTGTGCATAAAGAACAACCATGACATCGGTGTGCAAAAGCGCCTCTGCGCTGCGCAGATTGTCGGGTTCGTCATCGGCCACGCCGACAACTTCGCATTGCATCGCGATACGGCCATCCGCCAGCGGGCATCCACGCAGAATCACCAAGACACTGGTTGGTTTACCACCGGGGTACAACGTCCACATCTCGCTGAATTCGGCATCGCGATCGGCGAAATCCCTTTGATACTGCTTTAGCCGGTTGGAAACCGAAGCGGACATATCCTTGGAAAAGTCACGTTGGCACAGCTCCTCTTCGGTCTTGGCCTGCCAAAGGTCACATGCGGCGGCATTCGCGACCAGAACGCGCGAATGGTCGATGTCAAAGACCCAGATGGCCGTCTTCAACCGGTCTGCAGGGATCAGCCGCCCGCCCGCTATATCCGGCGTATCGGGCTCAGCGCGGCCAGCGATGACTGCGGTGCCTGTTTGTGGCTTTTTTTCACGCATCTGGTTCTGACCCGTTCAGCGCCCTTACGCGGCCTCGTCTTGTGGCTGGCGCAGGTCGACCAGCGGGCGAAAGCCATCCGTGTTTTCGACACGGGCCACCCAGCGTGCAATGCCCGGATAATGTGCCATAGATAGCCCCGCTTCCTCCAGTACATGCACATATCCGAACAGGGCGATATCCGCGATGGAATAGCCTGACCGCAGCATGAAGTCCCGATGTCCCAAATGCGCATCCAGCCTTGCCAGACCGGCCTTTGCCCCCGCCTGCCAGCCCATGATGTCGCCCGCCCGTTCCTGTCTGTGATCCGGCAGGATGGTGGTAAAAAGCCGTGCCGGAGACAAGAAAGGCTCAAGCTTGGACTGCTCAAAAAACATCCATTGCAACGCTTCTGCCTGTTCAGCCCGAGAGGCAGGCATCAAGACGCTGTCATGGGCCAGATACCACAACATCGCGTTGCTTTCCCCCATGCGCTTGTCTGCGTCTATCTCAAGAAAAGGCACCACACCCAGAGGGTTTATTTTCAGGAATGCATGGGATTTCTGTTCGCCCTGCAAGACGTCGATCAAGATCAGGTCAAACGCCTGACCCAGCTGATGCAGCGCGAGCCAAGGTTTATAACTGTTGCCAGAGCCCAGACAGGCGTAAAGTTTCATCATGGCGCTATCCTTTTGTGACTGACGTATCAGATAGGATTGCGTCGTTACTGCGGTCTAAAGCCCTGTGAAAAATCCGGTTAGAATACAGGTCAAATTTGGTGCGCCCTCAGGCCTTTGGCGACTGGGGTATGGCGGCATCCTACGGTGCTGGCAGTGCCCCGCTTGGATTAACCTGTTGGAATATATGGTTTTGGTCACTGCTGCGATGGCCCGTGCACCCGCCAGCGATCGGTTTTCACAAAATCCGGCTTGGCGGCCTGCCATCAATTATTGGTGGGATTTTAACGGGATCGGTGCCGCCCGTGGCGAACACGGGCGATGCTGGTGATCAAATGTCCAGCGTATTGTCCTTTTCCCATTGGCTGAAATGCGTCGCATAGGCGTTCCATTCTTGATGCTTGAGCTTGAGAAAGGCCTGGGAAAACGCCTCGCCCATGGCGGCTTTCAATCCGGTGTCGCGGTCGTATTCGCGCAGCGCGTCCAGCAGGTTCAGCGGCAGCCTTGGCGCGTCTGTTACCCTGTGGCCTTCCGCATACATATCAATATCGTGGCGCTGGCCCGGATCGGCCTTGGCGCGCAGGCCAGACAGGCCCGCCGCCACGATCACGGCCTGCAACAGATACGGGTTGGCAGCCCCATCGGGCAGCCGCAGCTCAAACCGGCCGGGGCCGGGCACGCGGACCATATGCGTACGGTTATTGCCGGTCCATGTCACCGTGTTGGGTGCCCAGGTTGCCCCTGACATCGTGCGGGGCGCGTTGATGCGTTTGTAGCTGTTCACAGTGGGATTGGTGATCGCGGCCAAAGCAGAGGCATGTTTCATGATGCCGCCAAGGAAATGCTTGCCCCGTTCAGACAGGCCCACCTCACCGGTTTGGCCATCGCCGGCACCGGCAAATACATTGGTCTTGCCGGTCTTGTCCCAGACAGAGATGTGGCAGTGGCAGCCATTGCCGGTCAGACCAGCGATGGGTTTGGGCATGAAAGTCGCGCGCAATCCGTGCTTTTCAGCGACAGATTTCACCATGAACTTGAAAAAGCTGTGTTTGTCGGCCGTGCGCAGGATGTCGTCGAATTCCCAGTTCATCTCAAACTGGCCATTCGCGTCCTCGTGGTCGTTTTGATAGGGGCCCCAACCCAGTTCAAGCATGTAATCACAAATCTCGGCGATCACATCATAGCGGCGCATGACGGCCTGTTGATCGTAGCAGGGTTTTTCTGCGGTATCGTAGGGGTCGCTGATTTCAGAGCCATCCGCATTGAGCAAGAAGAACTCTGCCTCAACCCCGGTTTTCACATAAAGCCCTTCGGCCTCTGCCTCAGCGATCAGCCGGTTCAGAACGTTGCGGGGGGCTTGTTCGACGCTCTGGCCCTCCATGACGCAATTGGCCGCGACCCATGCCACCTCTGGTTTCCAGGGCAGCTGGATCACGGATGACGGGTCCGGCACGGCCAGCATGTCAGGATGGGCCGGGGTCATGTCCAGCCATGTGGCAAAACCCGCAAAGCCTGCACCCTCTTGCTGCATCCCCGCGATGGCCTGCGCCGGGACCAATTTGGCGCGCTGGCCGCCAAACAGATCCGTAAAGGAAATCATGAAGTATTTGACGCCGTTATCCTTGGCGAACTTGGCAAGATCTGTGGTCATTGGCTATCCCCGTCGGTTGGATCAAAGTAAGGGCGCGTGCCATGACATGGCCGCGCCCTGTGTTCAGTTTAATAGGATGTCCCCGGCTTTCCCGGATACCAGTCGGTGCCGGCCAGCGGTATCTTTGCCATGGCAGCCGCCTCCATCGTCAGGGCACAAAGGTCCTCCGGCTCAAGGTTGTGGACATGGTTCTTGCCGCAGGCACGGGCGATCGTTTGCGCCTCAAGGGTCATGACCTTGAGATAATTGTTCAGACGCCGCCCGCCTTCAATGGGATCAAAACGTGCCATCAGCTCAGGGTCCTGTGTGGTGATGCCTGCGGGGTCACGCCCCTCGTGCCAGTCATCATAGGCCCCTGCGGTGGTGCCAAGGGCGTTATATTCCGCCTCCCATTTGGGGTCATTGTCGCCCAGTGCAATCAATGCCGCCGTGCCGATGGCCACCGCATCGGCCCCCAGCGCCAACGCTTTGGCCACATCCGCCCCGGTGCGGATGCCGCCAGACACGACCAATTGCACCTCACGGTGAAGCCCCAGGTCCTGCAGCGCTCGGACCGCTTCGGGAATACAGGCCAGAATGGGCTGTCCCACATGTTCGATAAAGACGTCCTGCGTCGCGGCTGTGCCGCCCTGCATCCCGTCCAGCACGACCACATCCGCCCCCGCCTTGACCGCGAGGGTGGTGTCGAAATAGGGCCGCGCGCCGCCTACCTTGATATAGATCGGGACCCGCCAGCTGGTGATTTCGCGCAGCTCAAGGATCTTGATTTCCAGATCATCAGGCCCGGTCCAATCGGGGTGACGACAAGAGGACCGCTGATCAATCCCCACCGGCAGATTGCGCATGCCCGCCACCCGTTCGGTGATCTTTTGCCCCAAAAGCATGCCACCGCCGCCGGGCTTGGCACCCTGCCCCACAACGATCTCAATCGCATCCGCGCGGCGCAGATCGTCAGGGTTCATCCCGTAGCGCGATGGCAGGTATTGATAGACCAGTTTCCTGGAATGGCCGCGTTCTTCTTCGGTCATGCCGCCATCGCCGGTGGTGGTGGAAGTACCCGCCAGCGTCGCCCCCCGGCCCAGCGCCTCTTTGGCAGGACCCGAGAGTGCGCCAAAGGACATGCCCGCGATCGTGATCGGGATATCCAGTTCGATCGGGTTCTTGGCGAAACGGGTGCCAAGGGTCACCGAGGTGTCACATTTCTCGCGGTACCCTTCGAGCGGATAGCGCGAGATAGAGGCCCCCAGAAACAGCAGATCGTCAAAATGCGGCAGCTTGCGTTTGGCACCGCCCCCGCGAATGTCATAGATGCCCGTGGCCGCCGCGCGGCGAATTTCGGCGTTGACGGAATTGGTGAAGGTCGCGGATTGCACCGGCAGGGTGCGCGGGGCGTTGGCGGTATCGTCGGTCATGGCGGGCCCCTCAGTAGGCGTTGTCGATATTGAAATGATAGAGCTTGCGGGCTGACCCGTAGCGGGTAAATTCCTCGGGTTTTGCATCGCAACCCGCGCGTTCCAGCAGATCGGCAAGCAGGGCCAGATGCTCCGGGCGCATCTCTTTCTGGATGCAATCGGCCCCCAGTGACTTGACGCTGCCACGTACAAAAAGCCGCGCCTCATAGAGACTGTCACCCAGCGCGTCACCAGCATCGCCGCAGACAACCAAATTGCCCGACTGCGCCATGAAGGCGCTCATATGTCCGATATTGCCATGTACCACGATGTCGATCCCCTTCATCGCGATGCCGCAGCGCGATGAGGCGTTGCCCTTGATCACCAGCAATCCGCCATTTCCGGTGGCCCCGGCATATTGGCTCGCGTCCCCTTCGATGATCACTGTGCCGCTCATCATGTTTTCAGCGACGCCCGGCCCGGCAGAGCCGTGAATGTTGATCGTCGCCTGTTTGTTCATCCCGCCGCAATAATAGCCGGTTGACCCTTTCACAGTGACTTCGATCGGGGCATCCAGACCGCAGGCGATGGCATGGGCCCCCTTGGGATTAAGGATTTCCCATGCGGTCTGGTTTGTTGTCTCTGACTGCGCATGCAATGTCTGGTTCAGATCGCGCAATCCGGTTTCCTGTAGGTCGATGGTCTGCATTCAGGCGGCCTTGCTGGAGGAGTGTGGAGGCATGTCATGGGTCCAGAAATAGACCGTGGCGGGTTCTGGTTCCCAGACGCGGGCGGTTTCGATGCCGGGCAGATCCACAAGGGCGCGGTATTCCGACCCAAAGGCCACGTATTGATCCGTTTCGGCCATGACCGCAGGTTTGCAGGCAATTGGATCGCGCACCACGCCAAAGCCATCCTTGGTCCCGACCACAAAGGTAAAGAAGCCATCAAGATCGGTCAGGCTGCTTTCCAGCGCCTCGCCCAATGTGGCCCCGTTCTGCATGCGCCATGTCAGATAGGCGGCCCCCACTTCGGTGTCATTTTCGGTCTCGATGTGCATGCCCTCGCGGCGTAATTTGCGGCGCAGGGAGTTGTGGTTCGACAACGACCCGTTGTGGACAAGACATTGGTCGTCCCCGGTATTGAACGGATGCGCACCCATTGTGGTCACGGCAGATTCCGTGGCCATCCGGGTGTGACCGATCCCGTGTGTTCCGGACATCGTGGCAATCTCGAACCGCGAGGCCACGTCCTTGGGCAGGCCCACTTCCTTGTAGATTTCAAGCGTATCGCCACGGCCCATCACACGCACGGCAGGCCGCAGGGAGGCAAGGGCCGCGCGGGCGGGCCCCGACAGGCCAGAGGGGACAGCCAGAACCGCATGGGTGCTCTTGACGTGCATCGAAACCGCACAGCCCAGATGCGCACTCAGGTCGGCCTCCAGAGCAGGGAAATCCATTTCGGGCTGGTCGGATTGCACGGTCAGCTTGGTCTGACCGGGCAGCTCATTGCCGTAGATCGCGATGCCCGCGCTGTCGGGGCCGCGGTCGGTCATGGTGATCAACATATTGCTAAGCAATGCGCCCAACTGGGGCTCCATCGTCTTATCTTTGAGAAACAGGCCTACAATGCCACACATGGTCTCATTCCTGAAAAAGAGGTCCGCGCCAAAGCGCGAATTTGCGAATCCAACATTAGCAGCCCAACGGCCCCCTCTCAACCAAGAGGAAACTTATTTTCATTTGGGGCAAATTTTTTCCGTGGATCGCCTAGAATTCAGGCACCCTGAGGTCCTCAAGACTTTTGGGGGTAACTGATGATCGAAAGGTAGCGTGCCGGCAGTTTGATCAGGGTCTCTGGCCCATGCGGCGCGTCGGCATCAAAAAACAAGGTGTCCCCGGGTTTGAGGGGATAGACCGCGTTGCCATGCCTGTAATCCACCTCGCCTTCGAGCATGTAAATCGTTTCGATGCCGCCGTGCTGAAAGGTGGGAAATACGTCTGATTCAGCCGTGAGGGTAATCAGATAGGGCTCAACGATCACACCGCTGTCATTGGCACCGATATGTCCCAGAAGGTTGTATTGATGATTGGCCCGCGTGCCTTCACGCTCAAGCGTGACGCCGGTGCCCGCCTTGGTATGGACGGCCACGCGGTTTTCCTCATAGCCGCGAAAGAAGGCGGTCATCGGAACGGACAACCCATTGGCCAGGGTCTGCAACGTGGTCAGTGACGGCGATGTATTGCCGTTCTCAATCTTGGACAGCATGCCGATTGAGATGCCGGTTGTGGCCGATAATTCAGCGACCGTAATATTCTGTCTGCGTCGGTAGGCCCGCACTTCACGGCCAATCGCGGCCTCCAGATTTTTCTCTGGTGCATCGCGGATGCTGTGCGGGTTCTGCTGCGGCAGGGGGGCCGCGCGTTTTGTATTGTCAACGGTCATGGTCTGCGCCCCCTGTGGTGTCTGGATCGCCGCCAGCGCCCTTTTCTTCGTTGAATGAGGTCGGTTGGCGATGTTTCCTGCCAATATAATCATCTGAACAGCAGGAAACAAACGGCATTCCACAACGTCAAACCGTTTTGGGGAATAGCTGACGGGTGACGTATAACCTAACGCGCCTCAATCCCAGATTTCAGGCCGCGTTTCAGGCGCGGGCGCATAGACCCGCGCGGGTTTTGCGGCGCGGGTCTTTTACAGCTTCAGCGCATGACAAAGGGGTTCGCCATGGGGCTGTCAGAGGTATTTATCCAAGTGGTTTTCGTGCGGGTGTAGTCGTGGATCGCGTCCAGCCCCGCCTCACGGCCATAACCTGACTGGTTGTACCCGCCAAAAGGCGCGATGGGCGAAATGGCCCGGTAGGTATTGACCCAGCAGATCCCCGCCTTGAGCCGCGCGGACACGCGGTGCGCACGCGCAAGGTTCTGGGTGAACACCCCCGAGCCAAGCCCGTAGGGCGAGTTGTTGGCCAGGGCGATGGCTTCTTCTTCGGTATCGAAGGCGATCAGGGACATCACGGGCCCGAACATCTCGATCTTGAGGGTCTCGGTATCGGGGCTGGCGCATTCCACCAGCGTGGGGGCCATATAGTTGCCCGGCTGGTCCAGCGGCGCGCCGCCAAAATGGATCCTTGCCCCCTGGGATTTGGCCTTGGCCAGCGTATCCACGATCCGCGCCACCTGTGCCGCAGTGCACAAGGGGCCAACATGGGTGCCCCCGTCCAGCGGGTCACCCACGCGGATAGCTGATGCTTTTTCAGTGATCCGGGCGACCAGGTCGTCAAGAACGGACCGCTGGATCAACCCGCGCGATCCCGCGACACAGCTTTGTCCCGATGCGCCGAAATTGCCGGCGATCAGCCCGTTCGCCGCACCGTCCAGATCCGCGTCCTCAAAGACCACGATCGGGGATTTGCCGCCCAGCTCCAGGGAAGTCACAGCAAAACTCTCTGCCGAATTGCGCACCACATGGCGCGCGGTTTCCGGCCCGCCGGTAAAGGCGATACGGTCCACATCCGGGTGGCGTGTAAGCGGTATCGCGCAATTATCGGCATCCCCCGTGATCACAGAGACAACACCGGGCGGAAAGCCCGCAGCCTCAATCAGCCGGGCAAATTCAAACATCGGAGCCGGTGCAATTTCCGAAGCCTTGAGCACCACGGCACAGCCTGCGGCAAGGGCGGGCCCCAGTTTGGTCGCGGTCAGGAACATCTGCGCATTCCACGGCACGATGGCCACCACCACGCCCAGGGGTTCACGGCGGGTAAAGACATGCATGTCAGGCTTGTCTATGGGCAATACTGCCCCCTCAATCTTGTCGGCAAGCCCTGCATAATAGCGGTAATAATCACCGACATATCGCGTCTGACTGGATGTTTCGGCCAGCAGTTTGCCGCTGTCGGTGGTCTCGACCCGGCCCAGATCAGCGGCGTTTTCTTCGATCAGCTCGGCCAGACGATACAGCAGCTTGCCGCGCTGGGTCTGGGTCATGTCGCGCCATGCCGGATCATTCAAGCTGCGGCGCGCCGCTGCGATCGCGCGCTCCACGTCCTGCGGTGATGCACAGGCAAAGGTGGCCCAATCCGCGCCGGTTGCAGGGTTTTTCGTCTCCATCACCTGACCGGTGCTGCCTTCGGTCCATGCGCCGTCGATAAAGAGCTGATAATGCGGGTGTTGTGTCATTAGGGTCCTCACGTAAATGCCGGCATGACGTCATTGATGAACCGCGACAGCGACGCACGCTTGCGTTCAAAATCCATGCCGCTGTCGATCCAGAAGGCATATTCATCATACCCAAGGTCTTCGTAGCGTTTGATCTGGTCAATCACATCCTGCGCTGTGCCCATGGTCAGATCGCGCAGCATGTTTTCAGGGGCCATCATCTTGTTTTCCGCCATTTCCGCATCCGACAGGGTTTCGATCAAGCCCTGCTGAACCGGGCGCTTGTTCTGGAACCATGCCCCAAAGTAGCAATAAAATCGCGAAAATTCTTCTGCTGCCTGTGCCACATCCGCGGCATCCGACCCCACATAGGTGTGGTGCAGCAGCATGATCTTGGGCCTTGGGCCGCTATATGCCGCGCAGGCGGCGTTGAATTTATCCATCAGGCTCTGGATTTCTTCCATGCCCTGCCACAGCGGCGTGACCTGAATGTTGAATCCGTTTTCAACGCCAAAGGCATGGCTGTTGGGATCACGCGCCGCGATCCAGATGGGCGGGCCGTCGGGCTGCACCGGTTTCGGGGCAGAGGTGGTTGCGGGGAATTGGTAAAACTCGCCCTCATGGGCGCAATCCCCAGCCCAAAGCTGGCGCAGCAATGGTGCTGTTTCGCGCATTCTTTGTCCTGCTTCCCAGGCGTCCATGCCCGGCATCAGGCGTTCGTATTCGTATGAATAGGCGCCGCGCGCGATGCCCAGCTCTATCCGTCCTTCGGTGATCAGATCCGCAGCGGCGGCCTCTCCGGCCAGTTTGATCGGATGCCAAAAGGGTGCGATCACCGTGCCGGTCCCCAGCTGCACATGCTGTGTCTGATGCGACAGGTCGACCAGCGTCAGAAAGGGGTTGGGGGCGATGGTGAATTCCATACCGTGATGTTCCCCGGTCCAGACTGCCCGCATGCCGCCTGCATCAGCCATTTTCGCAAGTGCGATCAGTTCCTTGCGCAGCACGCTGTGATCCTGCTTGGGCGTAATCCGCTCCATATGTACAAACAATGAGAAATCCATGGGTTACGTCCTTTCCGGCGTATCGTGGACGACACCCTGTTCGGTATCGCCAAGGTAGAGTGCAAAGCTGCGGGTCCGCGCCTCAAGCGCAAAGCGGGTCATCATGCGGGCAATGGCCGGGGTCGCAAAGGGGGCGTCAGGCAGATCGGCGATGGGGACCGGCACGATGTTTTCCTGGGGCCGCAGGCAGTGGCCGGTGGCGAGGAAATAGGTATAGTGCTGACGACGCTTGGTATCTTCAAAGATCGAATAGGCCTGCCCAAGCTCGGCGGCAAAGCCCTTGTTAACCAGCATTTCGCGCATCTGAAGCAATAGTTGACTGCGGTCGCCCAAGGCAATCTGCGGCGGGCGCAGCCCCTGCGGTGTGCTCTCCAGCCAGACGCGGTCGCCATCCTCGATGATGGCACCGCAATTGGGCTGGCCAGAGGCCGGCTCAAAGGCCGCGCGTTCCAGACCTAGGCTGAAGTATTGCCCGCCAACATAGCCAAGGCCCATCGCCTCTGTGTGAACAAAGTCCTCGATCTGCCCGATCAGGATACAGTGATCGCCCGCAGGGATGGATTGATGGGTCCTGCAGGAAAACTGCACCGTCGCCCCACCGATCAGCGGCACACCGTTGCGGTCCAGATCATGGGGCACGCGGGCAAAACGGTCGCCCTTGTAGCTGGAAAAGATGTTCGACACATCCTCTTGCCCTTCGGACAGTACATTCACCGCGAAATGGCTGCACTGCACAAAGCTGTCGTAGCTGGACAGATACTTGCCTGGACAGACCAACAGCAGCGGCGGATCAAGGGATACCGACGAAAAGGAGTTGGCGGTAAACCCGACAGGGGTGCCGTCCGACCGCAAGGTCGTCACCACCGTGACGCCTGTCATGAAGCTGCCAAAGGCATTGCGCAGGGCGCGGGGGTCCAAGGCGGTCATCTGGCACATCCTTTCGCGAAATCGCACAATATGTCAGCAACCGTCCGCGCATGGGTCATCGGCATCATATGCGCGGCATTCGCGATGATCTGCGCCTGGCCCTGCGGTGCCAGTGCTGCCATGGCATGGGACATGGCGGGTGTCGAATTCGGCTCCTGCGCGCCGGTGAGGAAAAGCGCCGGACAACCCAATGCGGCAAGCGCCTGATCGCTGGGCCCGTCTTCTTGTGCAAAGACGCGGTAGGCCGCCCGGTAGCCTGCAGGATCAACCGTCGTCAGCCAGTCGCGACAGGCGTCCCGCGCAGCCGAAGGTGCAACGCCGAACCAACGCGCCAAAGGTCCAGAGGGGTCGGCCATGCTGACGCCGTCCAGCTCTGCCGCACGGGCCGCAACCGCGGCTGCAGCCTCTGGGCTGCGGCGAAAGATTGCGTTCATCGCGACCACACCGCGCAGGCGTTCCCCATAGCGGGCGGCCATATCCAGGGCGATCATCGCCCCAAAGGAATGGCCCACCACGACAAAGGGGCCGTCAACGGTATCGGAAATCGCCGTGGCAATGGCATCGGTGAACTGGGTCAGGCCGGATGCCGGGGCAAGTTTGGAACTGGCCCCATGCCCCGGCATGTCGACGGCCAGAACATGATGATCCTGCGACAGGGCATCAATCTGCCCGCCCCATGCCTCTGCCCGCAAGCCGACGCCGTGGATCAGCACAACCACCGGCCCCTTGCCTTTGGTGATCGCCGCCAGCGGCCCCAGTTCAGACCGCGGCTGGGTTGTCCAGGTCATGACCCAAATCCTTTAGATCCTGATAGCGGTCACCAATGCGGTGATGCGGACGCCCGCCTGTTGCAGCGCCCAGAACGACCACGATCTCGTCATCTCGCGGGGCATCGGGGATGGCAAATTGAATGGTCAGGTAATGCGAACGGCGGCCCGCATCGTTCTTGTCCATCAAGGGCACCATAATGGGCGCATTCGCCCCTGCGCGGGTATTGGTGAAGGCCAGATAGGATTTCGCGCCCACGGCCTCACGATAGTGATTGCCAAACCGCAGGGTGTGGATCAGCCCTGATGCATGCTCAATCTCGCCGTTCAGGCCAACAACTGCAGCCTTGCCATAGGCCTCGATCGCCTCGCCAGAGCCTCCGGCCAGGGTGATCATGCGCTTTGTCATCATCTCGCCCAGAATTGGACCGTATGCCTGTATCTCTGGCTTGAGATCGGCCACATAGCGCCCGGCCCAAGGGTTGCGGACCACGGCCGCCACCGCAAAAAGCCGCCATGGTTTGTCGGTGGCACGATAGCCCTCGATCAGGATTTCTTCGTCGTAGGTTACCAGTTTTCTGATTTCCGGCTGCATCATCACCCTCCTTGGTCCGCAAGGCGCAGTCTTCGGGAAGTGCGACAAATTTGACAAACGAATGATTTATGCCCTTAGGTATTAGTAAGACTTATAGCTGGATTATCAATGGTACAGGCCCTTCCTCATCTGACGTGGTTCCGCGCCTTTGAGGCCGCGGCACGGCGGCTGAGTTTTACCGCCGCTGCGGAAGAAATCGGCATGACCCAATCGGCGGTCAGCCAACATGTCAAATCGCTGGAGATGCGGCTGGGCGTCGCTTTGTTCATCCGTCTGCCGCGCGGTCTGTCCCTGACCGATGAGGGGCGCAAGCTGCTGCCGCAGGTCGGTGCCGCATTGGACATGCTGGCTGCGGCTGCACGAACGTTTGATACCACCCCCACTGAGGATACATTGACCATCGCAACCTCTGTCAGCGTCGCACAATGGATCATTGCACCGCATCTGGCAGAGTTCACCAAACGCGCGCCCCACGTGCGATTGCGGTTCCTGAGCACGATTTGGCCGGATGATTTCCAGGCCATCCGCGCCTATGTCGAAATCCCCTTTGGGTCTGAAAAACAGGTAGGCCAAAATGCGGTATTGCTGACGCCGAACCGTCTGATTGCCCTCAAATCACCCGCAGTGGCCGGCGACCTGAAGGATCTTCCCTTGATCGAATCCGTCGGCACCTCTGACGGATGGCGCAGTTGGAAACACGCCGTCGGTGGTGATCCGCGTCCCAGTATTTTCGTGGATTCATATGGCGCCGCGTTGAATATGGCAGTCCATGGCAATGGCGTCGCCTTGGTGAGTGAGCTGTTGGCGGGCCATGTGCTGCAAACCGGTCAACTGGTCCGGGCGCATGCGGCATATGCCCCCTGCAACGAAGGATATTACCTGCGCATCAATGAGGCAGAGCCGACCGCCGTTTTGTTTCGGGACTGGTTGATGCAGCGGCTGGCCATGGATCTGCCGTCACCTGCGCCAGATGCGGCAAAGGCATAAGGCTCGCAAATCAGGGCTGCAGGGCCTGATCGCTGGTGCTTGTCTCTCTGGCGTGGATGCCCAGCAAAAGCAAAGCAGGCCAAAGCAAATAGGCCTCAATCTCAATATTTTCGCCAAAGGACAGCAGGGTCAATGTCATCATGATCCCCAGCGGCAACCGGCCCCTTGGCCCCAGTGTCGCATCCTTGAGGGTCACGGCAAATTGCCAGACAAAGGGAATGAGGAATGCAAAGAACCCCAGCAGACCTTTTACAAACAGCAAGCCGTACCACGTGTGGTGGCTGCCAATCGGCATATATTCTACCGCATGGCTGCCCGGCTGGACCGTTGCATGGCCAAACCAATAGCCGTCATTCTGCCAGCGTTCCGTCGCGATGCGCTGCAGGGTTTCGCGCACGCGGGTGCTGTCGGCGCGGGCCCCTTTAAAGGCGGCCACCGCATCCGTTGCGGCAGTGGCAAGCGTGGTGCCCAAAACGGCCATGGAGGCAGTAAAACCAGCCAGAGCCTGCCATGCCCACCCCCGCAGCACAAAGGGCATCATCCGCGGGATCGTGGTGCAAGCAACCAGCCCAACCAATCCCATCCGCGACTTGGACGCAAAGATCATCACAGCGCCCGCAGCAATACCGATGCTGCGCCATTTGATGTCTTTCTCTTCCAGCGCAAACAGCACCATAACAGTCCCTAATAAGGCCGCAAAGGGCGACCAGGGCGCGTAGAACTGCCATCTTGGCGTCCAGCTTGAGGGGTCCCAGGTAAAGAAATACACCGAGAAATATTCAGGCCCCGGCCCGCCAACGGCCTTGAGCGGCGAGGTGAATATCCGTTCTGGCAAGCCGATATAGGGGGCTGCGATCAGAATGGGTGCCAGGACAAGCGTCCACAGCCCTACAACACATTGCGCGCGGATCAGAACCTCGCGCCGGATGGGCAGCACCGCCCCCGCAAGCGGGAAAAGCGCCAATAGCGCCCAACCCTTGGCCCAGCCAATAGACGATTTGATCGTCTGGCCAGTCCCCAACCCCCAATCCAGATGGCCCAGCCACAATGCGATCAACATCACGGTCATGCCGCCCAACCAGCCCCAGACCACCGCAGGCACAGGGCCCGTGGCGCGCAGGTCAGGGCGCACAGCGGGACCAAGGTACAAGACAACAACCGCAAGTGCCCCGATCATCCAGGCCAGCACCGGACCGACGACATAAAGCGCCCCAATCGCATAAAAGGGCCATGTCAGCGTAAACGTCCGGTAGACGATCCGCTCAGCCGGGCCCAGATCAGTCATCTTTGCCAACAGGTTTCTTGAGCAGGCGTGAAATCAGCGCCAGCCGGATCCAACCCATCGCAAGCCCGAAAAGCAACATCAGCGTCGCGGCGACGCCAGCCATCAATGCCAGCTTGCGGTTGGGCGAAGAGGGCCGATCCGGCAGCGACGGGTTTTCAAGCACCTGCACCAGTGGATAAGAGGCATAGACATCTGATTTACTGGACTGTGCCCGCGCAATCGCAGAGGCAAAAACAGCCTCGGCAACAGAGAAATCCCGCTCAAGATCCTGCAGTTCAGCGGCAGCAGGGGCAAAGGCATCCAATGCGGTCCTGCTGGCATGGTATTGCCGCTCAAGCGTGGCTAGCTGCTGCTGCGCACCTGTGACATCGGCATCCTTGCGCACAAGGTCGGCCAGAAGCTGTGCACGCGCGCCTTCGGGAGCCAGATCAAGTCCACCCAATGCGGTCACCGAAAGGCCGGTCAACCGTTGGGCCAAATCCTGTGTGACTGATTTGGCTTGGCCAAGGGCGGCACGGGCCTGTTCCACTTCCGGGTGGCGGGTTCCGTAGCGGGCGGAGGCCTCGGTCAGGGCAACCTGCGCGCGGGCGACCTCATCCAGCAGGGCCAGATAGGCACCATCCGCAAACAGCCTGAGCGTGGCGGCAGCAGCCTTTGCCTCCAGCCCCAATTGCCCCTCCAACGCGCCTTTTGCGGCGACTTGTTCATCCAGCTTGGCCCGCTGGACCTGAATTTCATCATCAAGCGCCAGATGCCGGCCCAGCAAGACGTCATATTGATCCACCGAAAGAAGCCCCGTGCTTTGCTGCAACGCTTCGATGCGCGCACGGGTTTCAGAGACCGACACGCGGTAATCTGCGATGGCCTGCAGGCCGCTGTCCTCGCGGGTGCTGACCTCATCCTCGCGCAGGGCGTCCAGTTCGGTGAAAAACGCCTTGAGGATTGCATTGCCTCGATCCTGCGCCGCCTGCGGGCTGCGCCCGGTCACTTCGATATGGATCAGGCTGGTCTGATCAACCAAACGCACGCGAGGGGCAGACAGGTCTAACCGGTCAATCCCCAGTGACACTGCGGCAGCCGCGATGATCCGATCCGCGCCCAACAGGCGTTTGTAGGTTTCTGTGGGGCTGACCGAATTGCTGGAGAAGGCAGAGTTTGCATAAGACGTCGCCTGCCCGATCCCGTTGACGTTCATCGAGGCTGATGCACCCGACCCCGGCATGATCAACGAGATGGACGAACGATAACTCAGCGGCGCTGTTTTGAGGTATCCCAAAAGCGGTGCCCAGATCAGCGTAGCCCCCATGATCGCGGTCGCGACATAGCGGGGCATCCGTTTGATATCGCTCAGCTTGCCACCCATCAGGATACGGCGCACAAAGCCGCCTGCGGCGGGTTGGACAAATGGCGACTTTGGCAAGCTCAGGTCTGGTGTCATTGGCATCGGCGGGTTCCTTTGCCGATGATCTATCTGTTTTGGCCCGGCACCTCACCTGGGCAGAGGGGCAGCCGAAAGGGCATTGGGGGGTCCGATCCTATCCTTTGGGATAGTTCAGAACAGGCCTGCCTCACGGGCGATCAACGCAGCCTGCGTGCGGTTGGCCGCACCCACTTTGCGGTAAAGCGTCTTGACGTGCAGTTTTACAGTGGGTTCCGTCACATCCAGATCGCGCGCGATCTCTTTGTTCGACTTACCTTCTGTCAGACCTTTGAGAACCTGCAACTCTCTGGGGGTCAGTTTATCCGCCAGCGGGTTGTCGGGAATGACATCAACCGCCGTCATGAAATCGATGGGCGCATATTGTTCACCCATCGCCATGAACTTTACCGCATTGACCAGTGATTTTGCAGGCAGGGATTTGGGAACGAAGCCTGCGGCACCGGCCTCCAGCGCGGCTTCGGCAATATGGCGCGTCGCTTCACCAGAGATCAGTGCAACCCGCTGACCGCCGCCCAGCGCAATTGCGCGGCGCAGCCCCTCAAGCCCGTTCATCCCCGGCATGTTATAATCAAGCAAGATCAGATCAAAACGGTCTTCTGCTTCGATCCTTTTGCAGGCCTCGTCCAAGGTGCCAGCCGTTGCGGTCACCATCTCGCCTGCCCCCTCAAGAAACATCACAAGCGTGTCACGCAGCAGATCGTGGTCGTCAGCTATTAATACTCTCATCGTCAGTCCCCTGGCATCTGCGGTCAAAATAGACCGAGAATGCGGCCAATCAAAGGCACAAGCACTGGGACAATAGAATAATTAACCACCCCAAAGGGATAGGTTTTGGCCAAGATGGCCTGATTTGCCCTGCCAAAAGGCTGGGGCACTTACCATCTGCGCCGGATACCTCTCCTCCCGCTCCGTTGCGCCGGCATGGCATTTTCGTTGATCAAAAGAGAAATCGAATTGATGAACGAGGACTGCCAAATGACCATCTCCCCAAGCTTCCGCGGCCCGCTGACACCGGTAGGAAATCTTCGCGAAACCTTTATTCCCGGCCTGCGCGTGTCCCTCGTGGATGCGACTGGGTCAGATGTGATTGCGATGCTGCTTTCGCCCGGACGCCGGCGCGTTCATTTCATGAATGCCCACTGTTTTAACGTCATGGCGCGCAACAAGATATATGCGTCAGCGGTCCGAAGCGCGGACCTGCTGCTGCCAGATGGCATCGGTGTTGCACTGGCAGGCCGCATGGGCGGACAGAGGTTGACGGCCAATCTGAATGGCACGGACCTGATCCCCGCCTTGCTGAAGGACGCATCAAGACGCGGAAAATCCGTCTATCTGTTTGGCGGGGCTCCGGGTACGGCGGACCAGGCGGCGGCGAATTTGCTGCGCAAAATTCCCGGACTGCGCATTGTGGGCACCCGTGATGGCTTTGGTCAGGCGCAAGATGATGCCGCCCTGGTCGCGGACATCAACGCCAGCGGCGCTGACATCGTCCTTGTCGCACTCGGCGTGCCAATGCAGGAAATCTGGCTTTACCGCAATGCGCCCCTTCTGAAGGCAGGTCTGACTTTGGGCGTTGGTGCAGCGCTGGACTTTTTTGCCGGCAATGTGAAACGCGCACCGGCATGGGTACGCAAGGTGAAATGCGAATGGATGTGGCGCCTGGCAATGGAGCCGCGGCGGCTGGCCAAACGCTATCTGATCGGCAACTTCAGCTTTCTGGCTCGGACCGCCAAGGACACCGTCGCTGCTGTTTCGCCGACAACGGTGGGCCGTCGGTTGCTGGACATTACCGTGTCGCTTGCCGCGCTGGTTCTGCTGGCCCCCCTCTTTGCGGTGACCGCATTGGCCATCAAGGCAGAGAGCAAGGGACCGGTCATTTTCAGACAAACCCGGATTGGCAAGGACGGGCGACCGTTCACCATGATCAAATTCCGCTCCATGGTCAGCGATGCAGAGCAGTTGCGCGCGGGTGTGGTTGCCCATTCCGACCGCGATGGCATCTGTTTCAAGTCAAAGTCTGATCCACGGATCACCCGTGTCGGGCGATTTATCCGGCGTGCGTCGATCGATGAACTGCCGCAGGTGCTGAATGTCTTGTCGGGGACCATGTCCGTTGTCGGTCCACGCCCCGCGCTGCCCTGCGAAGTGGAGGCCTATCCATTGCATGCAATGGGGCGTCTGGCGGTCAAGCCCGGCATCACCGGCATCTGGCAGGTCTCTGGCCGGGCCGATGTCAGCTTTGATCTGATGGTGGAAATGGACCTCGCTTATGCAAGCTCCCGCACAATCCTGCTTGATCTCATTCTCATCGGCATGACCTTTCGTGCGGTCCTGACAGGGCGCGGCGCACGCTGAATTCAACCCTACTCAAATCTACTAAACTCAAGTCCAACAAATGTAACAAGGAACATCGTCATGACACATATTCGCAAAGCCGTCTTTCCCGTCGCAGGCATGGGTACCCGTTTTCTTCCGGCAACCAAATCGATCCCCAAGGAAATGCTGCCCTTGGTGGATCGCCCCTTGATCCAATACGCCGTCGACGAGGCGCGCAAAGCCGGGATCGAAGAGTTCATCTTTGTTTCTGCCGCAGGCAAGGGCGCGCTGGAGGATTATTTTGACACCGCCGCCGCACTGGAAATGCAACTCAAGGCCAAGGGCAAGACTGCCGCCCTGGACGCATTGGCCCCCTCACGGATGCCCGAAGGTGCACTGACCATTCTGCGTCAGGCCCGCCCGCTTGGGCTTGGTCATGCGGTGCGGCAGGCGAAAAACCTGATCGGCGACGCGCCCTTTGCCGTGTTGCTGCCTGATGATGTGATCATGCACCCCACAGGGGCGCTGGCCCAGATGGTGCAAGCACATTCAGAAGTTGGCGGTCATATGCTGGCTACGATGGAGGTGCCCCAAGCATCTGTGTCATCTTACGGGGTGCTGGACGTGCGTGAAACACATGGCCGAATTTCCTGGGCCCGTGGATTGGTCGAAAAGCCCAGACCAGAGGCGGCCCCCTCAACCCAGGCTGTCGTGGGACGATATATCCTGCAGCCGTCGATCTTTGCCCGCCTAGATGCGCTTGGCCCCGGCGCGGGGGGCGAATTGCAGCTTACCGATGCGATCAATCAGGACGTTGAGACCGTCGGCGTCACTGGCTTCAACTTTGACGGTGAACGCTTTGATTGCGGGTCTGTTCAGGGCTTTGTGCAGGCTACGGCCGCTTTTGCCATGGCCCGCGGTGACCTGAGTGAGACATTCGTCAACTTTCTGCAGGCCCGGCAGAACCAGCAGCAACAGGCAGCATGAAACACAGACCCTATCCGAAAGGATAGGGTCCTATCCCGATCCCCCCAGTGCAACAGACCGCCCGCCGTGGCATGACACTGCCAACTGAATTGGGAGACTGACATGCTATTGCGCATTCTGGCGTTTCTTGCCGTTATCATACTGACATCCAGCCTTGGCACCGCGGCCCGTGCTGAGGGCGTGATCCTGACCGTGACAATAGGGGGCGAAACCAAGACCTACGACCGGCAGGCGCTTGAGAGTTTGGGGCTTGAGACGATCAAAACCGCAACCATCTGGACCGAAGGCGTGCAAGAGTTCCAAGGTGTGCCCCTGTACCTGTTGACCGATGCCATCGGTACCGAGACTGGCACATTGCTGGCGACAGCAATCAATGACTATACCGTGGAGATCCCGTTGAGTGACGCCACCGAAGGCGGTCCGATCCTCGCCATGCGAATGAACGGTGAGATCATGTCACTGCGCGACAAAGGACCGCTTTGGGTGATCTATCCCTATGATCAAAACGCCGCCTATCGCAGTGAAGTCACCTATTCGCGCAGCATATGGCAACTCGACAGAATTGAAGTCACCCAGTAACCCTTTGGGTAGAGCGTAATTTCGCCAGACCACGGGGATGGATGTGGCTAGCAATATAAATCCAGGTGCCAAGGTCAGCCGGACGTTGCTTGTCATGGCTGGCCTTGTGTCTTTGAGCGCAATCATGTTTCTGACGTGGAATGTCTCTCGCGAGATCACAGCCTTGGGCACCGCGACCAGCGATAATGTCGAATGGTCCTTGTCGCAGACAGAGGTGGAATACCTGGAGTTTGCCCGCCGCGCCCATCTGGGATCAGATCTGACGGAACTGCGCCGCCGCTTTGATGTCTTCTATAGCAGGATCAATACTGTCTCAGACGCACAGGTCTTTGCCGTTCTGCGCAATGACCCGGAGTTTACCGCCACCTTGGCAGAGGTTGAGGATTGGCTGGACCAGATCGTGCCAATCATCGACGGGACCGATGTGGAGTTGACTGCGAGCATACCGACGCTTGCCAGCAAGCTGGAGGACATCAGGACAGAGGTTCGGGTTCTTTCGAATTCCGGATTGAAGTTATTTGCGAGCAAGGCTGATCTGCAAAGACAAGGTATCGCGCAAACCATGTTCGAACTTGCGCTGGCTTTGGCTGCATTGATCAGTGCACTGGGACTTTCTGTCATTTATCTGATCCGCCTCAACCGGCAGGTCAGCGAAAGAGAGCGGGCCGAACGGCAGACCGGTGCGCGGATGAACACGGTGATCAATACCTCACTGGATGGCGTCATCGTTAGCGATAATGCCGGGATCATCGTAGAATTCAGCCCCGCAGCAGAAGAGATTTTCAAACACCGCGCCGCCGACGTCATCGGCCGCGAGCTGGGGGCGATCATCGTTCCCGATCATCTGCGCGGCGCACATGACGCAGGCATGGAGCGGATGCGGCGTGGCGGTGCGAAACATGTCGTCGGCAAAGGCCGGGTCCGGCTGGAGGCCAAGCGCAGTGACGGCTCTATTTTTCCAGTTGAATTGGCCCTGCAGTCGGCGACCACGGATGACGGCGATATTTACATTGCCTTCTTGCGCGACCTTACGCAGCAAATGGCAGATGAGGCGGAACTGGTAGAAGCCCGCGACAAAGCCATCGCAGGCGAAAAAAGCCGGGCAGAATTCCTGGCGACGATGAGCCATGAAATCAGAACGCCGCTGAACGGCATTCTGGGTCACATGAGCCTGCTGCGCGACACAACATTGACCGGCAAATAAGACGTCTATCTGCGCAATATGGAAACCTCGAGCCGCCTTTTGATGAGCCATGTCTCGGATGTGCTGGACATCAGCCGCTACGATGCAGGCAAGGTCAGTGCGACACTGGAACCGGTCAATATCTCTGATCTGCTTCAAGACATCATCGACAGCCAAAGCGGAATGGCCTCGGCGCAGGAAACGACATTGGATTGGGGTTGGGACGGACCAAGCCAGCATTGGGTTTTTTCCGACGGCGACCGCCTGCAGCACATCTTGATGAACCTGATCGGAAATGCGCTGAAATTCACCAAACGCGGCAGGGTATCGGTGACCGTAAACTGGCACGCGGATCAGATGTGGATTGCCATCGAGGACACTGGCATCGGTATTCCTGCGGAGCTG
Source organism: Sulfitobacter sp. (assembly GCA_017854855.1). Classification (GTDB taxonomy): domain Bacteria; phylum Pseudomonadota; class Alphaproteobacteria; order Rhodobacterales; family Rhodobacteraceae; genus Sulfitobacter. The sequence goes on along the minus strand of JAFMGZ010000031.1, from coordinate 6,060 downwards.
CAGGGCCATATCTTTGAGGATTTCGTGACCGGCAACACGTCCTATGACAGGGAAGTCGGGGGAAGTGGTCTGGGGCTCAGCATCGCACAACGGTTTGTCTCTGTCCTGAAGGGTGAGATCAGTTTCACCAGTCAAGTCGGCACAGGCACCACATTTCGCGTGACATTCCCTGCCACTTTGGCGCAGGCACCAGCCCCCGCCAAAGCGGTACCGCAAGGCCAGATCCCCAATACCCCCTTGCGCATCCTTGTCGTCGAAGACAATGAGATCAACCGTTTCTTGGTGCGTGAAATGCTGCAGGCCGACGGCCATACCGTGGTCGAGGCCCATGACGGACAGCAAGGTGTCGATCTGGCGGCGGCCGAGCATTTTGACCTGATCTTGATGGACATCAGCATGCCCGTTCTGGACGGGCGCAGCGCGACCCGGCAGATCAGGGACGGCGGCGGGGCCTGCGCGCGCACGCGGATCGTGGCATTGACCGCAAATGCGCTGGCCGAGGAGCGGCAGGTGTTTTTGTCAGACGGCATGGACGATGTGCTGACCAAACCGCTGACCAAATCGGATTTGCGCGAAATCCTGGCCGGGTCCGGTGCTTCCCCCCCCAAGGTGAGCAGGCATATCGTTGATCTGGCCCATAATGCAGAGACCAAAGAGGTTTTGGGGGCCGAGGCCTATTTGAAGGTTCTGGGACGGTTCAAGGCGGAGGTCGATCAACTGATCAGCTGGCTCCAGCAGAGCCAGAGCATGGACAGAACAGATATTGCCGCCGAAGTGCACAAGATTGCAGGAAATGCGGCCCTGTTCGGAGCGCAGGAAATGCGCGATGCCTTGCTGCACATTGAAAACGCGGCCAAGACGGGCAGTCATGAGGACGTCGAACAGGGTATCGCCCTGCTCCCTGATATCTGGCGGCGCAGCAAAGCTGCCCTGGCGGAAATCTGATCTAGGGCAGCCCGGTCACCACACTGATCAGGCGGCCAATTTCAGCAATATTTGTGATCGTGCTGTCATAGCAGGCCAAGGCATCGCCGGGCAGCAGATAGGGATCAAAGTCATCCCGGTCCGCGCGGCGCAACAGATCCTCGATGTCGCGTTCAATAACCACTGACACCCCGGTGACCGGATTGCGCGAGAATAGAACCGCTGATCTATCTGCGCTCGAACTGCGCGGGCCGCCGACACAATTGGCATCAATCACCGCCTGCATGTAGCGCGAACCATAGGGCAGCTGCCGCACGGTCTGGCCGATCGCGGCGGCGGCGTTATTCTGCGCGGGTTGCGTCAGGTTGGACAGATACAGGCTGACACCTGGCGGGCTGATCGGGCTTGGCCGCATCAGATCATCTTGAAAACATTGTCGGCTTGGAACATGCACTTCGTCGCCGGTCAGCAACATGACATCCACGGAATTCTGCCCGTCAAACACACCTCGCATATCAAGCCGGTACAGCTGGCCATTGCGGCGCAGTTGCACGGCGGCGATATCTGCGTCCGGGCGCACGCCACCCGCCGCACGCAGTGCCGCAGATAGATTGCGCCCTTCGGTCGAGGCACCCGAGGCCCCCTGACGGCTGGCATCCACAGTATCCCCCCGCACGCCGCCAATTTCGACAGCGTGAGGTTCAAACACCGCACCAGAAATACCCACAGTCACAGATGCAAAATCTGCGGTCCTAACAGAAATGCGTGGCGCTTCGTCATAAAACTCATCAGCCAGCAAGGCCTGCGCGATATCCTCTTCGACCTGCGCTGTGCTGCGGCCCTGGGCGCGTATCGGCGGCAGGAACGGCAATTTGAGCATACCATCACGCGATACCACGTAAGAGCCGTTAAAGGTCTCATCCTGGGCCACACGCACATCCAGCAGATCATTGCGCGACAGCCGCTCGCCAGACAATGCGCTGGCGGCAATGCTTGTCCCTTTGCCCTTGTCCCCCCCAAAGGGAAGGCACTTTTGCTGGTTCAGCCCTTCGGACCTAAGCAATGACGCCTGTGCGCGGGTCACATCAGGTTCGCGGTATTGCGCCTGATACCCGTCACCCTGCGCCACCTGTTCAAGATTGTCTGGTGGATCATAGCTGGTACAGGCCGCAGCCATGAACACCACGCTGAATGCGCCGCACAAAAGGGGTGTTGATGGCATCATGATCTCCCGAACCGAGTTGCAGGCACTCTAGTTTCATAGCCAATCGGGTGACAAGGGGCAGTAGGTCAGCAGCGCTATCCTGACGGATAGGCACTGATCCTTATTCCCTGTGTAACTGTCCCGTGGGGGCCGGGACGGCACAGGGCGAACAGGTTTACGTTCTGGGCAAATCAACGAAAGCCCCTGAAATGCCAGTTTCATCACAAACGAAAACTTTTGCGACCAACCTGATGGCCTATGGCGCGTCAGAAGTTGCCGCCAAAGCATCCAGGCTGCTGGTCGTCATTGCCGTGGCCCGGACATTGGACCTGACACAGATCGGCATCGCAGCCTCCGCCATGGCGGCGGGCGATATCCTGAAGGCACTGACCGAAAATGGGGTCGGTCAGCGTATCATTGCAGCCTCAGACGAACAGTTGGAGGCCACCTGCAGGACCGCGCGCGGGATCTTTTGGTTCTGGTGCATTGGGTTGTTTGCGGTTCAGTCGGTACTTGCCGTGGCGCTATGGCTTTGGGGTGGCAGCCCGCTGCTGGCGGGTCTGATCTTTTTGATGGGGCTTGAGTATCTGTTTATGCCTGCCGGGCTGGTGCAGGTCGCATTGGCCATGCGGGCGGGCAAATTGCGCAAGACGGCAGCCATCGCAGGTGCACAGGTGGTAGGCGCGAACCTGCTGTCGATTGTCCTGATCGTGATCTATCCTTCGGCACTGGCGCTGATCCTGCCAAGGGTCCTGTCAGCGCCGATCTGGCTGTTTGCTGTCCGCGCCCTGCACCCGTGGCAGCCGTCACCAGTGGCGGTCCGCGCCCCCCTGCCCCCCTTCATCAGCTACGGATGGGCGGTTCTGAGCATCGAGGTGGTCAAGGTTCTGCGGCTTCAGGGCGACAAGATCGTCGTGGGGTTGACCATGGGTGCCGATGTTCTGGGTCTCTATTTCATGGCATTCAATGCGGGTCTGAGCCTGTCGAATGCATTTGCTACCGCATTTTCCACCGTTCTTTTCCCGCATCTCAGCCGCGCGGCCGATTACAGCCAGACGCTGCGGCAAAGCATCCTGACCGGGCTTGGCCTGATCACGCCAGTGGTGTTGCTGCAATCCGTGCTGGCCCCGTTCTATGTGCCCTTGCTGCTGGGACCCGGATGGGAACAGGTCGCGCCGCTGGTATCCATTCTATGCCTAGTGGCGATCCCCACAACGCTATGGGCCACTGCCGCCGGATGGCTACGGGTGCAGGGCAGACCGCAGGTCGAACTTTGGATGACCGGCGCGCTTGCCGTGGCTGTTTTGGCAAATACCGCGCTGCTGGCCCCTTTCGGGCTGATCCCGATGGCATTGGGCTATGTCTTTTGCACCACGGTCCTGATGGGTTTGGGCGCGATCAGAACCCTTCACCGCGATCTTTTCGCTTCGGTACCACAGGTGCGCGCATGACCAGATTTTCAATCATTATCCCCTGCTACAACGCGGCCGGTACACTGTCAGAAACACTGCGCAGCATCGCCAACCAAACCTATGATGCATGGGACGTGATCTGCATCGACGACGGATCGACCGATGCAACCTGCGACATCCTTCGCAATGCCTGTGCCCGCGATCCGCGCATTTGCTTCATCAAGAATGATGGCAAAGGGCCAAGCCGGGCCCGCAACCTTGGTGCCCTTTCAGTGGCACAGGGCGACATTGTCGCATTTTGCGATGCGGATGATATTTGGGGGCCGGACAAACTGGCACAATTGGCGGATTGTTTTGCAGACCAAGAGGTGGATGCCGCCTATGGCCAGATCGCCTTTTTCCAGAACGACCCCGCAAAGGCGCAGGTCTTTTCCACCGTGCCCAAGGGCCCGTTGACCATTCCGATGCTATTGGGGGAAAATCCGGTCTGCACCATGTCAAACATCGCTGTGCGGCGGGCTGCCCTTGTCCAGACGCAGGGGTTCGATGAAACCATGGTTCACAACGAAGACCTTGATTGGCTTATCCGGCTGGTCGGGGGCGGTGCGCGGGTTGTGGGGATTGATATCTGCCAAACCTGGTATCGCAGCAGCAACAACGGGTTGTCTGCCGACCTGCCTGCAATGATGCAAGGACGCAAAGCGGCCCTGTTCACCGCAGCACGCTTTGGCCAGACACCCAGCCGCAAATCCAATGCGATTTTCTTTCGCTACCTTGCGCGGCGGGCCTTGCGGCTGGGACAGAACCGCGGGCTTGCCTTTGGCTTTGCGCTGCGCGGTCTGATCAGCAGCCCGGCTGGTTTTTTCGACACCCCGCGCCGCGGCCTTTTCACCTTGATCGGGGCAGTTGTTGCACCGGCCTTGCCCCTGCGCCTGTCACGCGCGCTTTTTTCACGCTGAAAGATAGGATTTTTTCATGCCCGCAGCCTCAATTATTGTCCCTGCCTTCAACGTCGCACGTACCATTGGTGCCACGATGGACGCCTTGCTGGCCCAGACCTTTGACGACTTTGAGATCATCGTCGTCGATGACGGGTCAAGAGACACGACAGCCGACATTCTGGAGCGCTATGTCAGCAACCCGAAAGTCACGATCATCATGCAGCGCAACCGGGGCCTTGCCGGTGCGCGAAATACCGGAATCAATGCCGCCGTGGGTGAGTTTGTGGGTTTTTGCGATGCCGATGATCTGTGGCTGCCCGAAAAACTGCAACAGCATGTGCGCCATTTGCGGTCCAAGCCCGATGTTGGCATCAGCTTTTGCGGGTCAGAGCTGATTGACGACAACGGGGCCCCCTTGGGCATGTTCCAGCGTCCCCGCCTGAAGGGGCTGACGGCCACGCATATCTTCAAGCGCAATCCCATTGGCAACGGGTCTGCCCCGGTGATCCGCAAAAAGGTTTTTGCTGCTATAGCCTACCGCCCAAGATCCGAAGGGCTGCGCGATTGGTATTTCGATGAGACCTTTCGCCAGTCAGAAGATATCGAATGCTGGTTGCGGATTGCCCTGACCACGGATTGGAAGTTTGAAGGCATTCCGGGCTATCTGACCCAATACCGGATCAACGCGGGCGGGCTGTCGGCTGCAACCGATGATCAGCTTGCCGCATGGGAGCGTATGGTTGGCAAACTTACCCCACTCTGCCCTGACTTCTTTGCCTGGGAGGGCCCTGCAGCGCGGGCTTATCAACTGCGCTATCTTGCCCGACGTGCAATCAGTGACAAGGACACCACACGTGCGATGGCGCTGTTGCGGGCTTCGGTCCGGCAGTCCTGGCGTCCATTCTGGGAAGAGCCGCGCAAGACGGCGATGACTGCGGCGGCGGTTGCGCTGCTGGCATTGGCGGGACCGTTGGTGATCGACGTGCTGATGGGCACATGGGGCAAAAAGGCATGACCGATCGCAAGCCCAAGATCCTGCATCTGGTGGATGATGCCACCGCCGGCGGTGTCATGCGTGTCGTGGAGTTTATCTGCAACGATGCCCGTCTTGGCCAGACTGCGGACCACCAGATACATCGTGTCAAACGCGGTGCAGTCTGGCCACCCGTGCCACGGGCGGATGTGATCGTGTCACATCTGTCGGTCTCATGGAGCACACTGCCGTCGCTGTTCGCCCTGCGCCTTCGGCATCAAAGGACACCATTGCTGCATGTCGAACACAGCTATACCGAAAGGTTCGTCGCGCTCAATGTCATCAACCGGGGTCGTTTCAGAACCCTGCTGAGAGTGGCATTTTCCCTTTTTGACCGGGTAATCTGTGTCAGTCAGGGACAGACGGATTGGTTCAGCCGACGCGGATTTTGCGCGCCGGACAAGCTTAGGCGGATACGTTCCTGCGTGGATCTTGCCGCCTTTCGCGCCTTGCCCATGCCTGCCCGCCAGCCACGGACTTTTGCGGCCCTGGGGCGGCTGGACAAGCAAAAGGGTTTTGACACGCTGATCCGTGCGTTCAGGCTGT
>JAFMGZ010000079.1 GCA_017854855.1 Sulfitobacter sp. | reverse complement strand
CCGTGGAACTGGCAGGCCGAAAACGCCTGAGACAGCGCCTCAACCGGACGGATACCTTCAAGGCAAGCTCAGCTGAGATGGCTCGGAAAAAGAAGGAGGCCAGCAATGTCTTGACCCCGGCATGAACCAAGAAACATAACTTAGAGATGGCTCACTTCTCGATGGAAAACCTGGCTCACTTCTGCATGGAAATTAACAGATGGATGCAAGATCGCGCAAAGCACCCGCAGGGCGTTCCCGCAGGGTCGGATGCTCAGCCTGGCGCACGACCGCGTCAAACACGCGTCCGTCCAGAGCAGATTGGAACCCCGCACCGATGCGGGCCAGAACGCGGCCTCGGTAGTGATCCAGCAGCCCCATTAACAGAAACAGGAACGCGACAATCGCAAAGAGCACCATCAAGGTCGCTGAAGACCGGCTCGCCAGCACCCGGTCGTAAACCTGCAACATAAACAGCGGACCCGTCAGCATCAGGATGTTAACCACCGCGCTGAAGTGAGCCACGCCGATGAAGGCTCCTTTTGAAGCCCACAGAACCTTACCCAGCGTCGTCGGCTGCAATTCCATGCGTTCAGGGCCGCACAGGGCGCGTGAGAGATGCCTTGGCCCGCAACCCTGCGAACGTCGTCTCAATTACCTCGCGGTGGATTTCGTCCGGCGCCCAGTCCACCGGGCAAACCTCTGTTGCCCATGCATGTTGGCGATGCTTTGGCGCCGCAATCGCTTCTTGAAACAGCTCATACATCGGGGGACCGCCAATATCTTCGGGCGGGGTCGCAAATGCGCCGTCGAGGAAGGCTGGGAGGTCTTCACCGGGCGTCATCTCCCGGCGCTCCAGAACCTCAACGAGGTGGGTCCAGTCATCGCCGAAGTCATAGGTGTATAAGGCGGGTGGAGCTTTCTCGCGCAAAACGTCCCCAAGTCGGGTCATTGCCGCATCTTGGGCTTCTTCGATGATAATTTCATCGTGCTCCGGATCACGGGGCTCATAAGTCTTCCCGTCGATGGCAAACATCCACAGATGCATGCCGTTCCACAAGAACACAGCTTGAATAGCCGCGTGCAAATCCAGCAGGCTTTGGTCCGCCGCAATCAAGAACGTGCGGCGCGGTGCCGGATCCAGATGCACCAAGCTTACCCGCACGCGCAGAACGCCGCTCACTGCAAGCTCCGCGCGGTGTTGCCGAGATCAACGGTCGGGTTGAGGTCCCGGTCCTGGGCTTTCTCGACGGCATTCACACCATGCACATACATGATCCGCAGCGTGTCATCGCCCTTGCGCACGCGCAGGAACCGGCCCACCTCGTCCGGAAACACATTGGTGCGCAAGTCTTTGATGATACGCGCGCCATCCCCGAACGGAGCCACCAGGTCCAGCCCCCAAAGCCGGTCCCCGCTGTTCCAGTCTTTCGGTTGAAGACTGCGCGTGTTGCGCACGTAGGCGGTTTCGACTTCGGCCGACATTTTGGCCCAGGTGATGAACCCAACCGGCTTCTTGCCTTTGTGATAGATGCGGTATTGCTTGTGCATCAACGCGGGCAAGAGCCACTGATGTATCGACCCGATCGGCCATGTGCGGTGCAGCTCCGACATCGAATAGAGCCAGACCATTTCGCCGAGCACAGCCGACGAGGGAACGGAGCCACCCTTGGCGGCTCCCGTTTCAGCCTTACTCGCCATGGATCAGACCCACGCGCTGTCTATGGCCGTCAGCACGCTTTCAGGGGTCTCGCCCAGCAAGATGCCGTAGGCGGTCGTGCCGTCGTTGAGGTCGGGCACATAGTCCTGCATCGCATCGACCAGCGTATTGACCTGGGCGTAGCTGAGCCATTCGCCGCCTGCGGCAAAGCCCTGCACATAAGCACTCGGGTTGTCACCGACATACCAGTTCTCGAAGGTGAAGGTATCGTCTGCTCCATGCAGACGCACGACCAGAGTGTTGTCGAGCCGCTCGAACCAGATGTCTTCCGCCGCAATGTTATCCTCGAACACAATCACATCGGTGTTCCGGAAGGCTGCGTTACCCTGATAGGTGTCGTTGCCATCGCCAAACCCAAACCGGATTTGGTCCTGACCTGCGCTGGCAATTATTGTGTCGTCGCCCAGGTCGCCGACCAGCAAATCGTTCCCGGCCCCGCCGTTCAGCGTATCATTGCCCGTACCGCCCATCATGACATCGTTACCGCCATCGCCGTTCAGAACGTCGTCATCGGCCCCGCCAGTCATCACGTCATTGCCGTTGCCGCCGTTGAGCACATCATTATCGGCGCCGCCGGTCATGATATCATCGCCATTGCCGCCATTGAGCGTGTCATTGCCATCGCGCCCGAACATGAAGTCATTGCCAGCATTGCCGTTCAGTACGTCATTGCCCAGGAAGCCATCCATCCAATCGGCAAGGGAGGATCCGTTTAGCGTATCATCCACAGGTGTTTCTGTGGCCGTCGGACCAGTCACATCCGCGCCCAGATAGGTATTGGCAATCTCGGAGACATCGAAGTCCAAGCCATTGAAGAACTGTAAGAGCTCAATCCGGTTGCCCGTATTGGACCAGTTCTCAACGGTAACCACATCGGTCAGCTCCGATAGCGGCACAGACATATCCTGGTCGTCGGCCACATAGATGTTCATCGCCGTGCCGTCTCTTTGCAGGATCAGGTCCTCGATCGTAATACCAATACCAAACAACAGCTTGTCGCCGCCCGGCGCATAGGAGGATCCGACGGCGGTGCTTCCGGTATCATTGATCGTGTCCACGCCGTCCCCGCGCCCAAAGACATAGGTGTCATTGCCATTTCCGCCCTCGAGGCGATCAGCGCCGACCCCACCCATCAGGATGTCGGCATAGGCTGAGCCTGTCAGTGTGTCATTGCCAGCGCCACCGGAGAGCCAAGCCCCGTCACCGATTGAAAGCGTCACACCTGCGGTCGTGATCACATTGTCCGTCTCATCGCCGGTCGTGGCGTAGCCGATGTTGCTCACATCCAGGACAAACCCGTTGGAAAACCGGATCGTCTCAACCCGGAACTCCGGCGTGCCCCAGTTGTCGATGGTCACGCTGTCGGTGATCTCGCCACCCTCCGTCACCGGCTGCAACTCGATGATCAAGTCTGATGTTGCCCCTGTTCCTTCGGTGTTCACGACCAGATCGCTGATATCGATCCAATTGCCGAACTGCAGCACGTCATCGCCGCCCTCAAGCGCGTTGATCTTGGCTCCGGTACGGCTGTCACTCACCCAGACATTGACCTCATAGGCATGGGAGTTCTTGCCGCCCGACCAGGCTGTCTGGGTTTCCATCGCAAAGTCATCTGCGCCATATTCCGTGGTGGTCACACCGCCATCGGTCACAGCGAAGGCACTCTCGTCAATCAGGTCATGACCATCGCCCCGGTTGATGATGTAGATATCATTGCCAAGGCCGCCGCGCAGAATATCGTCACCCAGCCCGCCGGTCAGCACGTCATCCCCGGCGCCGCCTTCGATCACATCGCTGCCCGCACCGCCCTGGATGTAGTCCTTGCCCGCGCCACCGCGCAGGGTATCGTCACCTGCACCGCCGAGAACGTCATCATTACCTTCGCCGCCGGAGATGTCGTCATCGCCGTCACCGCCAACGAGCACATCATCGCCGCTTTCGCCGGACAAGCTGTCATTGCCCGCGCCGCCAGACAGAAGGTCGCCCTGTGCCGTCCCAGCAAAGCTGTCATCAGCCGCGTAACCGGACTGGAAGCTCCCAAATGCCGAGATATCGATCGAAAGCCCGTCGCCAAAGCGCAGCTCCTCGACCCGGCTCATCTCATTGGACCAGTCTTCAACCGTGACCACATCGTCCATCTGGTCGAGGGTCACTTCGGCACCGTCCTCATCTAGTTGGCGAACACCCATGACGAGATCATCGCCTTGCAACTCGAAGAACACGTCTTCAATGCCAATTGTGTAACCGAACTGCAGCGTGTCCCAGCCGCCCTCAATCTGAACAGCCTGCTGGACGGTGCGCATTTCCTGCACATAGCGCCCGGATTTGCCGGACCGCTGGTACACCATGTTGCCTGTGGCTTCCTGAACGTCCTGTATCTCGGTGGCATAATCGTGGATCGTGTCGCGGCCATCGCCCCGGAAGTAAATATAGGTATCGTCGCCAGCGCCCCCGTTCAGCGTGTCACTACCTGCGCCGCCAACCAGAATATCGTTGCCAGCGCCGCCATTGAGGATGTCATTGCCTGCGTCGCCCGAGAGCACGTCATCGCCCGCGCCACCGTCAAGCGTGTCATTCCCTGCGCCTGCAAGGATGTAGTCATTTCCGTCCCCGCCCTGAGCGGCATCATCGCCCTCACCAGCGAACAGAAGGTCACGGCCTGCACCGCCGTCGAGGCTGTCGTTGCCATCTCCGGCGATCAGGACGTCGGCGCCGCCATTGCCGTTCAACGTGTCATCACCACCGCCAGAGTTCAGCCAGTCACCTTCTTCTGTGCCGGTCAGTGCGTCGGCTGCACCATGGCCGGTTTGACCATGCAAGATTTGGCTGGTGTTGATCACTATGCCACTGGCCAAGGTGAACTGTTCGATCCGGTTTTGCTGGTTGGTCCAGTCCTGAACTGTCACGCTGTCTGTGTCGGAGATCGTATCGCTCTCATCGGCTTCGGTCGCCGCATCGTCGCGGTTGCGGAACTGGATCAAGGCATTGTCGCCGTCCATGGAGAACAAGACATCTTCTATGTTGATGCCGTAGCCAAATTCCAGCGTGTCAATCCCGCCATCAATCTGGCCGGTGGTCGCCACAAGGCCCGTGCGCAACTCGTTCACGTAGCGGGCGTTTTTGCCAGAACCGTATTTGACCTGTTCCTCGTAGTCCACGCGCTCCATGATCGTGCCGGTCGCCATATCATGGATCAGGTCATGGCCATCACCGCGCTGGTAGAAGTAGCGGTCATCGCCGCCGCCGCCGAGCAACGTGTCGTCGCCCGTGCCACCCGCGAGAAAGTCCGCATCATCGCCGCCGTCGAGTGTGTCGTTGCCGGAACCACCAAACAGACGATCTGAGCCCGCGCCTGCACTCAAGGCGTCATCGCCAGCTCCGCCGGACAGGATGTCGTTACCGCCAGCAGTGGTCAGCGTATCAGAGCCGCCATTGCCGGAGAGGTAATAGCCGGTCTCATCATCAAGGCCCGTGATGCTATCGGCTTCGTTTCCGGCCTCAACAGCTTCGAACCCTGTTATGGCCAGGTCAGATATGTTAAGCGCAGCGTCTGCCGCCATGTTGAGCTGATCGTAGCCTTCACCGCCCTGAACGCTGCCTGCGGCAACGTCGTCTTCTGCATCGGCAAAGACCACGTCATTGCCAGCGCCGGCATCGATTACGTCCGCGCCTGCACCACCGGAAAGAAGATCGCCTCCGGAGCCCCCAGTGATTGTATCTGCGCCCGCCCCGCCGTCGATCACAACGGCAGACGTGGCCGCGGCCGCATTCAGGACGTTGTTACGGTCATCACCATAAGCGCCGACGTAATCACCGGCAGCCAGGTCAACATCTGCAGAGGTCTGCCCCGCTGCCTCCCAAAAGGCCCAAGCCTCGCCGCTCTCGAACTCGATGCGGTAGCCTGTTGCTGTCTCAACCTGACGCCAGCCGTATTGATTGTAGGCCAGCGAGACATCGCCCACGCCGCCCTCAATCACCTCACCATTCATCACGAAGCTCGCAAGCCCGTGCAGCGTGTTGCCAAGTACCGTGATGTTGTCGTCGGTCTCCTCAAACCCCGAGCCGTCGTCATAAGCAAGATTGATCTGGCTGATGCCCCATTCATCGAGGGTCTTCAGCTCGCCCTCATCGACCTCGCCATCCTGGTCGAGGTCCTGGAACACCTTCATCGACGACCAGACGGTGTCGTTGGAATCCATAACGCCATCGCCATTGCTGTCGAAGATCAGGTTGCCGTCAGCGTCTGTCGCTTCGGCAAGTGCCTGAAGGTCCGTCGAGCCTTCTGCAGCCCAGGACGCAAAGACGACTTCTTGCGCCTGACTGATATCGCCATCGCCGCCGGTGGCAGAAATCGTGCCATCCGCCTCAAGGTCGATGACCAACAAGCCATCGTCAGGGGCCGCCCAAGACGTCTGCTCGCGGAAGCCGTCGCCGTCCATGTCGTAAGTGACGTTCGTGCCAAAGCTTACGTCGACACCGTCGCCGTCGAGATCCAGGATAATAGGAAGGCCCGAACGAACGTTGCCGTTAGAAACTTGGTCATAGTGGTTCGCGTTGCTGCTTCCGCCACTGCTAGAACCGGCGCCAGCCGCCTCGGGTCCGTCAAGGTCATTCACGCCTCGGCTCGAATACCCCGAAGAAGACGGTACCGAGTGGTTCTCTTCTCTTCCCGTCCCGCCAGAACCACGCCCGACGGTTGAATTGGCACCGCCGCCTGAGCCGTGCGTCACACCCTGTGTGTTGCCGCCAACAGGCCCATCGTCATTGTCGTCCCGCTCAGGACGGCGCCAATCGTTGTCGTTTGAGCTGTCGCGGTCACTGTCGGAACTGCTGTTTCCGCCAGTAGGAGCCGGTGGGCCGTAGGTTTGGCCGGCACGCCCAGCAACTTCGGCAAGCGCGTCGAGTGTATTCAGCTCATCGCCAGCTCTTAGGCCACGGCCGTCTGCGTAGCGTCCTTCATACCCTAGAACTTTGCTACTTCCCACTGATTGGTATGCGACCCCAGAACCCCCAGCGGGGTCAGCGCGTGGGGTATGTAGATCTACCAAATCATCGTAAAGTTGCCCGCCCGCGGTCTCGCCGCCGATACCACCTGCTATGCCGCCCGCTACGCCACCGACACCACCGACGAAAGATCCAAGGGCAGCACCGCCAAAACCACCAATTATTCCCCCAATTAATTCGAAACCATCACGAGCTGTGAAGTTGCCGTCGGACGCATGGTATGCCGTGCCAAATGCGATGTCGTTGACAGTCATTGCGGTATATCGGACCGCCGTATTTGGAATAAGTTCGTACGGTGCATTTGCAAGAACACCCCCGACGGAAAAGGCGTTTTGCTCTCCCTCCTCGTTTGTCCCGAGCGTCTCATTTTCAGCCCAATCAAGTGCATCATCGAAATTGAAATCATTCATTTTTCTTTGCCCCCTTCAAGAGCCGAAAGTAAATCTCTAGTGCAAACAACAGCGGGCCGAATATAATGGCTGGCACCAGAAGTGGAAACAGGCGCGCTTCCCCAAAAGCCTGCTCACCGAAAAAATATATCAAGCACAAAATAAGATGCAGGATTCCATAACCTACGGCTCTAAAGGCAATATTATTCATAAGACGCAGTGCCCTCTACATTTAGTTGAACTTGGCCCCCAATCCGATCGACACGATCCAAGATTTCCAGCCCAGTATCCATCACTCGCCCAAAGGCGTCAGTTTCACGAGCCGCATCTTCAAAAATTCCGCCCATAATTCACACTCCAATTGTCAACTAAAGTTTCTTGCTCGTAGTTTTTGATTTCGGCGATTTTTCATCCTTTGATTTGAAGATATCAACAATCCACCAATCAAACCACACGACCAAAAGGACTACTGGAATGCCGGCACGTGCATACTGTATTCGATAGCTGCAGATTGTTGGTCTTGATCTTCAAGAAGGTCCCGAGGAGGCACCGGGGCCCAAGTCATCGCGAGAGATGCAGGAAACCCTTCAGTGCTTCTAGGGATAAGCGCTGATCCTGAATACGCCGCCGCCTCAATTTGTCCGCCGCGAACCATCTGCGCAAAAAAGAATGCGGCCTCGGGCGGCAATGCGATACCCCTATTCACAATCTCTAGCGCCAAGTCGCCTTGGCCATTGTTAAACAAAGCTGCAAATGCGCGGGTCGCGACAGCCGTTTCCCCCAGTTCAAATAGCGGTACAACGGCTTCGGGGCGCAACTCTCGATCAGCGCTATCGCTCAATGCGCTGGCTAGTGGGCTTAGCTCTGCAGCAGCCTCAAGCCAACTCCGTCCAGACAAGCCTCCGGGTTGGCGCAACAATGCAACGCGTTCGTTCCGTGGCAGGCCGTCTGTAACATGGCTAATCAGATGGGAATGACCGCCAATTCTGGCCAAGAGCACCTGCGCAGCCGTATTCCCTTCATTGGCCAGCCCCGACAATTGGCGCAGCGCCTCCAGATCATCTGCGCCATCCAGCCACAGCTGTACTGCGGCTTGGTACCCCGAAGCGTCCTCGCCCGGTACGGCCACATCTGCGTGGGGCACAGCCGGCACCATGAGGCTGATCACGAGCGTCGCCCGCGCAAATTGATTGCGGACGATATGAAGGGTACCACGCCAAGTAGCGCGGGCGTGTAAGTGCAACTGCACGGAAGAGCGCTTCAAAGAAGAGATCAGCATACGCGCCACACCTTCCAGCAGGACAAGCGTAGCATAACACTACCTGCCTTCGCTGTCCCCGCCATCCGATCAAAATGCCGCCCTAAAGCCATCCCGCCGGAATCCCTTTTTCATCTTCGCACCCCATTCCACTTAAAGTATTGGGGGGGGGAGTCAATCAGGTTTTCGCTACCGGTAGGAATTTCCAGACCTTGCCGCTCAACTTCTGGGGTTGTCTCCTTCGGATACCCTGATCCACACCGAGAACGCCCCACTTTCATCACTGACCCTGCGCTCAATCCGCGCCGCTTGCTCTGCGGCGTTGAACGCCACAGCCTCAGCCGCACTGACGGTCCGGTGGTTCAACCCCGTAGTGCTGTCGTGCCAGACAAAGGCGACAAAGCCCGCGAGATCATCATGCGCGGGGTCCACCACATCCCAAGTCTCTGCGCCGCCCTCGCCAAACCGCACCCCGTTGATCACGCGGGCCGCAGCGTGGTCCTTGCGCAATTCGGCGTAGCGACGCCGATCATGATCGCGCGCAGCGTCGAGCGTCTCGTGCAACTGCCCATCAGCCGTTCGGAATACGTCCTCTTCGATGTGATCCCCAAAATACATGATCGCCTCGGGGCGCGTGCGCAGCTCAAAGCACCATTTCAGCCACCCTTGGGCTGTGTCATGGCCGGGCTCGCCGCTTCGGGCCGCGTCAACCTCAAGCTGGTCCATCATACCAAGCATCACCTCATACCCTTGGGCGCAATCAAACTCGGTCACGCCAGCCTGCCCAAACACGCGCGCAAGTACTGCATAGGCGCCGTCACAGACGCCCATGTCTTTGAAGAACTGCAGAGAAGTTTTCATCCGATTGCTCCATATGCGCGATTTGACCCGCCAAGCCAGGTCACTGCATGCCCGTTTGTTTTGATGGCCTTGCCACCGGCGGCTCCGAGATTGCCACCTTTTTGAACGGTGAAGTCAGGCAGGGACTGCGTTCCAGACCCACCAGCTGCGCCCCATCCACCTCCGCCGCCAGACGTCGGTGTCACTGGTGCTGTCGTGCCATCATTGGCATTCACGACGACAAACACCGCAAAAGCATCACCCTTACCGGGTTGTCCCGGCCCGCCGCCTGGCGCTGCAAATACCGTATCGAACGTGGACCCATAAGGTGGGGTCGGTCGATAATCTGGTTGGCCAGGTGCCACAGTTGCCGTTGCATCAATCCGGGTCGCGCTCAGGATGAGTTCCCCAACATCGCCGCCCGTCCCAGGCATAATACGTCCGCCTCCCTGACCCGATATGCCGCCAATCTTGAACGGTCCAGAATTGCCGCTTCCTCCACCCATCTCGTTTCCTCCTAAATACCGCCGCCTTCTGTGGCACCCGCGCCGCCCCCGCCGCCAGCTCCGCCATGGCTTGGTATGGTTGCGCCCGCCCAGTTGTTCGAATTCGTGGCCACTGATCCCGGCTGACCGATCGCACCACCGAGGCCAAAGGCGCCCATGACAAGGCTTGATGTGTCGCCGTAAGGCATGGCCCCGCCGCGCCCACCACCCGCACCGCCACCACCGGGGCTGTGCGACGGGCTATTCAGGATCGCGATGGGGCTGCCGGTTGCCGCGGCACCACCACCACCCCCGCCGCCAATGTATCCAGTGCTGTTGTCGATGGTGATTGGACCTGTCAGGCCAAGTGCCGGGCCACCTGAAGTCGGCGCGACATAGCTGGCGCGGTCGGCAAGCTGATAGGAGCTATGCGGGAATTTGGGTGATGGCGTGATTTGAAGGGCGGCGTATCGTGGCG
>JAFMGZ010000030.1:19859-47913 GCA_017854855.1 Sulfitobacter sp. | reverse complement strand
CGCATGCACAGCGCGTACACCGGACGTACACCGCGCGTACATACGATTGCCCGGATCTTCCGGGTTAACGGGGCGTACGGTGCAGAGTGTTGATGAAGGGTTAATTTGGGGGGGACAGGGCAGGAAGCGGACTTTCGCCGCACTCGCCTGGCCTTTTGTTACCGATGACAAAAGCAGCGATTGGAGATTTAGGTGAACCGCCCTAAAAACGCGCAATATGCGATGAGGCACGCTTATAATTTGTGATCGCCAGATCAAGAAACTCCCGATCACCCTGTGAGAACCCAGAATCCAGAAGCGCCTTTGACATCGCATCCGACTTGATCCGAGTGAGCAAGCGTTCGCGCATTTCTTGATGCCAACAGGATCTCCCTATTCCCATCGAATTCCAAGCGTATTGCTTTGGCTCTTGGCTCAACGTTTCAGCCAGTTTTTTCTTGGGAATTCCGTCGAGAAAGCTAATGGACGCTAAAATTTCCACCAATTCAAACGTTTCTTCGAAGCTGTGCATGGAACCAAAGAACGACTGTGCCCATTGTTTGAAAACACCCTCATACAGGTGATCGCTCAAGGGGGTAACACGGCGTTCATAGCCCTCAAGTTTTTGCCAGTAGTTCTTGTCCCCACCTTTCCAAGAGAAGGAGAACAAATGTTGCAAAGCAGTTTCAGGATCTGAGTGGGGGCGAGACAATTCAACAGAAAAGAGTTCATGCAAATCGGACCATCGAGAAGCACGGGCCAATCCAATTCCATACGCAGTAAAAAGCAAGACCGCCGGGTACGAGCGGATATTGATTAATGGAACCAGCCCTCCGTTTTGGTTGTCAGCGTAGGCAACAAATGAGCCAATGGCATCAATCACATGCGATTTCTCTCCCCCGGCCCCCCAACGACCTAGTGTTCCCACCATTTTTGCAAGAGCTTCCGTGGAGGTCTCATATGCGGAGACTCGCCTCCGGAATTCTTCGTCGCTCCAAGTACCCTGCGGAGCTAAGTCAGAAGCATCCAAACGCGCGAGTGTCCTTTCTGTTTCATCTGCCAGGAGGTCAGCGAGTTGTATTCTGTGTTCCGGTCCCGCAAGGAACCGTTTTGTACTTCGCACCAACAGATCAACGCTAACCGGATTTTGAGCTTGGCTTTGCTCCAGCGTCGTAATCCGGTCGGACAGCGAGGTAAAAAAACTGTCTGCATCTGAGATTGGGACAACCCTAGCGTCCCTAGCTTTCGCTAAATCATGAGCCGCCCCACGAAGCTTGCCCCGCGAGGCCCAATAAAGTGGGTATCGACGATTTGGCGCGCGGCTCATCGCGGCCCTAAGCGCATGATCCCATTCGCCCGACCAACCGCAGACTATCAGCCCATATTCATCAAACACCCTGTCCAGTAAGGCGCTGTATTCGGCTGGATAGGTATCAAGTTCATCATCAGTGTTCAAAATACGCGCATCTTTGTAGTCGCCATGAATTTTGAACACGTAACACGTGGAATGAGAGATCGGTTCGGCACCTTCCAAAGCATCGACAGACGAAATAACCGTCGGCTCTACACCCTTTTCACGCAGTGCGCTTTCAAGCAGACGATCAAAGTTGGTTGTAAGAATGACTTTGATAAACCCTCTTTGGACCAAATCCGCAATCGCATGATGGGCCTTAGTCGGTAGTTTCCTCCCTTCTTCCCGATCCTCTTCGCTAGGTTCAATGTAGCTATGTAACATTGATCGACGTTCTCCCGGCGACGCGGCCAACTGCTCAAGCAGGTGCGAGTAGTCAGGTTCTCGGCCCTCCGTCTCAGTGTACCATTTTGCCCAGTCCGCTTGTTCCTCTATACCACTACTCAATGCTACTCTGCGCACCAAATCTGTGGTGATTTCCCAGCCCGTTGGGATATCCGAAGCACGCGAAACACCAGAACCTATCAAGAGTGCAAAAACGCCCTTGTTCTCAAAAACTGAGAAAGCCAAATGAGTGGATGGATCTGTGAAGGGGCTCATTTTTGGTTCCGGCGAATTAGGTGAGAAAAGACAGTTTTGTTTTGTTGATCACGACTTCAGAGGTTAGTCCATTTGTCGACCAAGACAATTTCGTTATTGGATTAAGTCGACGCTTGATCTTCACTTTCAAAAGCCCAGTCTCATCAATAGGAGTATTTGCGAAAAATTACCAATAGTGAGCGTTGTCAAGGATCGTGACGTAGCTTTCCTTATTTGAATGTTCTAGCAATGAATTTCGCCAATGCGAGCTGCAGCCGCAGCAAACGAATATCGTGCCAATGGCCAGTTAGGCCCGAAATCCCCCCAATCACCCCTCCACTAACCACTCATCCAGGGTGGCCTTTACCGCGTCGGGCCATGGCACGGAGGTGTGTTTGTCCAGATCGGAGGCGGCGAGGACCTGGGTGCTGGTCCAGCGTTTTTCGCCCTCGCAGCTGATTTCGTGTTTCAGGGTGACCGAGGAGCGGCCCACGCGCACGACGCGCAGATCGAAGGTCAGGGTCTGGCCGAACAGCGACGGGATCGAGAAATCACAGGTGAGGTGCACGGTGGGCGTGCCCCAACGCTCTTTCCAGATGATCTCGTGCCAGGGATAGCCGATATGGGCCCAGAATTCTTCGTTCACGCCATTGAGCAGATCCAGATAGGACGGGAAATAGGCGGTGCCGGAAATGTCGCAATCGCCAAAGCGCAGCTCTCTTGTGGTGGTGAAGGTCTGGGTCATGTGATGTGTCTTGCCTTGAGTTTCGGGAGTGTCTGTTTAGCGGCTGGCGGGGTGTTTGGATAGAGCGGTCTGCGCGGGCGCGGGGGATCAGCCATGCGATGCGCGGCTGTCGTCGGGCGCCTCTTCGCGCTCAAACATGCCGTAGTCGCGGATCACATGGGCGATGCGCAGGTGGTAATCGGTAAAGATGCCTGCCCGCCCCTGCGCCTGTGCGCGGCGGTGCGCGGCCAGTTTGCGCCAGCGGTCAAGCGCGTCTTCGTCGCGGAAAAAGGAGATGGACAGCAGTTTGTCGGGGTTGGTCAGGCTTTGGAACCGTTCGACGGAGAGGAAGCCGTCGATCTGGTCGACCATGGGTTTCATTTCTGCGGCGAGGTCGAGGTATTCCTGCTTGCGGTCGGGATGGGGGAAGACTTCGAAGATGACGGCGATCATGTGGGTTCTCCTGCGGGGGGAATGAAGGGCGGCTGGCCTAGAGCTGGTCTGTGTCCAGAAGCCGGGTGATGGCGTGGCGGATGTATTCGGTGCGCAGGGTGTGGCCACCGTCAAACAGGCAGTATTCAAGGATTGCGCCCTGCGGATTGCGCCGGTGGCGGCAGGTCAGGGGCCCGAAGG
Organism: Sulfitobacter sp.; assembly: GCA_017854855.1. Taxonomy (GTDB): domain Bacteria; phylum Pseudomonadota; class Alphaproteobacteria; order Rhodobacterales; family Rhodobacteraceae; genus Sulfitobacter. Next base: position 44,587 of record JAFMGZ010000030.1, on the reverse strand, counting down.
TGACCGCCGTTGGCGCGCCGAAGCCGCCAAAGGTTTCATACATCGTCAGGGCCTGTTCGACGTCGCCCTGTTTCGTGTTGCCAATGGCCCGCCCCGTCAGCGGCACGGTTTTGTCCTGCGTGCCGTGGATATGCACGATGCTGGAGGCGGGGGCGGTGCAGCTGTCGGGGGGCGCGCGCCAGAAGGTGCCGGAGATCGGGATGAACCCTGCGAATTTGTCAGGATGGGAACAGGCCAGATTCCAGACCATCATGCCCCCGGCAGAGAACCCTGCGGCGATGATGCGGGCGGGGTCGATGCTGTGGCGGGCGGTGGCATCGGCGATGAGCGCGTCGAAATAGGCGAATTCCTCGGCTCCGGTGCTGTCGGGGGTGCGCGGACCGTTGGGCAGGTTCCATGACCCATCCACCCCGTGGGCCGCGATCAGGGCGAAACCCGCGTCAGACAGCATATGGCGAAGCGACAGGTTGCGCATGACGCCAGCGGCGCTGCCCTTGTAGCCATGTGACCAGATCAGCGCCGGAACCGGGGTGGTGCCATCGTGGCCCTCGGGCATGGCGATGCGGTAGATGCGGGTGCCCAGGGGGCAATCGGTGTCCGTTCCGCAGGCAAGGGCCGGCGGGGCGAGAAGCAGCAGGAGGGCGAGGATAAAGCGCATGGCGGCAGGATTGCGTGAAACCGCAGGCAGGCTCAAGGGGCTTCGTCAGCGCAAGGCAGGGTGGACTGGAAGTCCACCTTACGCGGGCTGTGGCAAGATGCAGGTCGTTTGCACCTTTGGCCCGGGGGAAGGCGCGGCCGGGGCAGGGCTGCCGCGCGGGGCAAAACGCTGACTTGGGCCAGCTTTGCCTTAACTCGGGCTAGCTTGGGTCGCGCCAGCGGTTGACGATCGGATAGCGGCGGTCCAGCCAGAAGGCCCCTTTGGTCAGGCGAGGACCGGGGGCGGACTGAAAGCGCTTGTATTCAGAAATATAGATCAGATGTTCGACCTTTTTCGCGGTCGCACGGTCAAAGCCCGCCGCCACGCAATCCTGGATCGACCCGTTCAGATCGACGAGGATTTCCAGCATCGCGTCCAGATCGGGGTAATCGGGCAGCGAATCGCTGTCCTTTTGATCTTCGCGCAGCTCTGCGGTGGGGGGTTTGGTGATGATCGTCTCTGGGATCATCGTGCCTGCCGGTCCCATCATCCAGTCGCGGTGATTGGCATTGCGCCAGCGGCAGGTTTCAAAGACGCGGGTTTTATACATGTCCTTGATCGGGTTGTAGCCGCCGGACATATCGCCGTAGATCGTGGCATATCCCACCGCGACCTCTGATTTATTGCCTGTGGTCAGCAGCATTTCGCCAAATTTGTTGGACAATGCCATCAACAGCAGGCCGCGCAGGCGGGACTGGATATTTTCCTCTGTCAGATCCGGTTTCATCCCTTCAAACAGCGGTGCCAGCGTGTTGGTGATCGCCTGACGGCCCTCTTTGATCGGCACGTAATCATAGCGGCAGCCAAGGGCGTTTGCGACCGCTTCGGCGTCATCCAGAGAGGCCTGGGAGGTATATTCGGAGGGCAGCATCACGCAGCGGACGTTCTGGGGGCCGATGGCATCTGCAGCGATGGTGGCGACAATCGCGGAATCGATCCCGCCCGACAGGCCCAGCAGCACTTTCTTGAAGCCGGTCTTGGACATGTAGTCGCGCAGGCCCTGCACCATGACGCGGTAGTCGGCCTCGTGATCGCTGGGGAAAGAGGCCAGCGGCTGTTGTGCCACGCGCCACCCTTCGGGCGTGCGGGTCAGATCGACATGGGTGATCGCCTCGTCAAAGGCGGGCATTTGCACGGCCAGTTTGCCGCCCGGGTTCAGCGCAAAGGAGGCCCCGTCAAAGACCTGATCGTCCTGACCGCCGACCATGTTGAGGTAGATCAGCGGCAGACCTGTCTCAACCACGCGCGCGACCATCATGTTCATGCGCGTGTCCATCTTGCCCCGGTAATAGGGTGATCCATTCGGAACAAGCAGGAATTCCGCACCGGTTTCCTGCAGTGTTTCGGCCACTTCGGGGTGCCAAGCGTCCTCGCAGATGGGCGAGCCGATGCGGGTGTTGCCGACGGAATAGGGGCCACCCAAGGGACCGGAATCAAAGATGCGGACCTCGTCAAACACGGTTTCATTGGGCAGGTTGTGTTTCAGGGAGCGTGAAGCGATCTTGCCCCCTTTTAGGATCAGGTAGGCGTTGAACAGCTGCGTGCCTTCGGCCCAGGGGGCCCCGATGGCAAGGGCGGGTCCGTCTGCGCAATCGGCAGCCAGCGCATCAATATGGGTCATGACATCCAGTTGGAAGGCATGTTTCATGACAAGGTCTTGGGCGTTGTAGCCGGTGATGAACATTTCCGGCAATGCCACCAGATCGGCACCCGCCGCCTTGCCTGCGGCCCATGCCTGCCGCGCGAGGGCGGCATTGCCGGCCAGATCACCGACGGTGGGGTTCATCTGACACAGGGTGATGCGAAAGCGGTCTGCCATGATATGCGGCCTTTGTGCGGTTTCTGGAAGGTGATGTAGCAGATCAGGCCAGAGGGGAAAGGGGGGCGGTACAGGTTTTGGGCGGTTCGGACCTGCCTGTGGTGTTTTGAAAAGGCGTTGCTCCCCTTCGCGCCAGTGCTTAGGTTGAGGTCTAGAGGTTTTGAGCTAACCCAAGGATAGGTTTCCCTGATGTCATTTCGTGCGCTGCTGATTTGTATGTTCCTGTTGCCCCTGCCCGCCATGGCGCAAGATGGTCAGGTGCTGACCAAGCAATATGACGATGGCGGCATTTACGAGGGTGCCTTTCGCGGGGGATTGCAGCATGGGCAGGGCACCTACAAACTGCCCAACGGTTATGAATATTCGGGCAATTGGATCGAAGGCGAGATCAAGGGCGAGGGCGTGGCGCGTTTTCCCAATGGATCGGTCTATGAGGGCAATTTCGACAAGGGCAAGCCAGATGGCTTTGGCAAGATCACCTTTGCCGATGGTGGCACCTATGAAGGGGAATGGCAGGCTGGCGCGATCATGGGGCAGGGTATCGCACTTTATGCCAACGGGGTGCGCTATGAGGGGCAGTTTCGCAATGCCAAACATCACGGCAAGGGCGTGATGCAGAGCCCCGGTGGCTATGAATACAAGGGCGACTGGGTGGATGGTGTCAAACAGGGCTTGGGCACGATCACCTATCCGGATGGCGCGGTCTATGAGGGCGATATTGCCGATGGCAAACGCAACGGCACCGGCACGCTGACCATGCCCGATGGTCTGGTTTACGTGGGGCTGTGGCAGGACGGGCAGATTGACGGCACCGGCAAGCTGACCCAGCCCAACGGGGATATCTATGAAGGCCAGCTGGTTGGTGGACGCCGCGAGGGCAAGGGCAAGGTCACCTATGAAAACGGTGACATCTACGAGGGCGATTTCAAGGATGACCGCCGCCATGGGCAGGGCACCTTTACCGGGACGGATGGCTATGTCTATGCCGGATCCTGGGTCGCGGGCCAGATCGAGGGACAGGGCCGCGTGGTCTATCCTGACGGGTCGATCTATGAGGGCGCGTTTCGCAATGACCTGGCCGATGGCGATGGCAAGATCACCTATCCGGATGCATCAACCTATGAGGGGCAGTGGGCCGGCGGTGTGATCGAAGGCCGGGGCCGCGCGACCTATCCCAATGGTGTGGTCTATGAGGGTGATTTCAAGAACGCGCGCAATGACGGTCAGGGGGTCATGACCTATGCCGATGGCTACCGGTATGAAGGCGCGTGGAAAGACGGCCAGCGTCACGGCATGGGCACTGCGACCTATCCTGATGGCACCGTCTATGAGGGCGAGTTCCTGAACGGACAGCGCCATGGTGCGGGGTCAATCATCATGGCCAGCGGGTTCAAATACCAAGGCGAATGGCGCGGTGGCGAGATCGAGGGTCAGGGGACCGCGACCTATGCCAATGGCGATATCTACGAGGGCAGCTTTCGCGCGGGCAAGCGGCAGGGGGCCGGCACGATGCGCTATGCGACCGGAGAAGAAGCCAGCGGTGAATGGGAAAACGGCGCATTGTCCGAGGGTGGCTGAGGTCCTGAGGCAAGCGGGCCTGACAGGATGCTAACGCGGGTTTGCGCGGAAGAAATAGCGCGGGCCAGACCCATGTCCGGCCCGCGCCTTGTCCGCGCCTTGGATGATCAGAGCATCAGCTGATAGCTGTGCGGCACATAGGCAAAGTTGTCACCTGCTGTTTCCACGTAACCAAAGGCAGGCCATGGCATGTGATAGCCCACAAAGGGGATCGCATCGGCGGCCAGCATGTCCAGAACGCGGCGGCGTGTGACGGCGGCTGCGGTCTTGTCCATGTCGAACTTCACTTCCCAATCGGGGTTGGCCAGTGACCAGACGTAATGGTTGGCGAAATCCGCGCCCAGCACCAGCTGTTTGCTGTCGGATTCGATCATATAGGCCATGTGGCCCGGTGTGTGACCGAATGCGGCCATCGCCGTGATGCCTGACGCCACGCTGCCGCCGTCATCAAGGAAGGTCATCTTGTCGGCCAGTGGTTTGACCTTGGTGTTGAACCCTTCGTTGTCGGTCTTGGACCATGCGTCGAATTCGGCCTGGCCTGTCACGTAGCGTGCATTGGCAAAGGTCGCCGCGTCGCCCGTCATCAGACCGCCGATGTGGTCGCCGTGCATATGCGTCAGCACGACAACGTCGATCTGATCGGGGGTATAGCCTGCGGCGGCCAATGCGGCGGTGGTGCCTTCGGCGGACAGGCCCGTGTCAAACAAGACCAGCTCTGAGCCGGTGTTCACGACCGTGGGCGTAAAGAAGAACTGCGAGACATCCGTGGGGATGCGCGCGGCGGCAGAGACGGTGCCGAAGGTGTCGGCATCGACGTTGAGGCCAAAGATATTATGCGGCCCTTCGACGGCGCGGGTGCCCGCCAGAACGGTGGTGACATCAAAACCGCCCAGCTTTACGCGCTGGAACGGGGACATGCCGGCCCCGACGAGCGGGGCCGCCGCACGCGCGGTGGAGGCTGCAGCGGCGGCGAGGGGCAGGGCCGCGGCACCCGCAAGGGCTGCGCGGCGCGACAGTGTAGGGACTTTCGTCATGGTCAATTCCTTGTTGTGGTGATTTTCATCTCTCAATGAACTAAGGAATTAGCTCGCCTGCGACGCGCGCCAAGTGGTCAAAACGCCCACCGACGTAAAGTTTTCGTCAGACCGAGATTGCGCTGCACCTTTTGTGCCAAGGCTGTGACGCCGAACGCTGGGGCCGATGGGGTTGCATGACCTGTGCCTGCCAACTGGACAATTCCCCCGCCATATGACAGGTGACGCGCACCACAGGAGAGCATGTATGTCCAACCCGACAATCACCCGTTTCGCCCCGTCCCCCACCGGATTTATCCATGTGGGCAATTTGCGCACCGCTTTGATGAACTACCTGATCGCGCGCAAGGCCGGAGGCACGTTCATCCTGCGGATCGACGACACGGACCCTGAGCGGTCCAAGGAAGAATATGTCGACGGCATCAAGGAAGACCTGACATGGCTGGGCCTGCATTGGGACCGCGTTGAGCGGCAGTCAGAGCGGCTGGATCAATATCACGCCGCCGCTGAGACTTTGCGCGAGAAGGGCCGTTTCTACGAGGCCTTCGAGACGCCGACGGAACTGGACCTCAAGCGGAAAAAGCAACTGAACATGGGCAAGCCTCCGGTCTATGACCGTGCCGCGCTGAACCTGTCTGACGCGGACAAGGCCAAGCTGCGCGAAGAGCGCGGCAATGGTGTGTGGCGGTTCAAGCTGGACCAGCAGCGCATTGAATGGGCTGACGGTATTCTGGGCGATATCTCTATTGATGCGGCATCCGTTTCGGACCCCGTGCTGATCCGGGGAGACGGGCAGATCCTGTACACGCTGGCCAGTGTCGTGGACGATACAGAGATGGGCGTGACCCATGTTGTGCGCGGCTCTGACCATGTCACCAACACGGCGACGCAGATCCAGATCATGCAGGCGCTGGGCCACAGCCATCCGTCCTTTGCGCACCATTCCCTGTTGACCGGCCCGCAGGGCGAGGCGCTGTCAAAAAGACTGGGCACGCTGGCGCTGCGCGACCTGCGCGCACAGGGCATTCAGCCCTTTGCACTGCTGAGCCTGATGGCGCGTCTGGGATCATCTGATCCGGTGGAGATGCGCACCGATATGGAAAGCCTGATCGAAGGGTTCGACATCAACCGTTTCGGATCTGCCCCGACCAAATTCGATGTGCGCGATCTGTTTCCGCTGACGGGGCGCTATTTGCAGACGCTGTCGCTGGAGCAGGTGCAGGACCAGATCACCGATCTGGGCGTGCCGGCCGACAAGGCCGCGCAGTTCTGGGCGGTCACCCGCGAGAACATCGAGACCATGAAGGACCTTGCCCCATGGTGGACGATGTTCCGTGAAGGGGCCGACCCGGTGATCGAGGATGACGACAAGGAATTCGTGGCGCAGGCCATGGACATGCTGCCGGACATGCCCTTTGATGAGACCACATGGGGCAGCTGGACGGCCGCCGTCAAGGACGCCACGGGCCGCAAGGGACGCGGGTTGTTCCGGCCTTTGCGCCTGGCATTGACAGGGCAGGAACATGGGCCAGAAATGGCAGCTGTGATGCCCTTGTTGCAGGTTGTGAAAGCCAAGGGTTGATGCGGATCCAGATGTGACGGGGACCTGTTGGCCGATGGGCCGGCAGGGCCCCATGCCATGCGATTTTTGACCGAGAGGGGATAAGATGGCCGAGGCAAAGTTTCTGACCGGTAACCTGTTTGGCCATGTAACGGTGATGTCCCTGACGGCCTCCATCGGGTTGATGGCGGTTTTTATTGTCGATTTTGTCGACATGATCTTTATCTCGATGCTGGGCAAGGCAGAGCTGGCCGCCGCTGTGGGCTATGCCGGGGCGATCTTGTTTTTCACCACGTCCTTTGGGATCGGGCTGGGCATTTCCGCGGGGGCGCTGGTGGCCAGGGCACTGGGCGCGGGTGACGAGGATCTGGCGCGCGAACGCACGACCCATGCGCTGACCTATGGCGCGATTTTCGCGGTGCTGTTTGCGGCGTCAATCTGGCTGTCGTTGGACAGATTGGTAGCCCTGTTGGGGGCCAGGGGCGAGACGGCAGCGCTGGCGGTTCATTTCTTGCAGATCATCGTCCCCTCAATGCCCTTTTTGATCATCGGGATGATGGCCAGCGCCGTGCTGCGCGCGCATGGCGATGCGCGCCGGGCAATGATGGCGACGATTGCGGGGGGCGTGGTAAACGCCGTATTGGACCCGATCCTGATCTTTGGGTTTGACCTGGAGCTGACCGGTGCCGCGATTGCCTCTGTCGCGGCAAGGCTGGTGATCTTTGGCATGGCGGTCTGGCCGTTGATGCGGATTTACAACGGCATTACCCGGCCGCATCTGGCAGGCATGCTGCGTGACCTCAGCCCGGTGCTGGCCATCGCCTTTCCGGCGATATTGGCGCAGATCGCCACGCCTGTGGGCCAGGCCTATGTGACCCGCGAAATGGCCAGCTATGGCGAAGAGGCGGTGGCGGGCATGGCGGTGGTTGGCCGTTTGATCCCGGTGGCCTTTGGCGTCGTCTTTGCCCTGTCGGGCGCGGTGGGGCCGATCATCGGGCAGAACTACGGTGCCGGTGACATGGCGCGGGTCCGGCGCAGTTTCAACGCCGGTGTGCTGTTTGTGGCGCTGGTGACAGTCGGGGTGTCGGTGGTGTTGTTCCTGACGCGGGGGATGATTGCCGATCTGTTTGGCGCATATGGGCTGACGCGGGAGTTGATCTTTTTGTTCTGTGGGCCGCTGTCCTTGCTGTTCTTTTTCCCCGGTGTGCTGTTCGTGGCCAATGCGGCGTTCAACAACCTGGGCCAGCCGTTTCTGTCGACCTTTACCAACTGGGGGCGCAATGCGCTGGCCCTGATCCCGCTGGTCTGGATTGGTTCGACCTATTTCGGGGCCGCCGGTGTGTTGGTGGCGCAATCGCTGGCGGGTGTGCTGTTTGGCCTTGTCGCATGGGTGCTGGCCCTGCGCACGATTGCCCGTGGCGGGGCGCGGCAGAAGACCGGCAAGCAGATTTTTGGCCGCGAGGGCCGTTTGATGGCGCTATTTCACGAACGCCGATAAGCGGGTCAGATGGCTGTTTACCAGCGCGGTTTCATCGGGACCCAGCTGTTTGTGGCGCGGATAACGCGGCGCATGACGGTCATTGAGGATCGGCGTATCCCAGCCATCGGTGGTGTCAAAGAACCGCTGCACACCGTCATGGCCAAATTCGCGCAGATAGCCCTGCACCACCACATCAAGGTAGCTGAGCAAGATCACATGATCCCCGTCATGGCGCATCGATTCCGATGGGATGGCATAATGCTGGACGGGGGTTGCAGGCTCCAGCGGGTGATCCACGAAACCATCCGAGGCCAGGCGTTTGTACCCCGTTTCGCGCGCGTCCAATGCGGCCCAATCGGCGTTGGGCACCGCCGCGATCAGCCCGTCGATGCGGCTGTTGGGGTCGGCGCGGGCGGTGAGGAACACGGTTTCGCGGTCTTCGGTGCGCACCCATGCGCGCCGCCAGCCCTTCAGGACCGCCCGGTGGGCATTGTCATAGACATGGGTGTCCTTGTTCACGAGGCTGCCGTAGCCGAAGAAATAAGGGGTCATGGGGAGGCGTCCTTAAGCGGTGTTCCGGAGTTCTGAATGCCATAGACCGCGGAGCGAACCAAGATGGGAAAGTGCGAAAGCCCACGACAGGCGGCTGTGGTCTGACGGTTGCATGCAAATTGCGCAGTCTGATGCTTGACGCAAGCTGGGCGCGCGGCCTAAACCTATGACAGACCATGGGAGAATCAGCCTAGCTGATGCCGAAGGAGCAACCGCCCCGGAAACTCTCAGGCACAAGGACCGTGGTCGATACGACACTCTGGAGAGAGGTGCGGATGCACCCGCCGAAGGGATAACGATCTCAGGCGTAGGGACAGAGGGGGCATCTGATGTCGCAATATTCGCGACGAAAAGGTGCCGGTCTGCCCCGCATGGGCCGGTGAAGGGGAGGACCGATCCATATGGACGCGCTGAAACACACGCCGCTTTACGATCTTCACGTGGAACTGGGGGCCAAGATGGTGCCCTTTGCCGGCTATGACATGCCTGTGCAATATCCGATGGGCGTGATGAAGGAACATCTGCACACCCGCGCCGCGGCCGGGCTGTTTGACGTCAGCCACATGGGGCAGGTGATCTTGTCCGGTGCCGATTGGGAGGCGGTTGCACGCGCCTTTGAGACATTGGTGCCGATGGATGTGCTGGGGCTGGAGGATGGCCGCCAGCGCTATGGTTTTTTCACCAATGAGGCGGGCGGGATCGAGGATGATCTGATGTTTGCGCGCCGGGGTGAGGATATTCTGGTGGTGGTCAATGCGGCCTGCAAACAGGCCGATATTGCCCGGTTGAAAGCCGCCCTGGAACCCGATGTGCGCGTGACGCCGCTGGAGGATCGCGCCTTGATCGCGCTGCAAGGGCCCGGTGCTGAGGCGGTGCTGGCGGGCCTTGATGCCCGCGCAGCCGCGATGCGGTTCATGGATGTGGCCGATCTGGAGCTGGGCGGCACGGCGGTCTGGGCCTCAAGATCAGGATATACCGGCGAGGACGGCTATGAGATATCGGTGGCACCAGGCGATGCGGAGGCCTTGGTGCGTGCGCTGCTGGCGCAGGATGCGGTCGAGGCGATTGGCCTTGGCGCGCGGGATTCGCTGCGGCTGGAGGCGGGATTGTGCCTCTATGGGCATGACATAGATGCGGCAACCAACCCGGTGGAGGCGGCCCTGACATGGGCCATTCAGAAGGTGCGCCGCCAGGGCGGCGCGCGCGCAGGCGGATTTCCGGGTGCAGCGGCGATCCTGGCGGCACTGGACAGCGGTGCCGCCCGCAAACGCGTGGGGCTGCTGCCCGAAGGGCGTGCGCCGATGCGCGAGGGCGTGGTGATTTATGATGCGGCCGAGGGCGGCACTGCCGTGGGCACGGTCACCTCCGGAGGGTTTGGCCCCACGGTGGGCGGGCCTGTGGCCATGGGCTATGTCGCGGCACAGGCGGGTGCCATCGGAACATCGCTTTGGGGGGAAGTGCGCGGCAAGCGGCTGCCTTTGAGCGTGGCAAAGCTGCCTTTTGTGGCGGCAGGGTTTAAACGTTGATCAAGACAGGGAACAGAGAATGAAATTTACCGAAGAGCATGAGTGGCTGCGCGAAGAAGATGGCGAAATGGTTGTGGGGATCACGATCCATGCGGCCGAGCAGCTGGGCGATGTGGTGTTCGTGGAACTGCCAGATGAAGGCATCACCGTCAGCAAGGACGACGAGGTTGTCGTGATTGAATCCGTCAAGGCGGCATCTGACATCCTGGCCCCGGTGGACGGGGTGATCACGGAAGTGAACAGCGCCCTGACGGACAATCCGGGCATGGTGAATGACGATCCACAAGGCGAGGCGTGGTTTTTCAAGATGAAGATCAGCGATCCCGAGCAGATGGCGGATTTCATGGATGAAGCTGCCTATCAGAAGTTCATCGGGTAGCGCGCGGCGCTGCCTGCGGGATTGAGTTTATTGGCAAGATGAAGCTGGCGGTATGCGCGTGAGTGCTGCTGTTTGTGCTTTGGTATAGCCGGGGCCGGGATGGTCCATTGGATTAGGACGAAGAGATGACTTTCAAGCCAACTGAATATTTGCCTTATGACTTTGCCAACCGGCGCCATATCGGCCCCTCTCCGGCCGAGATGTCGGATATGTTGAAAGCGGTTGGGGTGACCTCTCTGGCGGCATTGATTGACGACACATTGCCGCGCGCCATTCGGATGGAGGGGCATCTGGATTTTGGCAAGGCCATGTCCGAGCGCGAGGTGCTGGAGCATATGCGGGTGGTTGCGTCAAGAAACAAGGTGCTGACCAGTCTGATCGGGCAGGGATATCACGGGACGGTGACGCCCCCGGCGATCCAGCGCAACATCCTGGAGAACCCGGCCTGGTATACCGCCTATACGCCCTATCAGCCGGAGATTTCGCAAGGCAGGCTTGAGGCCTTGTTGAATTTCCAGACCATGGTTTCGGATCTGACCGGGCTTGAGGTTGCCAATGCGTCGCTGCTGGACGAGGCCACCGCCTGTGCCGAGGCCATGACCATGGCGCAGCGGGTGGCCAAATCGAAGATGACGGCGTTTTTCGTCGACCAGGATTGTCATCCGCAGAACATTGCGGTGATCAAGACACGCGCGGCCCCATTGGGCATCGAGGTGATTGTCGGTGATCCCGATGCGATGGAGGCGGAAAAGGTCTTTGGTGCGATTTTCCAGTATCCGGGGACATATGGGCATGTTCGGGATTTCACGCGTCATATCGAGGCGCTGCATGGGGCGAAGGGGATCGGGATCATTACTGCCGATCCGCTGGCGCTGACCCTGTTGAAAGAACCCGGTGAGATGGGGGCTGATATTGCTGTCGGATCGACCCAGCGTTTTGGTGTGCCCGAGGGCTACGGGGGCCCGCATGCGGCCTATATGGCCTGCCGGGACGCCTATAAGCGGTCCATGCCGGGGCGGATTGTGGGGGTGTCGATTGATGCCCATGGCAACCGCGCCTACCGGTTGAGCCTGCAAACCCGCGAGCAGCATATCCGCCGCGAGAAGGCGACCTCAAACGTATGCACTGCACAGGCCCTGCTGGCGGTCATGGCCTCCATGTATGCGGTGTTCCATGGGCCCGAAGGGTTGAAGGCGATTGCGCAGCGGATCCATCGCAAGGCGGTTCGTCTGGCCGAAGGTCTGAAGATGGCGGGCTTTGACGTGCGCCCGGCGACGTTTTTTGACACGATCACCGTCGAGGTGGGCCCCTTGCAGGCCGCTGTGATGAAACGCGCGGTGGACGAGGGGATCAACCTGCGGCGCGTGGGCGACAACCGCGTGGGCATCACCCTGGACGAGCGCACGACACCTGAGACGATCGAGGCGGTCTGGCGGGCCTTTGGCATTGACCGGGCGGACAAGGATTACACGCCGCATTACCACATGCCGGAAAAGCTGGTTCGCCAGACATCTTATCTGACCCATCCGATTTTCCACATGAACCGGGCCGAGACCGAGATGATGCGCTATATGCGGCGTCTGGCGGACCGGGATCTGGCGCTGGACCGGGCGATGATCCCGCTGGGGTCTTGCACGATGAAGTTGAATTCGGCGGCCGAGATGATGCCGGTGAGCTGGCGCGAGTTTTCGCAGATCCACCCGTTTGTGCCGGTGGACCAGGCGGCGGGCTATGCCGAGATGATCGAGGATCTTTCGGCCAAGCTGTGTGACATTACCGGCTATGATGCGATATCAATGCAGCCCAATTCGGGCGCGCAGGGGGAATATGCGGGGTTGCTGAGCATTGCGGGCTATCACCGTGCCAATGGGGATGAACATCGCAATGTCTGCCTGATCCCGGTGTCGGCCCATGGCACCAACCCGGCAAGCGCGCAGATGGTCGGATGGAAGGTGGTTGTGATCAAATCGGCACAGAATGGCGATATTGATCTGGATGATTTCCGCGCCAAGGCGGAACTGCACAGCGAGAACCTGGCCGGATGTATGATCACCTATCCGTCGACCCATGGCGTGTTTGAGCAAACCGTGACGGAAGTGACCCGTATCACCCATGAGCATGGCGGTCAGGTCTATATTGACGGGGCCAATATGAACGCCATGGTGGGGCTGTCGCGGCCCGGTGATCTGGGTGGGGATGTGAGCCACCTGAACCTGCACAAGACCTTTTGCATTCCCCATGGGGGCGGTGGCCCGGGCATGGGGCCAATCGGGGTCAAGGCGCATTTGATCCCCTATTTGCCCGGGGATCCGAATGCCGGGGGCGCTGCGGTATCGGCTGCGGCCTATGGGTCACCGTCGTTGCTGCCGATTTCCTGGGCCTATTGTCTGATGATGGGGGGCGAGGGGCTGACGCAGGCGACGCGCGTCGCGATCTTGAATGCCAACTACATTGCCAAGCGGCTGGAAGGGGCGTTTGACGTTCTTTACAAAGGGCCGACGGGGCGTGTGGCGCATGAATGCATCATTGATGTGCGCCCCTTTGAGGACAGCGCAGGCGTGACGGTGGATGATATCGCCAAGCGGTTGATCGACTGTGGTTTCCATGCGCCGACGATGTCCTGGCCGGTGGCGGGTACACTGATGGTGGAGCCGACAGAGAGCGAGACCAAGGCAGAGCTGGACCGCTTTTGTGACGCGATGCTGGCCATCCGTGCCGAGATCGACGCGATTGAGCGCGGGGACATGCCGCGCGAAAACAATCCGCTGAAAAACGCGCCACATACGGTTGAGGATCTGGTGCTGGAATGGGGCGAGCGGCCCTATACCCGCGAGCAGGGCTGTTTCCCTCCGGGGGCCTTTCGGGTGGATAAATACTGGCCGCCGGTGAACCGGGTCGACAATGTGCACGGGGATCGGAACCTGATCTGCACCTGTCCACCGCTCACCGATTATGTTGAGGCGGCAGAGTAGAAACTGGTTGGGCTCAGGTGGCGTGCACAGCCATCTGACCCGCGCTGGTGTAGGGTGGGTTTTCAACCCAGCTTTCGCGGTTATTGCACCAGAAAACCGAATACTTTCTTGAGCTTGTTCCAGGTCGTGCGGTCAGGGGCCACCAGCAGGTGGCCCTCATGGCGGCTTGCCGAATAGGGCCCCCCATCAAGCATTTCCACGTGACAGCCTGATTTCTCGCAGATCAGCGCGCCTGCGGCATGGTCCCAGGGGTGCAGGGACCGGGTCAGCAGGAAATCAGCGTGGCCTTGGGCGATCATGCGGTATTCATGCGCAGAACAGCGCAGGCAGCCTGTCCGTTTGAAGCTGGGCAGGGTGGCGGCGAGCCGGGTCCGACTGTCGCCTGTGAACATATGCAGCGGCACGTAGCCTGACAGGGCCTCGATCGGTTTGCCCATGGCAGCCTTGAGCGGCAAGGCAGTGCCCGTGGCGCGTTCCAGCCGGGCGGGGTTTTCATCATCTGCAATGGCCCAATCGTCTGCGATGGGATCATAGATCAGCCCAAAGGCAGGCCGCCCGAACTGTGTGACGGCCAAGATCAGACCAAAGACCGCAAGGCCGTGGGCAAAGTTCCAGGTGCCGTCGATGGGGTCGATGAGGAAGGCCACAGGCGCATCGGCGATTTGATCCAGCAAGGCGGGATCGCCAGAGGTGGCCTCTTCGCCGACGATCAGGGCGTCGGGAAAGGCGATGCGCAGGGCACGGGCGATCATCTGCTCGGCGGCGATGTCGGCGGCGGTGACCAGATCATCGGCATGCGCCTTGGTCTGGATATCCGCAGCAGAGAGGCTGCGAAAGCGCGGCAGGATCTCTGTGCGGGCAGTGCGGCGGACGATGTTCAGCACATGTTGCTGCTGCGCCGGGCTGACCGGGGCCGGTAGTGTCGAGGGCAGAGTGTTGGACATGGGCGTCACCGGGTTTCCTATCCTCTGGTTCTATTCTTTTGCTTCATTCTCTGGCGCGCAGCACCTGTGCCGGGCGCGCATTAAGAGATGTAAGGGCGAAACCCAGCCCTGCCAAGACCGTGGCCGCAATGCCGCCTGCGATGATCATCAACGCGGATGGCCAGATCAGGGTAAAGTCGGTTTCCATGACATAAGTGCTGACAGCCCAGCCGCCCAAGGCCCCGGCAAAAAGCGCCACGATGCCCGCGAAAAGCCCCAGCAGAACCGCGCGCAGCACAAAGCTGAGGGCGATCTGGGCACGCGAGGCCCCGAGGGTTTTCAGCACGGCGGCCTCAAATGTGCGCGCCTCTGCCCCGGCGGCGGCGGCACCGATCAGCACGATAAAGCCGGTCAAAAGTGTCGCCAGCGCACCATAGGAGGTGGCAGCGGCAAGGCTGGCCAGCACCGATGAGACCCGGTCAATCGCGTCGCGCACCCGGATCGCGGTAATGTTGGGATAGGCGGTGGCCAGATCCCGCAGAATGGCGGCCTCTGCCGCTTCGTCGGCATAGACGGTCGAGATGAACGTATGCGGTGCCCCCGCAAGGGCGGCGGGGTTCATCGTCAGGATAAAGCCGATCCCGGCGTTGGAAAAATCCACCTCGCGGAAGGAGGTGATGGTGCCGGTGATGTCACGGCCCAGCACGTTCATCGTGAGGGTGTCGCCCAGCGACAGGCCGATTTCCTCGGCCTCTTCGGCGGCGAAACTGATCTGGGGGGGGCCGGTGTAATCTTCGGGCCACCAAGCGCCTGCGGTGATCTGGGTATTGGCGGCGGGCTGGGCGGCATAGGTAAGGCCACGGTCGCCGCGCACGACCCAGTGGTCGCCCGCGACCTCCTGGGCCGGGATGCCGTTGATCTGGGTCACAACGCCGCGCAGCATGGGCGCGCTGTCGATGCGTGACACGGCCGGATCATTTTCCAGCCGTTCTGTATAGCCGTCGATCTGGTCTTTCTGGATATCAACAAAGAAATATGACGGGGCAACATCGGGCAGGTTGCCCGAAATGGCCTGGCGCAGGTTCCCGTCGATCTGGCCCACCGCCGCCAGAACCGACAGGCCCAGACCCAGCGACAGCACCACGGCACCGGCCCCTTCACCGGTGCCCGAAATCGCGGCCAGCGCCCAGCGAAGCCGCGGCCGCCCCCGGGCCAGCCCTGCTGTTCTGCGCGCGATCAGGCGCACAAGAGCCGCCGCAAGAGCCAGGATCAACAGCGCCCCCGCGATGCCGCCCAGCGTCCACAGTGTCAGCCACCAAGAGCCGTTGAACCACCCTGCCAGCCCCACCAGCGCACAGGTCAGCCCGGCAATCACCACCAGATAACGCGGCGCGGGCAGGCGACGCCCGCCCGACCAGGCATCACGGAAAAGCGTGGCCGCGCGCACATCTTCGCTGCGCGCCAGCGGCCAGAGTGTAAAGGCCAGTGCCGTAAGGATCCCGTAGGCCGCCGCTTCGATCAGGGGGGCGGGATAGAAGGAAAAGGCTGTTGGAATGGGCAGGCGGGCTTCGATCACCGGCGACAGCAGCAAGGGCACGAAGGCCCCCAGCAGCAGGCCGATGGCGATGCCCAGCAACGACAATGCGCCAATCTGGATGAAATAGGTCTGAAAGATCGTCGCGCGGTCGGCACCCAGCGCGCGCAGCGTTGCGATCACGCCGGTCTTGCCGTTCAGATAGGCACGCACCGCCGCAGAGACACCTACACCGCCCACCGCAAGGCCCGACAGCCCCACAAGGATCAAGAAAGCCCCGAGCCGTTCGACAAAACGCGCCACACCCGGCGCGCCATTTCGGGCATCGGTCCAGCGCATGCCGCTGTTGGAAAATTCGGCCTCTGCCGCGGATTTCAAGGTATCAAGGTCGGTGTCCGGAGCCAGATCAAGCCGGTATTTGCTGTTGTAGAGCGTGCCCGGTGCCAGCAGGCCGGAACCTGCAAGTGCCGTGGTTTTCACCAGGGTCCGGGGGCCCAGGGCAAAACCGCTGGCGGCGGCATCTGGTTCGCGCAGGATCAGCGCGGTCAGGCGGAATGTCTTTGTGCCCAGTTGAAATGTATCGCCTGCGGTCAGCCCCAGACGGTCGGACAGGGCGCGTTCCATCACCGCACCGGGGATGTCAGCGGTGGTGGCAAGCGCCTGCGCCAGCGGCATGTCAGGGGCGAGGGCAAAGCTGCCGACCAATGGGTAGAGGTCATCCACCGCCTTGATCTGCGTCAGGGCGCGTTCATCGCCCAGCACGGCCATGGAGCGGAATTCGACAATTTCGGACACACGGCGGGCGCGGGCCTGCATCCAGTCCTGTTCGGCCTGTGTGGCCATGCGGTAGGTGAAATCAAGTTCGGCATCGCCGCCCAGCAGGGCAGACCCTTCGCGGGTCAGGCCAGCCTCGATCGCGGCGCGTACGGAGCCCACGGCAGCGATGGCCGCCACACCCAGTGCCAGACAGGCCAGCAGCAGCCTGAAGCCGCGCAAGCCGCCGCGCATTTCGCGGCGCGCGAAACGTGTCGCAAGAGATAGGCTCATGCGACTTTCCCGTCCGCAAGGGCAATGGACCGGTCGCAACGTTCGGCCAGTTTGGGGTCATGGGTCACCAGAACGAGGGTGGAGCCGAATTGATCGCGCAGATCAAACAGCAGGTCCATGATGGCCGCCCCATTGGTGCTGTCGAGGTTTCCTGTCGGTTCATCGGCCAGCAGGATCTGCGGCTGCGGCGCACAGGCGCGCGCCAGCGCCACGCGCTGCTGTTCGCCCCCTGACATCTGCGCGGGGTAATGCCCGCCGCGATGGCCCAGCCCGACCACGCCAAGGGCTGCCTCTGCCTTGGCAAAGGCATCTGGATCACCGGCAAGTTCAAGCGGCGTTGCCACGTTTTCAATGGCTGTCATGGTGGGGATCAGGTGGAAGGACTGAAACACGATTCCCATGCGCCCCCGGCGAAAGCGGGCCAGATCATCCTCCGACATTGTCGTGAGGTTTTGGCCCAAGGCGGTCACCATGCCGCCGGTGGCCTGCTCAAGCCCGCCCATCACCATCAGCAAGGAAGATTTGCCCGAACCAGAGGGACCAATCAGGGCAATCGTCTCGCCTGCTTGCACATCCAGCGAAATGCCGCGCAAGATATCGACAGATCCGGCATTGCCCTTCAGCGAAAGCATCACATTTGAAAGGTGGAAAACTGGATCAGACATAAGAGGCCTCTTGTTGGGGTCTCTTTGGATATGGAGTGGCAAGGCGAATGCGCAAGGCAGTGATTGGTATTGTTCTGGGATTAGCGGGCGCGGCACAGGCCGACGAGGTCGTGATTGCGGCCCTTGGGGACAGTTTGACGCAAGGCTACGGTCTGCCCGCAGAGCAAGGTTTCGTGCCGCAGCTGCAGGCCTGGCTGGATGCGCAGGGGGTCGAGGCGCGGCTGATCAATGCAGGCGTGTCGGGCGATACCACCGCCGGCGGGCTGTCGCGCGTGGGATGGACGCTGACGCCCGAGGTGGATGCGATGATTGTCACATTGGGCGGTAATGACCTGCTGCGCGGGCTGGACCCGGCGCAGGCGCGGTCCAACATATCGGGCATCCTGCAAGCGGCCAAGACAGCGGATGTCGAGGTTTTGCTGGTGGGCATGGATGCGCCGGGAAATTACGGACCCGATTACAAGGCGCAGTTCGATGCGATCTATCCCGAACTGGCCGATGAATTCGGCAGCCTGTTTCTGGACAGCTTTTTCGCGGGATTTGCACAAGATGACGGGGTAATCCCCGAACCTGCGGCCCTGCGCCCCTATTTTCAGGCGGACGGCATTCATCCAAATGCGGAAGGCGTCGCAAGGATCGTCGAGCGGATGGGGCCGGAGGTTTTGGCCCTGATCACGCAGAGCACGTCTGACTGAGGCTGACGCAACGGATTAGGGCGGGGGCCGTGGCACCCGCCCCTGAAGTCATGCAAACCCGCTATGCCAAAGCGATGTTGCTGGCGCTTTCGCGGCCATCGCGGCCGGCCTCAATATCGAATGTGACCTTTTGATTGTCGGCAAGGCCCGTCAGCCCCGCGCGTTCCACCGCTGAAATATGGACGAAGATGTCCTTGCCACCGCCATCCGGTGCGATAAAGCCGTAGCCCTTTGTCGTGTTGAACCATTTTACTGTGCCAGTCGCCATGACGCAGTCTCCTTCTTTAAGTGTGCCCGCGATATGCGGCACTTCGGCTGGGACGAATACTTGCGCTGTCCAAGGCCGTAAGAAGGCGGATCGGGTCGAAAGTCTTTCGTTTAGCGCCTTTGATAATGGAAAAGTTGAATAAAAAATCAAATGATTCGCCGTTTGCCCGCGAGTCTGGCGCGGAAACGCGCGCAAAATTTCATTCGTTTGAAATAATTTTACCAGTTGATAAAAAAATTAATCTATGTGAGCATTCTCCCAATCCAGCAAACGACAAGGGTGAGCCAGATGGGATCAGATGTCTTTCAACCGGGGATCAGCGCAGGCCGCCTGGCCCCAGATGCCTATGAGGCGCAGTTTTCGGATTTGCATCCTCGCCTTGACGGGCATGAGGCGCTGGTCGCTGCGGACCGCTGTTATTTCTGCCATGATGCGCCCTGTATCACGGCCTGTCCTACGGATATCGACATTCCGTTGTTCATCCGCCAGATCGCCACGGGCACGCCGGATGCGGCGGCCAAGACGATCCTGAGCCAGAACATCATGGGCGGTATGTGCGCCCGGGTCTGCCCCACGGAAACGCTGTGTGAACAGGCCTGTGTACGCGAAGCGGCCGAGGGCAAGCCGGTGCTGATTGGCCAGCTGCAGCGCTATGCGACGGATCATTTGCAAGAGCAGGGGCTGCATCCTTTCACCCGCGCCGCCAGCACGGGCAAGCGTGTTGCGGTTGTGGGGGCGGGGCCTGCGGGTCTGTCTTGTGCGCATCGTTTGGCGATGTTGGGGCATGACGTGGTTGTCATGGATGCGCGGGCCAAGCCCGGCGGGCTGAATGAGTTCGGCATTGCGGCCTATAAGACCACCGGCGGCTATGCGCAGGCCGAAGTGGATTGGCTGCTGCAGATTGGCGGGATCACCATAGAATATGAGACCGCCTTGGGCGGTGCGGTGACGCTGGACAGTCTGAAGGCTGACTATGATGCGGTCTTCCTGGGCATGGGTCTGGGCGGTGTGAACGCGCTGGGGGCGGAAGGTGAAGACAAGGATGGCGTGCTGGACGCGGTGGATTTCATCGCGGAGCTGCGGCAGGCGGGCGATATGGCCGCTGTGCCCATCGGGCGTGATGTTGTCGTGATTGGCGGCGGCATGACAGCGGTGGATGCGGCCGTGCAGGCCAAGCTGCTGGGCGCGCTGAATGTCACGCTGGTCTACCGGCGCGGGCGCGACCGGATGAACGCCAGCCCTTATGAACAGGATTTGGCGGCCTCCAAGGGCGTGCGGATCGTGACCCATGCGGTGCCCGTGGCTGTCCATGGCAACGGCGCGGTGCGCGAGATTGAGTTTGAATATGTCGATGATGCGATGAAGGGCACAGGCCAGATGCTGCGCCTTGCTGCGGATCAGGTGTTCAAGGCCATTGGCCAGACCCTGCAGGGCGAGGGCCTGCCCGAATTGGAGGGACGCAAGATCAAAGTGTCCGACAGCGGGCGCACCAGCGTTTCAGGCGTCTGGGCCGGCGGGGATTGCGCCTCGGGCGGGGATGACCTGACGGTGACGGCCGTGGCAGAGGGCCGTGATGCGGCGATGGATATTCATGGGGTGTTGGTGGGTTGAAACCCACCCTACGGGAGATAGAAAATGGCTGATCTGAGAAGCGAATTTGTGGGGATCAAATCCCCGAACCCGTTCTGGCTGGCAAGCGCGCCACCGACGGACAAGGAATACAACGTGCGCCGCGCCTATGAGGCCGGATGGGGCGGTGTTGTGTGGAAAACCCTCGGGTTAGACCCACATGTGGTCAATGTGAACGGCCCGCGATACGGCGCGATTTACGGCGCGGACCGGCGGCTGTTGGGGCTCAATAACATCGAATTGATCACAGACCGCCCGCTGCAAACCAACCTGGATGAGATCAAGGCGGTCAAGCGTGACTATCCTGATCGGGCGATGGTGGTGTCCTTGATGGTGCCCTGTGAGGAAGAACCGTGGAAGTTCATCCTGCCGCTGGTGGAAGACACGGGGGCCGATGGTGTTGAGCTGAACTTTGGCTGTCCGCACGGCATGTCAGAGCGCGGCATGGGGGCTGCCGTGGGGCAGGTGCCGGAATATATCGAGATGGTCACGCGCTGGGTGAAGTCCCATACGCGCATGCCGGTCATCGTCAAACTGACGCCCAATATTGCGGATATTCGCAAACCGGCAGCGGCGGCCATGACGGGCGGGGCGGATGCGGTATCGCTGATCAATACGATCAATTCGATCACATCCGTCGATCTGGACCTCTTTGCGCCCGAGCCGACGATTGACGGCAAAGGTGCCCATGGCGGCTATTGTGGTCCGGCGGTCAAACCCATCGCCTTGAACATGGTGGCTGAGATTGCCCGTGATCCTGAGCTGCGCGGGTTGCCGATCAGCGGCATTGGCGGTGTGACCACCTGGCGGGATGCGGCTGAGTTTCTGGCGCTGGGCGCGGGCAATGTGCAGGTCTGCACGGCGGCCATGACCTATGGGTTCAAGGTTGTGCAAGAGATGATCTCGGGCCTGTCTGAATATATGGATGACAAGGGCATGACGTCGGTTGATGACCTGGTGGGCCGTGCGGTGCCCAATGTCACCGACTGGAACCAGCTGAACCTGAATTACGTGGCAAAGGCCAAGATCAACCAGGATCTGTGCATCTCTTGCGGGCGTTGCTTTGCGGCCTGCGAGGACACCAGCCATCAGGCGATTGCCATGTCAGAGGATCGCACCTTTAGCGTGGTGGATGAGGAATGCGTGGCCTGCAACCTATGTGTGAACGTCTGCCCCGTGGAGGATTGTATCACCATGGAGGCCATGGCACCGGGGTTGATTGACCCGCGCACGGGAACGGTTGTCCAGCCGGAGTATGCCAACTGGACAACGCATCCCAACAACCCGTCCGCAAAGGCGGCTGAATAACGCGCGTCAGGGCTTTGTGAAAACGCGCCGGGATCAGGCGGCGCTGTCTTCGGCCCCCTTCAAGAACGGAGATGTCGGCAATGGGTTCGGCATCTCCACCTTTGGCAGATTGATGCCAAAGAGGTTGACCTCCTCACTCTCACGGGCCTGTGCCCCGATGACCGACCCGCCTGTTGCATTGGCCGGGCGCGCCCATCGTTCGGTGCTTTTCGACTGAAACAGGGCCACATTTTCCTGTTGGTTGCTGCTGCCTGCGCCAGAACCGCTGAACCCTTTGGAATCGCCCGCATTGGCAGCGGACTGTAGCTGCTGAACAGGTGCCGGACCTAAGGTCATTGCCGCAAATTGTTGCAGCACGTTTGACGACGGTGCCTGGGTCTGGGCCGGAAACGGGTTTGTTAGTAAGATAGAACTCATCTGTGCTCCATTCGATACATCTGGAGCCCGCCACCCTTGAGAAAGATGTACCCAAGTTATGAACGAAGTCTTAAACGGCTGGGTTTACTGCTGGGATGGTTAATGGCGTGGCATGCGGCAGAGCCTGCGGGCGATTACGCAAATTTCGGGCCGGAAAAACGCAGCCTTAAAGATTATATTACAATGTCTTAAAGGTATTTCAGGCGCTTCAAGGAACGCTTTAGGCTGTGAGCAGACGTGTGAACATGGTTTCCAGATGTCTGGCGGCACTGGCATAGGTATCATCCGCAGCGTCCATCAACAGGCTGACCTGGCTTTCGAAATCGGCGTAGTGCTGGGTGGTGGCCCAGATAGAAAAGATCAGATGACGCGGATCCAAGGGCGGCAGGCGGCCTTCGTCGACCCAACGGGCGATCAGGGCGCATTTTTCATCGAAAAGCGGTTTCAGATGATGCTCAAGTTCCGGGCGGATTCGCGGTGCCCCTTGCAGAATTTCCCCCGCGAACAGCCGGCTTTCACGCGGCAGTTCGCGGGCCATGTCGAGCTTGCGCTGGACATAGGCGAGGATTTCCTTAACCGGGTCGCCGGCGGGGTTCATTTCAACCAGAGGGTCAAGCCAGTTTTCCATCAACTGGCTGAGCAGGGTCAGATGGATGTCTTCCTTGCCATCGAAGTAATACAGAATGTTCGGTTTGCTCAGCCCCGCCTCTGCCGCGATCTGGTCAAGGGTGGCCCCCCTGAAGCCGTGCCGCGAAAAAACCTCTAGTGCGGCATCCAGAATCAGGCGACGATTGCGTTGTTGGATGCGGCTTGGTTTCTTTTGGGTCTTTTCAGGCAAAGGGTTCTTCTCCGATGTGCCTGATTTGCAGGCATTGTACATGTGACCTTGGTCTACTCATAAAACCAGTTCTTGACAGAGGCCAGTCTAACCGCAATCTTGGCTTTACCAAATGGTAAAAATTTTTGACGACTGACTGCCAAAGGAGCCAGCCCATGCCCGCACCTGGAGAGAACCTGAAGATCAACCCGGATCGTTTGTGGGACAGTCTGATGGAGATGGCCAAGATCGGGCCCGGCGTGGCGGGTGGCAACAACCGCCAGACCCTGACCGACGAAGACGGCGAGGGCCGCGCGCTGTTCCAGTCCTGGTGCGAGGCTGCGGGCTGTACCATGGGGTTGGACCAGATGGGCAATATGTTTGCCCGTCGCGAGGGGCAGGACCCTGACGCGCTGCCGGTCTATGTGGGATCGCATCTGGACACCCAGCCGACGGGCGGCAAGTACGACGGTATTCTTGGCGTTCTGGGAGGATTGGAGATTATCCGCACCCTGAATGATCTGGGGATCAAGACCAAACACCCGATTGTGGTTACGAATTTCACCAACGAAGAAGGCACGCGCTATGCGCCGGCGATGCTGTCGTCAGGGGTCTTTGCGGGAATTCACACGCAGGACTGGGCCTATGCGCGGGTGGATGCGGAGGGCAAGACCTTTGGCGATGAGCTGAAGCGGATCGGCTGGCGCGGCGAGGAAGAAGTGGGCGCGCGCAAGATGCATGCCTTTTTTGAACTGCATATCGAACAGGGCCCGATATTGGAGGCCGAGGGCAAGGATATCGGTGTCGTGACCCATGGGCAGGGGTTGTCCTGGACCCAGGTGACCGTGACCGGCAAGGACAGCCATACCGGATCAACCCCCATGCCGATGCGCAAGAATGCCGGATTGGGCATGGCGCGGATCCTTGAGAAGGTCGAAGAGATTGCCTGGTCCCATGCGCCGCATGCGGTGGGCGCGGCGGGGCATATCGATGTCTATCCCAACTCGCGCAATGTGATCCCGGGCAAGGTGGTCTTTACCGTTGATTTCCGGTCGCCTGACCTGGCGGTGATCCAGGACATGGAGGCGCGTCTGCGCGTCGAAGGCCAGAAGATCGCCGATGACATGGGACTGGGTATCGCCTTTGAAAAAGTGGGCGGTTTCGATCCGGTGACCTTTGACGAGGGCTGTGTAACGGCGGTGCGCAATGCGGCCGAGAGGCTGGGCTACAGCCATATGAACCTGATTTCCGGTGCGGGCCATGACGCCTGCTGGATCAACAAGGTGGCACCGACAGCCATGGTGATGTGCCCCTGCGTGGACGGGCTGAGCCATAACGAGGCCGAGGAAATTTCCAAGGAATGGGCCATGGCGGGCGCGGATGTTCTGATGCATGCTGTCGTGGAAACGGCGGAGGTTGTGGGGTGAACGACGTGGTCAGGCAAGCCGGGGGGATGTTCGCGGCAGCATCGGGGCGCATTTGATTGCACCGGCGCTTTCTGTTGCGCAGCGGATCGATGCCCTGCTGGATGCCGAGGTGCAAGAGGCGTTGGCCTCGGTCGATCGGGTGACGCGGCGCACGGCGCGGGCGTTTGAGCAGACCCGGCGCAGGCCGCGCCAGATCGAGGTGAATTTTGCCGGCGGCATCACCCAGCGCTGCTGGTCGGTGAGCAGCGGCGACGGGACATATCGGGTCGTGTTTCTGCCGACGGCGGGGTATTTTTCGCTCTGTGTGGAGAGTGATTTCGGGCCCTTGGACATTGGTGTGCATGGGCCGGCACTGGGGTGTTTTGGATCGGTGTGATGGACGGGTCTGACTGGACGGGTT
>JAFMGZ010000030.1:0-19830 GCA_017854855.1 Sulfitobacter sp. | reverse complement strand
GACTGGACGGGTTCGACTGGACGGTTATGACTGGGGCTCTGCCCCAGACCCCGGAGTTTAATGGCAAGATGAAGAAGGGAGATCTTTCGTGAGCAAGGTGATCAAGGGCGGGCAGGTTTGCACGGCAGACCGGACCTGGGAAGCGGATGTGTTGATCGAGGGCGAGAAGATCGTCAAGATTGGCGAGGACCTGAAGGGGGATGAATATATTGACGCCTCTGGGGCCTATGTGATCCCCGGCGGGATTGACCCCCATACGCATCTTGAGATGCCATTCATGGGGACCACGGCCGCCGAGACATTCGAGACCGGCACCTGGGCTGCGGCCTGTGGCGGAACCACGATGATTGTGGATTTCTGTCTGCCCGGTGCGGATGGGTCGATCAAGAATGCGATCAACGAATGGCATCGCAAATCGGCACCGCAGATCTGTTCGGATGTGGGTTACCATATGGCGATCACCGGCTGGAACGAGAATGTCTTTGACGAGATGAAGGATGCCGTTGAGATGGGCGTCAATTCCTTCAAGCATTTCATGGCCTACAAGGGGGCCTTGATGGTGGAGGACGATGAGATGTTCGCCTCTTTCCAGCGCTGTGCGGAATTGGGGGCCTTGCCCATGGTGCATGCGGAGAATGGCGACCTGGTGGCGGCCTTGCAGGAGAAATATTTCAACGAGGGCATCACCGGGCCTGAGGGTCATGCCTATTCGCGTCCACCGGAAGTGGAAGGCGAAGCGGCCAACCGCGCCATCACGATTGCGGATGCGGCGGGCGTGCCATTGTACATCGTGCATGTGTCCTGCGAGCAATCCCACGAGGCCATCCGGCGGGCGCGCCAAAAGGGCATGCGGGTATATGGTGAGCCGTTGATCCAGTTCCTGACGCTGGATGAGAGCGAATATTTCAACAAGGATTGGGATCATGCCGCACGGCGGGTGATGTCGCCGCCGTTCCGGTCCAAAGAGCATCAGGACAGTCTGTGGGCCGGTTTGCAGGCGGGGTCCCTGCAGGTGGTGGCCACGGATCACGCAGCGTTCAGCACCGCGCAAAAGCGGGCGGGACGTGATGATTTCCGGATCATCCCCAACGGGTCGAATGGGCTGGAAGAGCGTCTGGGTGTATTGTGGACGACAGGGGTGGAGACCGGGCGTTTGACGCCGAATGAATTTGTTGCCGCGACCTCGACCAATGTGGCGAAAATCTTGAACATCTACCCGCGCAAGGGAGCGATTGTTGAGGGGGCGGATGCGGATATCGTGGTCTGGGATCCAAAGATCAGCAAGACGATTTCACCGGCCACGCATCATTCCATTCTGGACTACAACGTCTTTGAGGGGTTCGAGGTCACCGCCAATGCGCGCTATACGTTGAGCCGGGGCGATGTGATCTGGTCATGGGGGCAAAACAGCCAGCCCCAGCCGGGACGGGGCAAATTCATTCCGCGCCCTGCCTTCCCATCGGCGAATGTGGCGCTTTCGAAGTGGAAGGCGCTGACCAGCCCGAAGATGATCAAGCGCGATCCATTGAATATTCCGGCCGGCATCTGAGCCTGCGCAGGGGGAGAAGACCAAGTGCGGAGTGAAAAGAGCGTGATCAGCGCCAAGAACCTTGATCTGACGTTCCAGACCAATGACGGGCCGGTTCACGCGCTTAGCGATGTGAACCTGGAGATTGAGGCGGGTGATTTTGTCAGCTTTATCGGGCCGTCGGGCTGTGGCAAGACGACATTCCTGCGGGTGATGGCGGATCTGGAGCAGCCGACGGGTGGCATTGTGACGGTGAACGGGGTCAGCCCCGAGGCGGCGCGCAAAGCCCGCGCCTATGGCTATGTGTTTCAGGCGGCAGGCCTGTATCCCTGGCGGACGATCGGCGGGAATGTCCGCCTGCCGCTGGAGATCATGGGCATATCGAAAGCCGAGCAGGCCGACCGGGTCAAACGAGTGCTGGAGCTGGTTGATCTGGCCGGGTTTGAGCGCAAGTTTCCCTGGCAATTGTCGGGGGGCATGCAGCAGCGGGCCAGCATTGCGCGGGCTTTGTCCTTTGACGCGGATATTTTGCTGATGGACGAGCCTTTCGGGGCGCTGGACGAAATTGTGCGCGATCACTTGAACGAGCAGCTGTTGAGCCTGTGGGCGCGGACGCAGAAGACGATTGCCTTTGTGACCCATTCCATACCCGAGGCGGTCTATCTGAGCACCAAGATTGTCGTGATGTCCCCCCGACCGGGGCGGATCACGGATGTGATTGAAAGCCCGCTGCCCCGGGAAAGACCCCTGGAGATCAGGGAAACGCCGGAGTTTCTGGAGATCGCGCACCGGGTGCGTGAAGGATTGCGGGCGGGGCATCTGGATGAGTGAGCATGCGTGCGCGCGGACAGCGCGGATGAGTTTAGGGGGCAAGATGAAGCTGGAGGGTAGGGCGTGAAATCTGTTTTGCCCGTACTGACGGTAATCGGGGCGATCGTGTTGTTCTGGTTGGCGGCCGTGGTGCCGATGAACATGCATCTGGTGGCAGATCAGGCGCAGCGCGACGGATTGGTCGTGATGCCAGAGACGCCCGTGGAACGACAGGAATATGGCGGCATCGGGCTGAGTTTGCGCAACCTGCACTTGGTGCCACTGACCTATGATTTCGTACGTCCCAGATTGCCCAGCCCGCAGCAGGTTGCGTCAGAGATGTACGATACGATCTTTGACAAGAAGATCACCTCCAAGCGGTCGCTGGTCTATCATGGTTGGGTGACGCTGGCCCCGACGTTGCTGGGGTTTGTGATTGGCACATCGCTGGGGATCATGCTGGCGGTGGGGATTGTCTATTCGCGGGTGATGGACCGTTCCGTGATGCCCTGGGCGATTGTCAGCCAGACCATTCCCATTCTGGCGCTGGCCCCGATGGTGATTGTCGTGCTGGGGTCGATGGGGATACAGGGGCTGTTTCCCAAATCCTTGATTGCGGCCTATTTGAGTTTCTTTCCGGTGGTTGTGGGCATGGTGAAGGGGTTGCGCGCGCCCGATGCGATGCAGCTGGATTTGCTGCGGACCTATCATGCCTCGGGGGCGCAGGGGTTTTGGGCGCTGAGATTGCCCGCCTCGACGCCTTATTTGTTTGCGTCATTAAAGATCGGGATTTCGGCGTCACTGGTGGGGACGATCGTGGCGGAATTGCCAACAGGGGCACGGGCCGGATTTGGTGCGCGGATGCTGGTGGGGGACCAGTATGGGCAGCCCCTGGTGTCTTGGGCCGCGCTTTTTGCCGCTGCCTTGACCGCGGCGGCATTGGTGGGATTGTTCAGCATGATCGAGCGGATCACGCTGAAGCGGATGGGGATGTCTGCGGCATGAGTTTGGTATTTGCAGCGCTTGTGGTATGGGCCGCCGGATGGTGGATCAATGTGCGGCTGGCCAATGGTCCGTCGGCGGACAGCACAGTGGTCAAGATACTGGTGCCCGCGATCTTTGGTCTGACGGTGGTGGTGATCTGGGAGCTGTTGGTGCAGGGTTTCGAGGTCAATCCCGTGATCCTGCCGGCCCCTTCGGCCATCCTTGAGCGCCTGCTGGTTGAAGGGCCCCGGCTGTGGGCTGATTTTCACCAGACCATCATCAAGGGCGCGATGTCGGGCTATGTGATTGGCGGCTTGGCTGCCTTTTGCGTCGCTGTCCTGGCTGACCGCTCTGATTTCCTGACGCGGGGCATCTTGCCGGTGGGTAGTTTCATGGCCGCTTTGCCGATCGTGGGCACGGCACCGATTTTTGTGAAATGGCTGGGCAGCGATTGGGAGAGCAAGGCGGCGGTGGTTGCGGTGATGGTGTTTTTCCCGATACTCGTCAACACTGTCGCGGGATTGCGTGATACCACCGTGATGCAGCGTGATCTGATGCGGACCTATGGGGCGGGCTATTGGCCGACGTTGTTCAAACTGCGCCTGCCTGCGGCGATGCCGTTTGTCTTTAACGGGCTGAAGATCGCGACCACGCTGGCCTTGATCGGGGCGATTGTTGCTGAATTTTTCGGCTCACCCACGGTGGGTATGGGGTTTCGCATCTCGACCAGCTTTGGCCAGCTTGCGCTGGATATGGTCTGGGCCGAGATTGTGATTGCGGCACTGGCCGGCAGCACGTTTTATGGCGTGATGACATTGATTGAGAAACGGATGACCTTTTGGCATCCGTCACAAAGATAAGGACGACCCCGCATGAAGGGGGCGCTTATGACAACGACAACCAACCTGGAGGGTATTCCTATGATGAAGAAAATGATGATGGCCGCGGCGCTTGCCACGGGCCTGGGCGGTGCACCTGCCTTTGCTGACGGGCACGCCAATTCGGTGACACTGCAGCTGCAATGGGTCACCCAGGCGCAGTTTGCAGGCTATTACGTGGCCCTGGACAAGGGGTTTTACGAAGAAGAAGGACTGGATGTGAAAATCCTGGCCGGTGGCCCTGATATTGCGCCGCCACAGGTTTTGGCGGGGGGTGGTGCCGATGCCATGCTGAACTGGATGCCATCGGCGCTGGCGGCACGCGAAAAGGGTCTGCCGGTTGTGAACATCGCCCAGCCGTTCAAATCATCCGGTCTGATGCTGACCTGTTGGAAGGACACCGGCATCACCGGTCCGCAGGATTTCAAAGGCAAGACCATCGGCGTCTGGTTCTTTGGCAATGAATATCCGTTCCTGTCATGGATGTCGCAGGAAGGTATTTCGACCGATGGGGGCGAGGATGGCGTGACCGTGCTCAAGCAGGGTTTCAACGTCGATCCGCTGCTGCAGCGCGAGGCCGATTGCATCTCGACCATGACGTATAACGAATATGGCCAGGTGCTGGATGCAGGTGTGAACCCTGATGAATTGGTCACCTTCAAATATGAAGAGCAGGGCGTTGCGACCCTGGAGGACGGCATTTACGTGCTGGAAGAGAACCTTGCCGATCCGGTGTTCGAGGACAAGATGGTGCGTTTCGTGCGCGCCTCCATGAAGGGCTGGAAATACGCCGAGGCCAATCCTGAAGAAGCGGCCGGTATCGTGCTCGACAATGACGAGACGGGCGCACAGACCGAGGCCGCACAGGTGCGGATGATGGGTGAGATCGCCAAGCTGACAGCGGGCAGCAACGGCGCGCTTGATCCGGCCGACTTTGATCGTACGGTGGCGTCGCTGCTGGCGGGGGGCTCTGATCCGGTGATCACCAAGGCACCAGAAGGGGCATGGACACATGCGATCACCGACAAGGCGCTGAACTAAGCGTTTTTGTGAAACGCTAATGGGCGTTTTTCGGAATGCCAGAGACAAAAGCAAAGGCCGGTGCAATCTGCACCGGCCTTTGTTGTTTTAGCGGTTTGCGATACCGGTTACAGAACGGTGACGACTGTCCCCACTGGCACCCGGTTGTACAGGTCAATCACATGTTCATTGATCATCCGGATGCAGCCGTTTGAAACCGAACGCCCAATCGTGTTGGGCTGGGTCGTGCCATGGATGCGGAAATAGGTGTCCTTGCCGTTTTGGAACAGATAGAGCGCGCGGGCCCCCAAGGGGTTGTCGGGGCCGCCGGGCTGGGCTTCGGTATTGCCGATAAAGCGTTTGTAGGCCTTCGGGTCCCGTTCGATCATCTCATCTGTTGGGCGCCATGTGGGCCATTCTTTCTTGACTGCGATGGTCGCTGTGCCGGTGAATTCCAGCCCTGCCTTGCCAACACCAACGCCATAGCGCATCGCCTTGCCGGGGGCGGTCACGAAATACAGGTAATGGCTGCGCGGCAGGATCAGCAGCTGGCCGGTTTCAAATTGGCGCTTGATGGACACCTCTTGTGGTGTCGGGTCAAACACGGCGGTTTTGGCGGATAGGACCTGTGGAAGGGCGGCAGCGGCCAGCGTGCTGGCAAGGAATGTGCGGCGGTGCATGAAATGCTCCATCATGAAAATTGCAGAGCCTTCATTCTGCGAAACCGCTTTCTATTATCAACCCTTTTGCGGCAGAAAACGGACCAGTGTTGCCGTCCCGCCGGTCAACTTCGCGTGTGATTGGTTGGCGTGCCCTTGGTCCCATGGGAATTGCACGGCTGAGAATCAGGTTTTTGGACATTCTTTGGAAGATCAAGCAAGGGCAGGGGCAAGGGGCGAATCCGTACATCATCGTTAATGCGCCACGGCGTCATCTGCGCAATTCGTTCGAGAACTTGCCGCAATCAGGAAGAGAAAATGGCGTTCTGCCAGTTGCTGGGGCGCGATCTGCACATTGTCGCCATGGTTAACACGAAAAAACTTCCGGTCGCGGAAATGTCCTGAATTTGCCCCAATCTTGCCGCCAATCGCGGGCTTGTCGAAGGGGTAATAGTTTGCGTGCTGCCACCCACACGCCTTTTTTGTGATGAAGAGGAAAGAAAATGCGAATATTGGCCGTTGATGACGATCCGGTCATTCTTGATCTGCTGCAAGACGCGCTGTTGCGCCATGAAGACTATGATCTGGTCTGTGCCTCCTCTGCCGAAGAAGCGCTGGCGGTGCTGGAAAGCTCTGTCCGTGGGTTCGATTGTTTCTTGTTGGACATCATGCTGCCGGGTGTGGACGGGATCGAACTTTGCGATGCGGTCCGCCAGACCAAGGAATACCGGTCAGCGCCGATCATCATGATCACGGCCAGCCGGGAACCGGATCTGATGACACGGGCGTTTTATGCCGGGGCCACTGATTTTGTGACCAAGCCGCTGAATGGTGTTGAGCTGGGCGCGCGGATCAATGCGGCGGGCATGCTGAACGACAGTCTGCTGCGCGAGCGGCAGGCCTATCATTCCCTGGCAGAGCTGACGGAAAAGACCAAGATCCGCTTTGAGGAACCGATTGCGCTGGACGTGCCAGGGGTCACAGACCTGCTGAGCATGGAAAATGATCTGTTGCGGCTGCCTGCTGGCATCTATCCGATGCATCTGTTCTGGATTGATGTCATGGGGCTGCGCGGCATTCACAAGGCGGTGACTGGACGCGCGTTCCGGCACCATCTGGACCAGGTTGCCAAGGCGACAGCGGCGGCGTTGAACGGTAAACCCTGGAAACTGTCCTATGCGGGCTGCGGCCGGTTTGCGGCTGTGGTCATGGACCGCAAACGCCCGAACCGCGAGGACCTGCTGACCCAGATCAATGCCAAGCTGACGGCGACATGGGACGGTCATGCAACCGAAGTGCCGATGCCGCCTGCCTTGCGCGTCACGCCCCTGTCTGAACAACGGCTCTGGACAGGCAGATCCGCCAGCGATTTTTTCCGCCAGAACCTGAACAACCGTGATGTCTTTGCCCAGATGGAACCGCAGCCCGAAGAACGCCTGTTTGACCGGTTTGACACTGAGGCGGGCTAACGCGTTTTGAGACGTGACTAACACGCCCCGAAGATCCAAAGAATACGTCCCTCCAGACGAAAACAGGCGGTCCGAGGACCGCCTGCACAATACGACAGTGTCGCATCTTTTGTCTGCTCGCAAAGGATGCGGCACTGCGTATGCGTGCCGCCCCTTGCGTCAGGGCCATTTAGGCCAGAGAGATGTTCGTCGCCGACTCGCGGCCATCACGGCCTGCTTCGATGTCGAAGGTCACTTTCTGGTTGTCGGCCAGACCGGTCAGGCCTGCGCGCTCAACAGCAGAAATATGGACGAAAACGTCCTTGCTGCCGCCATCGGGTGCGATAAAGCCGAAGCCTTTAGTTGTGTTAAACCATTTTACGGTGCCAGTAGCCATTCCGTAGTCTCCTAGAGTAGTGTGCCATCCGCGGTGTGCGATGGCTTGGCGTGGTCGGTCTGAGATCGATCTGCGCCGTATGAGGGAGACAGTGGGTCGAAATAGATAAACGTTAGCAAATCAGCAAATAACAGATGCACGAGATTCGCGCAAGTGGTGTGGTTTGGCTGCCGGTTGCCCGCGTTTTTGGGTTGGGCGGGACTGGTCCCGCCCGTGTCACATGATCTGTCCTTGGGCGCGGAAAACTTCGCCCTGGTGCCTTACCGCACGAATTTCTTGTGCTTCATCCGCTTTGGCTCAAGCGCATCTGCACCCAGACGGCGCTTTTTGTCTTCTTCGTAGTCGGTGAAACCACCCTCGAACCATTCCACATGTGCGTCCCCTTCGAAGGCCAGCATATGCGTACAAATCCGGTCAAGGAAGAAACGGTCGTGAGAGATGACCACCGCGCAGCCTGCGAAATCGACCAGCGCGTCTTCGAGCGCGCGCAGGGTTTCGACGTCCAGATCGTTGGTCGGTTCGTCGAGCAGCAGCACGTTGCCGCCCTCTTTCAGCAAGCGTGCCATGTGGACGCGGTTACGCTCACCGCCGGACAGCAGGCCCACCTTTTTCTGCTGGTCGCCGCCCTTGAAGTTGAACGAAGAGCAATAGGCGCGGGAGTTCACCTCGGCATCACCGAGTTTGATCAGTTCCGCGCCACCGGTGATCGCCTGCCAGACGGTATCGTCATGTTTCAGGTCGTCACGGGATTGGTCGACATAGGACAAATCCACCGTTTCGCCGTATTCGATCGTGCCTTCGTCGGGTTTTTCCTGGCTGGTCAGCATCTTGAACAGTGTCGATTTACCGGCGCCGTTGGGGCCGATCACGCCCACGATACCACCGGGCGGCAGAGAAAAGTTCAGCCCTTCGACCAACAGCTTGTCGCCCATGGCTTTCTTCAGGCCATTCACCTCGATCACCTTGTTGCCAAGGCGTGGACCGTTGGGGATGACGATCTGTGCGCGGGTGAGTTTTTCGCGCTCAGAGCTTTCGGCCATTTCGTTATAGGCGTTGATACGCGCCTTGGATTTCGCCTGACGGGCCTTGGCCCCCTGACGCATCCACTCCAGTTCGCGCTCCAGCGTTTGCTGTTTGGATTTGTCTTCGCGGGCTTCCTGGGCCAGACGCTTGGCTTTCTGCTCCAGCCAGTCCGAATAATTGCCTTCGTAGGGCACGCCGCGACCCCGGTCGAGTTCCAGGATCCAGCTGGTGATGTCATCCAGGAAATAACGGTCGTGGGTGACGATCAGGATGGTGCCCTTGTAGTCGATCAGGTGCTGCTGCAGCCAGGCGATTGTCTCGGCATCAAGGTGGTTGGTCGGTTCGTCCAGCAGCAGCATGTCCGGCGCTTCGAGCAGCAGTTTGCACAGGGCGACACGGCGGGCTTCACCGCCTGACAGATCGCTGATCTTGGCGTCGTCGGGCGGGCAGCGCAGCGCTTCCATGGAGACGTCGATCTGGCTGTCCAGGTCCCACAGGTTCTGCGCGTCAATGTCATCTTGCAGGGCGGCCATTTCATCGGCCGTCTCATCCGAATAATTCATCGCCAGTTCGTTGTAGCGGTCGAGTATCGCCTTTTTCTCGGCAACGCCCAGCATGACGTTCTCGCGCACGGTCAGGCTTTCGTCCAGCTTGGGTTCCTGCGGCAGGTAACCCACTTTGGCACCTTCCGCGGCCCATGCCTCGCCCGAGAAATCCTTGTCCAGACCGGCCATGATTTTCAACAGCGTGGACTTACCCGCGCCGTTCACACCCACGACACCGATCTTCACACCCGGCAAGAAATTCAGGTGGATGTTTTCGAAGGTCTTCTTGCCGCCGGGGTAGGTCTTGGAAACGCCGGACATGTGATACACGAATTGATAAGCAGCCATGGGTGATCCCCTAAATAAGTTTGGGTCTGAATAGACGTCTTGGCAGGGAGGGGCAATGCGCAGCGTTGGCCCCCCACCGGGCACAAACGGTTTCTTCAGAATTTGCAGTCTATGTAAGCCGCAAGTTGGGAGACTGCTATGCTTGATACGCAAAATTTGGCCGCTGGCCGCCTGAACCTTCAAGAAGCCTTGGGCAAGATGATAGATCCCGTGATCATCATCGGACCGTCAAACGAGGTGATCTTTTTTAACACGGCGGCGGAAAAGCTGTGGGGCTATCGCAGTGCCGATGTGATTGGCCAAAACGTCAAGATATTGATTCCCCGCCACATGCGGTCAGATCACGACAGCTGGGTCAATCGGCACCGTCGCGATGGCAGCGACAGGATTGTCGGATCATCACGCGAAGTGCAGGCAGAGCGCAGTGATGGCACCCATGTCTGGGTGTCGCTGGGCCTGTCCCAGATGTCTGATGAGGCGGGCAAGTCAAACTATATCGCCATGGTGCGCGACGTGACGTCGGAACGGGCCAACCGCCTCGCGATGGAACAGATGTTGGCCCAGACGATTGATGCAGTGGTCAGCATCGACAAGGACAACCTGATCACCTTTTTCAACGACGCGGCTGAGCGGCTTTGGGGCTATGAAAGTGCCGAAGTCGTAGGTCGAAATGTAAAGATGCTGGTGCCCCCCACCATGCAAGAACATCACGACGGCTATGTCGGTCATCACCGTGACACCGGCGAAGACAAGATCGTGGGCACCAGCCGCCAGGTGCCGGTGCATCGCAAGGATGGCACAGTTGGCTATGCGCGGCTGTCCCTGCGCCAAATTCCAATGGACGGTGTCAGCAAGAACTACACCGCCTTTTTGACCGATGTTTCAGATCAGCAGCAATTGTCCGATGACACCTTGGGATTGATCAAGGATTTGCTGAACCAGATCGGCCAGTTGACGAATTCGATCAACACGATTGCCCAGCAGACCAATCTGCTGTCGGTCAATGCCTCTATCGAGGCCGCGCGCGCGGGTGACATGGGCCGTGGCTTTGGGGTGGTGGCGATGGAAATCCGGGCATTGTCAAATCAGGCCAAGGAAATCACCAAGCAGATTGAGGGCGTTGTCGAAGCGGGCAGGGCCTCTGTCGCGAAACTGGCGAATGACACGACGGGTGGGGGGAAAACCGGCATGGGTCCGGCCAACCATCCGCATTGACCGCAGGGCGGACCGGGCTGAACGGTGATTGACAAAACACTCTGATGTCCGTTTGAACGGCTCTTAGTTCTTTGGGGGCCGTTTTGCTGCGCCATCAGTTTCCATATGCATCATCGGGTCAGGTGGTGGGGTTGTTGGGCGGATCATTTGATCCGGCCCATTCAGGTCACGCGCATATCACCCGTGAGGCATTGAAACGCTTTGGGTTGGACCGTGTCTGGTGGCTGGTGTCTCCGGGTAATCCGCTCAAGGCGCGCGGGCCCGCGCCGCTGGCCGACCGGATGAAACATGCGCAAAAGGTGATGCGCCATCCTCGGGTCGAGGTAACCGATATCGAGGCACGCCTTGGGACACGATATACCGCCCAGACCATCGCGAGGTTGCAGCAGATGTACCCGCAGGTGCGGTTTGTATGGCTGATGGGTGCCGACAACATGGCGCAATTCCATCTCTGGCAGGACTGGCGCGGGATCATGCAAAGCGTCCCGGTCGGTGTGCTGGCCCGCCCCGGAGAGCGGATATCGGCACGTTTGAGCAGGGCTGCCGCACTTTATGCGCCCTACCGGATACCGGGCCGTTTTGGCCATCTGCTGGGCCGTGCAACAGCGCCCGCATGGTGTTTCGTGAACGTGCCGATGAACAGCAGTTCCTCAACGGCGATCCGCGCCAGCGGTGCCTGGTCAACGCAGCCGGGTTGACGCCAGCCCGGTCGCAATGATCACCGCCAGTCCGGCCCAGGTATAGACGTCGGGCAAATCACCAAAGACAGCCCAGCCAAAGCCAACAGCGGCGATCAGCTGAAAATAGATCAGCGGCGCCAGTTTGGTCGCGGACGCGATCCTGTAGGCATACAAAAGCAACAGGTTGCCCAACATCGAACACAGCGCCGAGGCCAAGGTAAGCGCGGCCACAGGCAGTGACGCCGGTGGCAGGTGGGCCAAACCGAAGGGCAGCAGGAACAGCGCCGAGATCGACAATTGGCTCAGGGTCAAGGCAATGGGGGTGCCCACCCCGGTCAGCCAGCGCGACATGGTCAGGAAGGCCCCATAGAACAGGCCCGCAGTAACTGCCCAAAGGACTCCGGGATCGGGCACAGCACCGGGGCGCACAACCAGCACAACACCGCCAAATCCCATGACAATCAGCATGCTGCGCAGGCGTGTTACCGGTTCGCGCAGGAACACCGCCGCCAGACAATAGCTGAACATCGGACCGATAAAGAACGCGGTAAACACGGTGGCCACATCTGCCGTTTGCAAGGCAGTCTGAATTGCCGTGATCCCGCCAGACAACATCCCCGCGCGCAGCCAGATACGCCAATCGCGGAACAAACGCACAGCGCCGCGCGACAAGAACGGCAGCACCATCAGGGCCCCCAGCGCAAACCGCGACCATGCCACAAAGACCGGTGCCACCCCGAGTGTGGAGGTCAGCAGCTTGCCCGCGCTGTCGCCCGCAGGGATCAGCGACATGGCGACAAACATGATCAGAACGGCGCGTTGCATCGCGCTGACTAACATGCGTCGGGCGTCCTGAAAATGTGATTGTCAGACGCTTGTGGAACGACGCGAGGTGCGCTTTAACTTCAACCATGGTTAACAAAATTTCACGTCGTGGTTTTCTGGGGTCCGTGGCGGCCTTTGCCCTCACGGGGCAGGCTGCTTTTGCGGGGCCGCCTGCTGTGTCCCTGCGGCCCATGCTGCGGGGCGGTGATCTGTACAAACGCGCGGTGCCAGCCGCAGATGAGATTATCTCGGCGCAAAAACTGTCGGGCAAGGTGGCTTTTGCGGTGGCTGATACCGCATCAGGGGCCTGGCTGGAATGCGAGAATGAAACACTGGGCACCCCGCCTGCCAGCGTGACCAAGGCGATAACCGCGCTTTATGCGTTGGATGTGCTGGGCCCCTCACATCGGTTCGAGACACAGATCGCTGCGACCGGTGGGATCGTGGCCGGCGAAGTGCAGGGCGATGTACTGTTGATCGGGGGCGGTGATCCGACCCTGGATACGGATGCGCTGGCGCAGATGGCCGCCGCCCTCAAGGCAGCCGGGGTGCATGGGGTCAAGGGAAGACTGAAGGTATTTGAGGGCGCATTGCCTGTGCTGCACCAGATTGACCCCGGCCAACCCGATCAGGTGGGTTATAACCCTGCGGTCACGGGGATCGCGCTGAATTTCAACCGCGTGCATTTTGAATGGAAGCGGGTCAGCGGCAAATATCAGGTGACAATGGACGGCCGTTCCAAGAAATACCGCCCCGACGTGACCTTTGCCGCGATGCGGATCGAGGACCGCACGATGCCGGTCTATACTTACGCCGATCAGAACGGACGGGATCAATGGACAGTGGCACGCGGTGCCTTGGGCGGCAGCGGTGCGCGCTGGCTGCCGGTGCGCAAACCCGCCCTTTATGCCGGCGAGGTCTTTGCGACCATGGCCGGGGCACATGGGATCGCGCTGGGCAAACCGGAGGTGATCAGCGCCTTGCCGCAGCATGAGGTTGTCGTGCGGCATCAAAGCGATGAATTGCGCCCGATCTTGCAGGACATGCTGAAATATTCGACCAATCTGACCGCAGAAATGGTGGGCCTTGCGGCCAGCCAGCGCAGGGTGGGCCAGGTGGCGGACCTGCGCGGTTCGGCGGCACAGATGAACCGTTGGGCCACAGCGGCCCTGGGCATGCAAGCCCCCGCCCTGGTCGATCATTCGGGGTTGGGCGACGATTCAGCGCTGACCGCGATTGATATGGCGCGCGCCCTGCTGGCGGTCAAAGACCAGGATTTTCGCGCCATTCTCAAGGAATTCGGATTTCGTGACAGCAATGGCCGTCCGGTCAAGGATCAGGACATCGCCGTGGACGCCAAGACAGGGACGCTGAATTTCGTCTCCTCGCTTGCCGGCTACATCACGGCCAAAGACGGACGCGAGATGGTCTTTGCCATTTTCGCGGCCGATGCCAAGGCCCGCGCAGGCATCAGCCGGGCAGAACGCGAATCCCCGCCAGGTGCCAAAACATGGAACCGAAAAGCCAAACGCGTACAGCAAGGCCTGATTGAACGCTGGGATGCGCTGTACGGCAGGAAAGAGGCCTGATCAGCTGAGGTGTCGCGCCCGCGCGCCGCGCTCAATGGCGGCCGCATGAAGGCGGTCGATCTCAAGCTCGTAGCGGATTTCTTCCAACAAGCGCAGTTCCGCTTCTTCTAATGTGCCGTCTGCCGCAGCGACGTCACAGGCCAGCGCATAGGCCGTTTCGAACAACCGTTCAGGCAGCGCCTCGCGGATCAGCCCGAATAGCGCATCCAGACCGTCCTCTTGTTCGAACAGGTCAAAGACCGTTTTGCCGATCACGCTTAGTCTGTCGGTGTCATAATTGGCAAAGATCGGCAGAATGTTCACGGCGGATTGAATCTTGATCAGCTCTGCGGTGCGAATATCTTCGTCAGAGGCGGAAACCGCGACCATCAGGGCAACCAGACAATCCTGTGCGCTGAGCGAAAACGAGGGGCTGTCTGTCATTGTGATGTCCTTTGGTGGGGAATTCCCTTTCTCCGCAGAATATTGACGCGTCGGGGGGGACGCAATAGGTACGGCCTTGCCTTCCCGCATGGGGCGTGGAATCGGCGGAAAATGGAAGATCCGAACATGTCTGAGATGCGGGAAGCGGCGATGACCAGCAAAGCGTGGCCTTTTGAAGAGGCCCGCGCGGTATTGAAACGCTACGCCAAACAGCCCCCCGAAAAGGGATATGTGCTGTTTGAGACGGGATATGGCCCGTCTGGCCTGCCGCATATCGGCACCTTTGGCGAAGTGCTGCGCACCACGATGATCAAGCGCGCCTTTGAGGAAATTTCCGATATTCCGACCAAGCTGATCTGTTTCTCGGACGATCTGGACGGGATGCGCAAGGTGCCGGGCAATGTCCCGCAACAAGATATGCTGGCCGAGCACATGCACAAACCGCTGACCTCAGTGCCGGACCCGTTTGGCGAATACGAAAGCTTTGGCCATTACAACAATGCCATGCTGCGCCGTTTCCTGGATACCTTTGGCTTTGACTATGAGTTTTATTCCGCACGCGAGTTTTACCGTGGGGGCCACTTTGACGCGATCCTGCTGCGCGCGGCGGAACGCTATGACGATATCATGGCCGTGATGCTGAAATCCCTGCGCGAAGAACGTGCGCAGACCTATTCGATCTTCCTGCCTATCCATCCCGAAACGGGTCGGGTGCTCTATGTGCCGATCAAGCAGGTGAATGCCAAGGAAGGCACAATCACCTTTGACGATGAAGACGGCACCGAGATGACCCTGCCGGTCACCGGCGGCAACGTGAAGCTGCAGTGGAAGCCCGATTTCGGCGCACGCTGGGCCGCGCTGGATGTCGATTTTGAAATGTACGGCAAAGAACATGCCACCAACACGGCGATCTATGACCGCATCTGCGAGATTCTGGGCGGCAAAAAGCCGAACCACTTCAGCTATGAGCTGTTTCTGGACGAGAACGGCCAGAAGATTTCCAAATCATCGGGCAACGGCATCTCTATTGATCAATGGCTGACCTATGCCAGCACCGAAAGCCTGTCGTATTTCATGTTCCTCAAGCCCAAGACGGCCAAGCGGATGCATTTTGATGTCATCCCCAAGGCGGTTGATGAATATCATCAGCAGCTGCGCGCCTATGAGGGCCAAGACGCCAAGGCGCGGTTGAACAACCCGGTCTGGCATATCCACGGGGGCGATGTGCCCCGCTCCGATATGGTGGTGCCTTTCTCCATGCTGCTGAACCTCGCTTCTGTGTCCAGCGCCGAGGATAAATCGCAGCTCTGGGGATTTATCCAGCGCTATGCGCCTGATGCCTCTGCTGAAAACAATCCCGGCATGGATGCCGCCGCGGGCCATGCGGTGCGCTATTACAATGACTTTGTGAAACCGCAAAAAGTGTTCCGCGCCCCCTCTGAGCTGGAGCGCGAAGCGCTGCAAGAGCTGCGCGACAACCTCAAGGTCTGGGACGGTGGTCTGGATGCCGAAGCGCTGCAAACCATGGTTTTTGCCGTGGGCAAGGAACGCTTTGATCCGCTGCGCGAATGGTTCACAGCCCTCTATGAGGTGCTGCTGGGTGCATCACAGGGTCCGCGTTTTGGCGGGTTCATCGCGCTTTACGGTGTGGATGAAACGGTTCAACTGATCGACGCGGCACTGGCCGGCGACCTGCTGGCCGGCTGAACCACTTGCCCTCTTGCCTGCGTGACTTACCATTACGCTGATCCGCAAGAGGGAGAGGCAGGATGTTCAAGGCAATCAAACTGGCGCTGGGCGGCATGGTTATGGCCGCCCTCATCGCCAGCGGTGCAACAGCACAGCAGTCAGAAATTCAAAAAACGATCAGCAGCCAGATAGAGGCGTTCAAGGCGGATGACTTTGAGCAGGCCTTTACCTATGCCACCCCCAGTCTGCAGCAGCTTTTCCAAAGCCCTGAAAA
This sequence comes from Sulfitobacter sp., assembly GCA_017854855.1. GTDB lineage: Bacteria > Pseudomonadota > Alphaproteobacteria > Rhodobacterales > Rhodobacteraceae > Sulfitobacter. Next base: position 3,495 of record JAFMGZ010000030.1, on the reverse strand, counting down.
TTTCCAACGCATGGTGACGACAGGCTATCCCATGGTCTGGCGGCCCGCCGATGTCCGCTATCTGGAGTTGGAGGAATACCAGGGTTCCCTGTGGCAAAAGGTGCAGATCACGGATGCCAAAGGTGTCGCACATCTGTTGCTCTACCGGATGCAGCAAACCGCCGAAGGCTGGCGTATCGGTGGTGTGCAAATCCTGCAAATGCCGCAGGCCACAGCCTGAACTCAAATCACAAGGCATGACATACAGGACCCGGCCACCGGCCGGATCTTGTCGCTATGCGGCCAGCGATGTTGCGGGGCACTGCGTACGCAGGCCTTAACCGCAGTTAACGCCTCATGGATATTTCCCTGTCCCTGAACCGACATGCGTCGGGATCATGGGCAATCAGGCGAAACCGGATCGCGGCAATGCGCGAGGTTTCGACAGAAAGGGATTTTTGATGAACAAGGCGATTACCGATGGCGTGGTGCTGATGCCGGCACCTTTTGCGAATGGTCTGGATGTCTGGTCAAGCGGCGATGGCACGCCGGGTTCAGACACCTACGAAAATGCAGCAAACGCACTGTTTGTGGCCGCCGATCAGGATTTCGGCGGTGCACTGGAACTGCTCAAGACGCAAAATACCCAAAAGCTGCGCTTTATGGGGCAGACGCCGCTTTTGCCGGGCTGCTATCTGCGCGTTTCAGCACGGGTCAAGGCGATCAGCGGCAATCTGCCCTCGGTCCGCATTGGCGGCTATCCCGCGCGCGGCAATGGCGGCCGGGTGTCGGGCCTACAGGAGTTTTCGTTTTTCACAACACTGCAAAGCTATGGTGAGGTGGTCGAGATCAGCGCCATTATCGGCACCGGCGCACGCGGCGGTGTTGATCTGGTCTGGGGCCGAGAGCCGGTCTATGCCCATTTCGGAATTGATCTGGTGGGGCCAAACGGCGGCATCGTCCGCGTCGATGACATCCAGATCGAAGACGTCACAGCGGTGTTCTTGCGCGATATGGTCTCCTTGGTGGATGTGGTGGACTACGGGGCCATCGGGAATGGAACGACCGACAATACCGCAGCCTTTGAGGCGGCGAATGCTGCGGCCAACGGGCGTACGGTCTTTGTGCCCGCCGGTGTGTTCCGGCTGAACAATGACGTCACCTTTGACACGCCCGTGAAATTTGAGGGCCGGGTGACAATGCCTGACAACGCGATGCTGCTGCTGCGGCGCAATTTCGACTTGCCGGCCTATATTGAAGCCTTTGAAAACGAAGAATTGGCGTTCAAGAAAGCCTTTCAGGCCCTGCTCAACAATTCTGATCATGAATCCCTGGACATGGGCGGACGCAAGGTCAATGTGACACAGCCGCTGGATATGCAGGCGACGGTGCCGGGCACCACTTCCTATGCCACGCGCCGGGTCATTCGGAACGGCCAGTTGGAAGCCGCGTCGAGTGCGGCCTGGAACACCGATGTTTTCAGCTCTGCGGCCACTTATTCGCCCAGCAGTGATGCGCGGACCCTGACAGGGGTAACCAACGTGGCCAGCATTCCCATCGGTGCGCTGGTTCAGGGCAATGGCGTGGGCCGCGAAGTCTATGTCCGTGACAAGAACTTGGCGCGTCAGGAAATCACGCTGAACAAGCCGCTCTTTGATGCAGAAGGTCGCCAGAACTATACCTTTCGCAAATTCAAATACCTGATTGATTTTTCGGGCTTTGACGGGCTCAGCAAATTCGTGCTCGACGACATCGAATTCCAGTGTAACGACCGCTGCTCTGGCATCATGCTGTCACGCGGTGGTATTACGTTCCATGTGCGCGATTGCTATGTCAGCCGCCCCGCTGACCGGGGCATCACCTCGATCGGGACGGGCTGTCAGGGGATATTGATTGACCGCTGCCAGTTTCTTTCGGCCGAAGACGCATTGGACGTGCCCGCGCGGCGCACGATCGGTTTCAACACCAACAGCAATGATGCGAAAATCCGCAACAACCGCGCCACGCGCTTTCGACATTTCGGGATATTGGGGGGCGGCAACAACATCTTTTCCGGCAACCACTTTTTCCAGGGGGACGGGGTGGCGAATGGCGTACGATCAGCAGGGATCATCCTGGCCAGCACCAGCGTGGGCACGATCATTTCGAACAACTACATCGATAATTGCTCTATCGAGTGGACGAATGAACATGACCCAAGCCCGACATTCACCACCGGCTTTTCGTTCAGCGCGCTGAGCATCACCGACAATATGTTCCTGTCTGGCGATGTGGCCCCTTGGTTCAGCTATATCGTGGTGAAACCCCACGGTGCCGGCCATTTCCTGAACGGTGTGGCCATCACCGGCAACAGGTATCGCAGCCTGAACGGCTTTATCGACCGTGTGGAAAGGGTGGACACCAGTTTCGCGGGCCTGGACATGTCACGCTGCAAGAACGTGACGATGACGGCCAATTCATTTCTGGGGGTCTCTATCCAGCCGTCCAACCCCGCGCTCATTGAATTCAACCAAGCCTCAGAGGCCAATGCCTGGCTGATTGATTGCGCAACCTATCTTCCCTTTGGTGGCGAGGCGCTGACCGTGGATGGCATCGTGTCCTTGGGCGGCATTCGCAATTCCAGCAACGTCCGTCAGTATGACATGCCCTATGTTGATACCGCACGGGGGGCAAACCGGGATCAAATCCAAGTGGTCTGGCCCTCTGCCGTGCGCGGCAAGGTGCAAGCGACCGTCCGGATGGACCAGCGCTAAACCAACGTGCCCTGCCGGTGTTTCAAGGCAGGGCGCACACCCTCAAAAATGATGCCAGATCCCCAGCTTCAGAGCCGATTTTTCCTGCTCGTCAAACGGGATCTGCGCCCCGACCTTGATGTTGAACTGGCTGCCCTTGGGGCGAAACAGCACCGAAGGTTCAACCGCGCCATATGTGGCGCTGTTCTGATGTGACAGGGTCACTTCAACAAGGCCGGTGGTGATGTCGCTCAACTCCATGCCAAAGGTGCCATCGAACTTGGTTATGTTTTCGCCCAAGGTCGGCTCAAGGATATAGGCGCTGTCCAGATTGACCCAGCCCGCGCGCTGACCAACCTCGAAACCGCGCCCCCAGGACAGGCCCGCCTTCAGCGTGGGACGCCGCATTTCATTGCCCCACAGCCCGCCAATCCCGATCTCATAAGACATGCGGCTGGCTCCGTTGGTGGGTCCGAAGGCGCGGCGCACGAACAGGTTGCCGAACCCATTGCGTACCTTCTGACTGTTGGTGAAACTGCTGATGTCCAGCCCGATGGTCGTCGCATCGCTAAGCCCGTATTCGATATAGGCCGCGTTCGTCGTTTCGGAAAACTGCGTGGCCCCGAATGACAGCGATACAAATCCCGTGCCGCTCTCGCGCAGCCAGGCGCCCGCCTGTGCCATCGGCGCTGCCGCTTGGGACAAGATCAACAAAGTGATGCAAAATAATCTCATGGCACCTCCTGCGCTGAAGGTCGCCACAAATAGTTAACCAAAGGTTAAC
>JAFMGZ010000078.1 GCA_017854855.1 Sulfitobacter sp. | reverse complement strand
AAAAAAGGCGGCGCAATCACTTGCGCCGCCTTTTTCATTCAATGCGTCAGGCTTAGCCCTTGGCGGCCTTGGCCACTTCGGCTGCAAAGTCTTCTTTGATCACTTCGATGCCTTCGCCCACTTCAAGGCGAACAAACCCTGTGATGGTTGCGCCGACTTCCTTGGCCGCTTCGCTCACGGTCACGTCAGGATTGATGACGAACTGCTGGTTTACCAGTGTCACTTCGGACATGTACTTTTTCATGCGGCCGACGATCATCTTTTCGATCACCGCTTCAGGCTTGCCGGATTCGCGTGCGATATCCATCTGGACCTGTTTTTCTTTTTCAACCACGGCTGGGTCCAGATCTTCTTCTGACAAGGACGCAGGATTGGTTGCAGCGATATGCATCGCGACCTGCTTGCCGAACGCGTCATCGCCGCCGGTCATCGCAACCAGAACGCCGATGTTGCCCATGCCGGGTGCCGCTGCGTTGTGGACGTATGAAACCACGACGTCACCGTCGATCGCCGCCATGCGACGCACTGACATGTTTTCGCCGATGGTCGCGATGGCGTCAGTGATGATGGTCTCGACCGGTTTGCCGCCCAACTCAGCGCCTTTCAGCGCGTCGATGTCGGAAACGGTCAGGGCCACATCCGCGATGCCGGAAACCATTTTCTGGAAGTCTGCGTTTTTCGCAACAAAGTCGGTCTCGGAGTTGACTTCGACTGCCACGCCGTGGCCGCCTTCGACCTTGACCGCGACAAGACCTTCGGCCGCTGTCCGGCCAGATTTCTTGGCGGCTTTTGCCAGACCCTTGGTCCGCAGCCAGTCGATGGCCGCTTCCATGTCGCCATTGTTCTCTGTCAACGCCTTCTTGGCGTCCATCATGCCTGCGCCGGTGGTGTCGCGCAGTTCTTTCACCATAGATGCTGTGATTGCCATCTTTTGGATCTCCTTTGGGGACTAAATTATCTGGGGCAGGTCATCCCTGCCCCATGTGCCAGTCTTGTGACAACGGCTGCCTTGTAACAAAGGCTGCCGGTCTTATTCGGCTGTTGCTTCCGCAGGGGCTTCTTCTGCAAGCGCCTCTTCTACAGGAGCTTCCTCCATCGCGCCCAGATCAACGCCAGCAGCACCCAGTTGTGCGGACATGCCGTCAAGTGCTGCGCGTGCTGCCAGATCGCAGTACAGAGAGATCGCGCGGGCCGCGTCGTCGTTGCCGGGGATCAGGAAATCGATGCCATCGGGCGAGCAGTTGGTGTCAACCACAGCCACAACCGGGATGCCCAGTTTGTTGGCTTCGGCAATTGCCAGCGCTTCTTTTTTCACGTCGATGACGAAGATCAGGTCAGGACGGCCACCCATTTCGCGGATACCACCCAAGGAAGCCTGCAGCTTGGCCTGGTCGCGTTCCATGCCCAGACGCTCTTTCTTGGTCAGACCCTCAAAGCCGCGCTCGGATTGCTCGTCGATGCTCTTGAGGCGCTGAATGGACTTGGACACGGTCTGCCAGTTGGTCAGCGTGCCACCAAGCCAGCGGTGGTTCATGTAATACTGTGCGCATTTCTCTGCGGCATCTGCGATTGGCTGTGCAGCCTGACGCTTGGTGCCGACGAACAGAATGCTGCCGCCCTTGGCGACGGTGTCACGGATGATCTGCAACGATTGCTCCAGCATTGGAACAGTCTGCGTCAGGTCCATGATGTGGATGCCATTACGCGCGCCATAGATGTATGGACCCATACGTGGGTTCCAACGCTGCGTTTGGTGACCAAAGTGAACGCCTGCTTCAAGCAACTGGCGCATGGAGAACTCAGGAAGAGCCATGTCCGTTTTCCTTTCCGGTTTAGCCTCATCGGGGGTATGACAGGTATCTGCCAACCGGCGGACGTTTTGGGATTTCTCCCCAAAAGGCCCAACCCCGACTGCGGGTTTGAATGGCCGCGATATAGGCCAGCCCCTTGCGGGACACAAGCGGAAATCATCACTTTATGCTTTCAACCGGGTCTGAAGGTGAATTCCATTGGACAGCGGGGCCTGATCTGTCGCAGACTTGCGTTGAATTGCAATTTCACCAAGGAACGTCCATGTTTTCCCGTACTCTTCCTCTTGTTGCTCTTTTGCTGGCGGGGCCTGCTTTTGCCGCCCCTGTCACGCTGAGCCCTGCAGATCCGCAGCCCAGTGCAGGCAGCCTGAAGCCCGGTCTGGCGGTTGCCTATGCCTACCCTAGGGATGTCAAAACCCTGGCCAATGCCAAATCGGCGCTGAAAAGCGCAGAAAAGGGCCCTGCCCTCAAGGGCATGTCTTATGCTGATACCACCGCGGGCGATCTGACGCTTACGTCAAAGTCTGCCGAAAAAGTTGCCGCTGCGATCAGTGGATTTATCCGTTTTGATGCGCCGGGCACCTTCAAGGTGAATGTGATCAGCAACGATGGCGTGATGGCCAGCATCGGTGGCAAGGAAATTGCCTATAATGATGACATCCACGCCTGCGAACCGGCTGGCGTCAAGGAAGTCATTGTGCCCGTGGCCGGTTGGTATGCCTTTGAGGCGACCTATTTCCAGCGCAAGGGCACGGCCTGCCTTGAGATGGATTGGAACGCGGGCGGCCGTATGGGGCTGGTGCCGGATTCTGCCTTTGCACATAGCAAATGACGTCTTAGGGGGTTTTCGAAAACGTCCTAACCGCGTGATGAAACATGCCCTGCGCGCACGGCCTCTTCGCAGGCCTGCGCCAGTGCTTTTCTGTTTGGGTAATCCGCGACGCGCAGCGGTTCATGATATATGACGTCGATCCGGCCCTGTTTGGCCGGGGCAAGGGTGACCAGCAAATGCGCCCCAAAAGACGTATCCCCCCACCAGCCATAAAACCGTTGCTCTGCACCTATGGGGGCGTGATAGGTCACAGTGACCGGTTGCACCGCAATTTTTTCCTTCAACTCAGCCGCAAAGAACGCCTGGAAAAGAGTTGTTTTAAAAGGAATAACCTGAAGCCCATCGGTGCTGGTTCCTTCGGGGAAAAACAGCAGTTTATGGCCTGCCAGCAACCGATTCTGAAACAGATGGGTCTGCTCTTTGGCACGGGCGGGGTTGCGTTCGATGAATACTGTACCGGTGGCGCGGGCCAGCCAGCCGATGCCGGGCCAGTTCGCGACTTCTGACTTGGAGACAAAATACGCTCGTTTCGCCGCGTTCAGCGCAAAGATGTCGAGCCAGGATGAGTGGTTGGCCACCACGGCACCCCTACCCTGCATCGGCGTGCCGCTGGGGCAAAATGCAATCCCCAGGATCCGCAGGGACCAGCGGCACACGAATTGGGTGATATGGGGCGTGACAGGGCGGTGAAGCCTGTAAAGCGGCCTTTCGATCAGCCGCACCAACAGCAAGATCGCCAGCCCGCCAAAGACCAGAACGATCAATGCCGATGCGCGTACAAAGATCCGCAGCCATCCGGCAAACGTGATGGGCGGATAGACCGGTGGTGTATTGCTGTCCCAGGTCTGGCTCATGTCAGGCTCCTGTCCGCTGTCCGCCATAGATGCGGGCCTGGCGGCTGGACATCTGTGCGGTGTCCATGATCAGACAGACGTCAGTCGTGTTAAATTCGTGATCCACAAAGGCCCCCTCTCCGACGCAGCCGCCCAGGCGCAAATAGGCTTTGATCAAACTTGGGATTTGCATCATGGCCGCTTTGCGCTCCAGTTTATCTTCGCTTATCAAGTTCATGTTTTGAAACGATGTTTCTCTGGCCTTGACCCTCAGTTCAGGGGGCGCAAGATGGCGGTGATGCAGCAGTGACAAAGGCTGTGCCAAGGCATCAATATCAGTCCCGTGAAAACTGGCCACCCCAAATAATACCTCGATCCGGTGCTGTGCCACATATTGCGCCAAAGCGGACCAAAGCTGATGCATCCCCAGCCCGCCGCGATAGTCGCGGTGCAGACAGGAGCGCCCCAATTCAAGGATGCGCCGGCCCGAATGGATCAACGGATCCAGATCATATTCATCCGAAGAATAATACCGCCCGGCCCTTTGCGCCATCTCTGGCCGCATCACACGGTATACGCCTACAACTGCCTCTGTCTGTCGGTCGGTCAGCAACAGGTGATCGAAAAACGGGTCCAACTCGTCCTTCTCAAGGCCCTGGACGTGATCGACACAAGCCCCACCTGCCCCCAGTTCGCGCACAAAGACATCATAGCGCAACCGCTGGGCGGCGATCAGGTCTTGAGGCGTTTCAGCCAGTCTTACCTGAAAATCTGCTGCAACCGCTGGGATCATGGGGCTGAAACGACCCTCCTGTTCTGCTGCGGTGGTGATAGGCAAAACCCGTGCCAAGCGCAATGCTTGCGCGAACCGCAAAAATATGCATCCTAAGGTTGTGATTTAGGTCAGTGGCACATGTTAACGATTTAGCAACCATGTTTAGTCATCAAAGACGAGCATGAGACCAATTCGAAAGCTGTCTATGACAATCTTACCTTCCTCTCTGAAGTTCACGGTCACCTTTCCGGCGATATTGCTCTGGACTTGTCCTACGCCCCAATCCGGCTGTGTTGGGTGGCGCACCAACATTCCGGGGGCCAACATCGCATTCAGATCATCCATTTGGTGTTCCTTGTCATCGGGGGGCGGATCGTGGGCAGCATGAGCACCCATTTGGCCGGGCTGATCGGCAGCCGGGTTTGTCACGATCTCATATCGCCAATCGGTGCCATCAACAATGGTTTGGAATTGCTTGGCCTGTCGGGTGATCCCGCAGGACCTGAAATTGGCCTGATCGGGCAAAGCGTGGATAACGCCAGCGCCCGTATCCGGTTTTTCCGCATCGCATTTGGTTCTGCGGGGGATCAGATGGTCGGCCCGGCCGAGGTGCTTTCCATCATCGCCGATCTATACAAGGGCAGCAGGTTGTCCATCGACTGGCAACTGCAAGAGCCGGTTCAGCGTCAGGAGGTCAGATTGGCCTTTCTGGCGATCCTTTGCGCGGAAACCGCCATGCCTTACGGGGGGCTGATCACCGTGTCAAAAACCGCCACTGACTGGTCCTTGCGCGGTGTCGCGGACCGGATCAACAGGATGCCCGAGCTATGGGGCTTTTTGTCATGGAACAGGGAGATCGCGGATCTGCAGCCTTCGCAGGTTGAATTTGCCCTGCTGCCGCTGATCGCAGAAGATCTGGCCCGCAAAGTGACCTATGAGATTGACGACCGTCGGCTACAGGTGATGTTCTAAAGCGGTTCTTGGACGACCTAAAACATCACGTTCAACGATGAAATATTACCTTCAGACCGCTTTAGGGACAAAAAGCTGCTAGGCCCGAACAGTCCCGTCTCCTGTCACCAGATATTTGAAACTTGTCAGCTGCATGGCTCCCACTGGGCCGCGTGCGTGCATCTTGCCTGTCGCAATCCCGATCTCAGCGCCCATGCCAAATTCGCCGCCATCGGCAAACTGGGTTGAGGCATTGTGCATCAGGATCGCGGAATCCAGCTGCGTCATAAAGGTCTGGGCGACGGTGTGATCCTCGGTGATGACGCAGTCCGTGTGATTGGAGCCATAGGTGCGGATATGCTCAATCGCCTCATCCACGCCCGATACGGTTTTGGCCGCGATGATCATATCCAGGTATTCGCATCCCCAGTCCTGCGGGCCAGCGGCCGTCACCCCGTTGATCCCTTGCAGGGTTTCGTCGCCCCGCACCTCGACACCGGCGTCGATCAGGGCGCGCAGAACGCCTTGTCCGATGGTTTTGACAATCGCCTCGTGGATCAGCAGACATTCAGCAGCGCCGCAGATGCCGGTGCGCCGGGTCTTGGCGTTCAATACGATCTTCAAGGCTTTTTCCGGGTCTGCCGCCTGGTCGATGAAGATATGAACAATGCCCTCGAGATGGGCAAAAACCGGCACCCGCGCTTCGCGTTGCACCAGCCCCACCAGCCCCTTGCCGCCGCGCGGGACAATCACATCAATCGTATCTGTCATCTTGAGCATTTCGCTGACAGCGGCACGGTCGCGGGTCGGCACCAGTTGCACGGCGTCCTCGGGCAGGTTTGCATCCCGCAACCCCTGCTGAAGACAAGCGTGAATGGCCCGCGAGGAATGAAAGCTTTCAGAGCCGCCGCGCAAGATGACCGCATTGCCCGCCTTGAGGCAAAGCGCGCCGGCATCTGCCGTCACATTGGGGCGGCTTTCGTAGATCACGCCGATGACACCCAGTGGCGTGCGGACCCGTTTGATATGCAAGCCAGAGGGCTGATCCCATTCATCCATCACAGCACCTACAGGATCGGCCTGTTCAGCCACGCTGCGCAGGCCGTCCACCATGCCTTGAATGCGGGCTTCATCCAGCATCAGCCGGTCCATCATCGCAGGCGACAGCCCCTTGTCACGGCCAAAAGCCAGATCCTTGGCATTGGCCGCCAGAATATCGGCGCGCGCGTTCCAGACCGCTTCGGCGGCCCCGATCAATGCCGCATGTTTCCGCTCTGCCGAGGCGCTGGCAAGACGGGTTGCCGCCGTTTTGGCGCGGGTCCCGATATCAGCCATGATTTGTGGAATATTATCCATATTTTCCATTTAATTACGCCTCACTGTAAGAGTATCACTTGAGCGTCAAAGCGCCATATCATCGCGGTGGATCAAGGCTGCGCGCCCCGGATAGCCCAGCAGTTTTTCGATCTCGGCGCTTTGGTGACCCTTGATCTGCATCGCCTCATCAGAGGCATAGCGGCTCAGGCCCACGCCAATCGATTTACCGGCAGGATCCAGCAGGGCCACGCTGTCGCCCCGCTCAAAAGGGCCCTGCACCGCAGTGATCCCCGCAGGCAACAAGGATTTCCCCTTGGACAGCGCGGTCACGGCACCGGCATCAAGCGTCACAGAGCCGCGCGGCTTCATTGCGGCGATCCAGCGTTTGCGGGCCGCCTGCGGGTCGGTCTGTGCGGTGAACCAGGTGGCGGCAGCCCCTTGATGCAGCGCCTGCAAGGGGCGCAGGACAGATCCTTCGGTGATTGCCATGGCACAGCCGCCCGCCGTTGCGGTCTTGGCGGCCATCAGTTTTGTCTTCATGCCGCCCTTGCTCAGCCCGGAACCGGCATCGCCTGCCATGGCCTCGATCTGGGGTGTGATGGCGTCGATCACGTCAAATCGGCTGGCGGTCGGATCATCGCCGGGATTGGCGGTATAGAAACCATCCACATCAGAAAGCAGGATCAGCTGATCGGCCCCGACCGTGACCGCGATCTGAGCGGCCAGACGGTCATTGTCCCCAAAGCGGATTTCATCCGTGGCGACCGTATCGTTTTCATTCACGATCGGCACCACGCCGAGGCTCAGAAGCTGCTCCATCGTGGCGCGACTATTCAGATAGCGCCGCCGGTCCGCGCTGTCTTCCAATGTAACCAGAACCTGCGCGGTGATGATCTTGTGCTGCGCCAGCGCTTCCTCATAGGCGCGGGCAAGGCGGATCTGCCCCACCGCCGCAGCCGCCTGTGATTGCTCAAGTGCGAGCGATGTTGCAGGCAAGCCCAGCACCCCACGACCCAGCGCAATGGACCCCGAAGAGACCAGGACCACGTCGCAGCCCAACCCCTTGAGCCATTGCACATCTGCGGCCAGCGCATGCAGCCAGTCGGCACGCAGATCACCGGTTTTGCGGTCAACCAGAAGGGCTGATCCGATCTTTACAACAACCCGTTTCGCGGCCGTCAGGGTTGCCATGGTGCCTCTGCCTCGTCCGATTTGTGGCGCAAACGGTCATCGTCAATTTCAGCCCTCAGGGCGCGCAGCACTTCCCGCACGCCTTCCTTGGCGACGCCGGACATCTGCAGAACGGGTCCACCAGATTCCTTTTCCAATATTTTTGAAGCCTCTAGGCGTTCTTCTTCATCAAGTGCGTCAATCTTGTTCAGCACTGTCACGCGGGGTTTAAGCGCCAGATCACCGCCATATCTCTCAAGTTCGGTGATGATCGTATGATAGTCTTCTGCCAAGGTCTCAGAGGTGCCATCCACCAGGTGCAACAGCACAGCGCAGCGTTCCACATGGCCCAGAAACAAGTCACCAAGCCCGCGACCCTCAGACGCGCCTTCAATCAGACCCGGAATGTCGGCGACCACAAATTCTGTGTTATCAATCCCTACCACGCCCAAATTCGGATGCAGGGTTGTGAACGGGTAATCGGCAATCTTGGGCCGGGCATTTGAGGTTGCCGCCAGAAAGGTCGACTTGCCAGCATTGGGCAGGCCCAAAAGCCCAACATCGGCAATCAGTTTCAGCCGCAGCCACAGCGTACGCTCGACCCCGTCCTGACCGGGGTTGGACCGGCGCGGAGCCTGGTTGGTGGCGGATTTGAAATGCAGGTTGCCCCAGCCGCCGTTGCCGCCGCGGGCCAACTGAACCCGCTGGCCGATTTCAGTCAGATCGCAGATGACGGTTTCCTGATCCTCGTCCAGAATTTCGGTACCCACAGGCACGCGCAGCACGATATCGTCGCCGTCTTTGCCGGTCCGTTGCTTGCCCATGCCGGGCTGGCCGTTTTTGGCAAAGAAGTGCTGTTGATAGCGAAAGTCGATAAGCGTGTTCAACCCGTCAACGGCCTCGGCCCAGACCGATCCGCCGCCGCCGCCATCACCGCCGTCGGGACCGCCGTATTCTATAAACTTCTCGCGTCGGAACGAAATGCATCCGCCCCCGCCCGCGCCTGAGCGGATGTAGACTTTGCATAGGTCGAGGAATTTCATCTCATTGCCCTTTCAGGAGCGGCTCAAAGCTTGCGGCTATAGGTCCATGTGGGTACGGCAGCATCGCGTGCCAGACAATAGGTTTCCGCATCACCCAGATAGACAAAACCGGCATTGGTCAGCACTTTGGCGGATGCAGGGTTGTCATGATAGACTGAGGCGAACATGGCCACGTTGCCAAATGGGTTTGCGTCCACCAAAGCCTGAACAGCGTCAGATGCCACATGGGTATTCCAAAAGGAGGGGGCCACCCAATAGCCTACCTCGGATTGATTGCGGTCCAGCCGCGTCAGGGAAATCAGGCCAACAACCTCTGACCAGTCGGATTTGATCCCGTCCATGACCCAGACGTCCTCTGTGCGGGGTTCGGCCATGGCGCGGGCGATAAAGGCCTCCATCGTGCCGGGGGGCAGTGGATGGGGAATGGTGGGTGTGGTCATCGCCACCCGCCGGTCGCTGGCGTAATGTTCAATCAGGCCCAGATCAGAACGCCGCAGCGGGCGCAAATCAAAGCGGGGCGTTTCGATTGTAGGCTGGTTTATGATCGTTTCCATTTGCACGTTATGTTCCTCCTCCGAACAGCACGAACAGGACAGAGGCAACCGTCAGGGCCGCCAGTGTCCACATCAAATAGGGTTCGGCAGGCTTGCCTGCCACGGTTCTTGCAATCGCGGCACCCGCGAGTGTCCACAAGGGGTGCATGACGATCTGGCATGACAGCAATATGACAGCGATGGTTGCTGTCGCGGTCAAGGCCGGTGTTTCGGGGGCCACAAAGGCGGTAAAGCTGCCGACAATCATCGCCCAGGCCTTGGGGTTTAGCGGATGCACGATCAGCCCTGCGGCAAAACCAGGGGCGGCACCGGTGCCGGTGCCCTGCCCCAACCGCAGGTTTGCCACCTTCCAGGCCAGCCAGATGATATAGGCCGCCGAAATGTATTTGAGCATTTCAAAGACCCAAGGTGCACGGGCCGACAGTTCCATCAGGCCAAAACCCACAGGCCAGATGATCAACTGCTTGCCCAAGGCGACACCCGCGACAAAGGGCAAAGCCGCGCGAAAGCCAAAACGCGCACCCGTGGCCATCAGGGCCATATTGGCGGGACCGGGCGTGCCGATTTGGCTGGCGGCAAATATCGCGAGAGGGAGGATGGCGATAGACATCAGCCTGCCCCCTGGCCAGAGCCGTTGGATGCCAGCAGATGAAGCATGCCATCCCTTGAGGATGGAGGGGTCTTAAATGTCTGCATGGGGCGCTCCTTTCTGACTCTGAGGGCGGAGGCGGCACCGGTACAAGAAAGGGACCGGCGTTTCCGCCGATCCCTTGAATTTTTTCAAACCTTGCGGGTGCGGCTTATTCTGCGGCCTCAGCCACCGGCAGGACAGAAATAAACGTACGGTTCTTCAGACCTTTGTGAAAGGTCACATTGCCGTCAACAGTTGCAAAGATCGTGTGATCCTTGCCCATGCCCACGCCTGCGGCTGGCCAAAACTTGGTGCCGCGCTGACGCACGA
>JAFMGZ010000029.1 GCA_017854855.1 Sulfitobacter sp. | reverse complement strand
CAAACAGGGCTCAGGTATTGCGACCAAAATCACAAAGTCAGCTAACGTTTTACGAGAAAAGGGGAAAGTGGCGGACCGAGGAGGATTCGAACCCCCGACCCCTTGATTCGTAGTCAAGTACTCTATCCAGCTGAGCTATCGGTCCACTGTTCGGCGGTTTAGTTGGCCTCACCAAGGTTTGCAAGCCCAGTTTTCACCCAAATGTCACAAACATCATCCAATCTGGATTGCGCCGTCCCCTTTGGGCAGCGAGACCCGGAATGTCGTGCCTTGAGAACTGGTTTCGGCCAAGGCCAGCTGCCCGCCATGCCCTTTGACAAGTTCTGCGGCAATCGCCAGCCCCAGACCCGATCCACCTTTGCGCGCGCCACCTTGGAACGGCGTAAACAAATGCGCCTGCGCCTTGGGGGGCAAACCGGGGCCCGTGTCCGACACTTCGATGATCCAGGCGGTGGTGGTCTCTTGTGCTGTGATGGCAATGTCCCCGCCTTGGGCCGCCATCAACGCCTGACGGGCATTGCGAACCAGGTTTGACAGAACCCGGTACAGCTGTTCAGGATCGGCACGCACGCTCAGGTCAGGCGGGACATCGCATTTGAACCGGACCTCATGCGCACCAACGGCAAGCTGCTCTGCGCCCACCACATCCTCTGTCAGTTCTGCCAAGCGGACCATGGTCAGGGTCGGGCCCGGCTCTTCGGCCTTGCCAAAGGCAAGCGTGCTTTCGCACAGATGGACCGCGCGGGTGATCGACCCCACCAGCTTGGGGGCCATCCGCTTTACGATCGGATCTTCGGACATTTCGATCCGGTCGGTAAAAAGCTGCGCCGAGGTCATGATGTTGCGCAGATCATGGCTGATCTTGCTCACGGCAGTCCCCAATTGGGCCAGCCGCTCTTTCTGCTTCAGGGCCTGCGTCAGATCGGTCTGCAAGGTCCGCAACGCCTCTTCCGCCTCGCGCAGCTCAGTGATGCCAGCAGAGGGGGAAATGATGCGACGCGCGTCCTCGGGTGCTTCAGCATAGCGCTGCATATGACCAACCACGCGTTTGATCGGTTTCAGCAACAAGGCCCGCAAGGCCAGAAACAACAAAACAGCGGTCACAACCGAAATCACGGCAGACAGAACCAAGATCCGCAAACCATAGTCGATCATCGCCATGCGCAGCGGGGCCGTTTCCATCGTGATCTCGATCAGCAGGCCCGCCTCTTTCACGGGGGCCCCAATCACCCGGATCACCTGGTTTTCGGTGTTGAGCATGCGCATCATGGCATCCCGGACCAGCACAAAGGCCGAGGCATCGCGCAGGTCATAGGTTTGCGTGATCATTTGCGGCATCGGCGAAGACAGCATCAGCTGACGCACTTCATCCCGCCGCAGAACGACGTTGAATACCTGTGCATTCTCCAGCAGCTCGGCTTCCAGCGCCGGGTCCAGCATGTCATCCGCCAAAAGCGCCAGCGACGCGATCTGCGCCCGCTCCAATCTGTTGAGCATGTAATCTTCGCGGAAACGGGCGATTGAGGGCACAAAGATCAGCACCTCTGCGATCATCACAAAGACCGTCGTCAGGATCAAAAGGCGCCCGGAAAGGGAATTGAACATCAGCGCCCTACCCCGGAAGTTCCGCAAGGCCAAAACAGCCCATCCTGTCGTTCATGCGGCTCATGGCACAAATCTTTGCACAAACCCCACCAGGCGTTTGACCAGATCGCTTTCAAACAGGCGTGGCGTGAAATAGGCACCAGCCGCGCGCTTGTTGATCTCGCCTATCGTGGGGTACGGGGCAACCATGGCGGCAATCTGGCTCATTTTCATGTTGTTTGCCAGTGCCAGCGCCCAAAGATTGATCAACTCGCCCGCCTGATATCCAACGATGGAGGCCCCGACAGGCCGCCCCTTGACCACCATGACCTTGATGAACCCCTTGGTCTTGCGTTCGGCAATCGCACGGTCGTTATGGTGATAGTGGAACCGTACAACCTCCAGCTTCGCGCCATGTCTGGCCTTGGCTTCGGCCTCTGTCAGGCCCACTTGTGCCAATTCAGGGTCGGTATATGTGGCCCAAGGGATATGCGATGTCCGCGCCTTGGACGGCAGCCCAAACAGCATGGAGCGGATGATCACCCCGGCGTGATAGCCCGCCACATGGGTAAACTGCAGCCCGCCTGCCACGTCACCAATGGCATAGACCTTCTTGTTGGTGGTGCGCAGGCTGGCATCCACCTGGATGCCGTTGCGCGCAGGCGCAATACCGGCCTTGTCCAGATCCAGCCGGCCGATATTGGCCTTGCGCCCGACGGCCATCAACAGATGCGTGCCCTTGAACACGCGGCCATCCTTGGCCTCCACCTCAATCGCGCCGGCGGTACCGCGCACTTGGGCGGCCAATGCATCTTCTTCGATGGCGACACCTTCGTCGCGCAGGCTGTTCAACACCACTTCGGCCAGTTCAGGATCATCCTTGCCCAGCGCCTTGGCCCCTTCGATCACCGTGACCTTGCAGCCCATGCGCACATGCGCCTGCGCCATCTCCATGCCGATCGGTCCGCCGCCAATGATCAACAGATGCTCTGGCGTTTCGCGCAATTCAAATAGCGTCTCGTTGGTTTCATAGGGGACCGTGTTCAAACCGGGGATCGGCGGCACAAGGGGCGATGAACCCGTCGCGATCACGATTCTGCGCGCGGTGATAACAGTATCGCCTGCCTGCACCTCGGTTGGGGAAATGAAACGCCCGTATTCACGAATGACCTTGATGCCAAACCCCTCAAACCGTTCCTGGCTGTCCACCGGCGCGATCTGGGCAATCACATCAGCCACGTGATCCTTGGCCGCAGCATAATCGACGGTACCATCGGCATCTGCCACCCCGTATTGCGCGCCATGCCGCTGGGCATGGGCAGCCTTGCCCGTCGCGATCAACGCCTTGGAGGGCACACAGCCAAAGTTCAAACAATCGCCGCCCATCTTGTGCCCTTCAAGAAGCACAACATCCGCCCCCATCTGAGAGGCACCCGCAGCCACCGACAGCCCGCCAGAGCCTGCACCGATTACCAGAACATCCGTCTTTATCCGCGTCATTTCAGGATGTCCTTCTTACCCGTGAACAGTTTAACCGCGACCGGTACCAGGGAAAGCACGGTCAGCCCAAGAATGGGCAATAAGATATGCGGTTCAAAGAATATGCCAAGGTTCGGTGCCTGATCTGTTTCAAACACCTGCCCCAAACCGGCCCCCACAGACGTAATGACCAAGGTGCCCGGAATGATGCCCAGGAATGTCGAAATCGCGAAACGATACAGCGGCACCGCCAAAAAGGCAGGGATCAGATTGGCTACAAAGAACGGCACCGCAGGCACAAATCGGATGAAAAACAGCATCGACCACTGATTTTCGTCAATACCGGTCTTGAGCCTGGCAATCAGCCCCTCTGAGGCGTCAATCCGTGCTTTCAGCGCCTCCCCCAGCCCCATGCGCGCCGCCTGAAAGATCACGATCGCCCCGATCGTCGCCCCCGTCATATTCACCAATGTGCCGAACAGCGTACCAAACAGAAACCCGCCCGTGAGCGAAGTAATGGCCGCCCCCGGCAGTGAAAATGCGACGATGAAGATATAGAACACGATAAACCCAAACACCGTCAGCGCAAAATTGCTGTCGCGAAAGGCCAAAAGCGCCTCTCGATTGTCCCGCAACGCGTCGAAGTTGATATGATCTTGCAGGGTAAAGGCCCCGACTGCGGCGACAACCGCGATCACGATCAGCGGCAGATAGCGGCCAAAACCTGATCTTTTGTGGTTTGAATCGGTCATCGGGGCCATTGATCTGTTCCACGCGGTGTGAGGGACACAAGTCTTCTCTCCTACATGGCGCTTTCCGCAGGCAGGCGATAGGGAGATCACGGCTGCTTGACCCCAGACCGGGGTTTTTGCGCGGTTTGGGCCATATTCTGCGGTGATTGAAACATATCACAGAGGGCAAAGGGCAAAAATGTTGCAATTCTGCGCCTTTTGCCCGCCCCAGGGTTTGACTTGCCACCTGTGCCCCAGTAGAGAGCGGTCTTGAAATACCGTTGTAGTCCCGAATCTGGGCATCAGCGCTGACTTAGATGGAGCCGGAGCGATGAAACGCACCTACCAACCTTCGAACCTCGTCCGCAAGCGCCGCCACGGCTTTCGCGCACGTATGGCCACCAAAGCCGGCCGCAAGATCATCAACGCACGCCGCGCCCAAGGCCGGAGCAAGCTGAGCGCCTAAGCGCTGAGCGTGTTATTGAAATGACACCGCCGGAGGTCCCGATGGATGGCATCAATGCCGCCAAAGGGGATATACCTCCGGCGGTTTCTTTGCGTTTGCAGACACTGACCAAACGCGCGGATTTTCAACGCGCATCGCGCTCAGCCCATGTGGCCAAGCCTGGCTTCATCTTGCAGATGCGCCGTCGCAAAGACGGCGAAACCCCTTGTCCGGATCAGATCAGGGTGGGCTTTACCTGTTCCAAGAAGGTGGGCAATGCCGTGGCCCGCAACCGTGCAAAACGCCGCCTGCGCGAGGTGGCGCGCCTTGGCCTGCCGCAGGCTGGCCTGCCCGGTCACGACTACGTGCTGATCGGACGCAAGAACGCCACCGCCGCACTGTCATTTGCCCAGCACCAGAAGGATTTCCAGCATGCCTTGGACATCCTGCACGGCACGCGAAGATGAGCCCGCTCGCCCGCCTTTTGTCCCTGCCCGTCCGGGCATATCGGCTGATCTTCAGCCCTTGGGTCGGCTTTAACTGCCGCTACCATCCGACCTGCAGCGCCTATGCGCTGGAAGCCCTGCAAAAGCACGGCGGGATCAAGGGCAGCTGGCTGGCTGCCCGTCGGATCGCCCGCTGCCACCCCTGGGGCAGCAGCGGCATCGACAATGTCCCCGATTAGGGCGTTTCGGGAAAAAACCTATCCCCCAACGCTGTCTAAATATTATATTTTGATCCCTTGGTTTCAGCGCAGCTTGTCAAAGGTGATATGCACCTCGCCAATATCGACGCCAAATTTCTTCATATATGCCCTGTTATACAGCCGGGTGTCGCTGACCTGCCAGAACCAGTCATCGAAAGCGACGCGCAAGGTGCCATCAGGCACCGGCAAATCAATCCGGTAGGTCCAGTTGAAACTGTCCCCCTTGGCAATCCCCCGCGCCGCGCCCAGCACCCCGTCCGCCTGGCCCGTCCAACTTTCCGGCCCTGTCTTGGTCATGCGCCAGATGCGCCGTTCCTCTGTGCCGTCTTCGTAATCGAAATCCTCCACAAGGGTCAGCATCCGTCCGTCCCAGGTACCATTGATTTCAACGTCAAACCGTCTGCGTACCGTGCCAAGGGCATCTTGAAACTGCCCCGTGGCCAGAACCCGTCCGTCGAAAAACTCTTCTATCTTGAGCTGGCGATCCGATAGCTTGGGATCGTCAATCGACGGCTTTCCAGTACAGGCCGAAACAGCCAGGACCACAACCCACATCATTGCAAAAATACGCATGAAATCCCTCGTGTTTTTCCCTGGCGTTTTCATCACCCGCTTGATCGGCGATTAAGGTTGATCTAAGCCAAGATCATGCTTGATCAACCCGACGAAATTCATGCCCTGTTTCAAGGTGCCCCCCAAACCACGGAGTTCAAGAAGCTTCGCAAGCGGATCGTGCGTCACACCCGCGAGGCGATCGATCAATACGGCATGATCGAACCGGGCGGCAAATGGCTGGTCTGTCTCTCGGGTGGCAAGGACAGCTATACTTTGCTGGCCGTGCTGCATGAACTGCAATGGCGCGGATTGCTGCCCGTCGAACTGCTGGCCTGCAATCTGGATCAGGGACAGCCGGGGTTTCCCGCCACGGTGCTTCCGGCGTTCCTTGAGAAAATGGGCGTGCCACACCGGATAGAATACCAAGACACCTATTCCATCGTGATGGACAAAATACCTGCCGGTCGGACCTTTTGCGCGCTCTGCTCGCGCTTGCGGCGGGGGCATTTGTACCGCATTGCCCGCGAAGAGGGATGCACCGCCGTGGTCCTTGGCCATCATCGCGATGACATCCTTGAGACCTTTTTCATGAACCTGTTTCACGGTGGGCGACTGGCGACAATGCCACCCAAACTGGTGAACGAAGAGGGCGATCTTTTTCTCTACAGGCCGCTTGCCCATGTGGCAGAGGTTGATTGCGAAAAATTCAGCAAAGCAATGGGTTACCCCATAATCCCTTGTGATCTTTGCGGATCTCAGGACGGGCTGCAGCGCCAGCAGGTCAAACAGATTCTGGATGGCTGGGAAACCAATAGCCCCGGCCGCAGGCAGATCATGTTCAGGGCGCTGATGAATGCCCGGCCCTCGCATTTGCTGGACCCCAATCTCTTTGATTTCGCAGGGCTCACCCGGAATCTATGACGCATTTTATCTAAAATGCCTAAATTGGATGTGCAGCCGTTAACCCACGAAATACCGCTTTTGCGCTAGACCCCCCGTGACTGCAGCGCTTTGCGTTGCTCGCAGGGGAGAGCCGATGGCGAAATCTTGGCCGATCACAGTCGCACAACTGCAGCGGCGCTTTGCAGCGGTATTATCCAGCCCGCCTGCATTTGCCTTTCTGCCCGCCATCAGCCTTGCGGTGTTCTGGTTCGGCGGTGAGGGGGCATTGGTCGTCCTCGCCGGGGTCTTGCCGATTGTCTACCTCATCGGGGGCAATTTCGGCAGTCCCGCAGGTGCACATTCCGCTGTTGCTGCCGTCTTGCCACGCAGTGCCTTTGAGGAACTGACCGATCAGATTTTCCTGCGCGCCCAGCAGACAGGCAGACAGGCCGTGGCCTTCTATATTCTGATTGAGGATTTCGATCAGATCATTGAACGTTACGGGCAGGCTGCCGCCGATGAGGTTGTGCAATGCACCGGTGAACGGCTCAAGGTGACCCTGCGCGCCGATGACAATGTCGGTCAGATCGGGGATGCCCGGTTTGCGATCTGCACAGAACCTGTCCGGCATCTGGATCTTGAACTATGCATCCAGATGGCCGGCCGCCTGCAATCCGCAATCGAAGAACCCATATCAATAGACGGTTTGGCGATTTACATCACGGTATCCATCGGATTTTGCCAACATAATCGGACGCCGGGCACAACCGGCACGGACTGGCTGCAGGCGGCGGCCATTGCCCAACATGAGGCACATCATCGCGGCCCCTCAAGCATCCGCACCTATTCTGATCAGATGCGACTGGCCACAAAGGCCCGTGCCGAACTTCGCGAAGATGTCGTCGACGCGCTTGCAACGGGCCAAATCCAACCTTGGTTCCAGCCACAGATTTCGACCGACACCGGCCAGATCACAGGTTTTGAAGCCTTGGCGCGCTGGCATCACCCGATCAAGGGCATCATCCCCCCCAAGGAATTCCTGCGCGCGATCGAACAGGCAGGTCAATTGGAACGGCTCGCAGAGGTGATGATCTATAATTCATTCGCAGCACTTCAGGCATGGGATGCCGCCGGGCTGCACGTGCCACAGATCGGGGTGAACTTTGCGGGATCGGAACTCAGCAATCCAAAGCTGCTGGAAAAGATAAAATGGGAGTTGGACCGATTTGACCTTGCTCCAGACAGATTGGCGGTCGAGGTGTTGGAAACCGTCATCGCCAGCGCACCTGATGATATGATTACCAGAAATATCAATGCCTTGGGGAAACTTGGGTGCAGCATTGATCTGGATGACTTCGGCACCGGAAATGCCTCCATCGCATCAATAAAACGGTTTTCGGTCAGCCGCATCAAGATCGACAAATCCTTTGTCATGAAAGCAGACCGCGACCCAGAACAGCAGCGCATGATCAGCGCCATCCTGACGATGGCAGAACGGCTACAGGTCCAGACCCTTGCCGAAGGGGTTGAGACAGTGGGTGAGCATGTTCTGCTCGCTCAACTGGGGTGCGATCATGTGCAGGGGTTCGGCATCGGCCGCCCCATGCCCTTTGACAAAACAGAGGAATGGATCAACGCTCATACTGCGAAACTTCAAGCGGTTCCCCAATTCATGACCAACAAAACCCGCTAGGGTCAGGACCGCACTGTCTTTGAAAGCGCTTCAAACGGTCGCTATCATGCCGATCGGCCAAAGAACGGGCCGAATCCGCTTGACCTTTAGCGCTGCACTCTGTTGAACCACCCTAGTTTTTCTACAGACATTTAGGTGGCGGTCCCTATGGACGAACAGAACAAAAATCTCATCCTCGCAACGGCTCTCAGCTTTGTTGTGATCCTGACATGGTTTGTCTTATTCCCGCCGCCCGAACCAGAACCCCAGCTGGATACGACGGCACAGACAACTACAGGCGCGCCCGTAGATGGCGCTATTCCCGCAGCACCCGGCACAGCACCCGATGCGATCGACACCTCCAGCGCTGTGGGCAGCGAGGCACTGGAAAGCGCGCCGCGCATTCAGATTGAAACACCGCGCCTGACCGGCTCCATCTCTCTGTTGGGCGGTCGCATCGACGACCTCAAGCTCAAGGATTACCGCACCACCGTCGATGATGGTGCGCCCATCGTCACCATGTTGTCGCCGCAAGGCACAACAGATGCCTATTATGCCCTGCAAGGCTGGGCCGCCGGTACCGGGCTTGATGCCGGTGCCGTCCCCGGCCCAGACACGCAGTGGCAACTCACCGGCGGCGCGAACCTGGGTGTCGGCTCCCCCATCTCGCTGACCTGGGACAATGGGGCCGGACAGGTCTTTGGCCGGACCATTGCAGTTGACGAAAACTACATGTTCACCATGACGCAGACGGTGACAAACAACGGCGACGCGCCCGTTTCGCTTGCACCTTACGGTATGATCGTCCAGCACACCCAGCCTGATGATCTTGAAAATTTCTTTATCCTGCATGAAGGTGCGGTTGCCATCGCCAATGGCGAATTGGCAGAGACCGACTGGGATGACATTTCCGAGGCACCTATTGACCCCAAATGGGGCCGTCAGGCCATCGTTCAAGAAGGTGTGACCTCCGGCTGGATCGGCTTTACTGACCATTTCTGGCAGGCAATCTTGATCCCAAGCGCGGGCCAAACATTCGACCAGGCCCTCACCTATGACGTTCGCAGCGATGTCTACCGCGCCGTTACCCGTCTGCCCACGCAAACCGTCGCGGCAGGTGCATCTGCCGAAGTCACCACAGAATTCTTTGCCGGTGCCAAGGAATGGGCGACTTTGCGCGCCTATGAGGACGCAGGCGTTGCCAAATTCATCGACAGCATCGATTGGGGCTGGTTCTTTTTCCTGACCAAACCAATCTTTTGGCTGCTGCATGAGTTGAACAAACTGATCGGCAACATGGGCTGGTCCATCATTGCCCTGACATTGATCATCAAGGCGGTCCTGTTCCCGCTGGCCTATAAATCATACGTTTCCATGGCCAAAATGAAAGAGCTTCAGCCAGAGATGGAAAAGCTCAAGGAAGCTGCAGGCGATGATCGCCAAAAGATGCAGCAGGGCATGATGGAGCTGTACAAGAAGAACAAGGTGAACCCCGCAGCGGGCTGTCTGCCGATCCTGATGCAGATCCCGATCTTCTTTTCGCTCTACAAGGTTATCTTTGTCACCATCGAATTGCGCCATGCCCCGTGGTTCGGCGTTTTCAACGACCTGTCAGCGCCTGATCCGACCTCTATCTACAACTTCTACGGCTGGCTGCCCTGGGGTTCCCCAGAGCCCAACAGCATCATGGCCCTGATCTTTATCGGTATCCTGCCGCTGCTTTTGGGCATCTCCATGTGGCTTCAGCAAAAGCTGAACCCGGCACCCACCGACCCCACCCAGCAAATGATTTTTGCCTGGATGCCTTGGGTCTTCATGTTCATGCTGGGCGGTTTCGCGTCGGGTCTGGTGGTATACTGGATCGCGAACAACACGATCACCTTCACCCAGCAATACCTGATCATGCGCAGCCAGGGGTATAAGCCCGATCTCTTGGGTAACATCACCTCCAGCTTCAAACGCAAACCGAAAGCGGCCGCAAACGATGCCAAAGCGCCCGCGACAAAGGGCAAGAAGTAATGCAAATCTCCGCGCTCTGTCGGTATCCGATAAAGAGCCACGGGCGCGAGAGCCTTGAAAAGGTGGCACTGACCCCGGGGCAGACGATGCCCTGGGACAGAACATGGGCGGTGACCCATGAGGCCAGCAAGGTAAACAGGGACGCGCCTGAATGGGTGCCTTGCCAGAACTTCATGATTGGCACGCGCACGCCTGCCCTTGCTGGTCTGTGGGCCCGACTGGATCAGGATGCGCGCCGCGTCACCCTCACCCATCAGGCACTGGACCCGTTTTCATTCTGCCCTGACGACGCTCAGGATGTGGCCCGTTTTCTAGCCTGGATCGCCCCCCTGTGCCCCGCAAACCGCGCGGCCCCAACGGGTATTTTCACCGCGGCATCCCGCGGCATGACCGACACGGACTATCCGTCGGTATCCATCATGAACCTTGCCTCGCACCGCGCAGTCGAACAGGCCATCGGCGGCCCGCTAGAGCAAGAGCGCTGGCGCGGCAATATCTGGATTGACGGACCCGCCGCCTGGGATGAATTCAACTGGATGGGCCGCGACCTGCGCCTGGGCGATGCCGTCTTGCGCCTGCGCGAACCGATCAAACGCTGCGCCCATACAACTGCCAACCCGGTCACCGGCCTGCGCGACGCCGATACCCTTGGCACGCTTGAGCGCAGTTTTGCCCATGACAACTTTGGTGTATACGCCGAAGTCATCACAGGCGGCACGCTGTCCATTGGCGATGAGGTAACACTGCTATGACCACACTTCCCTTCCCCGTCGCAGAAGAACCCGATGCACAGGTCCTCGAACAGGGCCGTCTGCTCTTTGCCGGTGACACCCTCTTTGTCAAAGGTGTCGTGGCCATGTCGGGCCTGCCTGACCCGGACCGGATGGAGGTCTGCTTTGCCGGGCGTTCAAACGTGGGCAAATCATCCCTGATCAACGCCCTGACCGGCATGAAGGCGCTGGCGCGCGCCTCCAACACCCCCGGACGCACGCAGGAAATCAACTTTTTTACCGCCGGCGAAGGCCATTATCTGGTCGACCTGCCCGGCTATGGTTTCGCCAATGCGCCCGTCCCCGTGGTGGAAAAATGGCAACGCTTGCTTAAACAATACCTCAGCGGGCGCCAAACCCTGCGCAGGGCCTTTGTTCTGATTGATGCCCGCCACGGGGTCAAAAAAGTGGATGAGGAAATCCTCAGCCTGCTGGATAGTTCTGCGGTGACCTTTCAGGTGGTGCTGACCAAGGCGGACAAGGTCAAAGAAAACGAACGCGCCAAGATTTTGGACCAGGTACGTGCGGCGCTTGCCAAACACCCCGCCGCCTATCCAGAGATTGTCGTGACCTCATCCGAAAAGGGCTGGGGCATCCCGACACTTCGTGCAATTATCGCAACTCTCGAATAACATGTGACACAAATGAGAAAACAAGACATGAACCGCGACTGGATCGCCACCGCCAAAACGCTTTCCCAAGCGCTTCCTTATCTGCAACGCTATGCCGATGCGACCGTTGTCATCAAGCTGGGTGGCCATGCCATGGGCAGTGACGACGCGATGGAGGAATTCGCCCGCGACGTGGCGCTGATGCGCCAGGTCGGTGTGAACCCCGTTATCGTCCATGGCGGCGGCCCGATGATCAACGACATGCTCAAGCGGCTCGACATCAAATCCGAATTCGTGAATGGCAAACGCGTGACCGATGCGGCCACCATGGAAGTGGTTGAAATGGTGCTCAGCGGGCTTGTGAACGCGCGCATTGTGCAGGCGATATCTGAACAGGGCGGCCGTGCGGTCGGCGTGTCGGGCAAGGACTCTGGCCTGATCGTTTGCGAACCCGAAGACCCCGCATTGGGCCTGGTTGGCAAACCATCCAAGGTAAACCCACGCATTCTGCGCGATCTGGCGGAAAAGGGGATCATCCCTGTCATCGCCCCCCTCGGCATGGGCGAGAACGGCGAAACATTCAACATCAACGGCGATACAGCCGCAGGTGCGATTGCTGCAGCCCTCAAGGCAGATCGTCTTTTGTTGCTGACCGACGTGGCTGGCGTGAAAAATGCCGAAGGCGATGTATTGACGGAACTGACAGCGGCGCAGATCAATGCAATGATCGCCGACGGTTCCATCGCGGGCGGTATGATCCCCAAGACACAGACTGCATTGGACGCCTTGGAAGGCGGCGTGCGCGCCGCCGTTATCCTTGATGGCCGTGCACCCAATGCCTGCCTGCTTGAGCTGTTTACCGAACATGGTGCAGGCAGCATCATTCGCAAGGGATGACACTCGGCGCGCTTGTCCAACAGGCGCAGGCGCGCCATCTGTCTGTCCTTGGTGGCTTTCATCCCGGCCCCGCAGACAGTGACCTGCCCAAAGGTTGTCAGACCGTTCTGATGCTGGGCCCGGATGAACCCCGTTTCTGGCCCGCATTCCAGCAAAGTGCCGAATGGCGCGATGGCATGGCTGATCCGATGGATCGTTGGTCCACCCGCGTGATCGGTGCCTGGGCGGATGATCTGGGGGCCACGGCGGTCTATCCATTCGGTGGCCCGCCGTTCAAACCCTTCTACAGCTGGGCCCTGCGGACGGGCCGCATCCACAGCTCACCTGTTCAGCTGCTCGTACATGATCAGGCGGGGCTTTTCGTCTCTTTCAGGGGCGCGCTGGCGCTGTCGGAACACATTGACCTGCCCCCGCCGCCGCCCAACCCCTGTACGGCCTGTACGGACCGTCCCTGCCTGTCCAGTTGCCTGGGCGACGCCCTGACTGGCCAAGGCTACGACGTGCCACGCTGCAAGGCCTTTCTGGACACTCCACGCGGCACAGAAAACATGCAACTGGGGTGCAATGTGCGCCGCTCCTGCCCGATTTCGCAGGATTTTGGCCGCATGCCTGACCAATCTGCCTATCATATGCGACAGTTCAAAGGGGTTTGAAATGAAACGTCTCATTCTGATGCGCCATGCAAAATCGGATTGGTCCGGCGGCGGGGCCAGCGATCATGACCGTACCCTGAACCCAAGAGGCCGGGCCGCCGCCGTGGCATTGGGTGACTGGTTGCGCAGGCATGATCTGATCCCGGATCAGGTTCTCAGCTCTTCTGCCACCCGCACGGGCGAAACCTGCATCGGTCTGGCCCTGCCCAAAGGGACCGACACCACCTTCACCCGCGACCTTTACCTGGCCTCTCACCACGACATCCTCAACGTCTTGCGCGGTGCCACAGGCGGTACCGTCTTGATCCTTGGCCACAACCCCGGCATCGGCATCTGTGCGTCGGAGATCGTCGCAGAGCCCCCTCAGGACCCCCAATTCAACCAATACCCGACAGGGGCGACATTGGTGGCCGATTTCGACATCGACGATTGGCAAGAGGCCGATTGGGGAAAAGCAATCGCGCGACACTTTGTGGTGCCGCGCGCGCTTTGACATCTATGTCGGCAGAGAAATCTCTGCCTCAAGTCATCGTTCAGTGACCCAGGATCTGGCTCAGGAACAACTGCGTCCGTGGGGACTGCGGGTTGTTAAAGAACTCTTCGGGTTCGTTCTGCTCAACGATCTGACCTTCATCCATAAAGATCACGCGGTTCGCCACCTGACGGGCAAAGCCCATCTCATGGGTCACGCAAAGCATCGTCATGCCTTCTTCGGCAAGCTCGATCATCGTGTCCAGAACTTCCTTGATCATCTCAGGGTCCAGCGCCGATGTCGGCTCGTCAAACAACATGATGCGCGGGCGCATGCACAGCGAACGGGCAATCGCCACACGCTGCTGCTGACCACCGGACAACTGGCCCGGATACTTGTTCGCCTGATCCGGGATCTTCACCTTTTCAAGGAAATGCATCGCCACTTCTTCGGCTTCCTTCTTGGGCGTCTTACGCACCCAAATCGGAGCCAGCGTGCAGTTCTCCAGGATCGTCAGATGCGGAAACAGGTTAAAGTGCTGAAAACACATCCCCACCTCTGAACGGATCTTGTCGATGTTCTTGAGGTCAGAAGACAGCAGCGTGCCATCCACTTCGATGGACCCCTTCTGGTGCTCTTCCAAGGCGTTCACGCAACGGATCAGCGTCGATTTACCAGACCCCGAAGGGCCGCAAATCACGATCCGTTCACCGCGGTAAACCGTCAGGTCGATGTCACGCAATACGTGAAAAGACCCGTACCACTTGTTCATTTTCTGGATCGAAATCGCAACTTCGTCAGAGACTTTCAACTGTGCAGCTTTGGCCATTTTTCAGCCCTTTCTTAACGGTGATCTGTCGCAAGGCGGCGTTCCAGCCACTGCGAGTATTGTGAGATGCCATAGCAGACGACAAAGAAAACAGCGCAGGCAAACAAGAACAGTTCCCAATAGACCCCGTTCCAATCAGTGGAGGCCAGAATGGGCCCCCGGATCATGCCGACGATATCGAACATCGAGATAACGGAAACCAGCGTGGTATCCTTGAACAGGCCGACAGCTACGTTCACGATCCCCGGAATGGAAATCTTGAGCGCCTGAGGCAGAATGATCAAACGCATCGCTTGCGAATAATCCAGCCCCAGTGAATCGGCCGCCTCATATTGGCCCTTTGGCAGGGCGGCCAGACCGCCCCGGATGACCTCTGCGATATAGGCCGCAGAGAACATCGTGATCATGATCACCACCCGCAAGAACAGGTCGACTGTCTGATCCGGCGGAAAGAAATATGCCAACATCACGCTTGCAACAAAGAGCAAGGTAATCAGCGGCACACCGCGAATGAATTCGATAAAGATCACGCAAATCCATTTGATCAGCGGCATGGACGACTGACGCCCCAAGGCCAATGCAATACCCAGCGGCACCGAAAGCGACACACAGGTCACGCCCAGCATCATGTTCAGCATATAACCACCCAGATCACGCGAAGGCACAGCAGTCAGGAACGGCTCCTCCGGTGTGACATAGGGCAGGATAAAACCCGTGATGTACCACACCACCATGGCGGCGGCGATCCCGCCGAAAAACCCGATGGCAAAGCTTTTGGCGACGAAACGCGCATAGACAAGGTAACCCACGATCACCCCGACCAGCGCAAAGATCGGTACCCAGATCGTTCCGCCCCAGATCAGCCAGAAGGCCACGAAAGGAAACAACCCCGTAACAATCAGCAACTTGCGCGGCAGATCGAAAAACAGGACCGGTGCCATGGCAACAAACATCAACAGGAATGCGACGACAGGCCGCCAGTATTCAGTCGATGGGTATTTGAAGCCAAAGATCAATTGCGGCCAGCGTTCTGTCAAAACGGCAAAACAGGCCCCGGATGTTCCTTGCAATATTTCCCGGCACTCCGCCAGGCTGCCCGCATTCCATACGCCGTTCAACAGCCACGGCAATGTTGCCGACAAGATCAGGTAAACAACATAAAGAGCAGCAACGGTCAGCAAGGAATTTGCCGGCGTAGCAAAGAGGTTATCGCGCATCCATTTGACCGGACCGGCCGCTGTCAAAGGGGCCGCCGACTGTGGAATGGTTTCTGTCCGAACAAAAGCGACAGAATGTCCCTGTGAATCTGACATCTCAGCGCTCCTTCAATTTCATGGCATTGTTATAGACGTTCATCACCGCAGAAATCAGCAAAGAGATCGTCAGATAGAACAACATCAGCAGCAAGACGCATTCAATCGCACGGCCCGTCTGGTTCAGGGTAATGCCGCCCAGCGTCGCGGTGATATCGGCATAGCCCACCGCAATCGCCAGCGAAGAGTTCTTGGTGATGTTGAGGTACTGGGAAATCAGCGGCGGAATGATCACGCGCAAGGCCTGTGGCAGAACAACAAGGCTCATCGTGCGGTTGGGCCGCAGCCCCAGCGCCGATGCCGCTTCCGTCTGCCCCTTGGACACCGCCTGGATGCCCGCACGCACGTTCTCGGCGATAAAGGCACCGGTGTAGATCGACAGGGCAAACCACAGCGCAATCAGCGGCGCGCCAATCTGGATCCCGCCCCGCAGGTTGAACCGGTTTGCAAGCGGATCAGGAATGTCCCACGACAACCCAAGGATAAAGGCCAAAACAACCAATGGCACCAACCAGATGGCAAGGTTGATGAATAACGTATTGGGCCGGACGCCGGTATCTTCCTGGATCTTGTTCGCCCGCGCCGTCATGAAACGTGTGGCAAACAGCGACCCGAACAGGGCCGCGATAACGATCAACCAATTGATCACACTGCCTTCTTCGCCACCAATCCCCGAGGTAAAGAAAGGTGCCGGAATATAAACACCACGGTTGGTAAATGCAAAAAGCCCGCCTAGCAGATCAATATCTGGATCGTCGCCCAGATAGGACCGCGCACCGGGCATCACAGCCGTCATGATCGTATAGATGATCAGGATCCAGATCAGCACGGGGATGTTGCGGAAAATCTCAACGTAAAAAGACATCAGCTTGGCAACAAGCCAGTTGTTCGACAAGCGCAGGACACCCGCGATCACACCAAATACCGTGGCCGTGATACACGCCAGAAAGGCCACAAGCAGGGTGTTGATGATCCCGACAACAGCCGCCCGCATGTTTGACGACTGGCTGGTATAATCAATCAATGTCTGATTGATGTCATACCCCGCAGGTGACCCGAGAAATTCAAACGAAATATTAAGGTCTTGCGCTGCAAGGTTTGCCAGCAGGTTGGATACGATGTACCCAAGCGATAGCGCCAGAAGTATCGCTGCAATCGCCTGCAAGGTTAAAGAGCGATACCGCGTATCGTTCAAAAGCATGGATAGCCTGAACGTACCCCCTTGAGGGTCAGTTGTTGTCGACATCAGAAAAATCCCCGTTGTCCCGACCGTTGATTTTTATCTGCACCTTTGCGGTGCACGCGACGGGAAATGTGTTGGTCGTCCAAAGTGCGCAGAGGGCGCGGAATGATCCGCGCCCTCTGGCCGTCGTTCTTAGCGGAATGGTGGGCTGTAAAGCAGGCCGCCGTCTGTCCACTGTGCGTTCAGGCCACGGGCCAGACCGATTGGTGTATCTTCACCGATGTTGGTGGCAAAGATCTCGCCGTAGTTACCCTGTGTCTCGATTGCGCGCTTGGCCCATTCTGCGTCCAGGCCCAGCATCTCGCCCAGTGTACCTTCGGTACCCAACAGACGTGCAACTTCTGGGTTGTTGGTGCTTGTCGCCATTTCGGCCACATTGGCAGAAGACACACCCAGCTCTTCAGCTGTGATCAATGCGTTCAACGTCCAACGAACGATGTCGCCCCATTCGTTGTCGCCATGACGTACCAGCGGGCCCAGCGGCTCTTTGGATACGATCTCTGGCAGCAGCATGTGATCGCCTGGGTTTTCGAATGTTGCACGTGTCGCGGCCAGACCAGAAGCGTCTGTCGTGTATGTGTCACATGCACCGGCAAGGTACTGCTGTGTACCTTCGGCGTTTGTTTCGATTGGCACCGGCTCATAGCTGATGTTGTTGGCACGGAAGAAATCCGCAAGGTTCAGTTCGGTTGTTGTACCGGTCTGAATGCAGACTGTCGCGCCGTCCAGGTCCTTGGCTGAGGAAACGCCCAGCGACTTGGGGACAAGGAAACCCTGACCGTCATAGTAGTTCACGCCAACGAAATCGAACTTCAGATCGACATCGCGTGAGAACGTCCATGTTGTGTTACGGGCCAGCATGTCGATTTCACCGGATGCAAGCGCGGTAAAGCGTGTCTTGCCTGTCGTCGGAACGAACTCGACCGCTGTCGCGTCACCCAGAACGGCGGCTGCAACGGCGCGGCATACTGCGACGTCAAAACCTTTCCATTCGCCATTGGCGTCTGGTGCAGCAAAACCAACCAGACCCGTGGTCACGCCACAGTTCAGTTTGCCGCGTGCCTTGACGTCGTCCAATGTTGCCGCAGCGGCAGCACCAGCAGTCAAGCCCGCGATGGTCAATGCACCAAAAATTACTGATTTATTCATTGTTACCTCTTCCTGATATTCCGCCACATTTCGGGCGGTTGACCCGGCGTCTTGTTGACACCGGAGGTGATACTTCTCGGACCAGGTCCGATCAGTGGCGTTAATTGTGCTAGGATTCCGCTTTAAAGGTCAAGGGTGCGGTGCCTAAAAATCCCGCAAAACCGCCCCCCGGACCGAATGAATGCGCGCTTGCTAAGCAACGCAGCCGTTAGCGCTCGCGACAAAGCGTGAACATGCGGCTGGCATGCAGGAAACTCGATTTCTTGAGCTCTGCCATCGCTTCGGCATCATCATCCTTGCCCCACTGCTCTGCCTGCCAGATTTCATCCAGCCGCGACATGTCCCAGATCTGTGCATCGCTGCGCACCTGTTCAGCGGCGGCAAAGCCCAGGATCAAAGAGCCAGACAGGCTGACCAGATCATGAAACGCTGCCAATTCAAAAGCGTTCAGCGCATGGGTTTTGTCCGACAGAACGGCCAGCGCTTGGGGGTCTTGCGGACGGTGCATCACCCCGATGCGCGGCTCCAGCCGTGCACCCAGCGCCTGCGCACCCCATGCCAGCATCGGGTCCCAAACCTCTGCCTGCCGCGTCACCAGGCTTTCGGGCCTTTCCGCCCGGTAGCACAGCAAATCACTGTCGCCATAGGCCGCAAGCATATCCGCAACTTCCTGTTTCTGGATCGCGACCTTATCCAACGCGGCATTCACTGTTTTCGTGGCGGGCATCAGATGCGGTTTGATCTCGCCTTCCTGTGCGTCCCATTCGGCCGCAACGACCTCTGCCATGGCGCGTGTCGGCGTCACCAGGGTGCGTTTCGCGGGTGTTTTCACGGGCCTGCCATCCAACTTGACGGCAAATCCCTCCTCGGCCTGCTCAACCGATGCTTCTTTCCAGAACCGCTTGGCTTTCCATGCGCTCATGACGCCGCACTCCACATTTCTTTCAACACATTGTTCAGGCCGGGATAATCGTCAACCACCACATCCGCATGATGCAATCTCTCACGCCCGTGATAGCCCCAACTGACCCCGATGCCCCGCACCCCGGCCGCCGCCGCCATCTCCATGTCAAAACTGGTATCGCCAATCATCACAGTATCCACCGCATCAACCCCGGCATCCGCCATCGCCTGCAAGATCATCGAAGGATGCGGCTTGGAGGGATGGAAATCCGCGACCTGCTGGGTGACGAAAAGTCCGTGCAGATCATACCCTTCAATCAGCTTGTCCAAACCGCGTTTGGACTTGCCCGTGGCCACGCCCAACAAGATGTCAGGCACCGCATTCAGCGCATGCAGCGTCTCCAATGCGCCGGGATAAAACGGGGTGGACTGCACGACCCCCGCCTCTGCCCGTTCGGTCATATAGGTGTGTTTATAGGTCGCGACCATTTTGGCATGCGCCGCCTCAGACAGCTCAGGTGCCAGAACCGGAAAGATCACCTCAAGCGACAACCCCACCACGCCCAACAGCGTCTGCCGGTCCGGCAAGGGCTGGTCCACGCAGGCAAAGGCCGCAGCCATCCCCGACAGGATCGTCGCCTGACTGTCCACCAGCGTGCCGTCCACATCAAAGATCACAAGCCTGAGCGGGGCGCTCACCCCCAATCCTCCTCAAAGGGATCGGCAGGCACATCTGACGGATGCCACTGAAAGGTGTCCCATGTCCGCGCCATATGCTCAGGCAGCGGGGCCACCAGGTTCAGCTTTGCCTTGGTCACCGGATGTTCCAACGTCAGCGACCGGGCATGCAAATGCAGCTTCTTTGAGATGTCTCCGCCCAGCTGCGCACCCCAGCCATCACCCATGTTATCCTGACCAGAACCACCGTATTTGCCGTCACCCACAATCGGATGGCCAATCTCTGCCATATGCGCGCGCAACTGATGCGTCCGGCCCGTCACGGGGATCAGCGCACACCAACACGTCCGGCTGCCGGCCTGGGCCAGAACCGTGTAATCGGTCGTGGCGCGCTTTGCCCCTTCGGTGCTGTCCACCTCGGCGGGATGCACGGCGATCATCTTTTCGCCTTCACCACGCGCACCATGCCCCCCTGCCTTGACCAGACCATATTTGATCTGACCGTTCTTGGGATGCGGCACGCCCGCGACAGCGGCCCAATAAATCTTGCGCGTCTCGCGATGCCGAAAGCTCGACGTCAGTGCCGCCGCAACCGACCGCGTCCGCGCCATGATCAACACCCCCGATGTGTCCTTGTCCAGACGGTGCACCAGCCGCGGCTTTTCATCCAGATCAAACATCAGCGCTTCGGCCAGCGCATCCACATGCCGATCCGACTGCCCCGATCCGCCCTGCACCGGCAGGCCCGGCGGCTTGTTCAATGCGATGATATGGTCGTCGCGGTAGATGACGAACGACCTGATGTACTTGGCATCCGCCTCTGTCACCCGCGTCCGTTTCGGCGGGGGCGGTGCCTCACTGTCGGGCAGCGGCGGAATGCGCACTTGCTGCCCCACCTCCAGGCGCGTCGATCCTTTGACGCGGCCGCCATCCACCCGGATCTCGCCCTTGCGGCACATCTTTTCGATTTTGCCTTGGGAAATCAGCGGAAACAGGCGTTTGAACCAGCGATCAAGGCGCTGATCGCCATCGCCTTCTTCAACAACAAGGGTTTGAACACGGCTCATGCAAATACTCCACGGGCCAACCAAAGGCCCAACATCAATGCGGCAATCGAAACGATGACCGACGCGCTCACATAAAGCGCGGCAGCGGCATATGCGCCACGTTCCATCAAAGTGACCGTTTCCAGGGAAAAGGCCGAAAAAGTCGTGAACCCGCCCAGAACACCCGTCATCACGAAAGGGCTGAAATGCGTCAGCCCCTTTTGCGCGGCAGCCACCACAAAGACCCCCATCGCAAAGGACCCGATGACGTTCACCATGATGATCGCCAGCGGAAATTCCGTGATCCCCACAAGGCGCAAAACCGCAAGCCCCGACACAAAGCGGAGCGCGGCACCAATGGCACCACCGAGGGCAACAAGAAACAAGGTCGAGATCATGCTGGGTCTGTCGAGGTTTGGGCACCAAATGTCAAGTTTTGTGCGCCTCAACCCCGCTCATCGCGTTTGGCACGAAGCTTGGCAAAGTAATCCAGCCGCTTTTTCAGCTCCCGCTCAAATCCGCGCTCCACCGGGGCATAAAGAACCGGACGCTGCATCGTCTCGGGAAAATAATTCTGCCCCGAAAACCCGTCTTCGGCATCATGATCATAGGCATAGCCCGCGCCATACCCCTGTTCTTTCATCATCTTGGTCGGCGCATTCAGGATATGTTTGGGCGGCGGTTCTGACCCGGTTTGCTTGGCCGCGCGACGTGCCGCCTTATAGGCCACGTAGCCCGCATTGGATTTCGGGGCCAGCGCCAGATAGGTCACCGCCTGCGCCAGCGCCAATTCCCCTTCGGGTGAACCCAACCGCTCGAATGTGTCCCACGATTGCAGACAGATCGCCTGCGCCTGCGGATCGGCCAGCCCGATGTCCTCGACCGCCATGCGCGTGATCCTGCGCGCCAGATAGCGCGGGTCCTCGCCGCCCTCCAACATGCGCGCAAACCAGTATAGCGCGGCATCCGGGTCCGACCCCCTTACCGATTTATGCAAGGCCGAGATCAGGTTGTAATGCGCATCCCCCCCCTTGTCATATTGCGCAGCCCGGCGCATCAGACGTGTCGCCAGCGCGGCCTTGTCCAATGGTCCCGCAACCGTCCAGGCCGCCACCTGTTCAACCAGGTTCAACAAGGCCCGACCGTCACCATCCGCCATCTCCAGCAACGCCCCGCGCGCCGCCGCATCCAACGGCAAGGTCTTGCCCAGTTCCTGCTCCGCGCGCTGCGCCATCAGCTCAAGATCGGCCAGCGGCAGACGTTCCAGCACCATGACCTGCGCACGGCTCATGACCGCAGCATTCAATTCAAAACTGGGGTTCTCCGTGGTCGCCCCCACCAACAGGATCGTCCCATCCTCCATATGGGGCAGGAAACCATCCTGCTGCGCCTTGTTGAAACGGTGAATTTCGTCGACAAACAGCAGCGTTCCCTGCCCGTTCTGCCGCCTGATCCTGGCCGCCTCAAACACTTTGCGCAGCTCGGGCACCCCGGAAAAAATCGCGCTGATCTGCACAAAATGCAGATCCGTCTCATCCGCAAGCAAACGTGCGATCGTGGTCTTGCCCACCCCGGGCGGCCCCCAAAAGATCAGCGACGACAAAGTGCCAGAGGCCAGCATCACGCTCAGCGGTGCATCCGGCCCCAATACCTGGCGCTGCCCAATGACGTCTGACAGCACCAGCGGCCGCAAACGGTCCGCCAGGGGGCGATGCCCCAGATCAGCCACCCGCCCGGAACCCTTGTCAAACAAGTCCGACATCAGACCTGGAACCGCAGCACCAACCGCCGGTTGACCCGCTGCAGCACCATCTCGATCCGGCGCAACCGACCATCCAGCAGACGCGCCACCTCATCGGGATGGGCTACCTGCGTGCCGTTGACCGCGATCAACACATCACCACTCTGCACCCCGACCCGCGGTCCCAGCGGTCCTGCATCCAGCACCGCAACCCCTTGTGTCTCCAGCGGCAGGTTCAGCTCCGAAATCACCGCCGGGTTGATCCGCCCCAGCGTCAGACCGGGCAAAAGACTGCGATCATCCAGCACCCTTTCGTCGCGCGCAGGCGCTTCGGGTGCGGCGATCAACGCCACCGCAACATCCCGCGCAGCCCCCCGGCGCAAATGCGTCACCATTGCGGTCTTGCCCAACCCCGCCACCGACATCCGGTAGATCATTTCAGCTGGCGTATGCACAGGCTGGCCATCCACATGGGTGATCACATCACCCACCTCCAACCCTGCCGCCCGAAACGGGCTGACCGGATGCAACCCCGAAACAATGATCCCACCAGGACGGTCCAACCCCAGGGGTCCCGCCATATCCGCATCCACCGGCTGTCCGCTGATCCCGGCCCAGGGCCTGCCAAAAACCACAGCACCCGCGCGGGCCTGCTCGACAAAAGCCGCAACCAGATCCGCAGGAATGGCAAAGCCGATTCCATTCGACCCCCCCGAACGCGTCAGGATCGACGTATTGATCCCCATCAACCGCCCCGCCATGTCAATCAAGGCACCACCGGAATTGCCCGGATTGATCGGGGCATCGGTCTGAATGAAATATCCCAGGCCGGAATTGCCACCCCCCGCCCGCGACCGCGCCAGGCCCGACACGATCCCGCTGCTGACCGTCTGCCCCACACCAAACGGATTGCCAATCGCCAGCGCCAATTCACCCACTTCTACCGTCTCGCTGTCGCGCAAGCTCAGATAGGGCAGCGCCTCTTCCGCCTCGATCTGCAAGATCGCCAGATCGGCTTCCTCGTCCCCCAACAGAACGCGGGCAATAAATTCACGCCGGTCGTTCAACACCACACGAATTTCCGTGGCCATCCCAACCACGTGATAATTCGACACCACGATCCCATCGGCAGACAGGATGACCCCCGACCCAAGAGAATTCTGCACCTGCGGCTTTTCAGAAAACGGATCACGAAAAAACCGCTCAAAGAAAGGATCACGCTGCAACGGGGTCCGCTCGGGCTCTGCCATGATCTTGGCATAGATATTGACAACAGCCGGTGCCGCCTCCTTGACCAAGGGCACAAAACTCAACTGCATCTGCGCGACCGACCCCGGTACGCTCTGCGCCGCCAAAGGTCCCCCCAAAAGCGACAGGATCAATAAAACCATTCTCATAGTCTCAGATATGCGCAGACACTGCATGATACGCAACTCCTCTCCTCTTTTTGGCCAAAAATACCTTGCACAGCGCCAAATGCAAAAAGCCCCGCCAAAAGGCAGGGCTTTCCGTCGCAAAATGCGAAAATTCTTATTCTGCAGCTTCTTCCGCCGCCAGACGTGCCTTGTCCGCAGCACCCTTGGCGTCACGGTCACGGTCCACGAATTCGATGATCGCCATCGGTGCCATGTCACCATAACGGAAACCGGCTTTCAGCACGCGCACGTAACCGCCCTGGCGGTCCTTGTAGCGGGGGCCCAGAATATCAAACAGTTTGGCCACATAGGCGTCCTGCTTGAGCTTCGATGCCGCCTGGCGACGCGCATGCAGATCGCCGCGTTTGGCCAGGGTGATCATCTTCTCGATGATCGGCTTGAGTTCTTTTGCCTTTGGCAAAGTTGTCTTGATCTGCTCATGTTCAATGAGCGAGCCTGCCATGTTTGCCCACAGCGCCTTGCGGTGCTCATGTGTGCGGTTCAGGCGGCGGTATCCACGTGCGTGACGCATTTCTTTTCTCCAGTTACGTGCCCTCTACGGGCGATTTTGCTTTGTCCGGCAGCCGATGCGTGTCAGCCGCTCTCCTTGGGGCATTTGGCCCGGGTCGGGGTGGACGGGGCGTCCACCCTACGGGGGACCGCCCAGTCCGTAAGGTGGGCATCCTGCCCACCTTGCTGCTCAGAAGTTGTCTTCGAACTTCTTCGCCAGATCTTCGATGTTGTCCGGTGGCCAGTCCTCAACGTCCATGCCAAGGTGCAGACCCATGCCTGACAGTACTTCCTTGATCTCGTTCAAGGACTTGCGGCCAAAGTTCGGGGTGCGCAGCATTTCTGCTTCGGTTTTCTGGATCAGATCGCCGATATAGACGATGTTGTCGTTCTTCAGGCAGTTTGCCGAACGGACAGACAATTCCAGCTCGTCGACTTTCTTGAGCAACAATGGGTTGAACTCAAGACCGTCATCCTCATCCGCGCGGGAGGCGGACTCTGGCTCGTCAAAGTTCACAAAGATGCCCAGCTGGTCCTGCAGGATACGTGCAGCAAATGCCACCGCGTCATCCGGCGTGATCGACCCGTCGGTTTCAACCTTCATGGTCAGCTTGTCATAATCCAGAACCTGACCTTCGCGTGTCGGCTGAACGTCATAGCTGACCTTCTTGACCGGGGAATAGATCGCGTCGATCGGGATCAAACCGATGGGGGCATCCTCTGGCTTGTTCTTGTCTGCGGATACATAGCCCTTGCCGGTATTCACCGTCAGTTCCATGTAAACATCAGCGCCATCATCCAGGTGACAGATCACGTGATCGCGGTTCAGGATCTCGATCCCGGCCGTTTCGGAAATGTCACCGGCTGTCACAACACCCGGACCTTTCGCAGAAATCGACAGGCGCTTTGGCCCTTCGACTTCCATGCGAATGGAAACACCCTTAAGGTTCAGGACGATATCGGTGACGTCTTCACGTACGCCGGCAACAGACGAAAATTCGTGCAGCACGTTGTCGATCTGTACAGATGTGATCGCGGCACCCTGCAACGACGACATCAGAACGCGACGCAGCGCGTTGCCCATGGTCAAACCAAAACCGCGCTCCAGCGGTTCGGCGATCATGGTGGCCTGACGCGCAGGGTCATTGCCCGGCTTTACGTCCAGCTGCTGTGGTTTAATCAACTCAGCCCAATTCTTGTGGATCATGTGTCCCTCCATCCTTGTATCTGCCGCATGTCCGTTCGACAGCTACGCTCGAGGTTTCAAAAAGGCGGTATGGGGCCTGCATGTTCCCACGCAGACCCCGGTCATTCTTCGTGCTGCTTAAACGCGGCGACGCTTTGGTGGGCGGCAACCGTTGTGCGCCATTGGCGTCACGTCACGAATGGACGTGATGTTAAAGCCTGCTGCAGCCAAAGCGCGCAATGCGCTCTCGCGGCCAGAACCGGGGCCCTGAACTTCAACTTCCAGCGTCTTAACACCGTGCTCTTGCGCCTTGCGGCCCGCATCTTCTGCGGCCATCTGCGCCGCATAAGGCGTAGACTTACGAGAGCCCTTGAAACCCATGGTGCCAGCGGACGACCATGCGATCGCATTGCCCTGCACATCCGAGATCAGGATCTTGGTGTTGTTAAAGCTTGAGTTTACGTGCGCCACACCTGCGGCGATATTCTTGGAGACCTTACGCTTGGTCTTGCGTGCATCGCGTGCCATCTGTTCAGCCCTCCCTTATTTCTTCTTACCGGCAATGGCCTTAGCAGGGCCTTTGCGTGTACGAGCGTTGGTATGTGTACGCTGACCGCGCACAGGAAGGTTACGACGGTGGCGCAGGCCACGGTAGCAACCCAGGTCCATCAAACGTTTGATGTTCATCTGCGTATCGCGACGCAGGTCACCTTCGACGGTATAGTTTTCGTCGATATGCTCGCGGATTTTCAGGATTTCAGCGTCAGACAACTCGTTAATGCGGCGGGTCAGGTCGATGCCTACCGCTTCGCAAATGGCTTGCGCCGAAGAGTTGCCGATACCGGTGATATAGGTGAGGGCGATTGGTACCCGCTTTGCAGTCGGGATGTTTACGCCGGCAATACGTGCCACGTGTGCAATTCCTTTTCGTTGCGGGTCCGTTATACCAGACCCTTTTTTCACAACATAAGCCCGAGGCATTGTGGCCATCGGGCTAAAGCTGATCAGGTGATCTTACGGCGTAGGTGCGACCCATACCGCAATTTGATTCTCTTTCGAGATAGGCTTGACTATGGTCTTTTCAAAGAACCGTCAACCCGCCGTGTCAAACGTCAAATGACATCTGGTTTTCGTGGTCCAGTCCCGCCGGCGTTTCGCTGAAACCCCGGCTTTCCAACCACCGCTCTGGCCACCGTTCAGCTGTCCAGAACCTTCGCAATGTCTGCGCGCACATCATCAATGGCACCCAGGCCATTCACCGTGCTCAACATGCCCTTGGCATAATAATACCCGATCAGCGGCGAGGTCTGTTTGTAATAGGCCATCAGCCGCGTCTTCAGACTTTCTTCATTGTCATCTGCACGCCGGGTAAAGTTGTCTTCCTTGCCGCAGTTCACGCATTTGCCATCAGCAGGGATCGGCTTGGTGTTGTCGTTATAGACCTCACCGCAGCTACCGCATGTGGAA
Source organism: Sulfitobacter sp. (assembly GCA_017854855.1). Classification (GTDB taxonomy): domain Bacteria; phylum Pseudomonadota; class Alphaproteobacteria; order Rhodobacterales; family Rhodobacteraceae; genus Sulfitobacter. Next base: position 21,135 of record JAFMGZ010000029.1, on the reverse strand, counting down.
CGCGCTGTAATGCGGCCGACCAGCGCCTCGTCATCAACACGCATTTCGATCACGGCATCCAGCGTCTGGCCTTCATCCGCCATCAACCGACCCAGGGCATCCGCCTGCTCCAACGTGCGGGGGAAACCGTCGAAAATGAAACCACCCTTGGTATCACCTTCCAGCTTTTCCCGAATCAGACCAATCACGATCTCATCCGTCACCAGCTCACCGCGCGCCATGACGCCGGCAACCATGTTGCCCATTTCGGTGCCGCTGTCCTTGGCTTCGCGCAGCATGTCGCCCGTGGACAGCTGAACCATGTTCCGTGTCTCAACAAGGTGACGCGCCTGCGTGCCTTTGCCAGCGCCCGGAGGCCCGAGTAGAATAATATTCATCGACGTACAGGGCTCCGTTTCTTGCGTTTGGTTTTTCCTTTGCCGCGCAGCTGCGACTTTTCAAGCAGCCCTTCGTACTGATGGGCCAAAAGATGGCTCTGCACCTGCTGGATCGTATCCATGGTCACCGACACAACGATCAACACAGAGGTACCGCCGAAATAGAACGGGATCGCAAACTGCCCCCGCAGCACCTCTGGCAAGACACAGACCAGCGCCAGATAGGCAGAGCCCAGCACCAGCACGCGGTTCACCACATACTCAAGGTATTCCGAGGTCTTCTTGCCGGGGCGAATACCCGGAACAAAGCCGTTTTGGCTCTTGAGGTTGTCGGCAACATCATCCGGCTTGAACGCGACGTTGAACGTATAGAAATACGCAAAGAAGACGATCATCGCGATAAAGAACAGCAGATACAGCGGCTGGCCGGGGCCAAAGTTGGCCAAGAGCACAGACATCACCGGACCGGTAGAATTGCCCGAAAACGTGCTGATCGTGATCGGCAACAGCAACAGCGAAGAGGCAAAGATCGCTGGAATCACGCCCGCCGGGTTCACTTTGACCGGCAGATGGCTTGACCCGCCATCATACATCTTCATCCCGACCTGACGGCGGGGGTATTGAATATGGATCTTGCGCAGTGCCCGCTCCATAAAGACGACGAACATGATCGTCAGCACCACCATCAGCAGCACGCCCACGACCACCGCAGGGCTGATCGCACCTGACCGGCCAGAGGCAAAGAATTGCGCAATCGCGGCTGGCACTTCGGCGATGATCCCGACGAAGATGATCAATGAAATACCGTTGCCGATGCCGCGCGCGGTGATCTGCTCACCCAGCCACATCAGGAACATCGTGCCGCCAATCAGCGTGATCATACAGGCGATGCGGAAATACATCCCCGGATCGGCCGCGATATCACCGGCCTCCAGCGACACGGCCAGACCGTATGACTGCAAGGTGGCCAGCGCCACAGTGCCGTAACGGGTGTATTGGTTCAGCTTCTTGCGCCCCTGCTCACCCTCTTTCTTCAACTGCTCCCAAGGGCCGTACATGGACCCCAGCAGCTGCACGATGATCGAAGCAGAGATATAGGGCATGATCCCAAGGGCAAAGATACCCATCCGGCCCAGGGCACCGCCCGTGAACATCGACACCATACCGCCGATGCCCTGTCCTGCGCTGTCCATAAATTCACGCAGGGCCTGCCCATCAATGCCCGGAACCGGGATGAATGTGCCAAGGCGATAAACGATCAACAGGCCCAACGTGAACAGGATCCGATTGCGCAGGTCTGTGGCCTTGCCCAATGCGGACCAGCTTGTGTTGGCGGCCATGTTTTCGACGGCTGATACCATGAGTGCGGTCTCTTTTGTTGTTATGCAAACGCCGCCCAGGCTGTTTTCCAGCGGGCGGCGTTTGGGAAAACTCGAAAGTCTATGTAAGCGGGACAGTGCCCGCTCACAAGCCTAAAGGCTGGCTTACTCGGCTGCCGCTTCGGCTTTTACTGTCACAGTCACGCTACCGCCGGCCTTTTCAACCGCTTCAACTGCGGATTTGGAGGCACCAGTAACATGCAGGTCCAGCTTGGATGTGATGTCACCCTTGGCCAGAACGCGGATACCGTCCAGCTCGCGACGGACCAAACCGGAGGCCACCAATGCGGCACCATCAATCGGCTTTGTCGCGTCCAGTTTCTTGGCGTCGACGAATTTCTGGATCAGGCCCAGGTTCACAACAGCATATGATTTGCGGTTCGGCTTGTTAAAGCCACGCTTTGGCAAACGCTGGTAGAGTGGCATCTGGCCACCCTCGTAGCCGTTGATCGCCACACCCGAACGGGATTTCTGACCTTTGATACCACGGCCACCCATCTTACCGGTGCCGGAACCTGGACCACGACCAACGCGCTTGCGTTTCTTGGTTGCACCAGGATTGTCAGAAAGTTCATGCAGTTTCATGTCGCTTCTCCTTTTGCCGGAAATGACCCCCAGCGACGGGAGCGGTCAGACGCGGCGTTTCATTTGATTCTCATGCACCCGAAGGTCCACCAGCGGCGTATAGGCGAAGGCGCTATCATGATCAAGGGGCGCTGCGTGGCCCCGCGCAAACGCGCACGCGTGCTGCTACCGTTTGTCGCGGCCCGCCCTTCGGCATCCACAGGCTATCTCGGGTCTACAGGCCCAGAACCTTTACCATCCCCAGCCTGCGACTGATCCAAAGCAGCACAATCGGGCCTGCCAACCCGACCCCAACTTCCGTAACCAGATGCACAGGCACCGATGTCACCCCACCAGACGTCAGCAAAATCCGCGTCCCGGCAGAGAAAACCGTATGCGCCAGATATATCACCAAAGATGCGCCGCCCAGATACCGCAGCATCGCGATAAACCGCCCCGCCTGCGGCCCCTTCCGGTCAACGCCAGCCACCACAACGCAAAACAGCACCGTCAGCGCCAGCGACACCAGCAGCGCGGCCTCAATATGCGCCGACAGTGACAGCAACAGCGCAAAGGCCAGCCCTGCCACCGCGACCAGCCAGACGGGCGGCCGCAGATGCGCCACCCCTCCCAACGCAATACCGGCAATGAAATACGGAAAATGCTGCGCAGGCGCGCCCCAGGTCACCGACGGGATATAGATCAGCGGGATCAACAGCGTCATCGCCACAGCCCCCACAGCACAGACTGTGCGCAGATGTCCGGGCTGCACGAAGGGGCGCAGAACAAGATACCCCGCCATCGCCACCATCTGGCACAGCCACAGCGCCCAAAGAAACCAAAGATGTTCATAGGGCGGAAACGGCCACAGCGGAAAATCCGACATCACCACGGGTTCGTTCACAATCGGCCCCGCCGCCCATTTGAAACCAAAGAAAACCCAGGTCCAAAGCACAAAAGGCCACAACAGGCGAACCGCACGGGTCACGGCAAATGATCCCGGTTCGGCCTTTTGCAGTATCTCAAGAAACAACAGACCCGACAGGAAAAAGAACAGCGGCATGTGAAAGGCATAGATCATCTGATCCACCGCAGAAAACAGCGGCCCATCCGCCAATAGCCCGGCCCCCTGCACCCCGCGCCAGGCATGGCCAAAGACCACCAGCACGATCCCCAGCCCCTTGGCCGTATCTATCGCATAGAGCCTTGGGCCCACGGCATGGGCATGAGCCGCAAAACCAGCCTTGGGGTTCATCGTCTGGATCATTCGTTCAGCCCTACGTGCATGGATCCTCTATGTCTAAGTCCTGTCAAATACGGTGATATCCTAAGATCGCTCTGCGGCCAAAATTGGGCAAACCTGGAAAAATGCGGGCCCATGCACCCATATTAGGCGTCTGCCGCACACTTCTGATCCCTAAGGCCCCTCAACGCAAATATGCCGCAGGAATGAAAACTCATTCCTGCGGCATATTTCAGTGTCTTTCAGCGTTCATCTCAAGGACCGGGTTGCGGCCCTTATCAAGCCGTAAGGCCCGATCAGATGCTTAGCCTTTTTCTTCGATGATCTCGACCATGTGCGAGATGGAGTTGATCATACCGCGTACAGACGGTGTATCTTCCAGCTCACGCACGCGGTGCATCTTGTTCAGGCCCAGACCGATCAGCGTTGCACGCTGCTTTGCGGGGCGGCGGATCGGGGAACCAACCTGCTTGATGACAATAGTCTTAGCCATGATTTAGGCCTCCTCGGTTGCCGGCGCAGAGGCGTCGGTCTTGGGCAGAATGTCTGCAACTTTCTTGCCGCGACGCTGTGCAACGGAGCGCGGGGAAGATTCCTTGCGCAGACCGTCCATCGTGGCACGGATCATGTTGTACGGGTTCTGAGAACCGATGGACTTGGACACAACATCCTTCACACCCAGCATCTCGAATACGGCACGCATTGGACCACCGGCGATGATACCGGTACCTTCTGGTGCTGTCCGCATAACCACTTTACCGGCACCGTGACGGCCTTCCATGTCGTGGTGCAGGGTGCGGCCTTCGCGCAGCTGAACGCGGATCATCTGGCGCTTGGCTTGCTCTGTTGCCTTACGGATCGCCTCGGGCACCTCTTTGGCTTTACCCTTACCGAAACCCACGCGGCCCTTCTGGTCGCCTACAACCACCAGCGCGGCAAAGCCGAAACGCTTACCACCTTTTACGGTCTTGGACACACGGTTGATCGCTACAAGGCGGTCTGCAAATTCTGGGGTTTCATCGCGCTGGTTGCGGCGGTTGCCCCCACGGTTGTCGTCTCTGGCCATGCTGGCCTCCTTGATTGGCGGGCCTATGCCCGGTTGTTTCAATCCTGGTGAACCAGACGCGGTTCCCGGATCATCGAGAGGGCCAGCGTGGCCCTCTTCGCGTTGTTTGGATCGTAGGGTGGGCAGAACCCACCGCTAGATCAGATCTTCAGACCGCCTTCGCGGGCCGCATCAGCCAGTGCTTTTACCTTGCCGTGGAACAGGAAACCGCCCCGGTCAAAATATGCTGTCTCAACACCGGCCTTCTTGGCGCGCTCGGCAATAGCCGCGCCCACCTTGGTGGCTGCTTCGATGTTGTTCTTGCCAACCACGCCCAAATCTTTTTCCAGCGTGGACGCTGCTGCGACGGTTACGCCGTTCACATCGTCGATCAACTGAACAGAAATGTTCTTGTTTGAGCGGTGCACGGACAGGCGCATACGGCCTGCATTGGTGCGGCGAAGTTTGTTCCGAACGCGCAAGCGGCGTTTGATGAACAGTTGTCTTTTGCTGTTTGCCATCTGTGCGTTCCTTACTTCTTCTTGCCTTCTTTGCGGAAGACGAACTCACCCTTATAGCGGATGCCTTTGCCCTTATAGGGCTCGGGCTTGCGCCATGCGCGGATGTTCGCGGCGACCTGACCAACAAGCTGTTCGTCAATGCCTTCCACAATGATTTCGGTCTGCTTTGGCGCAGTTACAGTGACACCGGCTGGTGGCGTGTAATCAACGTCGTGGCTCAGGCCGAGGTTCAGTTTCAGCGTGTTGCCGGTCATCGCGGCACGATAACCAACACCCTGGATCTCAAGCTCTTTCTTGAAACCTTCGGTGACGCCTGTGACCAGGTTTGCAACCATCGTGCGGGACATGCCCCACTGCTGGCGTGCGCGCTTGGATTTCCCACGTGGGATCACGGAAACCGTGTTGTCTTCAACTTTCAGGTCAACATCATCTGTTGCCTTGAACGTACGGACACCCTTTGGGCCTTTGATCTCAATAACCTGGCCGCTGACCGATGCGGAAACACCGCTGGGCAGATCGACAGGTTTCTTACCAATACGAGACATCGTTCTCTCCTTAGAATACGGTGCAGAGCACTTCACCGCCAACATTGGCGCTGCGTGCTGCGGCATCCGACATCACACCCTTTGGGGTGGAGACAATCGATACACCCAGACCCTGACGGACCTGTGGGATATCATTTGCGCCCATGTAAACGCGGCGGCCAGGCTTTGAAACCCGCTTAAGCTCACGAATTACAGGTTCGCCCTCGTAGTACTTCAGGCTGATTTCGATAGCAGGATGGCCATCGGCCCCCGTCATCTTTTCGTAGCCGCGAATGTAGCCTTCGTCTGCCAGCACATCCAGAACCCATGCACGCAGCTTTGAGGCTGGTGTCATGACGGTGGATTTGCCGCGCATCTGGCTGTTGCGGATGCGTGTCAGCATATCTGCGATAGGATCGTTCATCTGATGCGCTCCTTACCAGCTCGACTTGACCATGCCGGGGATCTGGCCCGAAGAGCCAAGATCACGCAGCGCGATACGCGAGATTTTCAGTTTACGGTAATAGGCGTGAGGACGGCCCGTCAGCTGGCAGCGGTTGTGCAGACGCACAGCGCTTGAGTTGCGGGGCAGTTTCGCCAGCTTCAGGGAGGCGCGGAAACGCTCTTCCATCGGCTTGCTCTCGTCGCTTACGATTTCCTTCAAGGCAGCGCGCTTTGCAGCGAACTTCTTGACCAGTGCTTCACGCTTCTTCTCGCGTGCGATCATGGATTTCTTAGCCATATCTAATCCTTCCCGCGCTTATTTCGCGAATGGCATGTTGAACGCTGTCAACAATGCTTTCGCTTCTGCGTCGGTTTTCGCCGTGGTGGCGATGACGATGTCCATACCCCAGTTTTCATCGATCTTATCGAAATCGATTTCTGGGAACACGAGGTGCTCTTTGAGACCCATGGCATAGTTGCCACGACCATCAAAAGATTTAGCCGAGATGCCGCGGAAGTCGCGGATACGGGGCATTGCAACTGTGATCAGACGGTCCATGAATTCATACATACGTGCGCCACGCAGGGTCACTTTCGCGCCCATTGGCATATCTTCACGTACGCGGAAGCCCGCGATGGATTTCTTGGCGATCGTTGTCATGGCTTTCTGGCCAGCGATCAGCGTCAGGTCTTCCTGGGCTGATTTGGCTTTCTTGCTGTCGCGTACGGCAGCAGCACCACAACCGATGTTCAGCACGACCTTATCAAGGCGTGGGATCATCATGTCGTTCTTATAGCCGAACTCTTCACGCAGCTTGCCGCGGATCTCATCGCGGTAAACGGCCAGAAGACGAGGCGTGTAAGTTGCAGTATCAAGCATCGATCACGTCCCCCGTGGTTTTGGCAAAGCGCACTTTCTTGTCGCCTTCGATTTTGAACCCTACGCGTGTCGCTTTGCCGTTGGCATCGACGATGGCGAGGTTTGACAGATCGATCGGCATCGCTTTGGGGATGCGACCGCCCTGGCTTTCCTGGGACTGGCGGGTAGCGCGGATAGAGATGTTGATCCCTTCCACAACGGCCTTGCCGGACTTTGGATCAACAGAAGAAATTGTGCCTGTCTTGCCTTTGTCCTTACCGGCCAGAACGATGACCTTGTCACCTTTGCGAAGTTTAGCAGCCATTACAGCACCTCCGGCGCAAGTGAGATGATCTTCATGAAGTTCTTGGCGCGCAATTCGCGAACAACTGGTCCAAAGATACGTGTACCTACGGGCTCATTGTTGTTGTTCAGGATAACTGCGGCGTTACGGTCGAAACGGATGGCTGTGCCATCGTCGCGACGTACTTCTTTGGCGGTGCGAACAACAACGGCCTTACGGACGTCGCCCTTTTTCACACGACCGCGAGGGATGGCTTCCTTTACCGACACGACAATAATGTCGCCGACGGATGCGTATTTACGCTTGGAACCACCCAGTACCTTGATGCACTGAACACGGCGAGCGCCGCTGTTGTCAGCAACATCCAGGTTGGTCTGCATCTGGATCATTTGGTTTCTCCCGACCTTTGGGGGGCCGATGCGTGGCCTTCTCCCCCAGGGTTTCGATTAAGCAGGTTGTCCTTACGCCTCGGCGGTCAGAACTTCCCAACGTTTGGTTTTCGACTTTGGTGCACATTCGATGATGCGAACTGAATCGCCCACTTTGAACGTGTTGTTCTCATCGTGGGCCCGGTATTTCTTGGACTTACGAATGGTCTTCTTCAGAACCGGGTGCGTAAAGCGGCGCTCTACGGAAACGGTGACTGTCTGCATGTTGGCGTCCGAAGTGACGGTGCCTGTCAGGATACGCTTTGGCATTTTTCAGGCTCCTTATTCTGCGGTCGCTGCGGCAGCAGCTTTTTGGTTCAACACTGTGTGCACACGTGCGACATCACGCTTGACGGTGCGCAGACGTGCAGGGTTTTCCAACTGGCCGGTGGCCTGCTGGAAACGCAGGTTGAACGCTTCTTTTTTCAGGTTCACAAGCTCATCGCGGAGTTGATCCGGTGTCTTGTCGTGCAGTTCTTTGGCGTTCATGCGCCATCTCCTTTCAACATCACCAGTTGGCCCCATGAGGGTGACCATGATTCTGGTGGAGTCTGTTCCGAAGTGCGCGGTATAGGAGGGATCCGCCATTGGCGCAACCCCCTTGGGAATAATGGCCTGAACCATTCATTCAGGGCGGCCAAAATGACCGCCAAAAGGGCCTCCCCGCCACAGCGCCACTCTCTCTCGGGCCAGATGAGGCGGTATACTACTTGGTTTTTTCGTAAAAGGCGCAATCCATACCATAATGTGTCTGAACCCCGACATAGCGCATACCAAGGCGCGCCATCACTTTTTGCGAGGCTGCATTTTCCACCTTTGCCACCGCACAAAGGTAATCCACCCCAACACGCTCAAACCCAAAGTCGATAACAGCCTGACCCGCCTCGGTGGCATAGCCTTTGCCCTGATAGGCCGGCAACAACCGCCAACCAATCTCAAGCGGCGCATCCTCCTTATGGGCAAGGTTCTGCAAACAGGCCGATCCGATCATCCTGCCCGCATCTTTTGGAAAATCGGTATCTTTCAAGAAAATCGTCCACCATGAATAGCCGAACTTCTTCCAGCGCTTACCCACATCCACGATATAGGCTTCGGTCTCTTCGCGTGTCTGTGCACGGCTCAGATGACGCATCACCTCAGGATCAGAATTCAAGGCAAAAAGGGCATCGGCATGTTCTGGCGCAAAAGGTGTCAGCAACAGGCGTTCAGTGGTAATTGTATGGTCGTGGGTCATGGCAGCGTCCTGAAATGCGCGTCGCCACAGCTCTAGGCAAAGCGTGGCGACAATTCAATCACTGCACGGCACACCGCCCGCACCCGCCTGCCGATCGCATCTGCGCGGCCCTGCACCATCGCGCAATTAACCCTCAAATCCGGCCATCCTGACACGCCCGCTGTCCCATACCCCGGCCAGCCCGCAAAAATACCTCGCCAACACCGATAAACTCCATCTCGTCAGCGCAGAGCGACTGGGTTAAACCGAATGCATGACCCAAATCAAATCCCTCTTCGCGACCCGCCTCTATCACGCGCAGCTTTCTGAGCGTGGCAATGCAATCTCACCCGACGAACTGGAGGCCTCCTGCATCGCCATCGCCAATGACGATGAAGCCGGTCAGGACTGGTGCGAGGAAAACGGATATGCCGGCTACACCTCATATGCCTCGCTTGACGACCTGCCCTACCGGTTCCCGATCTTCAAGGATCTCAAAAAGGTGCTGGATAAACACGTCAAGGCATTCGCCAAGGATCTTGCCTTTGATCTGGGCGACCGCAAACTGAAACTCGACAGCCTCTGGATCAACATCCTGCCCGAAGGCGGCATCCACACCGCCCATATTCACCCCCATTCGGTGATCTCTGGCACCACCTATGTGGCGATGCCCGAAGGGGCCAGCGCCATCAAGTTCGAAGACCCCCGTCTGGCCATGATGATGGCCGCCCCCGGCCGCCTCAAGGACGCCCCCGAAGACCTGCGCCAGTTCATCTATGTCGCCCCGCAGGTCGGCGATGTGCTGCTATGGGAAAGCTGGCTGCGCCACGAGGTGCCGATGAACATGGTCGAAGAAGACCGCGTATCGGTCAGTTTCAACTATGCCTGGGCCTGAACCAGCGCCCCATTCCAACAGGACACTCGCCATGCAACACAGCCTCGCCCTGACCCTTGATGACGGCACCTCCGAACGTGCCCTCTCCTTTGTGCCCAAACGCTTTATCGTGGCGGGCTGGACCGGCCGCAACAAGGCCGCGATGGAACACCACATGGCCGAACTTGAGGCGATCGGCATCAAACGCCCCGCCTCCACACCGGTCTTCTACCGCAACTCCGTGACACGGCTGACCACCTGCGACCTGCTGCAAACACCCGGTCCGGGCTCCTCCGGCGAGGTGGAATTCGTCCTGTTCAACATTGACGGCACCCTTTGGGTGGGCGCAGGCTCAGACCATACAGACCGCGATGTTGAGGCCTTCAACATCACCGTCTCCAAACAGATGTGCGACAAACCGATCGCCTCGCGCCTGTGGCCCTATGAGCCCCTGCGCGACAACTGGGACAGCCTCCAGATCGAAAGCCGCGCAGTGATCGACGGGACCGAAGTGATCTATCAACAAGGCACCGTTGCCGCGATGCTGCGTCCCGATGACCTGATCGCCGCATTTGAGGCCGAAACCGGCAGCACCTTTGGGCCCGGTGACGTGATGATGGGCGGCACATTGCCCGCAATCGGTGGCCTGCGCCCCGCCTCCCATTTCGCCTTCCGCTTAACTGACCCCCGCAGCGGTGCCAGCCTTGCCCATGGCTATGACGTGGCGGTGCTGGATAACGTCGGCTGACCGCGCCCTAGGGTGCCAGCAACGGCAACGCCTGCTGGGTCCGGTCAGAACCGTTAATCCGCCTGCGACGCGGCAATCGCCGCTGCGATCCGTTTGCGTGAACCGCTCATCGCGCCGGTCGCAGGCACCAGCGACGTGGCCTTTCCCAGACCATAGGCCGGCATCCCTGAATAGACGCACTCAAAATTCCCGGCCTGAACCAGATAGGTCTCGTGCCAGATGCCGACATCCCCACGGCTGTCCGCCATCCGCTTGTTAAACCCCCGCCAGGCCGGAAAATGTTCGGCGTTCTTTGCGTTTGCATAGGCCTCAAGGTGATCATAGCTGCGCCAGTATTGCACCTGATTGCCAAACCCAAGCACGGTATAGCCCAGAAATCCGCTCTCTTCCTTGGGCATATTCGACAGTTCCCGCAGCATCCGTGGCATGGCCATGACCGCAGGAAGCCATTTATGCACCCGAAGCGGGCGGTTGATCCGGATCCCGATCAGAAAGACAACAAAATCTCCCTCGATCTGCGCAGACAGACGTTCGTCATGGATTTTCGGCATGGCGGGCTCCTTGGTGCGACATAGCTGCGGGATGCGCGGCCAAAACCTGCTGAAACAGCAGTCAGACAGGCACCTATCAAACGCCATTATCTTGCAGACACACATGCTCCTTCGCAACGGGCAAAATCCCGCTCTGCAACACCAAACAAAAAGCCCCCGCTGATCACTCAGCGGGGGCTTTCTATCTTGCCTTCGCAGGAACCGACATTTGCCAGCACATACCCTGCCTTGGGCGCGCCAGACCCCACTTGCGCGGGGTCGACGTTTTTACCAATCTTCGCGTACCACGACCCGTGTCTTGATCGGCAGCTTCATCGCTGCCAGACGCAGGGCTTCGCGTGCGATATCGTCGTTCACGCCGTCGATCTCGAACATAACGCGGCCAGGCTTGACCTTGCATGCCCAGAAATCGACGGAACCTTTACCTTTACCCATACGCACTTCGACGGGCTTGGAGGTGACAGGTACGTCTGGGAAAATACGGATCCAGACACGACCCTGACGCTTCATGTGACGCGTCATGGCACGACGTGCGGCTTCGATCTGACGCGCTGTAACACGCTCAGGCTCGGTCGCCTTCAGGCCGTAAGTCCCAAAGTTCAGGTCAGACCCGCCCTTCGCAAGACCCTTGATGGAGCCTTTGAACTGCTTGCGGAATTTCGTCCGTTTTGGCTGTAGCATCTCTACTCTCCTTAACGACGACCGCCGGCACCGCGAGGTGCTGGGCCGTCTTGGATTTCTTGTGCCTTACGGTCACGCGCGGCTGGATCATGTTCCATGATCTCACCCTTAAAGATCCACGTTTTGATGCCGATGATGCCATAGGCAGTCAGCGCTTCAACATGGGCGTAATCGATGTCGGCACGCAGGGTGTGCAGTGGCACGCGGCCCTCACGGTACCATTCGGTACGCGCGATCTCTGCACCGCCCAGACGGCCGGCAAGGTTACAACGGATGCCCAGGGCACCCATACGCATGGCGTTCTGGACCGCACGTTTCATGGCGCGACGGAAAGAAACCCGGCGCTCCAGCTGCTGTGCAATGCTTTCACCAACAAGTGCCGCATCCAGCTCTGGCTTGCGAACTTCAACGATGTTGAGGTGCAATTCAGATGCTGTCAGGTTCGCCAGCTTCTTGCGCAGACCTTCGATGTCTGCACCTTTCTTGCCGATGATCACACCGGGGCGCGCTGTGTGGATTGTCACGCGGCACTTCTTGTGCGGACGTTCAATGATCACACGGGCGATACCGGCCTGGTGGCACTCTTTCTTGATGAAGGCACGGATGGCCAGATCTTCAAGCAGAAGATCACCATAGTCCTTCGTGTCGGCATACCAGCGGCTGTCCCAGGTGCGGTTGACCTGAAGGCGCATACCGATCGGATTTACTTTGTTACCCATCAGGCTTGCTCCTCAACTTGACGCACGACGATTGTGACTTCGGCAAATGGCTTCATGATCTTGCCGAACCGGCCACGCGCACGAGGACGTCCACGCTTCATTGTCAGGTTCTTGCCGACATATGCCTCAGAGACGATCAGCTCGTCCACATCGAGGTTGTGGTTGTTTTCAGCGTTGGCAATCGCGGACTGAAGGCATTTCTTCACGTCCAACGCGATCCGCTTCTTGGAGAAGGTGAGGGCAATAAGTGCCTTCTCGACCTTCTGACCACGGATCAGGCCAGCAACGAGGTTCAGTTTCTGCGGCGACGTCTTCAGCATGCGCAGTTTTGCACGTGCCTCATTGTCTGCCACGCGGCGGGGATTCTTATCCTTGCTCATGGCTTATTTCCGCTTCGCTTTTTTGTCGGCGGCATGACCGTAGTAGGTCCGTGTTGGCGAATATTCACCAAACTTCTGACCGATCATGTCTTCGCTGACGTTTACAGGGATGTGCTTTTTGCCGTTGTAGACCCCAAAGGTCAAACCGACAAACTGCGGCAAGATGGTAGAGCGACGCGACCAGATCTTGATCACTTCGTTCCGACCGCTCTCACGAGACGCTTCGGCCTTTTTGAGGACATAAGAGTCAACAAAAGGACCTTTCCATACTGAACGAGACATATATTAACGCCCCTTCTTCTTGGCGTGCCGCGAGCGGATGATCAGCTTGCTGGACGCTTTGTTCTTGTTGCGGGTCTTTGCACCCTTCGTAGGCTTACCCCATGGTGTCACTGGGTGACGACCACCGGACGTACGGCCTTCACCACCACCATGTGGGTGATCGATCGGGTTCATCACAACACCACGTACAGAAGGACGGATGCCCTTGTGACGCATGCGGCCCGCTTTACCGTAGTTCTGGTTGGAGTTGTCAGGGTTGGACACGGCACCGACGGTGGCCATGCATTCCTGACGCACGAGACGCAGTTCGCCACTGCTCAGACGGATCTGAGCATAACCGCCATCACGACCAACGAACTGGGCGTATGTACCGGCGGCACGGGCGATCTGACCGCCTTTGCCTGGCTTCATCTCGATGTTGTGGATGATTGTACCGATGGGCATGCCAGAGAATGGCATTGCGTTACCGGGCTTGATGTCGGCCTTGGCCGATGCAATCACCTTGTCGCCAATGGCCAGACGCTGAGGGGCAAGGATATAGGCTTGCTCGCCATCTTCGTACTGGATCAGGGCAATAAATGCTGTCCGGTTCGGGTCATATTCGATCCGAGCTACAACTGCGGACATGTCCAGCTTGTTGCGCTTGAAATCAACGATACGGTAGAGGCGCTTTGCACCACCACCTTTGCGACGCATTGTGATCCGTCCGGTGTTGTTCCGTCCGCCATTCTTGGTCAGACCCTCTGTGAGGGCTTTGACCGGGCGGCCTTTCCAAAGCTCCGAACGGTCGATCAGTACCAGCCCACGCTGGCCCGGCGTCGTCGGTTTGTACGACTTGAGTGCCATGTTGTCTGTCTTCCGTTTAGCTGTACGGCCAGGTTGCCCCGACCAATGGTTATAGGGCCCCGAAGGTCCCCGTTTAGATGTCCGTCCGCCGCGTGCATGCACACACCAACCGAACAACAGACAAGCCCCGGACGAATCCGGGGCTTTGCCGATGGGGTCGTTTAGGGGGGATGGGGGGTGGGGTCAAGGGGTGCAGCTAATTTCGCTAATCCTTAACCATACGAAGCGCAGGAGCCTTCTCCACGCACAACTTGAGAAGTTCTCGAAACTCACCATCGTCGGTCGCCATTTTCCAAAAATTGATAAACCGACAAACCAGTTGAATGTTGCCGTCTTCGTAATGACCGTCGCTATTAATCCTATCCAAAGACGGGCGCATTGCAGTGTTGTTGCCTTCCCCTTCAAATTCGAAAGGCAGACCAGTTACAGAGCAGCAGTTCTTGTCAGCATCAAGTAACTCCCTAATAGCTTTTTCTAGTTCGTAGCTACTTAGCCGCAACTCCTTGTTCTTGACACTACGGGAAACGACCTGTCCATTCGCCCGCTTCACTGTGTCATTCACAGTATAGACAAGTGTACGAATTGACTTCTCACGGCCGCTAAACTTCGGTTTGGCTGTCGGGTTCAGCCCATCGATAATGCTAGGATTCCGATCAATATACCAGAAAAACGTGTCGAGGGTCCAAAGATCTGTTCGTAAATCCAACCTCAACTTATTTAGGACGTCATTTATTAATCGGTACTTCCCTCCGACAGAAGATCCCCTAGGAAAGGCTGGCCATACCCCCAGCCGTTTCATTGCACTTTCCGAAGTACCATTCCATACTCCAAACTGTTCAGGTGAGGATACGTGAAGTATCGCAGTGGCAATACCATGTCCCATCCCTTTTATTTCATTAATAGAATTTAAGCGCTCGGCTGAAGATCTCGTAGGATCTAGTAAATCGGAAAGTTTCGTTTTGGTGCTCTCGAAATTTTCGAAAATTGGGGCACTTGCTCTTTGCAGGTTTGACCAGTGTTTGTTCTCTTTGAAGTCTAGAAACGCCCGCATTTCAGCTTCTGTAATGTCTAAGACTGCCTGAACAGTGAACACCTTTGAAAAACGATCATAAACCTCGTCCCTAGCCGAAACGATATCAGCTATTTCTTTGTCATCAAGCATCTGCGACATTGCTGCGCCCAGCAAATTTCTGTCCGGTGTCGTCAAGTTCATAAAGAAAGCCCCTATTCGCCGCTGGTATTCTATTTCACGCCGTACTCAATCATCTAGTCGCAATAAGCCACATATTCACCAAACCCGCGACACCCCAATCCCATCAAACGCTGCATCCGGTGAAACCACCGCCACACCCTCCTGCAACGCCACTGCCGCGATCATCCGGTCAAACGGGTCGCGGTGGCTCCACTCCAGCAGCGAGGCCCGCAAGCTGGCCGATCCCGTCAGCGGCAGGATCTCCACGCCCCGCTCAAGGGTCAGTCTCTCCAACTCACTGACAAACGGCTCCATCTCCGGCCATTTCCCCAGCCGCACCTTCTGACCGATCTCATAGAGCGATATTGCAGAGACCGTCACACGGTCCGCCGACAGGATCGCATCCTTAGCGGTGTTCGTTAACCGCGCACTGCCAATGATCACCATGGCCAGCGGCCCTGTATCCAGCAGCATGGCTAGGCACCCCAGTCCGCCAGTTCCTCTTCGCTCATGGGGTCCAGGAACGCGTCGGGCATTTCACCAACTTTGTCCTTCAATGAACCAAAGGTCACCTTCGATTTGCGGGCGGGCACCAGCTCTGCCGCAGGCACCCCGTGCCGCGTGATCACGACCCGCTCGCCGCGCTCTGCGGCTTCGATCAATTTCGACAGGTTGGTCTTGGCTTCATGTACCGAGGCTTGCATGGGTCCGGCTCCAAATTATGACTAAGCTTTAGCTAAGTCATTTTCAGCCAGATTTCAACCCAGCCCCCGCCAAAAGCCTGCCTCAAACCCATCCGCCAGATCTGCTGATGCGGACTAGGCACCCTGTATGGATTGTAAGATCTAACATGTCATTACGAACGCAAAAGGGCGCGCCTTGCGGCACGCCCTTTCAATCTGTCAAACACCGCCCCCCGCAGGGGACGAACCAGCTTATGCCAGTTTGATGTTCGTTGCGGACTCGCGGTTGTCGCGGCCTGCTTCGATGTCGAAAGTAACTTTCTGGTCATCGTTCAAACCGGTCAGGCCGGCCTGCTCAACGGCAGAGATGTGTACAAACACGTCTTTGCTGCCGCCATCGGGAGCGATAAAACCAAAACCTTTAGTTGTGTTGAACCATTTGACTGTACCAGTGGCCATTAGAGTATTCCTTAAAATAGACTGCCCGCGGAATGCGGCAGATCGGCTAAGTCAGTGAAAGATCGAAAGACTGAGCCGTAAGGAGCAGTAATGCCGATAGATGTAGTAACGTCGCTCAGCACCCATGCGCCTCTTTCGCGCACATAGCAAGCGGTATAAACAGGCACGTCCAAATTGCCACAGTTGGGGCCCTCTGCCACGCCCGGTTCCCCCCGGCCCGGCGGATACCCGCCTGACGCGCGTATGCACCTGCGGTGTACGCCCGGTGTACGCCGTGTGACTTTTTACCAATCGTTAAGGTATTTCCCGCAAGGCCACAAACGCCCCCCTCCCATCGCACAGTAAACGCCGCGATGACAGGCAGCGTCACATGTTCCGGGCATCCCCGAAACGCCCCGAAAACGCAAAAGGCCCCCGCTTGCGCGGAGGCCTTCGCTCATTCGTCTCAGGACTGTTTACAGGCCTGTGGATACGTCGATGGTGTTACCCTCTTCGAGCGTAACATAGGCTTTCTTGACGTCTTTCCGCTTGCCCATCTGGCCCCGGAACCGCTTGACCTTGCCCTTGGTGATGGACGTGTTCACGGCCTTCACCTTGACACCAAAGAGCGCCTCAACGGCCTCCTTGATCATCGGCTTGTTGCTGTCCATCGCCACTTCGAAAACAACCGCATTCGCCTCAGAGGCCATGGTCGCTTTTTCGGTGATGATCGGTTTGCGGATCACGTCGTAATGTGTGTGCTTGGTGCTCATTTCAAACGGGCCTCCAATGCTTCGATGCCCGCCTTCGTGATCACCAGGGTGTCACGCTTGAGGATATCATATACGTTAGCACCCATTGTCGGCAGGATATCCAAACCTTCAATGTTACGTGCGGCTTGAGCGAAGTTTTCGTTCACTGTGGCACCGTCGATGACCAATGCGCGCTTCCAGCCCAGGCTGGAAATCTGCTTGGCCAAAGCGGCTGTTTTGCCCTCAGACGTCGCCTCGTCAATGATCACCAGCGCGCCGGCTTTCATCTTCGCGGACAGCGCATGACGCAGACCCAGCTTACGGAACTTCTTGGTCAATTCGTGGCCGTGCGAACGCACAACCGGACCCTTGTAAACACCACCACCACGGAAGATCGGGGCAGAACGTGCACCGTGACGTGCGCCGCCGGTACCCTTCTGACGATAGATCTTCTTGGTCGAGTAGCTTACTTCGGACCGTGTCTTGACCTTGTGTGTACCGGCCTGCGCGTTGTTACGCTGCCAGCGCACGACGCGGTGCAGGATGTCGGCGCGTGGCTCAAGGCCGAACAGGGCCTCGTCCAGGTCGATCGAACCGGCCTTGCCGCCGTCGAGTTTGATGACATCTAGTTTCATGCGTCACCTTCTTTCTTATCTGCTTCAACGGCTGGCGCTTCTGCATCGGCTGCATCAATCGCGGCCTGCTCTGCTGCGGCGGCCTCGGCTGCTGCTGCTTCTGCTTCGGCCTCTGCTGCGGCGGCGGCTTCTTCAGCGGCTTTCGCGGCGGCTTTGGCAGCGGATGCCAATGCGGCTGGAACGATGGCGTTCTCAGGGAACGGCTTTTTCACCGCATCCTTGACAGTCACCCAACCACCTTTGGAGCCAGGAACAGCGCCTTTGACCATGATCAGGCCACGTGCTGTATCTGTCTTGACCACTTCCAGGTTCTGCGTTGTCACGCGGGCAGCGCCCATGTGACCGGCCATCTTCTTGCCTTTGAAAACCTTACCGGGATCCTGACACTGACCTGTGGAACCATGCGAACGGTGAGAGATGGAAACACCGTGTGACGCACGCAGACCGCCAAAGTTGTGACGCTTCATCGCACCGGCAAAACCTTTACCGATGGATGTGCCCGCAACATCGACGTACTGACCTGCGAAATAGTGATCCGCAATGATCTCTTCGCCAACAGGCAGCATCGCTTCCGCGTCAACGCGGAATTCAGCAACCTTGCGCTTTGGTTCAACCTTTGCTGCTGCAAAGTGGCCGCGCATCGCCTGAGACGTCCGCTTTACCTTTGCCGTACCTGCACCAAGCTGAACAGCGATATAGCCGTCCTTTTCGATGGTACGCTGTGCAACAACCTGCAGTTTGTCGAGTTGAAGAACGGTTACAGGGATCTGTTTACCGTCTTCCATGAACAGACGGGTCATGCCCATCTTTTTTGCAATAACGCCTGAGCGCAACATGATATTACCCTCCTACGCTTATGACTGCAGCTTGATCTCGACATCCACACCAGCGGCCAGGTCGAGCTTCATCAGCGCGTCCACGGTCTGGGGGGTCGGATCAACGATATCCAGCAGACGCTTGTGCGTGCGGATCTCGAACTGGTCACGGGATTTCTTGTCAACGTGGGGGCCACGCAGAACGGTGAATTTTTCGATCTTGTTCGGCAGCGGAATTGGGCCGCGAACGGATGCGCCGGTACGCTTGGCGGTGTTGACGATCTCTTGTGTGGAGGCATCCAGCACGCGGTAGTCAAACGCCTTCAACCGGATGCGGATATTTTGGCTTTGTGCCATATGTATCATCCCTTGGTCAGGGCTTCAGCGGATTGGAGGATACACGCTCATCGCATACCCTCTTCGCGCCATTGTCTAAACCAAACAGGGCGCGCAAAAACGCACCCTGTTCAGTTCACGCTGCTTTAGGGGGAGTCGCCGCCAAACGCAATGGGCTTTTGTCAAAAACATCACCATTCCGCTGTACTGGCCTGACGGCTGCGGGCGCTGACCCTGTCAGGGCACCCCCGCCGGCACGCCCGGCCTGAACCCGCCGGTTGCGACGGAACCGGTGTCGGCAGACATCTGCGCCCCTTAACACAGGCTGCGGTCAAACATTTCAAGCCGTCAAGTGGCCGGTGACGCACCCACCACGCCGGAAAACACTTTAACTCAGAGTAAATGCAGGGCCGCTATCTAGCTTACATGGTGCATGCTTTGAAATTGCTTCTTCCCGCCTTGATCCCCTCATGGGAATTTTTCAAGGCGGTCGAACCATCACCGCGCGTGCAATGGCGCATGCTGTCCAGCCCCAAGGATCAGGCACCCCCATGGCAAGAGTTCAGGCCGCGCCCCGCCAAGCTTTCTGTTTTCGCCATGGTCGGGCGGCTGTTCTGGAATCCTGTTTGGAACGAATCCCTGTTCATGGTCAGCCTGGCGGAACGGCTGATGCTGAACCCAACCGCCCATAGCGCAGATGAAATCCGGTACCGGCTTGCTGCTGAAATTGACCGGACCGTCCCGGGCGAAAAGCATCGAAAGTACCTGCAATTTCAGCTGATCTTTGTCAGCAGGGATGAAAACGGGCTGACCCAGACCATCACACATGTCGCCGCCCCCTGCTTGATGAATGACATCGCCCGATGACCCTCGATCTGGCCCTTCGCACAACAGAAATCCTGCTGGCCCTCGCCTTCCTCCAGCAAAGCGCCGAACATATCGCCACGGCGCGGCGCGACCGGCTTTGGTTTATCGCCCGCATGATCTGTTGCTTGCCCTTATTGGCAGGCCTTCAGACAACCGCCGCCCTCGGCGCGCTTGCGGCGATCAGCCTGTTTCAGCTTCATCGTTTTCAGGGTCCCTATAACGGCGGCAGCGACCGGATGAGCCTGCTGATCCTGTGGTGCCTTCTGGCCGCAAGGATTGCCCCAGACCTGTTCTGGCAAGAGGTCATATTCGGCTACCTCGCCTTTCAGCTGACGCTGTCCTACTTCATCTCCGGCAAGGTCAAACTGTTAAACCCCGAATGGCGCAGCGGCCGGGCTTTGCAGGATGTCTTTGCCTTATCCGCCTATCCCGTCAGCGAAAGCCTCCGCGCTCTGGCAGGACGTCCCCGGTTGCTTTGGGTGATGTCCTGGCTGGTGATCGGGTTCGAGGTGGTTTTCCCCCTCACCCTGCTCAACAGCAGCAGCCTGATTGCCGCACTTGTCATTGGGGCCAGTTTTCATCTGGCCAATGCCTGTCTTTTCGGACTGAACCGGTTCCTGTGGATCTGGATCGCGGCCTACCCTTCCCTGATATGGTTTCAGGGGCGACTATTGGGTGCGGACCTGTAGGCGCTTTGGCAAACCGGGGGTGTCAGTGCGAAAGTCGGGATGGACTGATCACTCCTCGCGCATGAGTTTCGTCGTTATCTCACGCTCCGGTACGCCATTATGCACCCGGCGGAACACCAGCTCCAACCCGTCGTCGACCAGGGTTCGGTGAAACTCCTGCATCTCATAATCCCCGATCTCATTGATGAACAACGAAAACACAGAGAAAGTATCGCCAACAAATCGCGCCCAGACAAAAGGTTCGCCCTGCAACGGGTCCAGCGGCGTGGACTTGCCAAAGAGGTTCTTCTTCATGGCGGATTGAAAGATATTGTCGCGGGCACTTGGCACGAAATCAATCGTATAGGTCTGTTTTTTGACGCGGCCGTCCGCCCGGTAGGTCACCGATGTCCAGCTAAGTTCAAATGCGTCCTTGGTAGGCTCAATAGTCACGCTCATATCGCGTTTGAGCACGTTACCATCCACGGTAATCTCCGCGAACCCCGTGTAGGTGCCCGCAAAGCGCTGAATGTCATCGGCCATGCCAAAGCTTGGCAACAGCAAAAAGAGCAAAGCGTAAAGCGGGGCGAGCAAGCGCGTTATGTTTTTCATTGCATAACTATACCGGCTTCCACGCGGCTTGCCAGTTTTCTTTCCTAACAATTTGGTTAGCATTCGCCGCCCAGCAAAAAGGCCACAGCATCTCTGCTGTGGCCTTTCAATGGATCTGCAGGGCGGGGTGAACCCCGCCTTACTGAACCTTATGC
>JAFMGZ010000028.1 GCA_017854855.1 Sulfitobacter sp. | reverse complement strand
TAATGATTTGGTAACGAGTTGCCGCACCCGCGCGGTTCCAAAAAGCGACGATCTTGGCAAATACCAAATCGCGCTTTTTGGATTTTATGTGGAAATTGGATCGGGATTAACTTTCATGGACAAGCCGCCGCTTAACACGCAGAATGTCATTGTCATGACCAAGTATCAGCCAGAAACAGGATTTGCGGCCATTTCCCAGGTCGAAGCCTATTGGGAGGCGATCCGCGGTGCGAGATTGCTTCCCAAAAGGTCTGATATTGATCCGCGCGGCATTGAGCGGGCCTTGGAAAATGCCTTTATCCTGGAACGGATCGCCCCCGGCATCGCCCGCCTGCGCGTCGCGGGCAGCCATCTGAATGACCTGATGGGCATGGAGGTGCGGGGCATGCCATTGACTTCATTCTTTGTACCAGGCGCACGCGCCAGCGTGTCGGACCTGTTGGAAGTTGTGTTTCAAACCCCGGCCATCGGCAGTCTGCGGATGATTTCGCAAGCAGGCCCCCAAAAGCCTGAACTTGAGGCGCGCATGATCCTGCTGCCACTCAAGAGTGATTTGGGCGATGTCAGCCGTGTCTTGGGATGTTTTGTCAGCAAGGGCGAGATGGGCCTTGCCCCGCGCCGCTATGACATCACCGCCAAGGAGGTTCTGACCATTACCGCAGGCCAGCCCCCACAGCCCGCCGTTCAAAAAGACCCTGCAACGCAGGCCCCAACACTCGGCACGGTTCAAGACAGCCCCCGGCAAGCCGGCATGGCCGAAGAGCAAAAACCCTTTGCCAAACAAGACCCAAAGCGCCGCCCGGACTACCTGCGCCTGATCAAATCGGACGATTAAAGCGTTTATCTGCGACGCCGATACATCGCGTAGCGCCTATCACATTGAAATGGTTCATTCAGGCAACATACCGGGGGTTCAGGGTGTTCAGAAGGTACCCCATAGCAATTGCCAAAAACAAAGGCCGCCAACACAGCGGTTGGCGGCCCCTTAACCCGTTTCAGGCGCTACAGGTTAACCTGCTGCCTGAACCGCTTGTTTCTCACGACGCGCTGTCAGTTCCTCGGCCACCAGAAAGGCAAGCTCAAGCGACTGGCTTGCGTTGAGACGCGGATCGCAGGCGGTGTGGTAGCGGTCCGACAGATCCTCATCCGACACAGCGCGCACGCCACCGGTGCATTCGGTCACATCCTGACCTGTCATCTCAAAATGGACACCACCGGGAATGGTGCCTTCTGCGGCATGGACGCCAAAGAATTCACGCACCTCGCGCAGGACTGAATCGAAGGGTCGCGTCTTGTAGCCGCTGGACGATTTGATCGTGTTGCCATGCATGGCGTCACAGGTCCAGACGACCTTGGCCCCCTCTTCCTCGACAGCCTTGATCAGACGCGGCAGATGTTCCCCCACGGAGCCCGCACCAAAGCGGGCGATCAGGGTCAACCGGCCAGCCTCATTTTCAGGGTTCAGCTTGGCCATCAGCTTTTTCAGGTCATCGGCGGTCATCGAAGGCCCGCATTTCAGACCAATCGGGTTCATGACCCCACTGGCAAATTCCACATGCGCGCCGTCGGGCTGGCGGGTGCGGTCCCCGATCCAGATCATATGGCCAGAGCCTGCCAGCCATTTGCCGGTCATGCTGTCCTGACGGCACAGCGCCTCTTCATACTCAAGCAACAGGGATTCGTGGCTGGTGTAGAATTCAACGGACTGCAAAGTATGCGCCGTATCCGGGTTGACCCCTGCCGCTGACATGAAGTCCAGCGTGTCAGAAATCCGGTTGGCCAATTCGCGGTATTTTGCCGCCCGCTCTCCGTCGGTAAAGCCCAAAGTCCAGCCGTGCACCTGATTCACATCCGCATAGCCGCCTGTCGAAAAGGCGCGCAGCAGGTTCAGCGTGGCAGCGGCCTGCGTATAGGCCCGCAGCATCTTGTCCGGATCCGGAATGCGCGCCTCTGGCGTGAAATCCAGCCCGTTGATGATGTCACCGCGATAGCTGGGCAGCTCCACTCCATTGACGAACTCTGTCGGTGCTGAACGCGGTTTGGCGAATTGTCCGGCCATGCGGCCCAGTTTGATCACCGGAACCTTCGCGCCATAGGTCAGCACGATCGCCATCTGCAAAAGCACTTTGAACGTGTCGCGAATCCCGTCAGAGCTGAATTGTTCAAAGCTTTCGGCGCAATCGCCGCCCTGCAGCAAGAAGGCTTCGCCACGGCTGGCCGCACCGAGGTGTTTCTTGAGCCTGCGCGCCTCGCCGCCAAAAACCAGAACCGGATATCGTGCCAATTGTGCTTCCACTGCCTGCAGCGCAGCTTGGTCAGGGTAATCGGGCATCTGGATCCGCGGTTTGTCGCGCCAGCTTGATTTGCTCCAAGTGTTCATGGTCTTTTCTCCGGTCTCAACGCCAGTTGCAGCGCTATCAGGGCCCTTTCTATACAAAAGCGGTGCATGGTGACCAGAACACTTTTCATGCCCCTTGACCTTGTCCCTGCCCCGTGACCAAAGTGACGTCCATGTTTTGATGCCGATACCGTCTTCAGGGCTAAAAGTTTCAACCTCTAAAGGACGTCGCGATGTCGTCATCCCGCCCGGCCATGCGCGTTCCCGTGGACACGGACAAACCCCGCAGGTTCGTATTTGTCCTGATGGACCAGTTCAGCCTGCTTTGCTTTGCCACCGCAATCGAAAGTCTGCGGATCGCAAATCGTATGGCCGGCAAGACATTGTACCAGTGGAACACGATTGGTGAGGGTGGCGAAAGCATTTCCTGTTCTGCGGGGACCGTTTTCCAGCTGGACAGCGATCTGATCGAATTGAACCGCGAAGATACCATAATGGTCTGCGGTGGCATCGACATTCAGGACGCGACCACAAAGAAGGTTCTGGGCTGGTTGCGCCGCGAGGCCCGCAAGGGGCTGGTCGTGGGGGGGCTGTGCACGGCCTCGTATACTTTGGCCAAGGCCGGCTTGCTGGATGGCAAGAAGGCGACGATCCATTGGGAAAACCAGGACAGCTTTGCCGAGGAATTCGAAGAGGTGGACCTGACCAAATCGGTCTTTGTGGTGGATGGCAACCGGCTGACCACTGCGGGCGGCACGTCTTCGATTGATCTGATGCTCAAGCTGATCGCCGATGATCAGGGCGAAGAGCTGGCCAATGCCGTGGCCGATCAGCTGATCTATTCCTCGATCCGCACCGATCAGGACACACAGCGCCTCAGCGTGCCGACACGGATTGGCGTGCGGCACCCCAAGCTGTCCCAGGTCATCCAGATGATGGAAAACAATATCGAAGAGCCGATCAGCCCCTCGCTCTTGGCCAAGGATGTCGGCATGTCCACCCGCCAGCTTGAGCGGCTGTTCCGCCGCTATCTCAGCCGGTCGCCCAAGCGGTATTACATGGAACTGCGGCTGCAAAAGGCCCGCAATCTGCTGATGCAGACCGATATGAGCGTGATCAATGTGGCCTTGGCCTGCGGCTTTGCCTCGCCCTCGCATTTCTCAAAGTGCTATCGCGCCCATTATGAGACGACCCCCTACCGCGAACGCGGCAGCCACGCGGCAAGGTTGTCGATCTAAGCGGAGCCACGATGCGGCCGCGGGGAATGTATCAAAGAGATCACTTGAGATCACTGGGGGCTTATGCGGTAAACAGCCCCCTCTCCGACCGAGATGAACCAGATCGTGCCATCTGGGGCTTCGACAATGTCGCGCACCCGGATCGTTTCTGAGGTCTTGATCTGTTCCACTTCGCGCAAGGGGTCGCCTGAAAGGCGGCTGATATAGTCAAACTTGAGCGATCCCACGAACATATCTCCGCGCCATTGCGCAAAGGCCTTGCCGGAATAAACCAACAACCCCGAAGGCGCGATGGATGGGTCCCAGTAAAACACCGGCTGCTCCATCCCGTCCCGGGCTGTGCCCTCGCCGATCTTGGCCCCGGAATAGTGGCGGCCATAGGAAATGACAGGCCAGCCGTAATTGGCGCCCTTGCGCACTGCATTCACCTCATCGCCGCCGCGTGCCCCATGTTCGGCCACCCACAGGTTGCCCTGCAGGTCCAGCCCCGCGCCCTGCGGATTGCGATGCCCCCAGGACCAGATTTCAGGCAATGCGCCATCACCGTTGGCAAATGGGTTATCGGCCGGGATGCTGCCGTCCTTGGCGATGCGGATCACGCTGCCATTATGGCTCCCCAGATCCTGCGCCGATGGCCGGTCGCCCCGGTCCCCGATGGTCACGAAAAGCGTGTCATCCGCCGCCTCCACCACACGCGATCCGAAATGCCGCCCACCGCGACTACCCGGCTTCATCGCAAATATCTCTTGGACATTTTGCAGCCCCTCGGACCCCGCAGGCCATTGCGCCCGCACCACGGCGGTGCCGCTTCCGCCGCCCTGCTGTGGCTTGGCAAAGGTCAGAAACAAGGTCCGGCTTTGGGCGAAGTCACGGGCCAATGTGATGTCCAGCAATCCCCCCTGCCCAGAGGCATCAACAGCCGGCACACCACCCAGCGAAGTGGTGATTCCATCCTTTGCAAAAATCAGCGCGCCGTCGCGTTCGGTGACCAATGCGCCGCCCTCAGGCAGCGGTGCCACGGCCCAAGGCGTGTCCAAACCAGCAATCACAGGTTGAATTTGCCATTCAGTTTCAGCCGCCACAGGACAGGCCATCAACAACGCCAGACCGGCTGTACGCAGGACATTGGAAAAGATTCTTGGAAATCGCACTATTTTTCTCCTGAGCTTTCGTCGCATGTCGGGAAATCTAACCTTGCGGGCAGAAATTGCCACAAATCAGGCCTCAAAACTCCCCCACCCTTGCCCTTGCACATCTAAAAACCTCTTTTCTTTTGTCACCCCCGCGCATACGTTTTTGCTCGAACATAATGTTCCAATCAGGGAGATACCTATGAAAAAGATGCTTTTGGCCACAACGGCCGCAGCTCTGGTGGCAACTGGCGCGCTCGCCGGTGGCCATGCAAAAGAAGTGAAACTGGGCATTGAATTTGGCTTTACCGGCCCGATTGAATCTTTGACCGGCCCGATGGCTGCGGGCGCTGAACTGGCGATGAAAGAAGCAACCGACAGCGGCAAGCTGCTTGACGGTGCGACAGTCATCGGCATTCGTGCGGACAGCGCATGTATCGACAACGGCGTCGCTGTGGCCTCTGCCGAACGTCTGATCGCCGAAGGCATTCACGGCTTGATCGGCGCGGACTGCTCTGGTGTGACCGGCGCGGTCTTGCAGAACGTCGCCATTCCGAACGGCATGGTCATGATTTCCCCCTCCGCGACATCTCCGGGTCTGTCCACCATGGAAGACAACGGCCTGTTCTTCCGGACCTCCCCCTCTGACGCCCGCGAAGGTCAGGTCATGGCAGAGATCCTGGTTGAGCGTGGCATCAAGTCCATCGCATTGACCTATACCAACAACGACTACGGCAAGGGTCTGGCAGACGCGATTGAATCCTCTTTCAAGGCGGTCGGCGGTGAAGTGACCATCGTGGCAGCACATGAAGACGGCAAAGCGGATTACTCTGCCGAAGTCGGCGCGCTGGCCTCTGCCGGTGGTGACCTGCTGGTTGTTGCAGGCTACCTTGACCAAGGTGGTGCTGGCATCATCCGCTCTGCACTGGATGCGGGCGCATGGGACACATTCGGTCTGCCAGGCGGCATGATCGGTGACAACCTACCAGCCACGATCGGTCCTGATCTGGACGGTTCATTCGGTCAGATCGCCGGTTCTCAGGGCAATGGTATCGACACTTTCGTCGCTATGGCCGAGGCTGCTGGCTTTGACGGCTCTTCGCCCTACACACCCGAAGCCTATGACGCGGCAGCGCTGTTCATGATGGCGATGCAGGCGGCGAACTCCACCGATCCGGCCGACTACAAGGACAAGATCCTTGAGGTCGCCAACGCACCCGGCGAGAAAATCTATCCTGGTGAACTGGCCAAGGCCTTTGAACTGATCAAAGCAGGCACAGACGTGGACTATGTCGGCGCATCCGCAGTCGAGCTGATCGGCCCCGGTGAATCTGCTGGTACATACCGCATGATCGAAGTCAAAGACGGCAAGAACGAAACCGTAGGTTTCAAGTAAGACGTCCGATAGACCATGATACAGCCCGCCCCAGTGCGGGCTGTATTTATACGATAAGATCAAAACGATAAGATCAAAATGATCATCCGGCACGATTGCCGGGAACGGGGATGAACAAATGGTGCACTCTGAAGAGCACATGATCGTCGTGGACGATCTGCATAAGCATTTCGGCGGATTTCATGCGGTGGATGGGGCAAGTCTGACCATTGACCGTGGCTCCATCACGGGGCTGATCGGGCCGAATGGCGCGGGTAAAACCACACTGTTCAATGTGATCGCGGGCGTGCTGAAACCGACCTCGGGCAGTGTCTATATGGATGGTGAGAACATCACCGGGGTGCCGCCCCATGACCTGTTTCACAAGGGGCTGCTGCGGACCTTCCAGATTGCGCATGAATTCCACTCCATGTCCTGCCGCGAGAACCTGATGATGGTGCCCGGCGGTCAATCCGGCGAAACCCTGTGGAACACCTGGTTCGGCCGCAAGCGCATCGCGGACGAAGAACGCGCGCTCAAGGCCAAGGCCGATGAGGTGCTTGAATTCCTGACCATCGAACATCTGTCAGACCAAAAAGCCGGTCAGATTTCCGGCGGCCAGAAAAAGCTGCTTGAGCTGGGCCGCACGATGATGGTCGATGCCAAGATCGTCTTTCTTGACGAAGTGGGGGCGGGCGTGAACCGCACGCTGCTCAACACCATCGGCGATGCGATCATCCGCCTGAACCAGGAACGTGGCTACACCTTTGTCGTGATTGAGCATGACATGGATTTCATCGGCCGTCTGTGTGACCCGGTCATTTGCATGGCCGAGGGCCGGGTATTGGCCGAAGGCACCCTGGCCGAGATCAAGGCCAATGAGCAGGTGATCGAAGCCTATCTGGGCACCGGCCTCAAGAACAAGGATCAGGTGGGCGCATGAGACCCGGCATGTGCGGCATCGTTTTGGAAGCAGCACAGACCCTGCCCCGAACGACGCAGGCCAGCAACCAGCCCTGCCATAGTGTCTGGCCCCTTGCACCACGCAGCGCATCGTTCATGCCGGGCCAACCATGCCCTACCGGATCACGCCCCAATCGGGTCAGAATGAAGAAAAGAGGACAAAGATGAGCGATCCCTACGGAGACCGCGGCAACAAGGACATCTCGATCACCAACCCCAAAGGGATGGGCAGCGAGATACCCACGCGCGGCGATACCAGCTTTCCATCTCCCGGCGGTCCCTTCCTGATCGGGGATGGGATGACGGCGGGCTATGGCAACGGGCCCGACATTCTGCATGATTGCACGATCGCGGTGGACAAGGGCGAAATCGCTGTGATCGTCGGCCCCAATGGTGCCGGCAAATCCACCGGCATGAAAGCGGTCTTTGGCATGCTTGATATGCGCAAGGGCCATGTGCGGCTGGACGGAGAGGACATCACAGATCTGTCGCCGCAAGCGCGGGTGGCCAAGGGGATGGGTTTCGTGCCGCAAACATCGAACATCTTTACCTCGATGACAGTCGAGGAAAACCTCGAGATGGGGGCCTTTATCCGCACCGATGATTTCAGCGATACCATGGCACAGGTCTATGATCTGTTCCCGATCCTGAAAGACAAACGCTATCAGGCGGCAGGAGAGCTGTCGGGCGGGCAGCGCCAACAGGTCGCCGTGGGCCGCGCCTTGATGACAAAACCCAAAGTCTTGATGCTGGACGAACCCACAGCGGGTGTTTCGCCCATTGTGATGGATGAATTGTTTGACCGGATCATCGAGGTCGCGCGCACCGGCATTCCCATTCTCATGGTGGAACAGAACGCCCGTCAAGCGCTTGAAATCGCGGATAAAGGGTATGTTCTGGTGCAGGGTGCCAATGCTTATACCGGCACTGGCAAGGAACTTCTGGCTGACCCGGAAGTCCGCAAATCGTTCTTGGGGGGTTAAGCGATGGATTTTCTCAACGCAATCGTCGCACTTGCAAACTACGTCTTGATCCCAGGCATCGCTTACGGGTCGCAGCTGGCGCTGGGGGCCCTGGGGGTGACGCTGGTCTACGGCATCTTGCGGTTCTCGAATTTTGCCCATGGCGACACCATGGCGCTAGGGGCGATGGCCACCGTTCTGATGACCTGGCTGTTCCAAAGCTGGGGCCTGAGCCTGGGACCTTTACCCACCGCTCTGCTTGCCCTGCCCTTTGGCATCCTGTTTGCCATTGGCCTGCTGCTGTTCACCGATAGAACCGTGTATAAATTCTACCGGGTCAAAAAGGCAAAGCCGGTCATTCTGGTGATCGTCAGCCTGGGCATCACCTTTATCTACAACGGTGTGACGCGTTTCATCATCGGGGCGGATGACCAGAACTTCTTTGACGGGGAACGCTTCATCATCTCGGCGCGTGAATTCAAGACGGCAACCGGACTGGATGAAGGTCTTTCGTTCAAAACCACCCAAGGCATTACCATCATCACCGCCATCATCGTCGTGGCGCTGCTGTTTTGGTTCCTGAACCGGACCCGTGCGGGCAAATCCATGCGCGCCTATTCGGACAATGAGGATCTGGCGCTGCTTTCGGGCATCAACCCCGAGCGGGTCGTCATGATCACATGGATGATCGTGGCCACATTGGCAACCATCGCAGGTGTGCTGTATGGTTTGGACAAGTCATTCAAACCCTTCACCTATTTCCAACTGCTGCTGCCCATTTTCGCAAGCGCCATCGTGGGCGGGCTGGGCAACCCGATTGGCGCAATCGCCGGCGGCTTTGTCATCGCGTTTTCCGAAGTGACGATCACCTATGCCTGGAAAAAGATACTTGTCTATCTGATGCCAGAGAGTTTGGAGCCCAACGGGCTCGTGCAATTGCTGAGCACAGATTATAAATTCGCGGTCAGTTTCGTGATCCTGCTGATCGTGCTGCTGTTCAAACCAACGGGGCTGTTCAAGGGGCAATCGGTATGAACGAGACAATGAAAAACACACTGCTCTTTGGCATCGTGGCGCTATTGATCATGAGCGTCGGCTTTCAACAAAGCTGGAACTCTGCACTGCTGATCGTGGCAATGGGGCTGATTTCGTCGATCATGGCGTTGGGGGTAAACCTGCAATGGGGCTTTGCGGGGCTGTTCAATGTGGGGATCATGGGGTTTGTGGCGCTTGGCGGTCTGGCGGCTGTTCTGATCGGCGTGCCCCCCACCGAAGGCGCGTTCCAGGCCGGGGGCCTTGGTGTTGTCAGTGCCTTGCTGCTGGGCGCAGGCACGGTTCTGTTGGTCATACAGATCATGAAGCGGATGCAGCCCGGCTGGCAGCGCAACATCCTTGTTATTGTTGTTCTGGTGGCGGGCTTTTTCCTGTTCCGCGCGCTGCTGGACCCATCGGTTGAGCGGATCGAAGAGATCAATCCCGCGCAGACCGGTTTTCTGGGCGGGCTTGGTTTGCCTGTGCTGCTGGCATGGCCCGTGGGGGGCCTGTTTGCAGCCGCTGCGGCATGGGTGATCGGCAAGACCGCCCTGGGGCTGCGCTCCGATTATCTGGCGATTGCCACTTTGGGGATCGCCGAGATCATCATCGCCGTGCTCAAGAACGAGGACTGGCTGACGCGCGGGGTGAAAAACGTGATCGGCGTGCCGCGTCCGGTGCCTTATGAAATCGATCTGCAGAACAACCCAGCCTTTGTGGAACGCGCAGCCAGTCTTGGGTTTGATCCCGTCGAAGGTTCCACCCTTTGGGTCAAGATCTGCTATATCGCGCTTTTTGCCGCCGTGCTGCTGGTGCTGATGTGGATGGCGCAGCGCGCCCTGCATTCGCCCTGGGGCCGGATGCTGCGCGCGATCCGCGACAATGAAGTCGCCGCCGAAGCGATGGGCAAGGACGTCACCGCCCGACATTTGCAGGTCTTTGTCCTGGGCTCTGCCATTTGCGGCATTGCAGGCGCGATGATGACCACGATGGACAGCCAGTTGACGCCCGGCAGTTATCAGCCTTTGCGGTTTACCTTCCTGGTCTGGGTGATGGTGATCGTGGGCGGATCGGGCAACAACCTGGGCTCGGTGCTGGGCGGCTTCCTGATCTGGTTCTTATGGGTTCAGGTAGAACCGATGGGCCTGTGGTTGATGAACGTGATTACCGCTGGCATGGCGGATGGATCCGCGTTGAAAGCCCATCTGATCGAGTCTGCGGCACATATGCGACTGTTGACCATGGGGATGGTGCTGTTGTTGGTGCTGCGGTTCAGCCCGCGCGGATTGATACCGGAGAAGTAGTGTTTTCTGAGCACAGGGTCGGCCCGGCCGAGGGCGGGCGCAAGGTATTTATAGCCAAAAAGAGATGAAAGAGGGGCACTGCGATTTGATCGCGGTGCCCCTTTGGCTTAGCGGCCCTTAGCGGCCCTTGAACAGACCGCCAAGGATGCCACGGACGATGCGGCGGCCCGTTGTGCCTTTGAGTTCCTTGATCACGACCTGCGCCATGGCCGAGCCAAAGCTGTCTTGCGGCTTGCGGGCCGGTGTGCGGGACGTGGAGCGCGGCACGCCCTTGCCTGCGTAGCGGCGCGCGTTGTTGAATTCGCGCAAGGAGGGAGTCTCTGCCTCTTCAGCCTCGGCTTCGGCCTTTGCCGCGGCGGCGGCGGCGTCATCGGCGCGTTTGCGCAGGATTTCGAAGGCGGATTCGCGGTCCAGCCGGGTGTCATATTTGCCCGCCATTGGTGAGACTGCCATCAAGGCCGACCGCTCGGCGTCCTCGATCGGGCCGAGATGGGAGGATGGTGGCCGGATCAATGTCCGCTCAACAATTCCAGGTACGCCCTTCTTTTGCAAAAAGGAGGTCACCGCCTCGCCCACGCCAACCTCGCGGATCGCCTCTTCGGTATCGAACCTTGGGTTCTCGCGGTAGGTTTCCGCGGCCATCCGCAGTTCCTTGCGGTCCTTGGCGGTGAAGGCCCGCAGCGCGTGTTGGACCCGGTTGCCCAATTGCCCAAGGATGTCATCGGGGACATCGGCCGGGTTTTGCGTGATGAAATACACCCCCACCCCCTTGGAGCGGATCAGGCGCGCCACCTGTTCGACCTTGTCGACCAGGGCCTTGGGGGCATCGTCAAACAGCAGATGTGCCTCATCAAAGAAGAACACCAGCTTGGGTTTATCGGGGTCGCCCACTTCGGGCAGTTCCTCAAAGAGTTCAGAGAGCAACCACAACAGGAATGTCGCGTAAAGCTTGGGGGCTCCCATCAGCTGATCGGCGGCCAGGATGTTGATCACGCCGCGGCCATCCGCATCTGTCCGCATCAGGTCGCTCAGCGCCAGCGCAGGTTCGCCGAACAGGTCTGCGGCACCCTGGTTTTCCAACACCAGCAGACGGCGCTGGATTGTGCCCACAGAGGCGGCAGAGACATTGCCATAACGCAGCGCGAGGTCCTTGGCGTTTTCGCCGATCCAGACCAAAAGCGCCTGCAGGTCCTTGAGATCAAGCAGCGGCAGCCCGTCTTCGTCCGCCACCCGGAATGCGATGTTCAAAATACCCTCCTGCGCCTCGCTCAGGCCCAGAAGCTGCGAGAGCAACAGCGGCCCCATCTCTGACACGGTGGTGCGCACGGGGTGGCCCTGGATGCCGTAGAGATCCCAGAACGTCACGGGAAAGGCGTCATAGGTATAATCGGTGAACCCGATTTTCTGGGCACGGTTGGTAAATGCCTCGTGCAATTTGTGGTCGGCGCTGCCGGATTTGGCGAGGCCGGACAGGTCACCTTTGACGTCTGACAGGAACACGGGCACGCCTGCGGCTGAAAAGCTTTCCGCGAGGATTTGCAACGTGACCGTCTTGCCCGTGCCTGTCGCCCCCGCAATCAACCCGTGCCGGTTCGCATAGCCGATGTTCAGGAATTGCGCCGTGGCATAGTCGCTGCCGCCGCCCCCGATAAAGATATCATTTGTCACGTTTGCTCCCTTTCGGAGGTGTCATTGTCTTACTGTTCCAAAGCATACAAACTTAACCTTTGCATGCCATAGTGTAATTGCCCCGCATACATATGTCCTTTTGTGGGTGGGGCATTTCCTCCCTGTCAGACTGGCCGCGCCCTTGTGGTGCGGCCCTTTTTCACAGACAGTGGATATCCGACATTTTTCGGGAATATTACACTGGAATCGTTATAAAAAAATCCAGTTGACGGGTGCTCTTTGCTTTCGTAACGTCTGCGCATAAGTCGGCCCAGTTCGACGGGGAGAAAAAGATCGGAAAGAGGATGCACTGCGTCCTCTTTTTCGTTTTCAGGATATCGCATCGGCCCTGCATCACGCCATGCAGATGTCGGCAGGTCTTTGCCGGATCGTCGTCAACTTTTTGTGGATCTCCGCTGACAATGTCCTGCGGTCGTGCTAAACGGCGCAAAAGCAACAAATGTGGATTAGACATGAGCAAATTTTTGAAGGCCCTGCCGATTTGCGCGGCATTGGCCCTGAGTGTACCGCAGGCCCTGTTCGCCCAGACAACAGCGACAAAACCCACGACAGAGCAAGCGACGCCTGACGCCGGCAATGCAGCCAAGATCGAAGAGCAACTGAGCCTTGGCGAGGATGCGGACAAGGACCCAGAATTGGGCAAACCCTACACCAAGGAAGTGATCGGGGCATGGGAAATGCGCTGCATCAAGACCGAAGAAGAGGTAGATCCGTGTCAGATGTATCAGCTGCTGGACGATGGACAGGGGGCCCCGGTGGCCGAGGTTTCGTTGTTCCGTCTGCCAGAAGGCGGCAAGGCCGAAGCCGGCGCGACAATCGTTGTACCGCTTGAGACTTCCCTGCCCCAACAGCTGACCATCGCTGTCGATGGTGGCAAGGCGCGCCGGTATCCTTACGCCTTTTGCAACCCGGTTGGCTGCTATGCCCGCCTGGGCCTGACCCCGGCAGACGTGGCCGCCTTCAAGCGCGGCAACGAAGCGGTGATCACCATCATTCCCGCCATTGCGCCGGACCAGCAGGTGAAACTGACGGTGTCATTGTCTGGCTTCACTGCCAGCTACGACAAAGTGTCGGTGATCGAACAGTAATCGCGCTTTGACGCGCTGCGACATGGGCCGCCCGTTGGGGCGGCCTTTTTTGTGCCACAGCCTGACGTCAGGAACCTCATTGCCTTGAGGGGCAGGTCATATTTCCGGTCATCCGGGAAACGCCTTAGATCTTGCACAATGCAATCACGGCGTTCATGCCGCCAAAGGCAAAGGCATTGCTCAGCGCTACGTTGACAGTCGCGCGGCGGGCCTCATTGGGGACCACGTCCAGCGCACATTCTGGATCGGGTTCCTGATAGCCGATGGTCGGGGCGATCACACCGTCCCGCAGCGCCATGATACAGGCCAGCAATTCCACCGCGCCTGTTCCGCCAATCAGATGCCCATGCATCGCCTTTGTCGAGCTGATCATCAGATTATCCGCATGCGGCCCAAAGACATCCGCCACCGCCGCGCATTCGGTCTTGTCATTGGCCGCCGTGCCGGTGCCGTGGGCGTTGATATAGGTGACGTCTTCGGGGTTCACGCCCGCGTCGGACAGCGCACCCTGCATCGCCCGTGCAGCACCCGCCTTGGACGGCATCACAATGTCACTGGCATCCGAGGTCATGGCAAAGCCGATCACCTCACACAGGATATCCGCGCCGCGTTTGCGCGCATGTTCGTATTCCTCAAACACAAAGATGCCGGCACCTTCGCCCTGCACCATCCCGTTGCGGTTGGCCGAAAAGGGCCGGCAGGCATCGCGGCTCATGACCCGCAGCCCTTCCCAGG
The DNA here is from genome assembly GCA_017854855.1 of Sulfitobacter sp. Classification (GTDB taxonomy): domain Bacteria; phylum Pseudomonadota; class Alphaproteobacteria; order Rhodobacterales; family Rhodobacteraceae; genus Sulfitobacter. Next base: position 34,328 of record JAFMGZ010000028.1, on the reverse strand, counting down.
CTTTGACGCCGCCAAAGCACAGCATGCTTTCCGATCCCCCCGTTACCATGGCCGGGGCCATGCCTGAGCGCACCATGGAAAATGCCTGCGCCATCGCATGATTTGACGACGCACAGGCCGTGGACACCGTAAAGGAAGGACCCTTGAGGTTCCATTCCATGCTGACATGGCTGGCGGCGGCGTTGTTCATCAGCTTGGGCACCACGAATGGATGCACCCGGTTTTTGCCCTCTTCGTAGACGGCGCGGTAATTGTCATCCCAGGTCGACACCCCGCCCCCCGCAGTGCCCAGAACCACGCCAGATCTGGCGGATAGTTCTCCTGAAAAGGTCAGGCCGGACTGCGCAATAGCCTCGCGCGCGGCGGCGAGGGTGAATTGGGTAAACCTGTCATAAAGCGAGATCTGCTGCCGGTTGTAACGCCCCTCGGCTTCAAAGCCGCGCACCTGGCCGCCGATCTGGATTTGCAGACGCTCCACATCGCGAATGTCCAGCGGACCGATGCCGCAGACGCCCTCTTGCATGGCGGACAATGTCTCTGGCACGGACAGACCCAGCGCGTTGATGGTCCCGGCCCCGGTGATCACAACGCGTTTCATGATCAGCCCTGCTCGGCCTTCAGCCGCTCAATGCCCGCGATGATGCTGGCCACATTGGAGATGTCAAAATCGGACTCGGTCGGATTATTCGCGTTGAAGGGTACCGAGATGTCGAAAGCCTCCTCAATCGCGAAAATGCTTTCTACCAGCCCAAGGCTGTCGATGCCAAGGCTCTCAAGGGTGCTGTCGAGGGTCACGTCCTCAGGCTCCAGCACGGCCTGTTCCGCAATGATCGCAATGACCTGATCGGTGATGCTCATGAGACTGTCCTCAGCTTGGCGTTTGCGGGTGATTTAGTCATCCTTGCCGGTTTTGAAAACCGCTTTTCGCAGCTCTGCGACCTCTCGTATCAGCCGGGGCAAACGGCGCAGGGATTTATATTGGTCGACCTGTTTGTCCATCTGCGTGGCAGGATAGCCCAACATCGTGCGCCCAGCAGGCACATTCGACATCAACTTGGTGCCGCCGCCCGCAATCACGCCGTCCCCGACAAAGATATTGTCATTCACGCCGCATTGACCGGCCAGCACCACGTTGTTGCCGATGCGCGCAGATCCCGCGATACCGACCTGACCGCAGATCAGGCAATTGTCGCCGATGCTGACATTATGGCCCAGATGCACCTGATTATCGAGCTTGGTGTTGTTGCCAATTGTGGTGTCACGGATCGTACCGCAGTCGATGGTACAGCCCATGCCGACCTCAACATCATCACCGATGGTCACCGATCCCAGCGAATGGATACGGATCCAGGGTTGGGCCTGTGCTGCACCCTGATCCCCCAATGTCTTGCGCGCGGATTCCACCGTTGACGGCTCTGCGGTCACAAAGGAGAACCCGTCGCCACCAATGCGCGCGCCGGGCTGGATGATGCAGCGGGCACCGATGGTCACCCGCGCCCCGATGCTGACCTGTTCACGCAGATAGGCATCGCGGCCAAGGGTCACATCCACCCCCACAAAACAATGCGGCCCGATGACAGAGCCCGCACCGATCTGCGCCCCGGCCGAAATGATGGCCAGCGGTCCGACGCTGACGTCATCGGCAATGTCGGCTGCGGGATCAATGATCGCCGAAGGGTGAATGCCAGGCGCAAACCCCTGGCCCCGGTCCATCATCCGGGTCATCCCCGACATGGCATAGCGGGGGCGGGCCGGAAATATCGCGGCGCGCAGCCCCATGGCCTGCCAATCCGCACCGGGCCACAATAATGCGACCCGCGCGGACCCTTCCGCGATCCCGGATGCATAGTCAGGGTTCATCGCCAATGCCAGATCATCCGGGCCAGCCGATTGCGGCTCTGACGCCCGATGCACCACAAGCGACAGGTCACCTGCGGCATCAGCGCCAAGCGCCTTGGCAATTTGGTCAACGGTATAGGACATAGGGCACCCCTTTTGGCGTGCCGCGAGATTTACCCTTGAACGCCGCCCAAGACCACCCCTGCACGTGACAGCGCATCCCAAATCTTTGCATCCCGTCCGTAGACATCTGCGCGGTATTCGGTATGGCCCCGCGCATTGGTCACGGCTGTGCGGTAGATGATATGCACAGGCACCGGCTCTTTCAGATCCACGCGGGTCTCTTGACCTGTGCGCAGCACGGATTGGAAGAAACCCTTTGGATCATCCTCCTGCTTGGCCAGCAACGCATAGGCAAAGTCAAAGGGCTGTGCCAGCCGGATGCACCCGTGGCTGTAGGCGCGCACGTCGCGGGCAAACAGGCTCTTTGCGGGGGTGTCATGCAGGTAGATGTTATATTTGTTGGGGAACATGAATTTCACCAGACCCAGCGCATTGGAGCTGCTGGGCGGTTGGCGCATCGCATAGGGAAAGCTGCGCTCGGTATATTGGCTGAAATTCACAGCCCCCCGGTTGACCTTGCGACCACGGCTGTCGGTGATCTCTATATGGCTGACCGCATTGGGGTTGCGTTTGAGCGCCGGCAGATATTCCTTGGTCGCGATCGACCGGGGTACGAACCAGCTGGGGTTGATGACCATATGGTCCATCACATCCGAAAACTCGGGCGTTGGGCGGTCGCCCTTGTTGGCCCCAATGACCGACCGAGTGTAAAAGGTGATCTTGCCATCATCGATGATCTTGGCAGAAAAGTCAGGCAGGTTGACCAGAATATGCCGCTTGCCGCGTTCGGTGTTGAACCAACGCTCACGCTCCATCGCGACCAGAACCGATTGCAGGCGCTTTTCAACACTGGTGTTGATCTGCACCATGGTTGCATCCCCTGCGACACCATCATCGTTCAGACCATGATCAATCTGGAACTGCTGGACCGCTGCCTGCATGGCGTCATCATAGGTGCGCCCATTGCTCCGCTTGAGGTAATCCATTGCAATCAACCGGTTGCGCAATGCGATCACCGCAGCGCCACTGTCGCCGGGCCTGAGCGACTTGGCCGGTACCGCCGGCCCCCAACCGCCAGCCTTCATCAGCCGCTCCATCGCGACCTTTTCCTTGATCAGTGCGTTATATTCCATGCTGCGCGGGGGCAGCGCCCGAAAGAAGGCGGCCGGCTGTGCATCACGCAGACCAGTGAGATAGCTGATCCGTTCGCGGTAAGGGACATCGCGCACCATCTGCGGGGTGATACGGTTCGGGATCAACATACCAGTCTGGATATCGCGGGCATATTTGAGGAAAACCCGGCTCATCTCGACCTCGGCCATGCCGCGATCACGCGGCGTGCGCACTGCCGCCAGAATGGCCATCAACCCTTCGGGATCATAGCGCGCGACGGGCAAACCGTGCGACGCAACTGAGCGGATCGCCTGCATCAGCTGCGCGCGCCGTTCCCTGTCCATATCACCTGGTCCGGTCCACAGGGGCGTGTAGCCATTTTCACGGTAGAAGGCTGCAATATCTTCGTCGCGCGCCGCCGCTTCGGCGACCGCCTGTTTGAAAGCCGTAACTTGTGCGGTGGCGGAATTTGGAACCAGTGTCGCGCCCAGAGACAAGACAGAAAAGACCGCAAGAACAACGGCCCGAACCAAATTTGTAGAACGTGACATTCAGAATCCCCACAACAGTAATTAATGCGTTGATTCTTTGTCTAAAAGCCACAATGGCAAGTCCAATCACATTGCCGAGTCTGCCTGAACAAAACACAACGTGGTGCTCAAATAGCACCACGCGATTCCACCTCAGGGAGAAAAGGCGTAGTTTTTGAGCAGAAAATTGCCTAAAATACGGGGTTTCAATAGCTCCAAGGATTAAGGGGTTGGTTCAAGAATCGGCCTATGCCATAGGTTCCTTGGACAGGTTAAAACGATTGCTGGCAAATGTAACATCATTGCCACAGGCAGACGTGACACAGGCAGAACACGGGACAGACGGATATGACTGGTAAAAGCTCTACGGGGATGACTCGGCGCGCCCTTCTTGGTGCATTTGCAGCAACAGCGGTTTCAGCAGCACCCACTTTCGGCAATGCGGCGGGCTTCCTGCGGGGCGGCGGCGATATCCGCCGGATCAAGATGTATTCAGGCCGTACCGGCGAACGCATCGACATGATCTACTGGATCGAAGGCGAATACATCAAAGAAGCCGTGAAGGAAGTGAACTACTTCATGCGCGACTGGCGCACCGATGGGGTCAAGAACATGGACCTGCGGACCATCGACATCATGGCGGCAGCGCATAACCTGCTTGATGTAAACGAACCCTACATGCTGCTGTCAGGCTATCGCAGCCCACAGACAAACGCGATGCTGCGCTCGCGCTCGCGCGGTGTGGCCAAAAATTCCCTGCACATGCGCGGACAGGCTGCCGATCTGCGTCTGACGTCACGCTCTGTCAGCCAGATGGCGCGTGCGGCCATTGCCTGCCAGGGGGGCGGCGTCGGCAAATATTCCGGATCGAACTTTGTGCATATGGATTGCGGTGTGGTGCGGTCCTGGGGCGGATAACACCGCCTTTTGAATTCACGAAAACAAGCGCCACTAAGGCGCTTTTTTTGTGCCTGCCCCTCAGCTTGGCCGCGCGATGGGCGTGACAATCACGGACGGTGCGGCCGCGATCAATCCAAGCGGTCGGTACGGCGGTGAGATGAGGGCCCCTTGCAGATCAGACTGACGCGCTGTCTCCCATGCCCAGCTGGACCGACACATATCATGCAGATCGCGGGTCGCGCAAAAGCCGATCACCCTGGCCGCCATGGTCGGATCGGCAAAGCTGGCGGCAACATCACCCGGACGGCGCGGCAACAGCCGATAGGGTATCCGGCAGCCGCTGGCCGCCTCATACGCCTTGACCACCTCCAGCACGGAATAGCCACTGCCCCGTCCCAGATTGAGCGTATGGGATCGGCGGTGCCGCAAAAGCCGGTCCAGCGATTGCACGTGACCCTGCGCAAGGTCGCAGACATGGACATAATCACGGATACCGGTCCCATCAGGGGTTCCATAATCATGGCCGTAAATGTCCAACGCTGGCACCACTCCGCGGGCCACCTTGGCGATCAGCGGCATCAGATTGCCACCATCATGAACCGGTGCCTCCCCGATCAGGGCCGAGGGATGCGCACCTGCCGGGTTGAAGTAGCGCAGCGTGCCAACGACCCAGCCCGCAGATGTGCGCACCTGCTGGTTCAAAAACTGCTCCCCCATGATCTTGGACAGGCCGTAAGGACTTGTGTAGGACAGCGGCGCATGTTCGGGGATCGGCAGAGACTCTGGCTGGCCATAGACTGTCGCACTTGACGAATAGACCATCGTTTTCACCCCATGCCCCGCCATCACGCGCATAAGTGCCAAAAGCGATGCAATATTGGCGTCGAAAAACATCTTTGGCCGCGCCAGTGACTGCGGAACCGACTTGCGTGCGGCACAATGAACCACGGCGTCAAAGTCATACGCGGCAAAGATCGGGCGGATCGCGTTGGCGTCCGATACATCAGCCCGGTGAAAACGGGTCGGCACCCCCGTAATAATCTCAAGCTGGTTCAGGACATCCGGGCTGCTGTTGGAAAAATCATCCAGCAAAACAACATGATATCCGGCCTCAACCAGCGCCACATAGGTATGCGAGCCAATATAGCCGGTCCCACCCGTCAAAAGTACCCTGGCTGCCATAAGCGCCAAACCTCACCATCCCCAAAGCGCACCCCGCGCGATAAGCCTGTGGTATAGCGGATCAAGACGAGGAATTTATTAACGCGGCAAAGAATGACGCAGTCACAAGGCCCCGCGGCCCGTCACAACGGTGATCAGGGTCCGCCAGAGAATATAGCTTTCCAGCCGGAAACCACAGTCCCGGATATAGCGCAGATCAAGGGACAGTTTGCGCTGGGTGGCTCCTGTGTCGCTGGTGTAGCCCTGCGTCACCTGCGCCAGACCGCTCAGCCCCGGGCGGATCATATGCCGCAACGCATAGCCCGGGATCGCCTCTTGATAATGGCGGGCGAAATCGGGCTGCTCCGGTCGCGGACCAATCAGGCTCATCTCGGATTTTATCACGTTGATGATCTGCGGCAGTTCATCAATCCGGTAGCGGCGCAATTGCCTGCCAAACGGGCGGATCCTGTCGGCCTCCGAATCTGCAAAACGTGTTGTCACATCCGCGGTTCGCATGGTGCGGAATTTGAGGATGGCAAAATGTCGACCATGCTGCCCAACCCGGCTTTGCTGAAAAAACAGCGGTCCGGGGTTTAGCGCGGGGTTCACAATCAACAACAGCAGGGCAACGACACCAAGAACCGGCAGCAAAAGCACCGACATCAAGACATCGAACAGCCGTTTCGCCGCCCAAAACGCCTGGTTTCCACCGATCCGCACCACATCCAAGCCCTCAAACCGGGACCCCAAAGGAGGGCCGGATTGAGTTTTGTTCAAAATGGTTAACAAATCGTTGCGCCCTGGCCGCAAGCCCCCCGGTAGACAGGTTCAAACGGCGATCAGGCGACCGACGCCTCATAGATCTTGGCAATATTGCTGCCCAGTGCGGCGTTGAATTCGGCGTCCGTCATTTTCACGTTCAACCCTTCGGTCAATGCCCGGGAAAAGCTGGCGATCATCTGTGTGTTCCGGCTCAGCCGGGCGCAGGCTTCATCGGTTGAATAGCCGCCCGACAGTGCCACAACGCGCAAGACATTGGGATGGGCCGCCAAGGCATCGTAACAACCCGCAACTTCTGGAATCGTCAGCTTGAGCATGACCAGCTGATCCGCATTCAACGCATGGACATGACGCATCAATGCCGCCGCCAGCAGGGCCTCGGCCTCAGCCTTTGTTTTGGAATGGATATTCACCTCTGGCTCAATAATCGGGACCAGACCTGCGGCGCAAACCATTTTGGCAACCTCGAACTGCTGGGCCACGACAGCTTCGATCCCCGCCTCATCCGCGTCATGAATGACCGAACGTTCCTTGGTCCCAAAGATACCTGCCGCCGCCGCCCGGGTCAGCAAAGCCTCAAGATCCGGCATCGGCTTGAGCAGTTGAACGCCCTGCGCCTCATCCTCAAGGCCCTTGTCGATCTTCAAAAAGGGAACCACGCCCCGGTCTTCCCACAGCAGCTGCGGCACCGGCTTGCCATTGATCTTACCGTCCATCGTGCGCTCAAACAGAATGGCACCAATCACTTTGTCAGCGGTAAAAGCATCCGCCAGAATGATCCGCGCGCGCATGTCATGCATCGCGGCAAACATCTGTTCATCACCGGAATAATCTGACGGTTCAACACCATATTGGCTAAGCGCCTTGGGCGTGGACCCCCCGGATTGATCCAATGCCGCGATGAAACCCTTACCGCTTTCCATCTGCGCCTTTTGTGCTGCGTTCATTGGCATTGTGTACCCGTCCCGTTCAAATGATTCCGATTTGGTCACTTTTAATTCAAAGATTGCGGGGATGATAGAACCTACCGACGCTCCAGCCGCAGCCAAATACCCTTGTCAGACCGCACAGTGAGATGGGCCACCGGGACGGGCACCCGGTCGGACAGCGCGATCACCCGGTAATCGCGCAAGATACGCGACAAGATCAGCTGCCCCTCGACCATGGCAAATCCCGCCCCTGTACAGACCCGCGTCCCTGCGGAAAAGGGAATGAACGCCTCGCGCTGGCATTTGATGCCGTTCTCTGTCTGCCACCGCTCCGGGTCAAAACCATCGGGATTGTCCCACAGCCGCTCATGTCGGTGCAGGTGCCACGGGCTTAGCACGATCTGGGCACCCGGCTTGACGTCGCGGTCCCGAAACCTTTCGGGACAGGTGTTTTCACGCACCATCATCGGCACCGGCGGATACAGACGCAGCGCCTCGCGAAAGACATCCCTGCTCAGTTTGAGTTTGGACATGACGGCGAAATCACAACTATCCAGCACCTGTGCCTCTGCTGCCAGGCGGTCCTGCCATTCGGGATGCGTCGCCATCAAATACAGCGCCCAAGCCAGCGCCGATGCGCTGGTTTCATGCCCCGCCAAAAAGAAGATCGCGACCTGGTCGACCATTTCGGCCTCGTCAAAGCTTTGGCCGGTGACCGGATCAACGGTTGTCATAATCTTTGTGGCCAGATCATCGGGTGCGGTACCCGCGCGGATCGCTTGCATGCGCTCTCGGGTCAATTGCGTGATCAGCCGCCTGATCCGGGCCGCACTGGCGCGGGTGCCCTTGCGAAAGAACCGCGGCACCCACCGCGGCAAAGGCACAAATGCCGCCAGATTGAGCAGCGGCTGCGACCGTTGATACACCCGAAACTCGTCAAAGACCGCACGGGCCAGATGATGTTCGATCGGGATGGAAAACAGCGTGCGAAAGATCACGTCGGCGGCGGCATGGCTTGTCTCGGCCTCAATCTCCAGGACCTCGCCTGCGTGACTGTCCAGCCGCGCGGCGGCAGCCTCTGCCGCCTCCCACATGGCCGGAAAGGTTTCCCGCAGCCGCCCTCCCTCAAACGCAGGATCAATGATGCGCCTTTGGCGTTTCCAGACCTCACCATTGGTCAAGAAGACCGAATTGCCCAGCAAGGGCCGCAACCCTTCGCTGATCCGGTCTGATTTGGGAAAATCATCTGGCCGCTCTTTCAGCACCGTCCTGATCAATTCGGGCTGGTTCATCATGTAACTGCGAAAAAACGGCGTCCTGAACTCAGCCATCCACGCGCGGTACAGACGCGCAGGCTGCGCTGACAGGATGTCCTCGCGGAACAATTTGGCATACCGCCTGAGCGATACTTTGTCAGGGCGACTGGGTGGTTTGGGCGGCATCGTCATGCGGCAACAGAGGTGTATTTGCTGACGGCGCGGTCAATGCGCGACTTGGACGGGACCCGGCCCGCATAGCGCGCACCAAGGGTCATCGGACCGGCGGTGATCTGAAAATAGTCATAGTCCTTGGGCCGGTCGAACGCACAAAGATACTGAAAATGGAGACGGAAAAACCGCCAGCGCAGGGCCTTCCACCGCTCCGGGCTAAGCGTCTGGGTAAAGGCCGCAGAGAACACCAGCGGCCATTTCTTGTCCTCAGGGGCCACGCCAGAGACCGACACCGGATCGCATAGCGCAAAGGCACAGCCATCGCCGGGGGCGGTGACATCGACCCATGTCAGTTCATCACGCGCTGACAGATATTGCAGATCCGCCCGCAGCCGATGCGCCTGCGACAGAAAGGACACCATCGGCACCACCTGCCCCAGGGTCAGAAAAGACAGTGCCGGCCCATGTGCAGGCACCCTGCCCTGCCGGATCAGATCGGCCAAGATCGACACCCCCAGATGCGCGCCAGATGAATGACCCACAACCAGAACCTCATCCACGTCCCCTCGCAACGCCTGTGCAATCGTGTCGGTGAAAACGGCAATCCGCGCCTCAAGCTCGGGCGGGTTGGCTCCGCGCGATGAGGCCGAATAGGAATAATCATGCATCAGGTAATAGGCAAAAAACTTGCCATCCTGTTTCTTGAACCACCGCAGCAACAGCACAAAGACCAATGCCCCAACAACCAGCCCCAACAGCGGCGCGCCATAAACAATAACCGTTGCGAACATTGGCATGCCTTGCATCAGCGGTGCCACAAACCCCGCAGCACCCATGATCAGCCGGACCGCAAGCGTAAAGGCGACAATGGCCAGCGCCAATTGCACCAGCAACATCCCGACAGGATAAAGCGCTGCAATCACCGGCCCTTTGCGCAGCTTCATCAGCCGCCACAGCGCACCAGAGCCGATATAGACCCAGGCCGTGCGGATCAGCTGCAGATAGGTGGCGGGGATTGACGTGCTCATGCTGTCGCGCACGATATCTGACCAGACCAGCACATCAAAATCTGCCGCAACCTCACTGCCATTTATGTTCGATTGCACCGTCCAGCCATAATTCTGCGATCCGGATGCCTTGGGCTTCAGCCCTATTTCATATCCCGAAATCGCACCCTGTGCCACGCCTTCCTTGCGGTACAGCTCGCGGTAGCGACGCGGATGAATCGGATCGTAGCCTGGAATGTAAAAAACCCTGCGCCTTTTGACCTGATCTGCCTGCACTGTGCCCATAGCGTCCTCTTTGCGATCACTATAGCTGCGATTATGGGCAAGAGTAAGGCGTCAGCCAAGCGCGCCAAGCGCCGGAAACGTCTCAAGCAGCCAGAAGGCGAAATTGGAAAAAGCCCCGGTCACCATCGCAAGGCCAACCGCCACCAAGAGCAGCCCCATGACCCGCTCAATGGTCTTCATGTGCGGCTTGATCCGGTTCATCACACCCATGGCGCGGGTGATGAACATCGCCGCCAACAAGAACGGAATACCCAGCCCCGCCGCATAGATGCCCAACAGCAGCGTCCCCTTGGCCACCGACGCCTCTGTCGCGGCCAAAGACAGGATCGCGCCCAACTGCGGCCCGATGCAGGGCGTCCACCCAAAGGCAAAGGCAAGGCCCAGCACATAGGCCCCAAAGCTGGAGCCACCCTTGTCGCCCGCATCAAGCCGCGCTTCCTGATCCAGAAACGGAATGCGAAAGATACCCAGAAAATGCAGACCAAAAACAATGATCACCACCCCCGATATCCGCGCAAACAAGAGCTGGTTTTGCAGGAAAAATGCCCCAAAGGCCGACGCGGTGAAGCCCAGAAACAAAAAGACCGTGCTCAGCCCCATGACAAAGAACAATGCCGATATCACCGCCTTGCGCCGGGCGGCCGCCACGCTGGACATATCGCCCAGTGAAACGCCGCTCATATAGGCCAGATAGGGCGGCACGATGGGCAGGACACAGGGGCTCAAAAAGCTGATGATCCCCGCAACCAGGGCAATCAGCATGGCAGGTAAAAGCCCCGCGTCGATCAATTCAATTCCAAACATACCCCACCTCTAGACCCAATTTCCGGCCCCGTCACGCGCCAGATGGTCACAACCCTGTGGACCCTGTGTAACATCTGGCTTATCTGGCATTTATGACCATTCATGACCTTGATGCCACCGGGCTGTTGTGCCCTCTGCCCGTGCTTAAACTGCGCAAGCGGCTGACCGCCTTGCCCGTGGGCGACTGCATGCGCCTGCGCGCCGATGATCCCGCAGCGATCGTCGATGTCCCGCATTTTTGCGCCGAGGCAGGTCACACCCTGCTTGAGACCCAAGATCACGGTGGCGCACAAAGCTATCTTGTCCGCAAGGACCGCTAGGGGCACGCCCCCTCATCCCGCGCCGCAATCGCGCCTATCTGTTGCAATGGCACCCCAACAAAAGGGCCACCCTACAAAAAAGGCGGGCCTACAAAAAAGGCAGGCCCACAAAAAAGCAGGCCCGCGACAGGCCTGCCTTGATATGGTTTCGACCATGGCCAAGGGCGTTTTCAAAAACCCACCCCCCCTGAACACCGCCTGAAATGATCAGCGATCTATCAGCAAGTCCAACAAAGGCCTTCCCTCTTTTTGGCCCTAAATACCTCGGAGGTTTGGAGGCAGAGCCTCCAAAGGCCCCAAAGGGCCTCCACACCCCCACAAAGACCGGAAAACCCACCCCCTAACGCTGCCAAAAACCTAAATTTTCAACGCGTTAAGGGATATGAGTTCAACAAAGCTCTACCAAAAACGCCTTAGCGCCCCAGTGACCACCAGCCCTTGCGCTTGGACTTGTCTGCCTTCTTTGCGACCTCAGGCTCCGACACAGGTTCGGCAGCAGCAGGTTCTGCAGCAGCAGGCTCAGGTGCCACTTCCGCCGCGACAGGCTCTGGCGTTGCCGCCTCTGGCGTCGGAGTAGCCTCAGCAGCTGCTGCGGGTGCCTCTGCTTCGGCCACCGCCTCTGCCTCGGCTTTTGGTGCGGCTTTGGCTTTTGGCTTTGCCCTGCTGCGTGGCTTTTTAGGCTTTTCTTCCTTTGCGACAGCTTCGGCAGGGTCTTCTGCCGGGGCTGAATCCGCAGCAGGTTCAGCCGCCGTAACCTCTTCCTCGGCCACTTTCTTTGCCTTGGGGGTCCGTGTCCGCTTCGGCTTGGCTTTGGGCTTTGCCTCTTGCGGGGCTTCACCCTCGGTGCTGTCTACGCTGTCAGATGTCTTAGCATCCACGTCGGCGGCACCTTCCGCCTCGGCCTTGGCCTTGGCGCTTGTTGACCGCGACCGGCTGCGCGTGGTGCGCTTTTTGGGCTTTTCTTCAACAGCATCGTCAGCCTGGGCATCTACAGGTTCTGCTGTCGCCTCGGCAGGGGCTGCGTCAGCAGCGGCCTCAGCATCGCCTGGCGTCTCCTGTGCTGCATCAGCGTTTTCGGCCTGATTTTCATCAGTGCCATTCTCACCGTTTTCGCCATTGCCAGATTTGCCCCGACCACGGCTGCGACGCCGCCTGCGGCGCCGTTTCGGTTTGCCATCTCCATCGACATTGTGCTCAGACGGCTCGCTGTTCTCACGGGCCTCTGGTGCCTCTGGTGTCCCTGGCGCTTCGGGTGCTTCTTCCTCAGCGGCCAGTGCTTCGGCTTCGTCCTCGTCGATCTGATCCATCAGCGATGCGCTGACCGAAACGACAGCTTCCTCGACCTGCGGCACGTTCCGGGTGGCGGTCTTGAACTTCTCCATTGTGAAATCGGGGCTGACCAGGGCTGGATCCCCTTCCACCCGCACGGACATGCCATAGCGCGTCTCGATCTGGGCCACATGTTCACGTTTTTGGTTCATCAGGAAGTTGGCGATGCCAACCGGTGCCTTGATCAAGACCTCGCGGGTGCGGCGACGTGTGCCTTCTTCTTCGATCTGGCGGATGATCGACAGCGCAAGGTTGTCGTCAGACCGGATCAGACCTGTGCCGTGACACGCATGACAAGGCTGTGTCGTCGCCTCGATCATGCCGGGGCGCAGACGCTGACGCGACATTTCCATCAAGCCAAAGCCCGAAATGCGGCCAACCTGAATGCGGGCGCGGTCGGTCTTGAGCTTGTCCTTCATCCGCTTTTCGACGGCAGCGTTGTTCTTGCGTTCGTCCATGTCGATAAAGTCGATCACGATCAAACCGGCCAGATCGCGCAGGCGCAACTGGCGGGCCACCTCATCGGCGGCCTCCAGGTTGGTTTTGGTCGCTGTCTGCTCGATCGATCCCTCTTTGGTCGCGCGGCCCGAGTTGACGTCGATGGCGACAAGCGCCTCGGTCACACCGATCACGATATAGCCACCCGATGGCAGCTGGACGGTTGGGTTGAACATGCCCGACAGATAGCTTTCCACCTGGTAGCGGGCGAAAAGCGGCAGTGTTTCCTCATAGCGTTTCACGTTCTTGGCGTGCGACGGCATGATCATCTTCATGAAGTCCTTGGCGATGCGGTAGCCGCGCTCGCCCTCCACAAAGACCTCGTCAATGTCCCTGTTATACAGGTCGCGGATCGACCGTTTGATCAGGTCGCCCTCTTCATAGATCTTTGCCGGTGCGATGGATTTCAGCGTCAGCTCGCGGATCTGTTCCCACATCCGCTGAAGATATTCATAATCGCGCTTGATCTCGGCGCGGGTCCGCTTGGCACCTGCGGTCCGAACGATCAGCCCCGCACCTTGCGGCACCTTGATCTCATTCGCGATTTCCTTGAGCTTCTTGCGGTCAACAGCATTGGTGATCTTGCGGCTGATGCCGCCGCCGCGCGCGGTGTTCGGCATCAACACGCAGTAGCGCCCCGCCAAGGACAGATATGTCGTCAGGGCGGCACCCTTGTTGCCGCGTTCTTCCTTGACCACCTGGATCAGCAGGATCTGACGAACCTTGATCACTTCCTGGATCTTGTACCGACGGGCACGCGGTTTGCGCACGGGACGAAGATCTTCGCTGTCGTCTTCTTCAGAGACCGATTCGATGCTTTCGTCCTTGGACGCGGCATCGGCCTTGTTATCGGCATCATCCTCTTCGTGATCATCGTCATGGTGATCCGTATCGTCAGAGCTGTCGTCGCCATCTGCAGCTTCATCGGCCTGCGGCGTCTCAACCGGCGTCTCAGGCACGCGCTCCATCGGCGATGACGCCTCGTCGTCGCTCACGTCGACTTCGTCATCATCAGACAGATCGACAGTCTCCATGCCCACAATCTCAGCCGAGGTTGTCGCATCGTCGCTCCGGGCCTCTTCGGCCTTTGACTTGCCACGGCTGCGCGACCGCGAGCGGCGCTTTGGCTTGCTCTCGTCGTCTTCCTTTGCCGCCTGCGCCTCGGCATAGGCGCGCTCTTCTTCCATCAGGGCCTGACGGTCCGCGACAGGGATTTGGTAATAATCGGGGTGGATCTCTGAAAAGGCAAGAAAGCCATGGCGGTTGCCGCCATAGTCCACGAAAGCCGCCTGCAAAGACGGCTCTACCCGCGTTACCTTGGCGAGATAGATATTGCCAGCAAGCTGGCGTTTGTTTTCGGATTCAAAGTCAAATTCCTCAACCTTGTTTCCATCGACCACCACAACACGGATCTCTTCCGCGTGGGAGGCATCGATAAGCATTTTCTTAGGCATGTTCTCACTATGCATACGGCACGCGCCCCTATCATCCCCGGGGGGGATAGCAGCTTTGCGGTATGACTTGTCCGGGCGATGTCTGACGGCACAAGGACGGGGCCTGAAAAGGCCTGCCGTATCCTGCTCTTGGCGTCTGCGCGCGTCATCGCGGTTCTTCTCCGATGCGATCGGGAAACCCGCCGCATCCATTCATTTGGCCGCAGCCATCAAAGGTTTCCCTGTCAGACTGTCAGCGGTTCTTTGGCCGTTTCCGGCCCAATCGGCCTGCTGGTGAAGGTGCTTGTCCTAACCTCTACCCGCAGCGAATCTCTCAAAAGGAACACGTATGGCGCGAAAGCGCGTATCGCTCCTGATAAAACAGGATAATGGCTTTGGATGATAAAACACAATGGGCAATCGTTGAGGACTGCCGCGAAATTGCGGTCTGGCCCCGATTGCTTGACAAGAATGTTTGCATCAGGCTCACCTGAACGGGATGAAAACATCTGAAATACCCTGCGATCTGCGCCGCAGGGATCAAGACCCAAAGGACCCTACATGCATAAATTCCTGCGCCCCGCTCTTGTCTTGTCTCTCTTGGGACTGGCGGCTTGTGACGAAATGGCCGTTGCGAATGACCCGACCGCATTGGCAGACCTACGCGGCCAGAAAAGCTGTGTGGCTGCCGTGGCAAAACAAACAAGCGCCTCTGGTGTGACACTGAACACCACATTGCCCATCGTCGAGATCAACCGTTATGTCGTTGATGTGCCAAATGCCCCGTCATGGACCTGTGTCACGGACGACAATGGCAAGGCGCTGCAGATTGTGGAACGCCGAACGGGCTGATCGGTCGGCCGACCCTTTGCGCAATGCGCCAACCCCGGCACGCGCTCAGAGGTAATCTGAGCGCTGCAAGCCATATTTGGCCATCTTTTCGTTTAACGTCCGCCGCGGCAGGCATAATTCGTCCATCACCGATGCGATCGACCCTTTGTGCCGGCGCATGGTATTGTCGATCAGCATCCGTTCAAAAGCTTCGACATATTCCTTGAGCGGCTTGCCTTCGGTGGTCATGACCGGCTGCATTTCCTCATGATCCGACATCAGCAAGGATGCGATGGTCCCCGATCCGCGCCGCGATTGCAGCACCGCACGTTCAGCCACATTGATCAGCTGCCGCACATTGCCCGGCCAGGGGGCCTGCAACAATTGCGCAGCCTCTTGCGCGCTGACCTGTGGCGCGTCGCAGCCGTATTCCTCGGCGAATTGATCACTCAGCCGGGTGAAAAGCGTCAGAATATCCTCGCCGCGCTGGCGCAGCGGTGGCACGGTGATCCGCAAGGCGGCCAGCCGGTAGAACAAATCACTGCGCAGCGCATCCTCTGATGTACGGCCCGCTTCTTGCAAATTGGAGATCGCCACGATCCGCGTCTCTGCCGGGGTGCCCTGTTCGTTGATTACGCTCAGCAGCCGCGCCTGCAGCGTCTCTGACAAGGCCTCGACATCCTCAAGCACCAGGGTTCCGCCACGGGCTTCTTCGATGGCAGGCAAAAGCGCGTCTTCGGGCTGCATCGGGCCAAACAATCGCTTGCTCAGGGCGTCCTCTTCAAATGCACCGCAAGAGACCAGCACAAATTTCTTGCCCGCCCGGCTGCCGACCGCATGCAAGGCATGCGCCACCAGCGTCTTGCCCGTTCCCGTTTCCCCGTCGATCAACACATGGCCGTCGGCCTGGCCCAGATCCAGAATATCCTCACGCAGACGGTCCATCACCGGCGATTGCCCGATGAGTTTTTTCATCAATTGCCCGCCATCAGACAATTCCCGCCGCAAGGCGCGGTTGTCCATCACCAGACGGCGTGCATTGGTGGCCTTCTTGGCCAGCTCCGACATCCGTTCGGGGTTGAACGGCTTTTCCAGGAAATCAAAGGCCCCCACGCGCATCGCTTCGACTGCCATCGGCACATCGCCATGCCCGGTGATCATGATGACCGGCAAGGCGCTGTCATTGCCCATCAGTTTTTTGAGGAACTGCATCCCGTCCATGCCCGGCATCTTGATGTCGGAAATCACAATGCCCGGATAATCCGGCCCCAAAGTCTTGAGCGCATCCTCGGCAGAGCCGAAGGTTTCCGTGTCATAACCAGACAGGGCCAGCCACTGGCTGATCGACTGCCGCATGTCCTTTTCGTCATCAACAATCGCGATCTTCATTGCCTGTGCCATCTTGCGTTACTCCGCAGCTTCAACCGTGTTCTTTTCGCCCAAAATGGGCAATTGCATTTCAAAGACCGCCCCGCCTGCCTGTCCATTGCGCGCCGTCAACCGTCCGCCCAGGTCGTTTACGATGCCCGACGATATCGCAAGGCCCAAGCCGACACCGTCACCGGGCTGCTTGGTGGTGTAGAACGGCTCAAACAGCGCGTCGAGGTCCTCAATACCCGGACCATTGTCCCGCACGGTCAGGGTCGCGGTCTCTCCGGCAGACAGAATGATTTCGACCTGCGGGTTCCTGACTGATTTGGTGGCATCAAGGGCATTGCGCAAGAGGTTGACCATAACCTGCTCAATCCGCATCCGGTCCCCCATCACAATAACAGGATCATCGGGCAGGATCCGGGCGATCTGAACCTTCCTCTGGCGCAGCTGCGGCTCCATCATCGACATGGATGACGCAAGCGCGGCCCCCATATCCACAGGCGAAAACGCCTCCTGCCCCTTGCGTGCATAGGATTTCAACTGGCGCGTAATGGCCCCCATCCGCTCGATCAGATCGTCAATCCGCCCAAAAGACGACAGCGCCTCGTCCGGCCGGTTGCGCCGCAACAGCAACCGCGCGCCCGCCAGATAGGTTTTCATCGCGGCCAATGGCTGGTTCAACTCGTGGCTCACCGCCGCCGACATTTCGCCCAGGGCTGCCAGTTTGCTGGATTGCTCCAGCGTCTGCTCGGCCACGGCAAGGGTCTCTTGCACCCGTTTGCGCTCAGCGATTTCCCGCTGGAGCGCCGCATTCAATGCGCGAAGTTTGGCCGACTCCCGCTGGAAAATGGCCAGCCTGCCCGCCGTCTGACGGCTGAGAAAATAAAACGTCAGCGCCAGCAGAATCGCAAAGCCCATGACTTCCAGCGCCAAAACCCCGTTCACTCTCTCGCGCACACTCGCATAGGTGGTGTAACTGGTGATCCGCCACCCACGAAACGGGATCCGGCTTTCCAACCGCATGACAGCCTCACCTTGCAGGTAGGCATCGGGCGGCAGCGCGGTCCAATCGGCCGTGGCCTTGATCGCGCGCTCAATCGCTGTCTGGGCGGTCTGGTTGGCCAGCGCCTCCGCCTCCGTCAGGCCACGCCAGCGGGGCGATGTGGCAAGGATAATCGTGCCGGTGCTGTCCGTGACGATCACGGCATCTGAAATCCCGGCCCAGGCCCGCTCGAACTTGCGCAGATCCACCTCGACCGCGATAACGCCCAGCGTATTGCCACCCGATTGAATACGCCGCGAATACATGAAGCGATATCCGCCCGATTGTCGTTCAATGGTGCTGAAAACCGTCGTGTTCGACCGGATCGCGTCAAAGAAATAGGGCTCTGAGCGATGCGATGATCCCAACCGGTTGCGGTCCGTGGCCGCCACAGTGCGCCCATCGATGTCATAAAGCATCAAGGATGCCGCGCCGATCTCATCGACAAATGAAATCAAACGCTGGGTGGACAGCGAATAATCCGCATCCTGCAAGGCCGCGATCAAGGAAGGGTCGCGTGCCAAAAGCTGTGGCACAATGGCATTCTGGCGCAATTCCGCCAAAAGGTTACCGCTATAAAGGGCAATACGCACTTCGGCACGGTTGCGGGTACTGTCCGTAAACCTGTCCGTCAGCAGCTTGTTGGTGACCGAAATCACGATCACCGCAATGACCAGCAAAAACACCAGCGCAAGGCGCACGCGCCAGGAAACGGTCAAAGGCAGCTTGATGTCCGAGGATGCGCTCATGCACGCATGATACGCGCCCCATGGGCGGCACTCAAGTCACGCCGTCGTCAGCGCCCCTGCCAATGCGCGGAACAGCGCCACCCCGTCGGTGCCGCCATGCCCCGCATCTGCCGCCCGCTCAGGGTGCGGCATCATGCCCAGCACGCGGCGGTTCTGTGACAGAATGCCCGCAATATCGGCCCGCGCCCCATTGGGGTTATCGGTATAGGTAAAGGCCACCCGGTCCTCGCCCTGCAAACGCGCAATCGTCTCATCATCGGCAAAATAATTGCCATCGTGATGGGCAATCGGAATGTTGATTACATCCCCCGCATTGTAGCCGGCTGTGAAATCACTGTCAGAGGTCTGAACCTCCAACCCAACCGTCCGGCAGATATATTTCAAACCCGCATTGCGCAGCAGTGCCCCCGGCAAAAGCCCGGTCTCCGTCAGGACCTGGAAACCGTTGCAGATGCCCAGGACATAACCGCCGCGCTCCGCATGCGCCTTGACCGACCGAACAATCGGTGACTGCGCGGCAATCGCCCCGCAGCGCAGGTAATCCCCATAGGAAAACCCGCCCGGAATACCAACAATATCAACGCCCTGCGGCAGTTCGCTATCCTTGTGCCAGACCATCTCCACCTCCGCGCCTGCCGCCTCAAAGGCCACAGCAAGGTCGCGATCACAATTCGACCCCGGAAAGACAACGACTGCAGCACGCATCAGGACATCTCCACCGTATAGGATTCGATCACCGTATTGGCCAAAAGCTTTTCGCACATCGCGGTGACATCCGCCTCCGAACTGCCCTCCGCCAGATCCAGCTCAATCACCTTGCCCTGACGCACGCTTTGCACGCCCTCAAACCCCAGCGCCCCCAGCGCATGCCGGACTGCCTCACCCTGAGGGTCCAGCACTCCATTCTTCAGCATCACATGTACCCGTGCTTTCATCGCCCGTCCCCTGCTTCATCTTGCCAATAAACTCAAGCCCGTGGCCTGCGTCAGTTGATCAACGTTGGTTTTGTAATCGGTGTCGAGGTCTTGGGCAGAACGCCCAAACGCCGCGCCACTTCCGTATAGGCGTCGGTCAGGGACCCCAGATCGCGCCGGAACACATCCTTGTCCAGCTTCTGACCTGTCTCGATGTCCCACAAACGACAGCTGTCAGGGCTGATCTCATCCGCGATGATCAACCGCTGGAAATCTCCATCATAGACCCGGCCGATCTCGATCTTGAAATCCACCAGCCGAATGCCGACCGCCATCATGATCCCTGACAAGAAGTCGTTGACCCGCAGCGCCAGGCTCAGGATGTCTTCCATGTCTTGCTGGCTCGCCCAGCCAAAGGCCGCGATATGCTCTTCGGTGACCAATGGGTCGCCCAGGCTGTCGTCCTTATAGCAATATTCCACGATTGGTCTGGGCAGCTGCGTGCCCTCGTCGATGCCCAGACGTTTGGACATGGTACCCGCCGCATAATTGCGCACGATCACCTCAAGCGGAATGATCTCGCATTGGCGCACCAATTGCTCGCGCATGTTCAGACGTTTGATGAAATGCGTCGGCACGCCAATCTGGTTCAGACCGGTCATGAAAAATTCCGACAAGCGGTTGTTCAAGACCCCTTTGCCTTCGATCACGTCTTTTTTCTGTGCGTTAAACGCAGTCGCATCATCTTTGAAATACTGCACGATCGTACCCGGCTCCGGGCCTTCATACAGAATTTTCGCTTTGCCTTCGTAGATTTTCTTGCGCCGGGCCATGGGCGTCCTTTCGGGATATAGGCTCGGGGGGGCTCCCCAACCCAGTTGCGGTCCTCTTAGTCTATGGTCACCGTTCCTGCAAGCATAGCTGCATCTTGTTTGGTGCGGGGTGCATACACATCTTGATTGGGTGTTCACGTTGAAATGGAGGATACCAGATGACATCGATGAAAGACCGCGAAAGGGCGTTTGAAAACAAATTCGCCCATGACGCTGAAATGCTGTTCAAAGCAGAGGCACGCCGCAACAAGCTATTGGGCCTTTGGGCTGCTGGATTGCTGGGAAAAACCGGTGATGCCGCCGCCGAATATGCCAAGCAGGTCGTCAAGGCCGATTTCGAAGAGCCCGGCCACGAAGATGTCTTTCGCAAAGTGGCGGGCGATCTTGGCGACCGGGCAGATGAGGCCACGATCCGCCAGCAGATGGCAGCGCTGATGGCCGAAGCCAAATCGCAGGTCCTCTCCGAATACGAGTGACCCGCACCAGCCCGCCGCCCCGCAGCGGCAAGCAAACCGACAAGCGCCCTTTGGACCCGCAAAGGGCGCAACAAGGCTGCCGCCAAAGCCGCAACAATCGCCCAAACTCTAATAATCAAAATGAAGATTATGAGTTTGCCTTGATAAGGCCGCCATGGCACTAAGCAGGGTCTTTTTTTGTCAGGATGCGCATATGACCACCTCTTTCACCGATCTTCTGGCCCAAAAGGGTGTCTTGATGGCGGATGGGGCCACTGGCACCAATCTGTTCAACATGGGCCTGATGTCCGGCGATGCCCCGGAAATGTGGAACACCGATGAGCCCAAGAAAATCATCGCGCTGTACAAAGGTGCCGTCGAATCGGGCAGTGACCTGTTTCTGACCAACTCCTTCGGAGCCAATGCATCGCGCCTGAAGCTGCATAACGCAGGCCACCGGGCCCATGAATTGAGCCGGGTTGCCGCCGAACTTGCCCGCGAGGTCGCCGATACCGCAGGCCGCCCGGTGATCGTGGCGGGCTCCGTCGGCCCCACCGGTGAAATCATGGAACCCGTGGGCACGCTCAGCCATGCGCTGGCCGTCGAAATGTTTCATGAAACCGCCGACGGGCTCAAGGCAGGCGGCGCCGACATTGGCTGGCTGGAGACGATCAGCGCCGCAGAAGAATACCGCGCCGCCGCCGAAGGTTTCGCCCTTGCGGGCCTGCCGTGGTGCGGCACCATGAGCTTTGACACCGCAGGCCGCACCATGATGGGCCTGACCTCCGAAGGCATGGTTGATCTGGTCGAGGGGCTTGAGAACGCACCGATGGCTTACGGTGCCAATTGCGGCACCGGGGCCTCTGACCTGCTGCGCACGGTTCTGGGCTTTGCCGGCAAGGGCAGCACAAGGCCGATCATCGCCAAGGGCAATGCGGGCATCCCGAAATACGTCGATGGCCATATCCATTACGACGGCACACCCGAATTGATGGGCCAATATGCGGTCATGGCACGCAACTGCGGTGCCAGCATCATCGGCGGTTGCTGCGGCACGATGCCCGAACACCTCAAAGCCATGCGAGAGGCGCTGGACAGCACCCCCAAGGGCACCCCGCCCGAACTGGACGAAATCAAGGCCGTGCTGGGTGATTTTTCATCCGCCACCGATGGCACCGGTGACAGTGCAGCCCCCAAGCGCCCGGCCCGTTCAGGCGGCCGCCGCCGCAGCTAGGCTGGCCCTGCGCCATCGCGGGAAAACGCGCTAAAACAGCGACATCTGTGCGCCGGGCAACACCGGCGCACGAAACAGATCACAGCGCATTGCCTGTGCCTTGCCCCCCAAACCCAAACGTTTCACCGCCAGATCGAACCTTTGTGCGATGATCTGCGCATAGGGCCCCTCGCCGCGCATCCGGCGATGCCACTGGGAATCGTAACTCTTGCCGCCATGCATTTCGCGCAACCGGGACATGATCCGTTCAGCCCGGTCTGGATAATGCTGCGCCAGCCATTCCTGCACCAGGGGTGAAACCTCGGCAGGCAGGCGCAGCATGATCCAGCTTGCATGGCGCGCCCCGGCGTCCCTTCCCGCAGCCAAAATCGCCTCCAGCTCGGGGTCCGTCAACGCCGGGATCAGGGGCGACGCCATGATGCGCACCGGAATGGCGGCCTCTGCCAGCCTGCGGATCACCTGCAGCCGCCTTGCCGGTGCTGGGGCACGCGGCTCCATCAGGCGGCTCAGCCGCGCGTCCAGCGTGGTCACTGAAATTCCCACCCGCACCAATCCGCGCCGCGCCATATCCTGCAAGATATCTATGTCCCGCTCAATCAGGCTGCCCTTGGTGACAATCGCCACCGGATGCCCCGCGCGGGCCAGCACCTCAAGACAGGCACGCATGATTTCATGTTCTTTTTCAATAGGCTGATAAGGATCCGTATTGGTCCCAATGGCAATTGGCGCGACCGCGTAGTTTTTCGCCGCCAATTCCTTGCGCAGCACATCCGGGGCATCCGGCCGGGCAATCAGCTGCGTTTCGAAATCCAGCCCCGGCGACAGGCCCAGATAGGCGTGACTGGGGCGCGCAAAACAATAGACACAGCCATGCTCGCAACCCCTGTAGGGGTTGATGGAGCGATCAAAGGGCAGATCGGGCGATCGGTTATAGGTGATCATCCGGCGCGGCACCTCTATCCGCGTCTGGGTGCGCAGCACCGGAAGCTCCTCATCGCGTGCCCAGCCATCATCAACAGCCGCCACCACATGCCGCTCAAAGCGGCCGGCATGGTTGCTGCCCGCCGCGCGCCCCTTGATCCTGTACCGACTTTGTTCGTTGTCCATTGCAAATCAATAGAACAAAATAAGAACACGCGCAATCCACCAAGCTGATCTGCCCGTCAGGAATGCAAAAAGTTTCATAATGATCTATCGAAAAATGCGTCGCACATTACGCGGCCTATGTCGCAATTTGCGTACCAATTCGTTGACTTTCATGACAGAACTGTTCCCAGATCAACAGCTGCAGACCAAGCAGAAGGAATACCGAATGTCCGACGAAGACGAAATCATCCTCTCCGAACTTGATGACGAAGAGCTTGTCCAGCAAATGTTTGACGATCTCTACGATGGTCTCAGGGAAGAGATCGAAGAGGGGGTGAACATCCTGCTTGAACGCAAGTGGGAACCCTATGACATCCTGACCAAGGCGCTTGTCGGCGGCATGACCATCGTTGGGGCCGACTTCCGCGACGGTATCTTGTTTGTTCCAGAGGTGCTGCTGGCCGCCAATGCGATGAAAGGTGGCATGGCCATCCTCAAGCCGCTGCTGGCCGAAACCGGCGCACCGCGCGTGGGCAAAATGGTGATCGGCACGGTCAAGGGCGACATTCACGACATCGGCAAGAACCTCGTGGGGATGATGATGGAAGGTGCCGGCTTTGAGGTAGTGGATCTGGGCATCAACAACCCGGTCGAAGCCTATCTGGAGGCCATGGAAACCGAAGGGCCCGATATCCTTGGCATGTCTGCCCTGCTGACCACGACGATGCCCTATATGAAGGTCGTCATTGACACGATGGTAGAACAGGGCATCCGCGATGATTACATCGTTCTGGTTGGCGGTGCCCCCCTGAACGAAGAATTCGGCAAGGCCATCGGCGCAGACGCCTATTGCCGCGATGCCGCGGTGGCGGTGGAAACCGCCAAGGAATGGATGGCGCGCAAACACAACAGCGCCAAATCCGCCTGAGCCGTCGCTGCCTGAGAATGATACCAGGGCCTCACCTTCGGGTGAGGCCTTTTTTGCAAGCACATCGGCACCTATGTCCATGACATAAGGAGACCCTCATGCCCCACGCGCGTTTTGCCCTCATCTTTGTCGCGGCCCTGATCGCGGCCGCCCTGACAATCTGGCTGCTCAGCCTTGGCGGCCCCACTTTCATACTGGCAGCCCTGCCCGCCTTCCTGCTTGCGGCCCTTGCCCTCAGAACCCTGCGCCAATGATCCCCTCCGACACCACCCTCACCGAAGAAGGCCTGCCGCTCGACGCACCTCAGGGGCGCATCCTTCTGATCGCCTGCGGTGCCCTCGCCCGCGAGATCCTCGATCTCAAGGCGCTGAACGGCTGGACGCATCTGGATCTCACCTGCCTACCTGCCAAACTGCACCTCTACCCCGAAAAGATCACCGATGCCGTGCGGTCTTGCGTGGCCAAACATCGTCATGCCTATACAGATATCTTCGTCGTCTACGCCGATTGCGGCACCGGGGGCCTGCTGCAAGCAGCCTGCGACGAGATGAGCATCAGGATGATCGCAGGGCCCCACTGCTACAGTTTCTTCGAAGGCAATGCCGCCTTTGCCGCCAAGGCGGACAGGGAATTCACCAGCTTCTACCTCACTGATTTCCTCGTGCGCCAATTCGACGCCTTCATCTGGAAACCCATGGGCCTGGACCGTCATCCCCAATTGCGCGACATGTATTTTGGCAATTACGAAAAACTGATCTATCAGGCCCAGACCGATGATCCCGCCCTCACCGCCAAGGCCAGGACCTGCGCCGAAAAACTCGGCCTCGCCTTCGAACGCCGCTTCACCGGCTACGGCGATCTTGAAACCGCGCTCAAGACCCTCTGACCAAAAAAATCCAGCTTCCCTCTTTTTGGCCCAAAATACCTCGGGGTTTGGGGCAGCGCCCCAATCTACCCTAAAATATCCCCGGAAAAACCTCGATCCCCGAACACTGCCCGGGTCAAAGGTCTCAGCGCGTCAAACAATACCCGCGTCAGCCAACCTGCGCCGCAGTTTCCTTGACCCGCTCGATCATCGCCCGCAACCCGTTGGAGCGCTGCGCAGACAAATGGTCGTTCAACCCCAAACGTCCCATCTCGGCCCGCGCATCCACCGCCAGCACCTCTCGTGGGCTCAGCCCGTTATACAAGATGCGCAGCACGGCAATCAGGCCCGACACGATCATCGCATCGCTGGCCCCGTCGAAATGCAGCTTGCCGTCCTCGAAACTGGCATGCAGCCAGACCTGTGAGGCGCAGCCATCCACCTTTGTCGCGGGCACCCGCAGGGCCTCTTGCAACGGCTCCATCGCCTTGCCTTGGTCAATCACATGGCGATAGCGGTCTTCCCAATCGTCCAGGAACTCAAAATCTTCAACAAGCTCTTCGAAGGCTGGATTTGCCATGGGTTAACGGATCCTTTGCTATTTCCCCCCTGAGGTAGGTGCCTGCCAGCAAAAGGTCCAGCCCCTTCCCAAGACTGCCGCAATAGGGTAGTCAAAAGTCAGCGAATTTTCCAAGGCGAGCCTCATGCGCAAGACACTTCCCCTCCTTCTGGCAGCGACATTAACCCTTGGTGCCTGCGGCATGGTCCGGGAAAGCCGGGTAAACCCGTTCAACTGGTTCGGCCAATCGCGTTCAGAGCCGGTGCAACAGGTCGAAAACACCAACCCACTGATTCCCAAAAGCGGTGGATTATTCTCAAGAGCCCGCGCCGATGAGGCGGTCTATAACGGACGCCCGTTTGAGCAGGTGACGGATCTGACCGTTGAACGCATTCCGGGTGGTGCCATCATACGCGCCACCGGCCTTGCCGCGCGCCAGGGCATCTATGCGGTACAGCTCACCCCCGAAAACGAGGCGGAACTGCCCGTGGACGGTGTCTTGACCTACCGGCTCGAAGGCATTCGGCCCAGCAAGCCCACGCCAATCGGCAGCAAACCAACCCGCGAAGTCACGGCAGCGCGCAAGTTGACCGATCAACAGCTCGCGGGCGTGCAGCGCATCCGCGTCGAAGGGCAGCTGAACGCCCAGGTCGCCCGCAGATAGCATTCCCAGGCCGGACAAGGTTTGCCCGGCCCGACTGAACGACCAGAACTGCCTGGCCTGAGGTGTTACGTGGTTTAGCAGCTATGGCGCGAAACGCGTCAGAGTGCGGCTGTCACGATGATTTCAACGGTAAATTCCGGCTTTGCCAATTTCGCCTCGCCGCAGGCGCGGGCTGGCGTATGGCCTTGTGGGACCCAGGCATCCCAAACGCTGTTCATCTCGGCGAAATCGGCCATATCCGCAAGCCAGATCACGGTCTGCAAGATCCGCGTCTTGTCTGATCCGACTTCCGCCAAAAGCGCATCAATCTGGTCCAGACAATCCTGCGTCTGCTTGGCCACGCTTGCCCCTGCCGTGCCCACCTGGCCGGCCAGGTAGACCGTGCCATTATGGGTCACGCTCTGGCTCATGCGGTGGTTAGAGTGGTGCCGTTCAATATCCGCCATGGGACGATTCCTTTGTTAAAAAAGAGGTCTCAGACCTCAACCACTTCGACATTGCTGCCACGGGCTGTCAGGGCAATCTTGCCCTCGCACAACCGCAAGGCATCATTGCCAAAAACTTCGCGCCGCCAGCCGCGCATGGCGGGCACATCGCGCAGCCCCGCCGCGATCTCATCCAGATCAGCAGCCGGGGCGATCAGCTTGGCCGCGACACCGGCCTGTTCGGTCTTGGCCTTCAGCAACACCCGCAACAGGTCCGCCAAGGCGGGGTTTACTTGCAGTTTTTCCCGGCTGCGGTCGGGTTTGGGCATCTTGTCGGCCGGGCAATTCTTGCCATCGGCTATCGCCTTGAGGATGCCGTTGGCAATATCGCCCTTGCGTCCTTCACGCAGCAGCAATCTGGCGCGGCTCAACTCGTCATGGTTCGACGGTTTCAGGCTGGCCAGTTCCACCAGCGCGTCATCCTTGTAGATCCGGTTGCGTGGCACGTTGCGGCTTTGGGCATATTCTTCGCGAAAGGCTGCCAATTCGCGGACCATGGCCAGGAACTTAGGCGAATTTGTCCGGGTTTTCACCCGCTTCCAAGCCTCCTGGGGCTTGGTGATATAGGTCTCGGGCGAGGTCAGGATGGTCAGCTCTTCGGCCACCCAGCGTTCCCGGCCACTCTCTTCCAGCTTTTCGGCCAAGAACTCATACACCTGCCGCAGATGGGTCACATCGGCCAGGGCATATTGCTTTTGCGCGTCCGACAAGGGCCGCCGCGACCAATCTGTAAAGCGGGATGTCTTGTCCACGCCCGCATGGCAAATCTTGCGCACCAGCGTCTCATACCCAACCTGTTCGCCAAAGCCGCAGACCATGGCTGCGACCTGAGTGTCAAACAGCGGCTCGGGAAAGACCTGCGCATCCACAAAGAAGATTTCCAGATCCTGGCGCGCGGCATGAAACACCTTGACCACATCGGTATTGCGAAACAGCTCATACAGCGGCTCAAGCGATATATCATCCGCCAGAGGGTCCAGCAGAACGGCTGTGCTGTCATCGGTGCCCGGCATCGCCAATTGCACCAGACAAAGCTTGGAATAATAGGTTCTTTCCCGCAAAAATTCCGTGTCTACAGTGACATAGGGGTGATTGGCGGCTTGCGTGCAGAACGCCGCGAGGTCGGCAGTTGTTGTTATTGTTTTCATGGGCTCACTTCACGACGGAAAGGCAGGACCGATTTTATAGCATTCGTACATCACGCCATGGGTTTTGACCAGTCAGCCTTGCATCTGTACGGGGCTGCGATCGCCTTGGGTAAACCGGCGCAGCACGGCGGGGTAAAGTCTGTGTTCAAGAACAAGAACCCGCGCGGCCAGACTGTCGGGCGTATCGGATGCATCAACCGCCAGCGATGCCTGCCCCAGGATCGGCCCGCCATCAAGCTCGGCCGTGACCTCATGCACCGTGCAGCCATGCAGGGAATCACCGGCCTCAAGCGCGCGTGCATGCGTGTGCAGCCCCTTGTACTTTGGCAGCAAGGAGGGATGGATATTGATCATGCGGCCTGCCCATTGGTCGGTAAAACCGCCCGTCAGTTTGCGCATGAAGCCCGCCAGGCAGATGATATCGGGCCGGTGCGGCGCAAGTGCCGCGCTGATCGCGGTCTCAAAGGCGGGACGGTCCCCGGCAAAGGGGCGGTGATCAATCACTTCCGTGGGGATACCGCGCGCCTTGGCCCAGGCGATCCCGCCCGCATCCGCCTGGTTTGACAGCACAACACAGGGCCGTGCGGGATGATCGCCGGTCATATCCTCCACCAGCGCCCGCATGTTCGACCCGCCACCAGACAGGAAAATCGCAACCCTTTTGGTCAAAGCAGGCTGCCTTTATACGCCACCTGTGATCCGGCCACGATGCGGCCAATCTCAATCGCTGCATGACCATCGGTGGCAAAGGCCGCGCGGGCCGCCTCCACCTGATCCGCTGGCACGACCGCAATCATGCCGATGCCGGAATTGAAGGTTTTCAGCAGCTCCGCCTCGGCCATGCCACCGGTCGTGGCCAGCCATTTGAACACCGCAGGCAGTTCCCAGGCCCCCAGATCAATCTGCGCCCCCAACCCTTCGGGCAGGACGCGCGGCAGGTTCTCTGTCAGACCACCGCCGGTGATATGGGCCAGCGCATGCACGCAATCGGCCCGCAGCGCAGCCACTGCCCCTTTGACATAAAGCCGCGTGGGCGTCAGCAAGGCGGCACCAAGCGTGCCCTCTGCCCAAGGGCAGGCATCATCCCAGCCCAGCCCGCTGAGTTCGACAATCTTGCGCACCAGCGAATAGCCGTTTGAATGAACGCCGTCGCTGGGCAGCCCCAGCAGGACGTCGCCCTCGGCAACCGCGCGGGGCAATTCTGTGCCGCGCTCCATCGCGCCCACGGCAAAACCGGCCAGATCGAAATCACCGGCCCCATACATGCCTGGCATTTCCGCCGTCTCGCCGCCTGTCAAGGCGCAACTGGACTGCACGCATCCCTCTGCGATGCCTTCGATGATGCGGGTGGCCTGATCCAGCTCAAGCTTACCTGTCGCGAAATAGTCCAGGAAAAACAAGGGCTCTGCCCCTTGGCAGACCAGATCGTTGACGCACATGGCAACCAGATCAATGCCGATACCGTCGACATTGCCCGTATCAATCGCGATCCGCAGCTTGGTGCCCACACCATCGGTGGCCGCCACCAGAACCGGGTCCACAAACCCCGCCGCCTTGAGGTCAAACAGGGCACCAAAGCCGCCCAGCCCCGACATCGTGCCAGGCCTGCTGGTGCGCTTGGCCGCAGGTTTGATCCGCTCCACCAATGCGTTGCCTGCGTCGATGTCGACACCTGCATCTGCATAGGTCATCCCGTTTTTCGCTGTGCTCATAGATCGATCCCCCAAAGGCCCGGCTGCGTGTTGCGTGACGGGTTAGAGCATCACCACGCGCGGCGCAACGGTAAGCCTTGACGAAAGCACGCTCTGCGCATACCCAAACCCCGTGGCGGGCCTGTAGCTCAATTGGTTAGAGCAGAGCGCTCATAACGCTTTGGTTGCGGGTTCAAGTCCTGCCGGGCCTACCATATTCAAATAAATCAACATATTAGGATGTGGTCTGGATAATTTCCGCCGATGCCGCCGCAAAAGTGCTGCGAATCCTTTTTGCGTCTGACAGCCGGCATTCTTGTGCGGTTTCGAAAAATCATGGCCCCCGAAAGCCGCCGGAAATCACATAATTTCAATGTGTTAGTCGACATATGCTGGATCAGGCATTCCCGCAAACGCGCGGGCTGCGCGATTTTACAGCACCGACAGGCGCTATCGTGATCCGCAAATGGCCGGTCTGCCGGTGTTGACGGCACCCTCCATCAGATCTTGTCGCAACACGCTAACGCTCCCCGGACGGCCCCCCTGCAGACCAGCCAGTCGGCCCGCCGTGCTTGGGTCAAGCTACGGCAGTCCCTACCTTTGCGCCTGCAGGGATCGTGGAAGGTGCTGCATTCAAGGTCTCGATCGCCAGTCCTGCCGCCGACTTATACCGCGCCATGAAATCCGCGCGCTCCTGGGCGGGCAAGACATCGTCGATATTGTCGAATTCACCGCCGCAGCGGTCGTCCACCATGTTCAGCAGGCCAAAGGGCCCTGCCCCTCTGTTGCGCAAGACCAGTTGGGATACCGCCTCACACAGCGTCTGATCGTAGGCGGCCAAAGCGTCCCGCGTCACCCCATGTTTGACAAAGGCGGCACCCAATACGCGCCCGTCAACGATGGCCTGACTGGCCCCGTTTGATCCCGTAGGATACATCACATGGGCCGCATCGCCCAGCAAGGCGACCGATCCCTCCAGCCAAGTGGGCACGGGATCGCGGTCGATCATCGGATATTCATAGATATCGCTGGCCCCGGACAACAATGCCGGCACATCCAGCCATTCATGCTGCCAGCCTTCGAAGTGATGCAGGAATTCCGACAGTTCCGACTTCTTGTTCCAATCGCCATTGGTCCAGCCCTCTGAATTGTCGACGGTGACCTCGGCGATCCAGTTGATCTCGGCCAGGCCCGTCTGTGGATCAATGGGGGAAATGGGGTAAAACACCAGACGGTGGCGATGCGTGCCCAGCCCCACAAAGGACGACCCGCTGCGCACAGGCACCCCCGGCGACGTGCCCCGCCACATGATCGCACCGCCCCATTGAATGGGCGGCTGGTTAGGATGCATCTGCGCGCGCACCTTGGAATGCAGCCCATCCGCGCCGATCAGCAGCGCGCCGTCTTCGCGGCTGGTGCCGCCGCCTGCGTGCTCTACCATCGCGGTGACAGAACCATCTGCGTTTTGCTCATAGCCCGTGACCCGCTGACCCAGACGCACCACATCCGCCCCGGCGCGTTCCACCAGCTTTTGATACAACAGCATCTGCAGCTTGCCGCGATGGGCAGAGTATTGCGGCCAGTGATAGCCCGCCGCCCGCCCGCGCGGCTCGGAGTAGACGTCATTGCCGTTCAGCCCGACCAGCGCCCATTCCTTTGTGGGCACACCGACCTGATCCAGATCGGCCTCTTCAATGCCCAGATCAATCAGCTCGCGCACCGCATTGGGCTGCACCGAAATACCCACCCCAAGGGGGCGCAATTGTTCGACCGCTTCGAAAACGACAAAGGGCACGCCGATCTGATGCAATGTCAGCCCCAGCGCCAGACCGCCAATGCCACCACCTGCGATCATCACTTTACCGTTCGTCATAGTCCGCCCCTGTGTTGTCCTGGCGCTTTTGGTAACAGCACAGCCGACAGGGCCGCAATACACAAGCGCCACAAAGACGCAGGTCCCGCGTATTGCTGTCGCGGTGCCGCCAGCTAGCGTTTTGCGCTGACGTACCAGTTTACGGTCATCTCAACGACAGTGTCGCCCTGCGCGTCCTGCACATCGACATGCACGTCAAAGGCAACCTTGCCCTCGTCGCTTAGGCTTTGCATCAGGCTGGCCCCATCCCGCGCGGTCCGGGCATGAGCTGTCAATGTGCCTTTCGCCACCTTCTTGAAGGCGATATTGGCCACCGCCGCCACAGGCCGCATGTTCAGGATCACAGGGGCCAATGCCCCGACCATAGCCGCCCCCGAGGCCGCCTCGCCCAGCGTGAACATGGCCCCCGCATGCATGGAGTTGATGTGATTTGAAACCGCGTCGCGTTGGGCAAGTTCAGCACTGGCGACACCATCGCCGATTTCCAGCAATTTGACCCCCACATGGGTGGCAAAGGGCACGGCAGTATCAAGGTTGGCTTTGATCATCTCGTAGGGGGTCATCATATGCTCCGGATTGGGGTGGGCAAACTGTTGCAAAACATCCCCCCAAGAGCAATCTTGCCCCCGGGTCACGCAGCAGATGACCGCGAAGGGCAGCGAGGCCAGAGGCCCCTAGCGCGCAATCACGATATCGGCGCGCAGCCCCCCCAGACGCTCGGATTCACCCAAGCGCAACACACCGCCATGGGCGCGCGCGATGTCTGTCGCAATCGCAAGCCCCAGCCCCACGCCGCCGCCCTGATCCTGATTGCGCGCCGGATCAAGCCGGGTAAAGGGACGCGCGGCCTCTTGCCTACGGTTTTCGGGGATGCCGGGGCCGTCATCCTCTACCCGGATGCGCAACGTCTTGTCGCTCAGCATCACCGACACTTCGGCGCGCGCACCGTAGCGGACCGCATTGGAGATCAGGTTGTCCACCGCGCGGCGCATTGCAACCCGGCGCAGCGGGACTGTGCCCAAGCCTGCCCCCTCGGACGACATCAAGGTCACATTGCGCCCGGCCCTCTGGGCTTCGGCCACGACCTCTGCCAACAATACGTGCGGATCAATTTCTTCGGGCGTGCCTTCGGCGGCACCCTTTGCAAAGCTCAGGAATTCATCCAGCATCCGCTGCATGTCTTCGACATCCTGCAACAAGGGGGCCGCATCCTCTTCTTCGATCATCGACAGGGCCAGCCGCATCCGCGTGAGCGGTGTGCGCAGATCATGGCTGACGCCGGATAACATCAGCGTGCGCTGCTCAATCTGGCGCTCGATCCGGTTGCGCATGTCGATAAAGGCATTGCCCGCGCTGCGCACTTCGACCGCGCCCGACGGCGTGTAGGGCAAATGCCGCCCCCGGCCAAATGCCTCTGCCACCCGCGCCAGCCGTTTGATCGGGCGCAGTTGATTGCGCAGATAGATGGACGCGATCAGTGTCATCACCACGCCAAAAAAGATCGTATAGACAAACAGTTGGTGCGGGTTGCTGGCTGAGATGCGGCGGCGGTCAAAGGTGATCGAGATCGGCCCCTTGCTGGACGTCAGATACAATATGACATCGCCGCCCTGGGTCAGGTCAACCGCCTCGAACCCGTCCAGCAGATCGGCAAACCGGCGTGCAAAGACCCGCCCAGAATAATCATACCACAGCATGATGTTGTCCTGGGGCAGATCCGCCGCGACCAAGGGCTGCACGCTCATCTCAAGCGAGCCAGCCTGCGCCCAGACCTCGGCCCGCATCATGTCGCGGCTGCCTGCGTCATCGACAGCACCCAGAACCAACTCAAGCTCGCGCAGGACAGAATCGGTCATCTGATGGGTCACGCCTTCGAAATGGCGCTGCGCGAACAGCACGGTGACCACCAATTGGATGATTACGACCGGCAACAGCAAGATCAGCGTCGCCCGCCCGTAAATTCCGCGCGGCATATATCGTTTGAGCCAGACAAAGAACATGCGCTAGACCTTAGCCAGCACCCTGCTGAAGCGAAAGGTCAAACCATGCTGCCCCCCGATGACTTCGACCCGCCTGTTGGCATTGCCGAAACACTTGAGCCGGGCCTGCGCCGGATCGTAGCCCCCAACCCCTCTGCCATGACCTATCGCGGCACCAATACCTATCTGATCGGCACGACGGCCATCGGCGTGATTGATCCCGGCCCGCAGAGCGATCTGCATCTGCAAGCGATTCTTGAGGCGATTGGCCCCGGCCAACACATCAGCCATATCATTGTCACCCATACCCATCTGGATCATTCCCCCCTTGCCCGCCCGTTGGCCGACCGCTGCGGCGCGCCGGTGCTGGCCTTTGGCCATGCCAGCGCAGGCCGCTCTCAGGTGATGCAAACCCTTGCACAAAACGGCCTATTGGGCGGTGGCGAGGGCATTGATCATGACTTTGTCCCAGACCAAAGGCTGGCCGATGGCGAGATGATCGAGGCAGACGGCTGGTCTGTGCAGGCCCTGCATACGCCCGGACACATCGGCAACCATTTATCGCTGGGCTGGGGTGATGCCTGTTTCACAGCGGATCATGTGATGGGATGGGCCTCGTCACTCGTGTCGCCCCCTGATGGCGATCTGACCGATTTCATGGCTTCTTGCACAAGGCTTGCCGCGACGGACTGGCGCGTCTTTTATCCCGGCCACGGCGCGCCTGTTGATACACCCGCCGCGCGTCTTGACTGGTTGATCCAGCACCGTCAGAGCCGCGAGGCCGCCATTCTGGCAGAACTGGCCCGCGCCCCGGCAACCGCCCGCGAAGTGGCCGAGAAAGTCTATGCCGAAACACCCCAAGCCCTGCTGGGTGCCGCCACCCGCAATGTGCTGGCCCATCTGGTTGATCTGACAGGTAAATCACAGGTCTCGCCAATCGGAGAGCTGCATGCCGAAGCCCGTTTCAGGCATCACGCCAAATAAGGTCGAAAAATTCTCAGTTTCCGGCCAAAACCCTCTGGACGCGCCAAAACACCGCTGCTATATCGCCCAGACCGTTCCGACGTAGCTCAGCGGTAGAGCAGTTGACTGTTAATCAATTGGTCGTAGGTTCGATCCCTACCGTCGGAGCCA
>JAFMGZ010000115.1 GCA_017854855.1 Sulfitobacter sp. | reverse complement strand
AGCAAAAATGGTGACCCCGGCAGGATTCGAACCTGCAACCTGCCCCTTAGGAGGGGGCTGCTCTATCCAGTTGAGCCACGGGGCCGACGAAGGTGTTTTAGCCTGCCTTAGGGGCAAATACCACGTTCGGTTTGATGAAATTTCACATTGGCGGGCCGGGAATGCATGCTTGGGATGCAGTCCATCGGGACTTGCTTAACAAAGTTCAACTGCTGTAGCCTGAACCTTGCAACCTGTCAGGATTATCTGTGTCAAAAAATAGCAAACGCCCCCTTACCCTTCGTGATGTTTCAGATGCCAGCGGGGTATCGGAAATGACGGTCAGCCGGGTGTTGCGCAACCGCGGCGATGTTTCCCAGACCACCCGCGACCGCGTTTTGGCGGCTGCCAAGGAACTGGGATATGTCCCCAACCAGATCGCGGGATCGCTGGCATCGCAACGGGTCAATCTGGTGGCGGTGATCATTCCGTCGCTTAGCAATATGGTCTTTCCCGAAGTGTTGAACGGCATCAATCAGGTGCTTGAGGATACGCCGCTGCAGCCGGTTGTCGGTGTCACGGATTACATTCCCGAAAAAGAAGAACGGGTTTTGTACGAAATGCTGTCCTGGCGCCCCTCTGGGGTGATCATTGCGGGTCTGGAACATACGGATGCGACCCGCGCAATGCTGGGCAATGCAGGTATTCCGGTGGTTGAGATCATGGATACGGACGGCAAGCCGGTAGATGCGATGGTGGGTATTTCGCACCGGCGTGCGGGCCGTGAAATGGCCAATGCGATCATCAAGGAGGGCTATGAGCATATCGGCTTCATGGGTACCAAGATGCCGCTGGACCACCGAGCGCGCAAAAGGTTCGAAGGGTTTACCGAAGGTCTGGCAAAAGCTGGAATAGAGATTGAGGACCGCGATTTTTATTCCGGTGGCTCGGCGCTTGCCAAGGGGCGGGAGATGACCCAGGAAATGCTGGAAAGGTCGCCAGATCTGGATTTTCTGTATTATTCCAATGATATGATTGGTGCGGGTGGCCTGCTATATCTGATTGATCAGGGGGTGGATATTCCCGGTCAGATCGGGCTTGCCGGGTTCAACGGTGTAGAGCTGCTGCAAGGGTTGCCGCGGCAGTTGGCGACAATGGATGCCTGCCGGATCGAGATTGGTCAGGCAGCGGCGAATATTATCCTGAACCGCACCGCAGATGAGCCTGATCCTGATTACAAAGACCAGATCACCTTGAAGCCGACGCTTTCGTTTGGGGATACCCTGCGCCGCAACCGCCGCTGAGGTGCGTAAAGCCGGCGCAAGGTGGCGCGGCAGCAAGCGGCTCATCTGAGGTTCGGATTGCCCAGCCGTCTGATGTCGCTGCGGATCGCGCGATAGACCTTGCTGCCCCATTCCGAATACATCTTTGGGCCGGGGTGAAATCCGTCAGGGCTCATTTGGGATACGTCCGGTTCAAAGTCCAGTTCAACAAAGCGATAGCCCTTGCGATCTGCCACGAGCCTGCGCAGGGCGCGATCAAAGCGGCGCGCCTGTGCCCCCAGCACCCAACGCAGCGGTTGGGGCAGCAGCGGGAAATATTCCATCTGGGGAATGCCGGTGACACAGATGACATCGGGCTCAAATTTTTGTTCGATGAGGCGCAGCAAGTTCGCGTAGCGCCGCAGCCAGAGGGCGCGTGGAACAAGTGTGGTGATGTCATTCACGCCAAGCGAGACGGAAACAACGTCAAATTTCTGCTGTTGCCTGTTGTTGAGCCTGGCAATCGTATCGGCGGTCGTGGCCCCGGTTTTGGCATCAACGGTCCAATGAACGGTATTTGTTTGTGACAGCCTTTTGCGCATATGGCCCAGCAGCGCTTCTTCTTGGTGCGAGGTGCCGACACCCGCAGCTGAACTGTCGCCCAAGATCAACAGCCGCAGGTCTGGCCCCTGCCCGCTGACCCCATCGCGGCGGCCGACGGGGTCGGGCAAATGCATGGCGGAAAGTCGAACCTTGACTGCCTGAAACGCCAGGACCGGAGACAACAGAATGCGCAAGGGAAGATCCAGCATCTTAGCCTCCGAAAGGGGGGATGTTATCCTGCTGGCGCAGGAAAAGGCATCGCTGTGGCATGTCAAACTCTCGCATCTTCGCCTCCGGTCTTTTCGAAAAATTGACATCTTATTTTTAATTTGATCGCAGTGCGGGGGATTGATGATGATCAAGGGTGCGCGCGCTTTCCCGGTGATCGCCGTCCTTTGCCCGATGAAGCGCGGAAATCCGCGCGTCTGATCGGGGCAAAGCAATGGCATGCATGGCATGTGGCACTGTTGGCGTTATGCCCATGCAGGGTGCGGGTCTGGGTCTGATAGGATTGATCTGTCGCAGGGCGTTCGAATATTTTAATCGCCCGGTGCTGCCTGTAATCAAAGATTTCAACGCGTTAGGTATTGCGTGATGGATCAGGCATTCCCAGAAACGCTTTAGACCATACAAATATGGCCAAAACGGCGTATAAAGAACCATGGCAACGGGGAG
>JAFMGZ010000114.1 GCA_017854855.1 Sulfitobacter sp. | reverse complement strand
GGGTATGAATCTGTTGACCCCTATGAGGCGATCACCCGGATGACCACGTTGGAAAACCAGCTCGAAGCGAGTTACCAGGTCTCTTCCCGGCTGTCAGGTCTGTCGATCCTGAACTTCCTGCGCTGATCAGCTGGCGCGCGATACCGTTTCTGGCAGGCTCAGCCGGTAGCCCCTGCCCTGAACCGTCTCGATATACTGCCAGCCGCTCTCTGATGCCGATGCGATCTTCTTGCGCAGCTTGCAGATGTAGACGTCGATCACCTTGTCAAAGGGTTGATCAATGCTGGACCCATAGACAGCATCGTAAATCGCGTCCTTGGAGATCACCTTGTTGGAGTTCAGCGCAAGGTGCTGAAACACGGAATGTTCGCGTTTTGACAGTTTGATGCGGCTGCCAGAGATCACGGGGTCACGTCCGTCAAAATAGGCAGTCAGTTCGCCCATCACCACGCTGTCTGCCGCATGGCCATACAGCCTGCGGATCACTGAATTGACGCGCGACAACACCTCGGTGCCCCGGATCGGGCTGACCATCACATCGTCTGCACCAAGATCCAGCAAGTCAGACGTGTCCCGCGCATTACGGAAATTCCGGAACACGATGATCGGATTGACGCATTTCGCTTTTCTGATTGTTCGGATGTAGTCGCGCACTTCGTCGCATTCACCCAGCAGGATCGCACGGGTTTCGTGCCCCGGTTGGGTCAATGCATTCAACCCCGTTTCAAAGAAATCAATGGAAACAAATTGAGGATCGATGCCCGCATTATGCAGCTCGCTGGTCAAACCCGTACGCCGTTTTTGCTGCTGCTCGAAAACATATACTTTCATATGTTTGTCAACCTTTGCCCCTGTTTATCCTTGATAGCTACCAAGTAAAGATACGCTTTACAATAATTAAATCATGGTTTAATTTTTCCAGTCATGAACACTCTTCCAATCACCGGAACTGTTGATGCCTGTCCTTGCAGCCTGAACCGGTTCCTGCGCGGACGGCAAGGAGAATGAGATGATGTCACGGTTGCTCATATCCTGGCTCAGGAAATGCACCCTTGCTGTTGCGGTCGCGGTGATCCCGCTGGGTGCCTATGCGGATGTCCGCATCAAGGACATTGCGAACTTTGAAGGGGTGCGGGAAAACCATCTGATTGGTTATGGTCTGGTTGTTGGCCTGCTGGGAACCGGTGACAAGCTGAACTCAAGCCCGTTCACACGTGAATCCATTCGCGGCATGCTGGAACGGCTGGGCGTAGCCAATCTGGATGGTAGTGAGCTCAAGACCAAGAACACCGCCGCTGTCATGGTGACGGCGAAACTGCCACCTTTCGCGCGGCTTGGCTCTCCTATTGATATTACGGTGTCTTCCTTGGGGGATGCCACCAGTCTGCGGGGCGGTACATTGCTGGTGACGCCGCTGACCGGTGCGGATGGCGCCGTCTATGCCGTGGCACAGGGTGCAATCGCCACCTCGGGGTATATCGCCGAAGGCAATGCCGCCTCTGTTGTTGAAGGCGTGCCGACAATCGCCAAGGTCGAAAACGGCGGTATTGTTGAGCGCGAGGTTGATTTCGACCTGTTCAAGATGGACAGCATTCGTATCGCCCTGCGCACCCCTGATTTTACCACCGCCGCGCGCATGCGTGATGTTATCGCAGAGCAACTGGGGTCCAGCGCCGTCGAAGTCCTGGATTCAGGTACAGTAGAAGTATGGGTCGGCGACAAGGGTAACGTACCCGAAACCATCATGGCCGTCGAAAACCTGCGGCTGACCCCTGATACAGTGGCCCGTGTCGTGGTGGATGAAAAATCCGGCACGATCGTCATGGGCGCTGACGTGCGGATTGCACAGGTGGCCATCAGTCAGGGCGGCCTGACCGTGCGCGTCAAGGAAAGCTTTTCGGTCAGTCAGCCCGGCCCTGCGACCATCGGTGGCGACATCACGGTGCGGTCCAACGCACCGATCCAGATTGGCGGCACTACCGTGGTCATCCCCGAAACTGAAATCGACGTGCAGGAGGTCGACGCCAGCTTTACCATTCTGCGTGGCGATGTCAGCCTGCAGGAACTTGTCGATGGGCTAAACGCAATCGGTGTTGGTGCCCGCCAGACAATTGCCATCCTTCAGGCGATCAAGGCGGCCGGTGCCCTGCATGCAGATCTGGAAATCATCTGATGAGCGAACTTTCAAATCTTTTGGGGCTGGGTGCCCTGCCCGCGCAGACCAAGACCGATCTGGCAGCGCTAAAGGCAACCGAAACCGCCAAGGACTTTGAGGCGGTGTTTCTGACGCAATTTGTCGATCAGATGATGAAAACTGCAGGCGATACAGCCTTTGGCGGAAAGGACCAGGCAGAGATGTGGCGGTCTTTCATGTCAGAGGCGGTTGCAAAGCATCTGGTGGAACAGGGCGGTCTGGGCCTTGCCGGCAGCGTTCGAAATATGCTGGGTGCCTATACACGTGACACAGGCCCCAAAGCTGACATGCCTCCCGCACAGGAAGCAAAAGGATGACCCCGCCCAA
>JAFMGZ010000027.1:38269-48671 GCA_017854855.1 Sulfitobacter sp. | reverse complement strand
GCCAAAATGATCTGGCCCTTTGGCGGGTCATTCGCGGACTATGCCAAAATCATAACGCCTGATCGCTATGCTGTCATCGGTAACCTGAACAATTGGCAGGCAGTTGCCTATACCCAAGCAATTCAAATCCGTGCGGCCGCAATAGGGCTGCCAAAACACAGGTAACTGGTTTTGGCAGCCCTATTGTTTCAGGCAGCCCTGGGCGATTTAAACAGCCCAGGCTGATGACCTTCCTACAGATCTGCAGCGCGGACCAATTCGCTGTCGATCTTGACGAAAACGTCGGCGACCCGTGTGATGGTCTGCTGGTGGACCTGCACCAGTTCGGGTTCCTCGACCCGGATCAGGCTGATCGCCTTGCGTATCTCTGTCTCTGCGGTGCTGATCGCAGCCCGTGCCTCATTGACAGCATCCGTGCGGATGGCGCGACGCTCTGCGTCGGTGGTGGCTGTGGCCAGTCGGCTGCGTGCCTTTGCGGCAGAGGCATCGATGGTGCGACGGGCCGTCTGGATGATGGCAGAGACATTTTGCATCTCTTCGGGCAGATCCAGCGCGATTTCGTCCAGAGCATTCGCATAGGTATCAAGTGCGGCGGAAAGGCAGGTCAGGTAGGAATCGATATCCTGATCGGTTCCGGCACAGGATGCGATGGCGATCTCAGTGGTGGTGGACAGACCATCGACAATCCCAAGTGTCTCGCGGGCATTGCGCAGGGCGCTGGCGTTCGCTTGCTGGGTTTGCACGTCGTCACCGGGCAGGACAATGGCACTGTCCGACGGATTTGGCAGCGTTTCGACACCCGGTTGGACCGGATTGATCTGCGGCGTACCGGGTTCGACCTCAGGTGCTGGTGGCACAGGCTCAACAACAGGGGGGTCAGGGACAACCACCGGCTGGGCGTTGACGGTAAAGGTTCCCGACTGCTGAGTGATCGTGTAATTGCCAAGGCCTACACCATTCACCGCACCGACCAATATGTCAAAGGTGCCTTCGGGTGCTGCAGCCGGGCTGCCTTCGCTGGAAAGCTCGGCAGAGGTCACACTGTCGCCCGCCACCAAAGCCGTGGTGGTGAATTCGGTCCCATTGAACACAAACTCTTCACCGGCGGTTTTTGTCTGGTCATTGGCGGTCACCGTCAGCGGGGCTGGCGTGATATCGACAAGTGCCGGGCGGTCCACCACACGGAAGGTAATCCCACGTGTGCTGCTCAGCCTGGGATCCTGATAGCTGAAACTGTGTTGCCCGACCTGGTTGCTGACGGCCAGCACGTTGTTGTTCAACTGCGCTGCATCCAGCGTATCGCCCATAACGCCAAAGCGGAACAGATCTGTGCCACCGGTAAAGGTGCCCGTGACGGCAAAGCCTGTGTCAGAGCCGTTATAGACGAAGGTTGCATTGTCGGGCGTGGCAAAGACCACTGGCGACGTGCTGTACAAGGCCGGATCAAAGCCGGTCTCGCCGGGGGCCCAGACGGTGGCGAAATTCCAGCCCAACGGCTGCGCGCGCGCGATGAAGCCGATGGTGTCTTGCAGCTCAGCCGTGCTCAGCGCGGTTCCGCCCGCGCTGATCGTCTGGGTGGTGCGTGTCGTATCGTAAAAGGAACTGGAGACGGAACCGCTGTTATTGGCCCCGATCAATCCGCCGACATTGGCAAATCCAGAACCGGAGGCGGTCACCGCGCCTGACGCAAAGGTCCGGTCCACCGTGCCGGCATTATCGCCAATCAATCCGCCCAGACGCGCCGTGCTTGATGCTGCCGCCTGGACCGATGTTTGCGCATAGGAATCGCTGACGCTGCCGATGTTGACCCCGGCAAGGCCACCTGCATTTATCTCAGACGGCAACTGATTGGTTGCCGTGACGGAGCCGTTTGAATGGGATCGCGTGATGATGCTTTGGTTCTGACCAACAAGCCCGCCGAATGACATGGTGAACGGCACCGGACCGCCCAGCGTATCGCTGATTGCCGCTGATGAGAAACTGTCGGAAATTGTCCCGGCGTTCGTACCGACAAGGCCGCCCGAAGACCCGTCAGACACCCGCAGCGTTCCGCTGGTCGAGACGCCTGTCAGCGTCCCGTTGTTGCGCCCGGCAAGGATGCCGCCGCTGGTCACCGTGACATTTGCACCGGTCAAGGACATGTCGGTCACAGAACCGCCCAACCCGATGGTCGCGAACATCCCCGCATCCAGCGCAGCGCGGTCCATGGTCAGGCCGCTGACGCTATATTGATTGCCGTTCAACGACCCCGTGAAGCTTGCGATCGGGACAAAGCCCGTGGCCAATGGGATGCCGGCGTTCCAGCCCGAGGTGCCTGAGGCGTCGATGTCATTGACCAGTTCGTAATGGGCCGATCCCAGAAGACCCGAACCGATGCCCTGCAGACCATAGACATCCGATATCTGATAGGGGCTTGCAGTGCTGCCCGCCCCACCGGCGGCCCGCAAGAAGGACGCCAAGCTGCCAAGGCGGAAATCACCCGCGCTAAAGGATGCCAGCGTGCCAATCTGCGACCAGTTGCCTTGGGCCAGATCAAAACGCGCAACGTCGATCGTGCCTGCTGTCGACGTGCTCACGGCATTGCCTGCGAAAAGATACAGCGTGCCTGCCGACGCCGTGATCGGCGCGTTGATGGCGATGTCGTGGTCAGCCACCAAATTCAAGGTCGTCGGATTGGTCCAGCTCACGGCCGCATTGACCGTCAAATCACCCAGATCACTGCCTGCCGCCGCCGTGCTCACGGTGTAGTCCCCAAACGCAAGCTGGGCGACGACTTCTTGAGCGGAAATTTCATTGGGGTTGATGGTGGGGCCGCTCACGATTGTCATATTCGTTGGATCAAGCAGCAGTTCGCCAAAGGCTCCGTTTGGCGCGCGCAGATCGGCATGGCCGGAAAAGCTGAGGTTGATCTTGCCAGAAACTTCGGCAAAGCCGCCATCGCCCGACAGGTCACCGCCCCGCGCAGAGATGTCACCGGCAAAGATCGTATGGTCGTCTGACCACAGGATGACGCGCCCGCCATCACCGCTTTGACCCGCGTCGGCAAGGATCGTGGTATCGGCGTCACCTGACAAGGTCGCTGCGGTCTGCAATCCCGCAGCCCCCGCCTGATTGCCGCCGATACGGATCGTGCCACCGCCGTTG
Organism: Sulfitobacter sp.; assembly: GCA_017854855.1. Lineage (GTDB taxonomy): Bacteria > Pseudomonadota > Alphaproteobacteria > Rhodobacterales > Rhodobacteraceae > Sulfitobacter. The sequence goes on along the minus strand of JAFMGZ010000027.1, from coordinate 45,527 downwards.
ATGCCGCTTGCATCAATCTGGGCACCGTCCAGCACGATCTGGGAACCAGTGATGGTGATGTCACCGCCGCGCTGCGGCGTCTTGGGCCGCAGCGACACCTCTGGCGTGGTGATCACGGCTGTTTGCGTGGCCCGTGTTGACACCCGGCCGCTGACGGTCACCCTGCCGCCCATGCCACCGCCCAATGTAACATTGCCGTTGGTGCCGCTAAAGCCGCGTGCCTCGACCACACCGTCAAGGTTTATCGCGCTCAGCGCCGCATCCCGCGCTGTAGCCGCAGACATGGCCACCTGACCGCCATTGGCAATGATGCTGCCCGAATTTTCGATCAGCGCACCCATTTCACCATCCGCAGCAGAGGGCACCGCAACCTGCAAGAAACCGTCACCGCCAAAGTCGAGCGTGATACGCTCTCCTGCGCCAAGGGCCACCTGCCCCAGCGGCACGCGGATCATGCCCGCATTCTTGACCCGTCCCCCCAGCAGGGCCGCATAGCCCCCCTGAACGATGTCGATCGTGCCCTCGTTATGGACAGAAGCCGAACTGCCGTTGCCGTTAAAGACCCGTTGGCCCAGGACAAAATCATCCGGATCAATATCCAGGGTCGAGGCAACAAAGCCGCCAGCATTAATGGTGCCTGTTGGCCCGATAAAGACGCCGTTGGGATTGACCACATAGATCTGACCATTGGCGTTCAACTGACCGTGAATGGCGGACGTCGTGTCGCCGGTTACACGGTTCAGGATTGCCGCATTGGCGTTGGGCTGCTGAATATCAACACGCGCGCCTTGGCCAATCGAAAAGCTGTCCCAATTGACCGCAGCTGCACCGCTGCCTTGCTGGATCACCATCGCATTGGTACCGGGACGGGAGACCGCAACATCGCCATGCACGACAGTTTCCCCCACCGGCAGGGACTGGGCCTGCGCAAGCGCAGGAAGACCCATCAACAGCAGGGCCGCGCCCCGCCGCAGAGCGAGTTCAGAAACGGAACGACGCAGAAATGCTGAAACGGTCGTCATCTGGCTGGGCATCATTTCTGTATCCTTTGGCATATTCCATCCTCAATGTTGAGGCGGTAAATCTTGCATTCTCAAACGCTGAAATCTCCACGCCGACCCCGATGGCCGAAGCCTTTGTTGAGGATTGTTCGACGGCTGTGGGTTGCTCTAAATAAACTTTTCCCATTGCACCAAAGGCATAGGGGCTGACAATTAATGGGGTATCTGAAAACTGGACTTGGCGGGGCATCGACAGTTCTGCCCGTATGACCCAGCCGCTGTCGCCTTTGACGGACCCTGCATCAAAGGCGGAAATCTCTTGTGTGCCTGCGATGCCGAATTGCTCGCCGGTGACCAGAGGGTCCCCAAAGCTGGATTGAACACGGCCCGATACGGACATCTTGAATGTATCGCTCAAGGCAAAGCGGTACTGGGAGGACAAGACCAGTTTTGTGAATTTCGTATCTGCCCCCTGTCGGGACAAAGGCGTGCCGGCCGTGGCCCCTGCCCCAAGAGCAGAAAAGCCCTGAGACAATGTGGCACCCGCCTGCAAAGTAGAGGTCTCGCGCTGCCAGAAGCCGTCAAGAGACGCGCGCAGCACAGTGGTTTCATCACGATAAAGCGATGTGCGCGCGCCACCCGCAACGAGGAATTGTTCATCGTTCTGGCGGTCAACAGACAGCTGCCCCGATATGTTCTTGGTCCGGCTGCGTACAAACGGATAGAACAGCCTGACCGACAGGCGTTCAAAACGGCTGGTCGTGGCCGGATTGAGGATATCAGGTGCCGTGCGGCTATCAGTGCCTTCGATGTTAAACGTCAGACCGTCCGTGCCCAGTGGAACAACCGCTCCCAGTGACAGGGTGCGCAGCCGTGGATCATCAGAAAACAAACTGCCAAGGCCATTCGCATTATCGCCAGAGGGCGCACCAGACAGACGTGTATAGAAAGTCTCGCCATAGCCCAGCGGGCTGTTGAATTCCAAACCACCGCTCAGCGTGACCGGCCCCAAGTCAGAGGAGACAGCGTTATCGAAGGCGAAAAAGCCAGTGACAGGCCGGAATTCAGGCTGAAGGATCAAGGTTGTTGCGCCAAAATTCTGCCCTGCGGCCAAGGCAGAACCCAATGAGACGCCATAGGTGTCCCCTGCCAAAAGGATCTGGCGTTCGATTTCAGGCAGACGCAACCCGCGCCGGCCCACCAGTGGTGCGGTCAATGCTGTCAGACGATCAGCGATCCGAGGCGGAGCTGCCGAATTTTCGACTTTCTCAAAGAAACCGTCGACCACCTGAATACGCAAACGCCCGCCGTCACGCAGGTTTTGTGCAGGCAGGATCACACGGGCCAGAACAAACCCAGCATCGGCATAGGCCTTTTGCAAATCCGCCGTTGCATTGAATATTTCAGCAACCGTGATTGTCTTGCCGGTCAAACGGGCGCGCGCAGCTTCGTTCGCATCCGCCATTTGAGGCAAAGCGCCGTCGATCTTCAGGCCCGACAGGGATATAAGCACCCCGTCAGCGCCCTGGGGTGCGGCAAGTCCGGGTTGCCCCGAAAAAACCACCGACCCGTTCAGCCGCTGTTTGTTTGGCGCAAAGGTTTCCGGCGTGAGCTGGCTGGCCGACGCGGTCACAGATTGCGCCGAAGCCGCTTCTGCCAGCAAACCACCAGCAGATACCGCCGCCACCAAGGCGATACCAGATGAACGAAAAATAAGCCTAGCCAAGCCATGGACCGGACGCAGATGGGGGAGTTGTACCAAGGTAAAGCCCTCAAGGAATCAATGAATTAAAATAAATGGACAACTGATTATGGAAACAAGGTCGCTCAAACCGATCCGGCGGGCAAGGGAAAACTGTGTTTCGCCTGAAGTGTCGACCGTTGAGCATGTTGCTGATAATTGGTTCCTTGGATTTTGGAGCCCTGCCCCAAGTCGAAACCAAGGGTGCGCTATGACAAGCTGCGCGGCAGCTTTGGCCCTGATTAACCTACTGTTTAATCGTCAAAGGCTTGCAATACCTATTTGGCGTCCAGCTCAATCCTGATTATTCAAAACCTAATGCCGCAAGCGTCTTGAACCCCCGGTTGTTTTATGTGTTATGTGATAGTAGCAATTAATACATCTTAATCGGGAATTGAATCAGGTTTGGCCAGCTACGCAGAAGAGCTTGAAGGTCTCAGATCGGTTGAGCAACTCGATAGTTTCGAGCTTCGCACCCAGGCGACATTGATTGGCGTTTGCATTCTTGCGGGCTGGATCTTTGTCGGGCTGGACTGGCTGTTGCTGTGGTTCTGTGTGCATTACGGTTTCGTTCTGATTGAGAAATTCACGGTAACCAGCTTCCCTGAAAAAGACTCCGTTTGGTTCTTTTCCTTTGTTCTGTTTATCAATTTCCTGATTGGCCTGTCATTCGCAGCCCTGCCAGCAAAGTTATGGATGGTCGACGCTGCATCCTACAAGCTGGTCGCCATGGTCCTGCTGATCGGATCGACGCTGAACACTTTCATATTCCGCTCAAGGGTTTGGCAGGCGATGCTGTGCTATGTCCTGCCCAATTCATCGGTCTTCTTCCTGGCGACCTATCTGATCTATCTGGAACAGGGTGCAACGGCCGAAACGATCGTCGCAGTCATTGTCGCCATCAATATTACGATCTACCTGGTCCTGGCCACCTATAACGCCTACCAGTCCTACCAAGATCACGTGGAGACGCGCGAACGTCTTATTCAGTCCCAAAAAACCGAAGCCATTGGCAACCTGACCGGCGGTGTTGCACATGATTTCAACAACTTGCTGAACATCATTTCCGGCAACCTTGAATTGATCCAAGAAAGCAAGGACGAAGCAGACCGGAACAATTTCACCGCCCAAGCGCTCAAGGCCGTTGAACGGGGGGCCACCCTGACCGACCGTATGCTGGCCTTTGGCCGGCGGTCCCTGCTGCATCCACAGCCGATTGATCTGGAAATCGCGTTCATTGAGCTGGACCACATGATGCAGCGCCTGCTGCCAAGCAATATCACCCTCGAAATGGTAGCGGATAAGGATGTGCCGCGTGTTTTTGCCGATGAGAACGCGCTGCACATTTCCATTATCAACCTTTGTGTAAATGCGCGCGATGCGATGCCCAATGGCGGCAGGATCAAGATTTCCGCCTCCCTGAGCGAAACAAGGGATCACGGCAGCCCGAATCTGGTGTGTATTTCAGTTTCGGACAATGGCACCGGCATCCCAAAGGAAATCATCAACAAGGTCACGGACCCCTTCATGACCACAAAACCCACCGGCAGCGGTCTGGGGCTGGCCATGGTGAATGGCTTTGTGGATCAAAGCCTTGGCAAGATGACCATAGAAAGCAGCAAACACAGCGGCACTTGCATTTCGCTGTTCCTGCCGATCAGCAATTTACCGGAAAAACGGCCCGCCATCACCCGCCGCATTGTACGCAATGACGTGCCCCAACAAGAGGTCGGCACCGCGCGCGTGCTGGTGGTAGAGGATGAACAGCAATTGCTGAGCCTGATGGGGGCTGCGCTGAAAAAAGAGGGGTTTGAACTGCGCGAAGCGGCAAATGGCGTATCGGCGTTGGAGATCGTCCAGGCCGGCTATGCGCCGGATGTCGTGGTAACGGATGTTGTGATGCCCGGCCCTGTCCAAGGCACCGACCTGGTGCGTCGCCTGAAACAGAAATTGCCGCAAACTCAATTCGTTGTGCTGTCGGGTTATGCAAGTCAGGCAGATAACCTGGGCGAACTGTCACTGGAGCGCGTTGTTTTTCAGCAAAAGCCAGTGCGGATGCAGCAACTGGTTAGTATAGTAAAAGGAGTGTTGGCTAATGCCGAGTAATACAGGGTTCTTATTGCCGTTATGATGATCAAGGAACAACCAGCCTATTCAGAGGAACGCGCAAAGGCATTGGGCATCGTCTTGGAACGATTGGTCAGGCTGCTTTATCCCCAAAGGGCACCTGGGTCTTTGCAACCCCTGCAATGGTCTATTCTGCGGTTTTTCACTACTGCGGATGAACAGACGGCCACCGTCAGCGATGCCGCCCGGTATCTGGGCCTAAGTCATGCGCCGGTCAGCCGGGCCGTCCAGACGCTGCTGACCAAACGGATGCTGGAAAAGGTTGAGAACCCCGAAGACCGGCGCGGATCAATCTATCACCTAAGCGAAAACGGCCGGGAAACGATCAAGTCCGACCCCTTTTTCGTATTGGTTGAAGCCATGGACACCATTGAAACGGACCGGGCCAATACCTTTGAACAAACACTGCGACAGGTTGTGCTGCACATAGCACTGAAGAAGGACAAATCTTGATGTATACGGTAGCCGTTTTTGACGATGACGCGCAGATGCTCGATCTTATGCTCAATATGCTAAAGTCTGGCGGGGTTTCGGCCATTGGGGAAAGTGACATTGGCAAGCTGAATGCCATCCTGGGCGAACACGACAGTATAGGTGTCTTGGTGGTTGATGTCTGGCATCACAATCAGGCCGTATTCGACGTTCTGGAGGCATCGGCCGAATTGTTTGCCAGCAAGAAGTTGGTCGTTATTTCAGGGGGTGGCCCTGTTTCAATCGAGATGAGCGCCGCAATGGCGCAGTTTTCACGTCCCGATGAATTTCTCAGCAAACCCTTTACCAAGCAGCAATTGCTGGATGCGGTGGCGCATTAAGGATGCATTACCGCGTTTCCTGGACTAGCTGCGCCATGGTAGATCACAAGAGCCGTTAAAGTTGTTGACTGCAGGCCCTGCGCGGGTAATTCGGGAGTTTTCCGATAACGCGGCAGGGGATGCCGAAAGGCATAGCAGCTTTGCAGCGGATGTTTCATGAACCTAATTTAATATGGTCCATGCGTCAGAGTTTTCATGAACGCCTAAAGATTGGGCGATAACGGTATTTGATTTTTTGGATATTGACGGCACCGATTGGCGGCCTATTATTGTGCTAATAGCACTATCGTTTACGAATTGAATCTGGTCGTCGTTTACCGGTCAAATTGCAGGGTTTTATGGGTTCCCCTGCCATCTGAAAGGCAAAGTGGCACCACCTCAGGGCAAGAAAAATGGAGCTTCCGGTGAGAAATCGCAAGACCTTTGGACTAGACAATATCCTCTACGATTCTCGTTTTTCCCCCCAAGCCACAGCCGAAGATGCCTATGCGCCCATGTCTGCGACAGCAGCCTCATCCGCAAAGCTGCTCGAAGCGATTGAGCTTCTTCCCCAGCCTCTGAGAATGACAGAAACGCTGCATCTGGCATCAAAACTGGTGGAGCAGGCAGCCTATGAACTTGTGCGCAATACCCCAAGCGATCAGGTTTTGCCGCTGTTCACAATTGCAGCGCGGCTGGAGCAGGAAGCAAAGAGAATCCTGGACAACGCGACATAAAGCGTCTGCGAAAAGCCAAGGGGCCCGTTACCGCAGCCGCGTCCAGTCTTGTGATCTACAGATCGCCAGAAAACACCCCGACAAAGTCAATCTATCGCCTTGCAAAGCCAGCTTGCCATTCACGGTGACGTCACGGCTGGGGTCCCAAATCTTGCCACCGGACCAGCGCGAGGGCGTTTCCGGCATCATATCCCAGATCATCGTCCGCCCCAGATGCGGATAGGGTCCTTCCTCGCCCTTCAGATTGCGCGCGCGCAGGATCTTGCCGCATAGGTGCGGACCGCAAGGGGCGATCTCAACCTCCAGATACCCTTCGTCGGTGGCTTCCGTGCGCCACACCCCTCTTGCATCCTGCGCAAGCGCGGGCAGCGCCGTTGCAGACAGGACAGCCAATAGAGAAATTGATTTCCACATCATCCTATCGCCTTTCTGGTCATGCGATCCACCGCCAGCCTATCTGCTGTTTGACGGTTTTCATATCCGATCCTGCCGATCGGGCCAGCCCTAGAATTTCAGTCGGGCTATTTGCAGCCCCCTTCGGCCCAGGATCGCAAATTCCTTTTGAAAACGCCACCAAATGGATGTTTCTTTGAAACTGCGTTTTCGCCCCCGGACCGGACATAGGTTTTTCCCTGCGTGCAAAGCGCCTCTTTGGTCCATTGGTGGCAGTTCGAACAGCTCTGATCCTTCCACAATGCATCAGGCAGCCCGTCAATGGGCGCATAAAGAGCGGACATTTCAATCAGTTCGCTAAAGCTTTTCCCGATCAGCGGCCCCTCCGCATTGGTGAAGGGCATGGTAAAGGTCAATTCGGACCCCATCGGGGCATTCGCCGTCCGCGCAGGCTCAGCCGTGGCGACC
>JAFMGZ010000027.1:0-38240 GCA_017854855.1 Sulfitobacter sp. | reverse complement strand
GCCCGTGCCCGTGCCCGTGCCCGTGCCAGCAGATGCTGCGCGCGCTGACTTTTCCTCAAGTATTTTCAACTCGAAAGCGGCCAGTTCGGCATAGGTACCCTGCGGGAAGGCCGAGAGGTACGCTTGATAATCCTCCGCTTTCCCCGATGCTTGTGCGATGCTGATCAAACGTTGCTGTTCGGCAGAGGGATCTTCTGGTTGCGCCGCCGGCACGGGCGTTTTTATCGGGGCAAGCGTCTGCGTATTTGCGGTATTCGGTCCCAGCTCTGCGTTGATGATCTTGTCCAACAGCGCGCGCGCCTCAGCCATGTGAACACCCTCGGGATAGTCGCGCATGAAAACAACAACCGGCACAGGGTCAGTGCTGTCGCGAATGGCGGCCCATCGCTCCGCCTCAGACAGATCCGCCTGAACGTTCAGCGGTGCGGCCGCGAAAACAAAATCCCCCGTCAATGACGAGGTATCCCAAGGGGTTTGCTGGCCATTGGTTTTTTCGATCACCTCAATGCGCACGTTCTTGAATACCTGTTCGATCGGGACGCCGGGCACAGGGATCTGCGCAGCCAATGCCTTGGTAAAGGGGCTGTTGCCCTCCAACCCGTCCAAAGCCACGGCACCGGGCGCTGTCGAATAGGACAAAAACGTTCCGGTAGGCGATTTCATCTCTGCCAGACCATTATCATTCAGATCCGGGATCGCAGAAAAAGGATTGTTCCGGCAGGCATCAAAAATCACGATATTGGTCTTGTTCTTGGCCGAGAACATCTGTCGCAGGACTGCCTGCGCCGGGACAGCAACAAGACTGAGATCAGCAGCATCAGTCAAGGCCGCATCCACAGGCAGCAGAAAGTTTGATCCAAACGACTGCACAGCATGACCTGCGTAATAGAAAAGACCGGTGGCTTCCTGCCCTGCCTCGCGCAGATCCCGACCAAATTGCGCAATCGCGCGGTTCAACCCAATCTGATCGGCGTCGGTCAACAGAGTTACCGTAAATCCATGACTTTCGAGGGTTTGCGCCATCAATTCCGCATCCGACACCGGATTGTCGAGGGCCGATACAGCGCTGTAGGCCTCATTTCCGACGATCAAGGCAATGCGCGGTTCCAGTGTCTGGGCCGTTGCGGCCCCGAACCACAGCACCAGCAGGGTCAAAACAGTGCAGAAACCGAAGGCACGGTTGCCCCTTCTACCTTTAGGCGAAAAACCTGTGATCATCTAGTTGCTCAATACCTTGAATTCGATCCTGCGGTTTTTGGCTTGTCCTTCGGCGGTGTCATTGCTGGCGACGGGATTTTCCTCACCGTATCCCTTGCTGATCAACCGGTCAGCGGGGATGTTGCGGGCCAGCAAAAAGCGGGTGACTGAGCCTGCGCGCGCCTCTGACAGGCGTTGGTTTGATGCGGCGCTGCCAATGGAATCCGTGTAGCCACCAATTTCGATCACCATGTCAGGGCAACGCGCCACGATATCGGCCAGACTGTTCAGCAACGGCTCGCTTCGGTCTTCCAGCCGCGAAAAACCCGACTGAAAATAGATGTTTCCGGTGCGCGACAGGATTTCAAACCTGCCTTTGCAGGCTTCACTGTCAAAATCACCCTCCGCCTCCAGAGCCGCTGACGCGGGGGCCACCCGGGGGGCCTGTACAGGTGCAACCTGTGCGGTGGTGCTGTTGCGGGCAAAGACAAAATCAAACGAAACCGTGGCCGACGGGATGATGTCCACGCTGGCGGCCTCTTCCAGTTTTGCCAATCCGCCCATCAGGTCAAAATCAGATACGCTGATGGAAATCGGCGTTCTGGCGGTCACAGAGACAAGGTCAGGCCCCAAAAGCGTTGCAGTCACCTCCGCTTGCAGGGTCTGGCTGACGCCGTGAAGGTTCAGGGAATAAGTGATTGGGATCGTCTTACGGCGCAGCGTGGCAAGATCGTCCAACAGGGCGGCATCCAGTTTGGTTGTGATGGTAGCCGTTGGAAAGTTGAATGTCTCAAAGAACAAAAACCGCATCCGAACATTGCGCAGGTCAATCTTGGTATCGACCGAATCCAGCAAAACCACGACTTCGGTTTGCCCATCAGGGCCGATTGTGCCTTCCATGGTGGCAAATCCACTGGATTCGACCACCGTCTGCTTTTTCACGGACTGAAAATTCAGGCTCGACATCTCGGGCTGCAATGTCCAGCCGCGTTCAAACGGATCGGTCTGCGCATTTGCACTCTGACCAAGCATGACAGTGCTCAGCATCACGGCAAACAGACCTCTCAGCAGCAGGTGCCGAAGATGTTGCAGATGGGTCATGTAGATCCTCCTAGAGCTCCGAATATCGTCTTGTGCAGATGTATCCACGGCCAAGCTTACACGATGCCAAAATGACAAACAGTCTTTTTTCAAGCGTGCCTGGGAATAGCTGGTCTGTAACGCATCGCTTAACGCGTTGAAATGTTTAATTTCAGGCCGGATTTTGGGGGTCAGGGTCTTATCAGGACCTAGGCGTCCTGATGCGCATCCTTGATGCAGGTCATGCCGGTCTGTGCCATGGCAATACTCATCTCATCGGTCAGGACGCGCCACAATTGCGCCAGCCCCGGATCGCCCCCAGCGGCCATGGCAAATTGCAAGATCCGCCCGAAAAAGACGAAATCAGCCCCGGCCACAAGTGCCTTGAGCGCATCTTCGCCAGAGCGCAGACCGCTGTCGAAGAACAGTGGAAAATCAGGCCCCAGTGCGGCGCGCATCCGGGGGAGCATGTCAATCGGTGCCGGTGCCGCCTCAAGTTGGCGTGCCCCATGGCTTGAGACCTGTATGGCATCCACCCCTGCCCTTTGCAGCTGCAGCGCATCGTCGACATCCAGCACGCCTTTGACGACCAGATGACCGGGCCAGGCATCTCGCAAGCGGGCCAGCGTGTCCCAATCCGCCTTGGCACGGCTTTCGGTGCGGTCGAAATCATAGCCGTCCATCTCAAAATTCGCCATCTGCGGCTTGCCGTGGATCAGCCCGGCGATGGACCAGCGCGGATGCAATGCGAAATCGATGAACTGGCGCGGGCCGATGCGGAAAGGCATCTTGAAGCCATGGCGCAATTCGCGCGGGCGGCGGCCCACTTCGGGCACATCGACGGTCAACACCAGCGTCTTGTATCCAGCCGCCTTGGCGCGCTCTACCAGTTTAAATGTGCCCGTCCCATCGCCGGTGAAATAAAGCTGGAACCAGGCATGACCTTCGGCCACTTCCAAGATCTTTTCCATCGGGGTTGAGGCCACGGTGGACACCCCATGGGGCACCTTATGCTTGGCGGCAAGCCGCGCCAGCATCAGATCCGCACCAGGTGCAGACAGGTTGCACATGCCCATGGGCGCGATGCCAAAGGGGCGTTCTGTCTGCTGGCCAAAGACGGTGGTTGCCAAGGACCGCTGGCTGACATCGCGCAGGATACGCGGGCGCAAAGTGATCGCATCAAGGGCCGCACGGTTGCGCGCAGCCCCTGTTTCGGCCCCGGCAGAGCCGTCAATATAGTCGAACACCATCCACGGCAGTCGCCGCCGCGCAAGGCGGCGGGCGTCTTCGGCGCTATGGATGGCACTGGCGCTCATTTACGCGGAAACCGCTTTCATGAAACGATCACGGATCACAACCGGATCCATCGTGATGACCGGCAGCTTGATGTTGCCGCTGTCGCATTTGCACACGATGACGGTCATTTTCTTGCTGTCGATGGCACCCTGCAACACCGGACCAAGGTCCTTGTCCTGCACTTCGATGACGTTTTCGCAACCGCAGGCCTTTGCCACAGCCGTCAGCGAGGTTTTCTTGCCCGCATATGTGGGCTGATCCCCGGTTGACCCATAAGAGCCGTTGTCGATGATCAACAGGATATAGTTGTCAGCCACGTTGTTTGCGATGGTCGGCAGCGTGCCGAGGTTCGTCAAGACAGAGCCGTCACCGTCGATGGAGATGACTGTCTTGTCCTGCGCAAGTGCCAGACCCAGACCGATGGAGGACGAAAGCCCCATGGTACCCAACATATAAAAGTTAGTTGGTTGATCGTCGATCATATGCAGCTCTTGGCTGGGCAAACCGATGTTGCAGACAACCAGTTGGTCACGGATGATGGGCGCGATTTCTTTGAGAATTTCAGAACGGATCATTGGTCCCCGTAGCCTCCCCAGAAGTTGGCATCGGTCAGAATGGCGACCGGTTTGTTGCACATGAATGTATATTTGAGGATCGCATCAAATTCTTCCACATCTGATTGATGGTGGAAGTGATAAGTCGGGATCTTCATCTCGGCCAGCAGCGCCTTGGTATGCACGGCCATTTCGACCTGACAGGCCACCGGCTCGCGCAGTTCGCCGCGATAAGAGATCAGCATGGGCAGCGGCATCCGGTAATATTGGATCAATGTCGCCAGCGTGTTGATCGTGACACCGATCGCGGTGTTCTGCATGATGATCGCAGGACGTTTGCCGCCCATGAAAGCACCCGCGCACAGGCCCATGCCTTCGTCTTCCTTGTTGGACGGGATGTGGAAGATCTCTTTGCGCGCGTCGATCTCATCGATCACACCGGCCAGCTGCTTGCAGGGCACGGTGGTCACAAATGAGACATTGTTCGCAACAAGATCATCCGTGATCTTCTTGTCGATATTCATGTCGGTTTTGCCTTTCAGGTAATGCGGCCAAGGCCGCGTGATTTAGGAATTAGGAACTACGGTGAACGTGAACCGCGCAAGGCGCGTGCCGGACGACACGGGCCGCAGTAGAACCCAGCAGATAATCGCTGAGCCCCGGTTTATGAGAGCCGATGACGATACAATCAACGCCATTGGCACCAGCATAATCAATAATGGTGCGGTAGGTATGCCCAATGACGATTTCGCCTTTGACACCTGTAACACCCTCCAGCTTGGCCTCCAGCAGGGCGCGGGCTTTTTCAAAGCCCTCTTTGACCACGCCTTCGTCCAAATAGGCCGCGACCGACCCTTGGGGGGCTTCATGCACATGCAGTGCGATGATCTCACCGCCCTCGCCGCGCAGGGCAGCGGCGATTTCAAGCGTTTGAGCCGAGATGCCGTGGTCCAGCGCCATCGGGACAAGGATTTTATGATACATGATCTGACACCTTTGCTGTTTGGGGGAAATTCATGCCCATGGAGAGAGTACGATCTTGGGTGCCGCAACCGCGCCCTGGCGCAGGTCCTGAAAGGCCTCAAATCCGCCCGAAAGCGGGCGTTCATCGATCCAGTCAAGTGCCCCCAGCCTGCCGTCAAAGATCGCGGCCGCCGTGTCACGGAAATCCTGGGCGGTATAGGTGTAGGTCCCGATAAAGGTGATCTCTTGCAAGGTCATGCGCCGGATATCCAGCCCGCCTGTATCTTCGCCCAGTCCGACATGGGTGATCACGCCGCCGGGCTGTGCAAGCGCCGATGCCACGGCACGGGTGGCCGCATAGCCCACCGCATCGATCACGACCGGGAATTGCCCCTGGGCCGCGGCCACGGTTTTTTGCCCACAGCGCTCTGCCAGAAAGGCCCGGCGCGCATCGTTGGGTTCGGCCACGGTCACGTCCTCTATGCCCATCGCCCCAAGCGCCAGGGCCGCCGCAAGCCCAATCGCCCCGCCGCCAATCACCAGGGCACGTTTGTCCAGTGAGGGATGCAATGCCTCAAGCGCCAGACGGCTGGCATGCCAGCTGACGGCCAGCGGCTCGGCAAGGCAGGCTTTGGCAAAGGTCACAGCTTTGGCCACTTCGACCAGATTGCTTTCGGGCATGGCAATATATTGGGCAAAGGCCCCCTCGCGGGGCGGCATGGAAATGATCTGCCGGTCCGCACAGAGGTTCTCCCGGCCCGAAGTGCAGGCCGTGCATGTCCGACAGGTGACCAAAGGGTTCACCGTCACGCGCATGCCGTCCCGCGGCCCACCGACGATCACGCCCGCAGCCTCATGGCCCAGGATCAATGGCGCGGGCCTGCGGGCATCATGGCCCAGATAGGCATGCATATCAGAGCCGCAGATGCCCACGGCCTCAACCCGGATCAGATGTTCGCCGGGGCGCGGGGCGGCATCGGGCACATCACGAAAGCCCAGCTGCTCAACTCCATCGTAAACCAAAGCTTTCATTTTGCGGTAAATCCCCCGTCAACCATCAGCACCTGCCCTGTGACATAGGAAGATGCTTGGGAACATAGAAACAACAACGGGCCGTCCATGTCTTCCATACGGCCATTGCGCTGGATGCAGGTTTGGGCGGCATTGCGCGCGGCGCGTGCAGGATCGTCAAACACCGCCTGGGTCAGTTCGGTCGGGAAAAACCCCGGTCCGATGGCATTGGCGGTGATCCCGTCCGCCGACCAGGCTTCGGCCATGGCGCGGGTCAATTGGCCCACACCCGCCTTGGAGGCCCCATAGGCGATCCCGCCCGGAAAGGCCCGCGTGGTCTGCAACGACGCGAAATTCACGATCCGGCCCCAGCCCCTGGCCTTCATCGCCGGAACCAGCGCCTGGCTGAGAAAGAAGGGCGCGCCAAGGTTCAGCGCGATGGTCTGGTCCCAGCCTTCGGGCGTCACATCATCGGCCGCCTGACGGGTGTTGATGCCCGCTGCATGCACGACGATATCAGGGGCCCCAAAGGGGGCGCTGATGGCGGCGGCCAGATCGGCGATGCCTGCCCGGTCCGCCACATCGGCGACAACATAGGCAGCATCTGCACCGATCTCGGACACCAGTCCTTCCAGCGCCTCCTTGCGGCGGGCAATGCCCACCACTTTCGCCCCTGCCCCGGCAAGGGCAAGAGCGGCACGCCGTCCCAGTCCCGAGCTTGCGCCAGTGACGCAAGCCACCCGGCCCGTGAGGTCAAAAAGGGCGCGCGGATCAGCCATCTGCGGACAGATCAAAGTTTTCGCCGGGGAAGTATTTGGCCAGACGCACATCCGCCGCGCGGGCGTGCCCCTCCATGCCTTCCAGACGCGAGATCCGCGCCGTCGCCTGTGCAACCCCCTTGGAGCCTTCACGCGTGGTGCGCTGCCAGGTGACGATCTTCATGTACTTGTGCACGCTCAGCCCGCCGGTATAGCTGGCCGCACCAGAGGTCGGCAGCACGTGGTTGGTACCCGTGGCCTTGTCGCCATAGGACACTGTGGTCTCTTCGCCCAGAAACAGCGAGCCATAGCAGGTCAGGCGCTCAAGCCACCAGTCAAGGTCTTCGGCCTGAACGGTCAGGTGCTCTGGCGCGTAGTCGTCGGAACAGGCCGCCATTTCCTCGCGGTCGGCACAAAGGATGACTTCGGCGTAATCGCGCCATGCCGCAAAGGCGTTCTCGCGGTTCACATCGGGCAGATCGTCGATCAGGCCGGGGACCATTTCCATAACCTTTTCCGCCAGCGCACGGTCATCGGTGACCAGCCAGACAGGAGAGTTGTAACCATGCTCCGCCTGCGAGACGAGATCGGTGGCGACCACATGGGCATCAGCGGTCTTGTCGGCCAGCACAAGGCTGTCGGTCGGGCCCGCGATCATATCGATGCCGACACGGCCAAAGAGGATCCGCTTGGCTTCGGCCACGAATTGGTTGCCGGGACCGACAAGGATATTGGCCTTGGGCAGACCAAACAGACCATAAGTCATGGCGGCGACACCCTGCACGCCCCCCATGGCAAGGATCTTGTCCGCACCGGAAATATGCGCGGCATAGACGATCGCGGGTGCCACACCGACGCCGGGGCGCGGCGGGGAACAGGCCGTGATGTGACGGCACCCGGCAACCTTGGCCGTGGTGACGGTCATGATCGCGCTGGCGATGTGGCTGTAGCGACCGCCGGGCACATAGCAACCCGCCGCATCCACCGGGATCGCCTTTTGACCAGCGATAAAGCCCGGCACGATCTCCAGCTCAACATCAGATACCGTGGCCTTTTGCGCCTCGGCAAAGCGTTTGACGTTGTCATGGGAAAACCGGATGTCGGCCTTCAGTTTTTCGGGCACCAGCGCGCAGGCCGCCTCGATCTCTTCGGCAGACAGCATCACGCTGCCTTCGTAGCGATCGAATTTCGCGGCATATTCCATCGCCTTGGCGTCACCGCCTGCCTCGATGTCAGACAGGATGTTCTTGACGGTTTCATGCACTTCCGACGCATCGGATTTTGCGGTCAGGGTCGCTTTTTTCAGATATTCACGTGTCATTGGATAATTTCCTACTGGTAGATTTCGGGCAGGAGTGAAGTTGAAATTGCAGGGACATAGGCGATAAAGAGCACGACGATGAACATGCAAAGCACAAAGGGAATGGCGCGCCAGGCGATCTTGAGTATCGATTCACCGGTAATGCCTGAGACGACAAAGAGGTTAAGGCCAAGGGGCGGCGTGATGAAACCCACACCCAGCGCTGTGATCATCATGATACAGAACTGAATCTCGTTCATGCCGATGTTGTCCGCAAGAGGTTTGAGGATCGGCGCAAGGATCACGATATTCGGCGTTGTCTCCATCACGCAGCCTGCGGCGATCAGAATACCGATCATCAACAGGATGAGGATCCAGGGTTCATCCGTCAGACCCGTGACCGAGGTCACAAAGCCCTGTGGCACGCCCATGATCGCCAGCGCTTCGGCCAGCGGGGCCGAGAAGGCGATGATCGGCAGGATCACACCGTTCACCTTGGCAGAGCTGACCAGCATTGCGGGGAAATCCGCAAGCGACAAGGTGCGCATGATAAAGCCCATGATGATCGTCACGACCACAGCCGTGGCACCCGCCTCGGTCGGGGTCAGACGGCCAGAGAAGATGCCGTAAAAGATGATGCCGGGGACGATGAAAGCATACCAGCCGGATTTCAGCGCACGGCCCAGATTGGCAGCCCATTCGCCAAAGGTCATCATGCCACCGCCCTCATAGTCATAGATGCGGTTTACGATCAGGTTGGTGACCAAGATAGAGACCAGGATCGCCAAACCGGGGATCAGGGCCGCCAGAAACAGGGTGGAGGCGGATATGCCCAGCACCAGACCGATGATGATATAGGCGATGGAAGGCGGGATCAGGATGCCGGTACAGGCACCCGCCGCCACCAGGGCACAGGCATAGGGACGTGGGTAGCCGCTTTCGACCAGACGGTCGATGGTCATACGGCCCACCGCCGCCGCCCCCGCCGCGTCAGAGCCAGAGATGGCCGCGAACATGCCGCAGACCAATACGGTGGCAGAACCAAATCCGCCCTTGGTAAAGCAGGTCAGCGCCTCGGCAACATCCAGGAATTTCCGGCTCAGACCGGTCCGCACCAGAACGTCGCCCGTCAGGATGAACAAGGGTACAGCGGTCAGCGCGAAGGCATCAATGCCCGCAAATAGGCTTTCGCCCACAAGGCTAAGTGGCAGGTCGCCGGACATGACCAGCATCGTGATCGCAGAGGCACCGATGGCAGCCCAGACCGGCACGGCCATGGCGATCAGCGCCACGAACATGATCACGGGCAGATAAAAGTCCCAGCCCAGTTCCACGGTTTGATTAACAGCATTCCAAAGCATATTCAGGTCCCCTTAATCAAACAGCTTGTCACCTTCGAAAACGGGTGTGCCGTCTCGTAAGGTTTTGAAATCACGAATGAACGACTGAACAAGCCGATAGATAATCAGGGTGAAACCGACAGGCACAGCCATCAAGAACCACACTTTTGAGATGCGCAGCCCGTCCGTAACGGAGCCAAACTTGGCCGACACCAGAACCGTCTCAAAGGACCAGAAGAGCGCCACCAGGGCCACGATGAACATCACCAGATCACCAAAGATATACAGCAACGCCTTGGGGCGTGGCCCGAGGTAATGCATGACCACATCAATGCGGATATGGGCGCGTTCCTTGACTGCCGCCGCCGCACCGATCCATGCAAGGTAGATGAAGGAATAGCGCACGATCTCTTCGCCCCAAATCGACGAATAGGAAAACACCTCGCGGCGGATCACTTCGATCGCCATGGTGATCACCAGCATTACGTAAAACGTCAGGAGCAGCCAACGTTCGGCGTCCCGGTCAACTCTTTTCAAAAAATCCATATCTCGCCCCGCCCTTTTCGCACATCAACAGGTCAGCCTGAACGGCTGGCGTCGCATGTCAGTCATGTAGGAGAAAGCGGACGCCGCTGGGGCGTCCGCATCTGATATCAGGCGTCGTGGACGTAGTATTTGCCCTGCGTTCCTGCGGCCTCTTCCATCTTGGCAAAGGCCTCCATGGAACCGGCAAGCTCCATCTTGAACTCGTCCCACTCAGGACGCTGGTAGCCGCCAGCGGCTTTCCATTCGCCCAGCTGGTCGTCTGACAGGCTGTGGAATTCGACGCCGGCCTTGGCCAGCTCTGCCATGGCATAGGCGCGGGCAGAGGGGACTTTGGACAGGTTCTGGTGGGCGGTCATCTCAGAGCCCCACATGATCCCTTCCTGCACATCGGCAGGCATGGAATTGAACCACTCAAGGTTACACGAATAAACCTGGCTGTCAGGAACCGCCTGCGTGAAGGTCACGTGAGACAGGATGTCCTTGAAGCCAAACACGTAAAGCGCGCCGACCGAAGGATCGAGCGCATCGGCCACACCCTGTTTGATCGCGGAAGGTGTTTCGCCCCATGCAACTGGTGTCGGGTTGGCACCAACCATGCGGTAGTATTGCTGCAGCATCTTGGAGCCCGGCACGCGGAATTTGACGCCCGACAGATCGGATGGGCTGAGCACGGCACCGGCACCGCCCTTGCGGACCGCAACGACCCGTGGGTCGATGTTGACATAAAACAGCGCCTTGAAACCTGCAGCCTCAACTTTGGGGTGCACTTCGGAATTCCAGAAGTTCGAATTCACCAGGTTGGTGAAACGCTGGTTCGAGCCACACAGGTAGGGCATGTTGATCAGGTCGACCGTTGACGCGAATGGCGCAAAGTTGGACACAGAATGCTGTGCCGCCTGGATCGTGCCGCCCTGAACCTTTTGCACAAGCGCACCGCCCGCACCAAGCTGACCACCGGGGGCGAGCTTGACATAGACTTTGCCGTTTGTGGCGTTCTGGATGTTTTCCTTGAGGTCCAGCTGCATGATCGGATAGCTGCGCGATGCGCCCAGCACATAGGCTGTGGCCACGGTCATGACGTGATCGGCGGCTTTTTCACGGTCGCGTTCTTCGTTTGCAGTCTGGGCTGCGGCCTCTGAGGACCAAAGCATGCCGCCCGCCCCGGCAACCATGGCCGCGGTAAACGCGCCGGTGCCAGCCAGTTTCAGAAAATTGCGGCGCTCTGCCGACTTCAGCTCGTGAGTTTCGTCGTTCATCCAGTTTCCTCCCGTTGGATCGTTCAGCTGCCGGTTTTGTTTTTACGGTCAGCTTCTTTTTTCAAAATTGCCACGACGAACAATATCGACGCGGCAAAGAGAACCAGCATCTCTCCCACATCGCCCAGAAATGCGGCCCCCGCCAAGGCACCAAGGGCCACGTTTGCGAAATAGATGGCAAAGACAGCGATAGATGCAGCGAGAAACATGGGCGAAGCTCCTTCAGTGAGTCGGCTCTCCCTTAGTGTAAGCGCTTACATTTTCAATGCAAGGATTTACATATTCATATTTCCAAGGACTTAAGCTATGCAGGCTTGAGATATTGAAAGAGATCAATTCCCGGATGGAACCGCGCAAATCAGCCCCAACTCTGGAAGATGTCGCCAAGACAGCAGGCGTTTCCACGGCAACGGTGTCGCGCTGTTTGAATGATCCCGATCGCGTGGTAGAGGCCACGCGCAACAGGGTGATGTCAGCGGTCCAGGCCCTGCAATACACGCCAAACTTCGGGGCGCGGGTGATGGCGGCCAAACGCACTTTCACCATTGGGGCAATCATTCCCACGATGGACAACGCGATCTTTGCGCGCGGGCTTCAGGCCTTTCAAGAAGCATTGCATGCGCGCGGCTATACGCTTTTGGTGTCCAGCTCTGCCTATAGGCCCGAAGTCGAAGAGGAACAGATCAGGGCACTGGTTGCGCGCGGTGCCGACGGATTGCTGCTGATCGGCCATGACAGGGACGTCCCCATTTACGAATATCTTGCCCAGCGAAAGGTGCCTGCCCTTGCCGCATGGTCCTATATACCGGACGGGCGTATCCCCTCCATCGGGTTTGACAACCGCACAGCAATGTATGCCCTGACCCAAGAGGTGATCGATCATGGTCACCGCAGGATCGGAATGATTTCCGGCGTGATCCAGGGCAATGACCGGGCGCGGTTCCGCCTTGAGGGGATGCAGGATGCGCTGGTGGCAAATGGGCTGGACGCGGCCATGATACCGCCCATCGAAACCCCCTATGAGATCGAAAATGGTGCGGCGGCCTTTGCCAAGCTGATGGCGGGGGCAGAGCCGCCCACAGCCGTCATGTGCGGCAACGACGTTTTGGCAGTCGGTGCGATGATCGGTGCCCGACGTCTTGGGCTGCGCGTGCCGCAGGATGTTTCAATCACCGGGTTTGACGATATTGAACTGGCCCGCATTGTCAGTCCTGCCCTGACAACCGTGCACGTCCCGCACCGCGAGATGGGGCGCAAGGCGGCCGATGCCTTGGTCGATATGGTAGAGAAAAAAACCAGCGGCCAGTCGGCAAAACTGGGCACCACCATCATGACCAGAGGGTCGCTGGGCCCCTGCCCCCGCCCGGACGGGCAAGGCTGAGCGGCTATACCTTAAGCCGCTCTACAATGCTTTGGGCGGTCACGGTGCCAACGACCTGCCCTGCGTCCACAACGGCAAAGGCCGCGTCTTCGGTGCCCAGCTTTTCGATCAACTCTGACACGGGCATCTCCAGCGGCACGCGTGGTGCGTCATCGGCTTGAGGCTTGCCCATGACGTCGCTGGCCGTCAGCACGCCCAAGGGGTTCATATTGGCCACGAAATCCGCGACATACTCTGATGCGGGGTTTGAAAAAATCTCGCGCGGGGTGCCAAGCTGGACAATGCGCCCCCCTTCCATGATCGCAATGCGCCCGCCCAGTTTAAAGGCCTCGTCCAGATCGTGGCTGACGAAAATGATCGTGCGCTTCAGATCGCGCTGAAGGTCCAGCAATTCATCCTGAAGCCGGGTACGGATCAAAGGATCAAGCGCGGAGAAGGGTTCATCCATCAACAGGATCGGGGCCTCTGTCACAAAGGCACGGGCAAGGCCCACACGCTGTTGCATGCCCCCCGACAATTCGCCCACTTTGCGATCTGCCCAGTCTGACAGACCAACCAGAGCCAGCTGTTTGTCCGCCCGCTCCAGCCGTTCTGCCTTGGACACGCCCGACAGTTCCAGCGCCAATGCCACATTGTCGCGTACGCTGCGCCAGGGCAGCAGGCCAAATTGCTGAAACACCATGGAGACGCATTCACGCCGGACCCGGCGCAGATCGGCTGCGGAACATTCCTGCACATTTGCCGACCAGCTGCCGTCGTTGATCTGAACATGCCCCCGTGCCACCGGGTTCAGCCCGTTTACCGCCCGCAGCAACGTCGATTTGCCAGAGCCGGACAGCCCCATCAGCACCAGGATTTCGCCCTCCGCCACGTTGAGCGAGCAATCATGCACGCCCAGTACCTGACCAGTTGCCGCTTCAATGTCGGGGCGCGATTGGCCCTGGTCCATCAGCGGCAGGGCCTTTTCGGGGCGGTCACCAAAAACGATAGAAACGTTATGGAATTCAACAGCGTTGGTCATTTGTCACCCACCCGCAGCATCCGGTCCAGCATGATTGCCACGACCACAATGATCAGCCCGGATTCAAACCCAAGGCCCGTGTTTACCTGATTGAGCGCGCGCACCACCGGCACGCCCAAACCATCCGCGCCCACAAGTGCAGCAATCACCACCATCGACAGCGACAGCATGATGGTCTGGTTCAGACCCGTCATGATCTGTGGCAGCGCATAGGGCAATTCGATCTTCCACAGGGTCTGGCTTGGTTTGGCACCAAAAGCCTCGGCAGCTTCCAGCAAGGCCTTGGGGGTAGAGGAAATACCAAGCTGTGTCAGTCTGATCGGTGCGGGCAGTACAAAGATCACCGTGGCGATCAACCCCGGCACCATCCCGATGCCGAAAAATACGATTGCCGGGATCAGGTAGACAAAGGTCGGCAATGTCTGCATCAGATCCAGAACCGGGCGCATAAATCGGTATAATCTGGGGCGGTGGGCCGCCGCGATGCCTATCGGCACGCCGATCCCCATACAAACGACACAGGCCGACAGGACCAGCGTCAGGCTTTCGGTCGTTTCTTCCCAATAGTCCTGGTTGAGGATGAACAAAAAGCCCAGCACGATGAAAGCAACAGTTTTCCAGTTGCGCTGAATAAGCCAGGTCAGCCCTGCAAACATCGCGATGATGATCAGCGGATGGGGCGTTTGCAGAACAAACAGGATGGCGTCGATCAGTTGCTCCATCACCGACGCAAGCCCGTCAAAGAACCATTCGCCCTTGATCTGGAGCCAGTTGAATCCCGCCTCGGCGATGTCATCAACGGGTATCTTGTTTTCGGTTAACCAGTCCATCTTGCCCCCTTGAGCGTTTTCGAAAAAGACCTGTGCCCGCAGCGCTGCCTGAAACCAACGATTTCAATGCGTTCAGCGCCCCATGATTTATCAGGTATTACGGAAAACGCCTTGATCCCAAAAGATGCCCGCCCCTGCGCGGGGCGGGCATCTGTCACGCCTGTGCCGGCGCTTATTGCATCGCGGCTTTTGCCGCGGCCATTGCATCGCCACCGTCCATGGTGGTCACACCGGCCAGCCATGTGTCCAGCACGCCCGCGTTGGCCTTGATCCATGCGGCTGCGGCCTCTTCGGGGTCCTGGCCATCATTCAGGATCGCGCCCATGATTTCGTTTTCCATGGCCAGCGTGAATTCCATATTGCCCAGCAGCTTGCCGATATTGGGGCATTCGGCGGAATAGCCTGCGCGGGTGTTGGTAAAGACGGTCGCACCGCCCAGATCAGGACCAAAGAAATCATCGCCACCCTCAAGGTAGGTCAGTTCAAAATTGGCGTTCATCGGGTGCGGCTCCCACCCCAGGAACACGATCGGCTCCTCTTTGCGGGTCAGACGCTGAACCTGTGCCAGCATGCCCTGCTCAGAGGATTCGACCACCTCGAAATCCTTGAGGTCAAAGGCATTGTCGTCAATCATGGACTGGATCAGGCGGTTGCCGTCATTGCCCGCCTCGATGCCATAGATCTTGCCATCCAAGGCATCGGCATGGGCCGCGATGGCCGCAAAGCTGGTGATGCCCAAATCGGCGGCGGCCTTGTTCACGGCCAGCGTATATTTCGCGCCCTGAAGGTTTGCGCGCACCGTATCAACGGTCCCTGCCTCGCGGTAGGGGGCGATGTCGGCCTCCATTGTGGGCATCCAGTTGCCCAGGAACACGTCAATATCGCCCGCTGCCATTGAGGTATAGGTCACCGGTACGGAAAGGATCTTGGTCTCTGTCTCATAGCCCAGCGCATCCAGCACAACAGAGGCAGCCGCGGTGGTCGCCGTGATGTCGGTCCAACCCACATCAGAGAAGGTGATTTTTTCGCATCCCGCGGCGGCAACAGATGTGCCAACGGTCAGGGCCAGCGCCGTTGAGGCAAGCAAGCGTTTCATATGGAATACTCCCTAAGGTTTTTTATTGACTGATGGGCCAATGAAAAGACAAAGCGTGCCCCAATGCAACCGGTATTATGATGATATGCCGCAGGCCTGTCGAATTTTGGCCCGAACCGCTGGCACCACCCGGACCGCTATCCGCATATCTGGCGACAGGCGCACAACCCTGACAGGCAAACATTTGAAATTGAACACCAATTGAATTCTCGTTCCTTTCTGTGCTACGCCAAAGGTCTAACTGGTGAAAGAATATTCCAATGACAATCATCCGTAAGGGTCAGGAATTCAGCTCTTGTTCTGAATGCAACATCAGATATCGGGCCGTCTGTTCCACATGTGATCATGATGAATTGCGCCGTCTTGAGGATATCAAATACTACCGAAGCTTCGAGGCCGGGCAGCCCATCATGTTCGAGGGCGACGAGATGCATTTCGTGGCCTCGGTGGTTACGGGTGCCGCGCGGCTGTCGCGTACCCTGCCCGATGGGCGGTTGCAGATGCTGGGGCTTTTGCTGCCCTCTGATTTCATTGGCCGGCCCGGACGCGACAAGGTCGCCTATGACGTCGAAGCCATTCAGGATGTCACCCTGTGCTGTTTTCGCCGCAAGCCCTTTGAGCAGATGGTAGAGACCACGCCGCATATCGGCCAACGCCTTTTGGCGATGTCGCTGGATGAACTGGACGTGGCGCGCGAATGGATGATGCTCTTGGGCCGCAAGACCGCGCGTGAGAAGATCACTTGCCTGCTGGCCCTGATTGGGCAGCGGATCGCCACCCTGCATCTACAGCCCGTGACCGATGGGCTGTCATTCGAAATGCCGATATCGCGCGAAGCGATGGGGGAATACCTGGGCTTGACCATCGAAACCGTCAGCCGCCAGATGACGGCCCTGCGCAAGGACGGCATCATCGAGGTGAAAGGCAGCCGCAGCATCACGATACCCGATCTGGCAGACCTCATGGCAGAGACCGGTGATGACACCGATGGCGGCATGCTGATCTAAGGCGTGGTCTGGAATGGCTGGTACGTGACCTGAACATTTGACCTGTGGAAATCCCTGATTTTCGCACGCGTTCAGGGAGTGCGGTTTTGCAAAACCGCTTTGTGGCCCGGACCGCAGGTGCGCCCGTCACTGGGCCATTCCGTCAATGAGCCATGCCGTCAATGAGCCATAAAGACAGGCACATCCGCATCTTCCATCATGTCACGCGTGGTGCCGCCAAACACCGCTTGTCGTAGCCGGGAATGGCCGTAAGCTCCCATGACCAGCAGGTCACAATCCAGCTCCGTGGCCCGCCGCTTGAGCGTGCCTGCGATACTGTGATCGGTGCGGTTGCACACGGACACTTCGCATTTGATGCCCTGACGCGACAGGAATTGCGCAAAGGCCCCACCGGGGTCGGAACGGTCTGGCGCGTCCTTTGGCGGGTCGATCAGGACCACATGCACCGCGCGGGCCTGTGTCAGCAAGGGCAAGGCCAAGCGCGCCGCCCGCAGGCCGGCCGCACTTTCGTCCCATGCGATCATCACACTTTGGGGCGGCGCGGCCATCTGATAATCCTCGGGCAACAGCAGCACGGGACAATCGGCATCGAACAGGACCGTCTCGGCCAATGTCTTCATCTGCACATAGGCCGTATTTTTCGCGCCCCTTTCCAGCACCACCAGATCGCTAAAGCGGATGTGCCGGGCGATTTCACCGCTGACAATCCCGGCAGGCGAGGCAAAGGGTTCCACGTTCCAGCGAATGTCTTCTTTTGCCAGATGCGCCGTTGCCGCCGCGCCCAGCGCCTTGGCCCGGGCGACGCTGTCTTCCATCCCGATACCGGCAGGGATGGCATCCAGTGCCGATGATGCGATACCGCTTTGGTCCATTCCAACGGCCAGGGCCAGCACCTGCAGATGGGCATCGACGGCGCGGGCAAATTCGGTGGCCGCAATCAGTTGCGTCTGCATCTGATCTTCGGATGTGAGTATGGTGGTAACGGTCTGAATTGACATCTTCTGATCCTCCATCATCGGTGCCTATGGAACGATGACCTTCGGGGGCAAAATCGTCTTTGACCTGCGCCAATCAGAAACCCGAAGCTTATTGATGCAGATCAAAGACCTGTCGGGGGCGCTTTGGGACAAGGTGCCAATGCGAACACCCATCTTGGCGCAGGCTTGCCGCGCCGGGATGAAAGAAGGGACACCGACATGACGTCTGACTATTTCAAACTCTTACTCCTGGGGCTGATCACCATACTTGCAGCCCTTGCGGCGGATTGGGGCCGCGACCTGGCTTATCAGGTCCATGCCTTGCTGATCATGGCCATTGCCGCAGGCATGTTCATCTGGGTGCTGCGGCGCACGGATGAGCCTGCCCGCGCGGCGGTTGATGCCAACGGCTATATGGACGACGTGGTCCGTGCAGGCGTCATCGCGACGGCCTTTTGGGGGATCGTAGGATTTCTGGTCGGGACGTATATCGCGTTTCAGCTGGCCTTTCCGGCGCTCAACCTTGAATGGGCACAGCCCTATGCCAACTTTGGCCGGCTGCGCCCGCTGCATACCTCTGCGGTGATCTTTGCCTTTGGGGGCAATGCGCTGATCATGTCGTGTTTCTATATCGTGCAGCGTACCTGCGGCACGCGGCTTTGGGGCGGGAACCTGCGGTGGTTCGTGTTCTGGGGCTATCAGCTGTTCATCGTGCTGGCCGCCACGGGCTATCTGCTGGGATCGACCCAGTCCAAGGAATACGCAGAGCCTGAATGGTATATCGACATCTGGTTGACCATCGTCTGGGTCTGCTTGCTGCTGATCTACATGGGCACGCTGATCAAGCGGAAGGAAAAGCACATCTATGTGGCCAACTGGTTCCTGCTGAGCTTTATCATCACCGTGGCGATGCTGCATCTGGTCAACAACCTGTCCCTGCCGGTCAGTATCTTTGGCTCGCGTTCGATCCAGCTGTTCTCTGGTGTGCAGGATGCCATGACCCAGTGGTGGTATGGCCATAACGCGGTCGGGTTCTTTTTGACCTCGGGTTTTCTGGGGATGATGTATTACTTTGTGCCCAAGCAGGCCAACCGTCCTGTCTTTAGCTACAAACTGTCGATCATCCACTTCTGGGCGCTGATCTTTCTCTATATCTGGGCGGGTCCGCACCACTTGCATTACACGGCTCTCCCCGACTGGGCGTCTACGCTGGGGATGGTGTTCTCCATCATCCTGTGGATGCCCAGCTGGGGCGGTATGATCAACGGTCTGATGACGCTGAATGGCGCTTGGGACAAGCTGCGCACCGATCCGATCATCAGGATGATGGTGATCAGCCTCGCGTTCTACGGCATGTCCACCTTTGAGGGTCCGATGATGTCGATCCGCGCGGTCAACTCTCTGAGCCACTATACAGACTGGACCATCGGTCACGTCCACTCCGGCGTCTTGGGCTGGAACGGGATGATCACCTTTGCCGCGCTGTATTTCCTGACACCCCGGCTTTGGGGAAGGGCACAGATGCACTCCATGTCCGCGATCAACTGGCATTTCTGGTTGGCCACCATCGGTATCGTTCTCTACGCCGCCTCCATGTGGGTCACCGGCATCATGGAAGGCCTGATGTGGCGTGAAGTCGATGCACAGGGTTTCCTGGTGAACTCTTTCGCCGACACCGTGGCTGCGAAATTCCCGATGTACATCGTGCGGGGTCTGGGCGGGGTTCTCTACCTGTCGGGCGCGCTGATCATGGTCTGGAACATCTGGATGACCGTCCGTGGCGGGGAACGTGCCACTGCCCCCGTCGGTGTGCCGGCTGAGTAAGGAAAAGCAACATGTCTGATACCAAACCAAACCCCGCCGCCAAGGGCATCCTTGGCAAACACGCCATCATCGAACGCTCGGCCACCTTGCTTTTGGTGCTGTCGCTTGTGGTGGTCACCATCGGTGGCATCGTTGAGATAGCCCCCCTGTTCTACCTGCAAAACACCATCGAGGACGTAGAGGGCATGCGCCCCTACACCCCGCTGGAACTGACGGGCCGCGAGATCTATGTGCGCGAAGGCTGCTATGTCTGCCACTCGCAG
The DNA here is from genome assembly GCA_017854855.1 of Sulfitobacter sp. GTDB lineage: Bacteria > Pseudomonadota > Alphaproteobacteria > Rhodobacterales > Rhodobacteraceae > Sulfitobacter. Next base: position 18,540 of record JAFMGZ010000027.1, on the reverse strand, counting down.
ATGATCCGGCCCATGCGCGACGAGGTGGACCGCTACGGCCATTACTCACTGGCAGCAGAAAGCATGTATGACCACCCGTTCCAATGGGGCTCCAAACGCACCGGACCTGATATGGCACGGGTCGGCGGGCGCTATTCGGATGCCTGGCATGTGGATCACCTGTCAGACCCGCAATCGGTGGTACCTGAATCGATCATGCCAAAGTACGCCTTTCTGGCGCGCACCCCGATTGACGGCAAATACATCGAAGACCTGATCACCACCCACCGCGCCGTCGGTGTCCCCTATACGGACGAGATGGTCGAGAACGCCCATGCTGATTTCAAGGCGCAGGCTGACCCCGACAGCGACTATGACGGCCTGATCGAACGCTACGGCGAGACGGCCAATGTCGCTAATTTCGACGGCCAGCCGCAGCTGACCGAGATGGATGCGATGGTCGCATATCTGCAAATGCTGGGCACGCTGGTGGATTTCTCCACCTTCACCCCAGATGCCAGCCGCTAAGGAGCCTTACCCATGGATACCTATTCCCTCATGCGTGAATTCGCAGACAGCTGGATGCTTTTGGCGATGACCTGTTTCTTTCTGGGGGTGGTCGTGTGGGCCTTTCGGCCCGGCAGCAAGGACACGCACCGCGACACCGCCAACATTCCGTTTCGCAATGACAGCACCTGCGCGCGCAACTGTGCGACCTGTGCCTGCGCATCAGAAGAGACCTTTAAGATCGGAGGCGCATCATGAGCGACCACGACCGCAAGAACCCCGTCGATGATGTCACCGGGACCGAAACCACCGGCCACAGCTGGGATGGCATTGAAGAGCTGAACAATCCCCTGCCGCGCTGGTGGCTCTGGACGTTCTACATCTGCATCATCTGGGGCATCGGATATACCATTGCCTATCCCGCATGGCCCATGATCAGCGGTGCGACCTCAGGCGTGCTGGGCTATTCCACCCGCGGTGAAGTGGCCGATGACATAGCAGCCTTTCGCGCAGGCAATGCTGAGCGGGACGCGCAGCTGGCCGTCTCTGACCTGACCACCCTGTCACAAAACGAAGACCTCTACCGCTACGCAGTCTCTTCGGGTGCTGCGGTGTTCCGCACCAATTGCTCGCAATGCCACGGTTCGGGGGCTGCGGGGGCCAAGGGCTATCCCAACCTGCTGGATGACGACTGGATCTGGGGCGGCGATCACGCGGCGATTGCCTATACCGTGCGCCACGGCGTGCGCAATGAAACCGACGGGGATGCGCGATATTCGCAAATGCCCGCCTTTGGCGACATGCTGGCACCCGAAGAAATCCTATCTGTTGTGGAACAGGTGCGCGCCCTGGCCGGCGAAGAACATGACGCGGCATTGGCACAAGAGGGTGCCGCATTGTTTGCCGACAATTGCGCCGCCTGCCACGGCGAGGCCGGCAAGGGGGACCGCGATCTGGGGGCACCCAACCTGACCGACGCGATCTGGCTTTATGGCGGGGACCGCGAGGCCCTGACCCAGACGATCACCTATTCACGCTTCGGGGTGATGCCGCCATGGGGACCGCCGCGCCTGACCGAAGCACAGGTGCAGGCCGTGGCGACTTACGTGCACCAGCTGGGCGGCGGCGAAGCCGATCCTGCGCCCGCCAACTGAGATACATCGCGCGGCCCTGTTCGCACCAATGCCGCGCGTTGTCAGGGGTGCCTTCCCATGGGCACCCCGCAACCATCATTCCCGCAGCTTTTTCCGACATCGCCAAATGGTTTGACCCAGATCAAGGTCGGCCCAGCGCGCCCTTGGCATAGCTGCGGGGCGAACAGACACAGGAGCCTGCAATGGCCGACACGCCCCCGTCCCTCTATGCCCCGCGCGAACCGATCTTTCCGCGCCGGGTGTCGGGTTTTTTCCGGAATTTGAAATGGTGGATCATGGGGGTCACTCTTGGCATCTACTATCTGCTGCCCTGGGTGCGCTGGGACCGGGGGCCGAACCTGCCCGATCAGGCCGTTCTGGCCGATATTGAACATCGTCGGTTCTTTTTCTTCTGGATCGAAATCTGGCCCCATGAGTTCTATTTTGTCGCGGGCCTGCTGATCATGGCGGGGCTGGGATTGTTCCTGTTCACCTCGGCGCTGGGACGGGTCTGGTGCGGCTATACCTGCCCGCAGACGGTCTGGACCGATCTGTTCTTGCTGGTGGAGCGCTGGATCGAGGGAGACCGCAATGCGCGTATCCGTCTGCTGCGCGCCGACTGGAGCCTGCGCAAACTCTCTTTGCGGCTCACCAAATGGTTTGTCTGGCTGCTGATCTCTGTGGCCACGGGCGGTGCCTGGGTGTTCTATTTCACCGATGCGCCCGGTTTGGCGGTGAGTTTGGTGACATTGGACGCGCCCGGCGTGGCCTATGCCTCTGTTGCGGTGCTGACGGCCACGACATTCGTCTTTGGCGGCTTCATGCGCGAACAGGTCTGTATCTACATGTGCCCCTGGCCGCGTATCCAGGCGGCGATGATGGATGAGGGCACATTGACCGTGGGCTACCGCGATTGGCGCGGTGAGCCGCGCGGGCGTCACCGCAAGGGCGCGCGCGCCGCCGCAGCAACCCGGACCGCCACCGCCTATACAGAGGCCGACGTGCCCCAGATCGCCGCCGAAGCTGAGGAAACCCTGGGCGATTGCATTGACTGCATGGCCTGCGTGAACGTCTGCCCCATGGGGATCGACATCCGGGACGGGCAGCAGTTGGAATGTATCACCTGTGCGCTGTGCATCGACGCCTGCAACGAGGTAATGGACAAGGTCGGCAAGCCGCGCGGCTTGATCGACTACCTCGCACTTGACGACGTGCCCCCGGCCAAGGACACGCCCGCATATGCAGGCTGGAGCCCCAAGCCGATATGGCAACATGTCCTGCGCCTGCGCACCATCCTTTATACGGTCCTGTGGTCCGTGGTTGGCATGGGTCTGGTGATCGCGCTCTTTATCCGCTCCGATATCGAACTGACGGTCTCGCCGGTGCGCAACCCGACCTACGTGATGCAAAGCGACGGGGCCATCCGCAACATCTATGACGTCAGGCTGCGCAACAAGTCGGGCGATGACCGGCTGTTCCACCTTTCGCTGACCTCGGTTGAGACCCTGCGGATCGCACTTGAGGGGACAACCGAGCTCAGCGTTACGGTTCCGGCCAACCAGACCCTGCTGCAACGGGTCTATGTGACGGCCCGGCGTGATGATCCCGCAGCACATGCTGACAGCACCCCGCTGCGGTTCTGGGTCGAAGACATGACCACCCTGTCGCGGGCCAGCAGCAAAACGATCTTTAACGGCACAGGAGACACAAAATGAACCGCACCCTTACAGGCTGGCATGTCCTTGGCATTTTCGGCGGCTGTTTCAGCATCATCATCGCCGTGAACCTGACCCTGGCCTATCAGGCCATTGCCACCTTTCCCGGACTGGTGACCAAGAACTCCTATGTCGCCAGCCAGAGCTTTGACGCGGACCGCAGCGCCCAGGAGGCCCTGGGCTGGGCGGTTGAGACCACTTTGGCCGACGGCATGCTGGGCTTGCAGATCAAGGACGCGGCGGGCAACCCCGTCAGGCCCGTCATCACCAAGGCCACCCTGGGGCGTGCCACCCATGTAGCCCAAGACATCACGCCCGCCTTTTCCTGGACCGGCACAGGTTTTAGCGCCCCTGCCCCGGTCGCGGCCGGCTATTGGACGCTGTGGCTGGAAATGACCTCCGCCGATGGCACGGCCTTTCGCCGCCGCATTCCGCTGACCATGAAGGGTTCGGGCGCATGACCCTGGCCGAAACACCACAGTTTGCAGCCTGTCCGGGTTGCATTGGTGTGCCTTCAGCGGCCGCACACTCCTCTGAGGCCGCGGGCGAGACCTTGTATCTGTCCCTGCCCGGCATCCATTGCGCAGGCTGTATCGCGGGGGTGGAACGGGGGCTGCTGGCCCGTGCAGATGTCCATGCGGCGCGGGTGAACCTGAACCGCAAACAGGTGCAGATCACCCATAGCCCCCTGACCCCGCCCGAAGCGATCATCGACCATCTGGCGGGTCTGGGCTATGAGGCGCGGCTGCTGGACCGGGACGCGCTGGGTCAGACGGCAGATACCGCCGGGCGCGCCTTGTTGTTGCGCATCGCCATCGCGGGCTTCGCGATGATGAACGTGATGTTGTTGTCCGTGGCGGTCTGGTCGGGCGCGGATGATGCCACGCGCACGCTGTTTCACTGGATTTCAGCGGCAATCAGCCTGCCCGCCATCGGCTATGCCGGCCAGCCGTTCTTTGGCAATGCCTGGACCGCACTGCGTGTGGGGCGGTTGAACATGGATGTGCCGATTTCGCTGGCGCTGATCCTTGCCTCTGCCATGTCGCTTTATGAAACGGCGGCGGGCGGGCATAATGCCTATTTCGACGCGGCGCTGTCGCTGACGTTCTTTCTGCTCTGCGGTCGCTATCTGGATCACAGATGCCGGTCAACCGCGCGGTCGGCTGCACGCGAACTGGCCGCGCTCGAAGTGCCGCGCGTGCTGCGCCAGACTGGCACGGGGCACCAGACCATCAATCTGGCCGATGCCCGGATTGGCGACCGGCTGATCGTGCTGGCCGGCGCAAGGGTGCCGGTGGACGGAATCATCACCCAAGGCGACAGCACATTGGACCGCGCATTGCTCACGGGGGAAAGCCTGCCGGTGCCTGCAAGCCCCGGCATGGCGGTCAGCGCGGGCGAAGTGAACCTGAGCGGGCCGCTGACGGTGCAGGCCACTGCGGTGGGCGATGACACCTCGCTGCGCCGCATGGTGACCATGATCGACGCGGCTGAATCCGCGCGCAACCGCTATACCGCGCTGGCGGACCGGGCCGCCCAGATTTATGCCCCCGCCGTGCATCTGCTGGCAGTGGCAGCCTTTGGTGGATGGGTCATCGCCTCGGGCGATACGCGGCTGGCGCTGAATATCGCCATCGCGGTGCTGATCATCACATGCCCCTGTGCGCTGGGGCTGGCGGTGCCTGCGGTCTCGACCGCCGCTGCGGGACGGCTGTTTCGCGCGGGGCTCTTGGTCAAGAACGGCACCGCGATGGAGCGGATTGCCGAAACCGATACGGTGGTCTTTGACAAGACCGGCACGCTGACCGAAGGCCAGCTTGATCTTGCTGCGATGGATCACATTCCAGCCGACGCACAGCGCGTGGCGTATGCGCTTGCGCAAAGTGCGACACATCCCGTCGCCCGCGCCCTGGCCGCAGGGTTGGCCCAAAAGCTGGCCCCAGAATTGGCCCCGGAATTGGCCCCAGATTTTAGCCCCGAATTCGGTGGTGAATTGAACCCTGTCTCGAACACCGCGTTTTGCGACAACTCAACGGGTCCGGCCCACCTGACCCGCGTCACCGAACACCCCGGCGCGGGCCTTTCGGCCTGTTGGCAGGGGCGTGAAGTGCGCCTGGGATCAGCCGCCTTTACCGGCGCGCCGATCGCCGAGGCACCCGGCGCTTGGCTGCAGATCGGCACGGACCCCGCCGTGCATCTGAGCCTGCGCGCCCATCTGCGCGAAGGCGCAAAGGATGCGGTCAACGCCCTGCGCGCGGCAGGAACCGACATCCATCTGATCTCTGGCGATACGCCTGCTGCCACCCGCGCGGTGGCCCGCGAACTGGGGATAGAGACCTTTCACGGCACCCAGAGCCCGGCCGACAAGATCGCCTATCTTGACGCATTGGCCGCACAGGGCCGCAAGGTTCTGATGGTGGGGGACGGGTTGAACGACACCGGCGCATTGGCCTGCGCCTATGCCTCTGTCGCCCCGGCCTGTGCGGCTGACGCGGCGCGGGCTGCATCGGATGTGGTGCTGCTGGGCAGCAGCCTTGCCCCCTTGCCCGATCTGATCACCACCTCCAGACAGGCAAAGCGCCGCATCCTGGAGAATTTTGCCATCGCCGCAGGCTATAACGCGCTGGTCATCCCGCTGGCGCTGGCGGGGTTTGTCACACCGTTGCTGGCCGCGATTGCGATGTCGTCGTCATCCATTACCGTGCTGCTGAATGCGCTGCGCCTGTCGCGAAAGGCAAGATCGTGAATATCCTGGCCATCCTCATTCCCGTTTCGCTGATCCTTGGCGGGTTCGGCCTTGCCGCCTTTTTATGGAGCCTGAGGGCCGATCAATATGAGGATCTGGACGGGGCCGCCTGGCGGATATTGTTGGACGATGATGCAGGCCCGGATTTTGTGCCGAACTCAGGCCCAAATTCAGACCCAAATTCAGGCCCATTTGATCGGGATCAAAGACCGCAGGCAGGCAGCCATGAATAATCCAGACATGTTCAGTTTCGATAGCCTCAAAGCCCGTGGATTATTTGACAAGCGCCTGCCGCGCTACACCAGTTATCCACCTGCCCCCGCCTTCACCGATCAGATCGGCGCGCAATTCCAGGCCGAAGCCCTTGCCGCTTTGGACCCGGATGCGCCGATCTCTGTCTATCTGCATATCCCGTTTTGCGAAAGGCTTTGCTGGTTTTGCGCTTGCCGCACCCAAGGGGTGCGCAGCATTGCCCCCGTGCTGCATTATCTTGACACGCTGGAGGCAGAGCTGGCGCTGATCGCGCAGCATATTCCGGCCCGCTTGAAGGTCAGGCAGATGCATTGGGGCGGCGGCACACCGACCATCCTGCCGCCTGAACTGATTGCGCGGCTCAGCCGCGCGCTGCAGCGTGTCTTTGTTATCGACGCCGATACCGAATTCTCGGTCGAGATTGATCCGACCCTCGTGGACGCGGCCAAGGTTGCAGCCCTGAAGGCCGCTGGCATGACGCGTGCCAGCATCGGGGTGCAGGATTTTGCAGCCCATGTTCAGGCCTGTATCGGCCGGTTGCAAAGCTATGCGCAGACCCGTGATGCTGTCTTGATGCTGCGCGAGGCGGGCATCAAATCACTGAACGTTGATCTGGTCTACGGCCTGCCCTTTCAGTCGCTCAGCGGGTTTGCAGACACGCTGGAGCAGGTCAATGCGCTGGCCCCCGACCGTGTCGCCCTTTTTGGCTACGCGCATGTGCCGCATATGGCAAAACGGCAGAAATTGATCCCCGAAGCGGCCCTGCCCGATGATCGCGCACGCTTTGCCCTGTTTGACAAAGCCACCGAGGTTTTCACCCAGGCAGGCATGATGCCCATCGGTATTGACCATTTCGCACATCCCGACGACAGCATGGCAGTCGCCGCCGCCGCCGGCAAATTGCGGCGCAACTTTCAAGGCTACACGGTTGATGGTTGCGAGACCCTGCTGGGCCTTGGGGCCTCTTCTATTTCGCGCTTTGCCGATGGTTTTGTGCAAAACAGCAGCGAAACCGGCAGCTATACGAGGCACATCCGCGAGGGCGGGCTTGCAGGGGCGCGGGGCTATCACCTGAGCGCGCAAGACAGGCTGCGCGGGCGCATCATTGAAATGCTGATGTGCGACAATGCCATTGATTTTGCCGAACTCAACCTCAGCCCGGCCCAGCGCCAACTGCTGGCCCCTGCGCTGCAGGCCCTGCGCACAGAATGCAGGGGCATGATCCAAGAGACCCCGTCGCGCCTGACGCTGGACCCGCAGGTGCGGCCCATCCTGCGTAGGCTGGCGCATTTCTTTGACACATTCTGTGTTGAAAACGTAGGCTATTCCCGGGTGTCTTAGGCCTATCTGGGGGCCGCAGGGACCAGCAGCGCCTTGTCGATCATCATATGCACCCCTTTTTCGCGGTTCACGGTCTGTGTGATCCGCAAATCGGCCGCAAGCGAGCACAGCATATAGGCCTCGGCCTTGCTGATGCCGATCTGGGCTGCAACTTCCACGATCATCCGGCGCAGGGCAATTTCAACCGCCTGGTCCAGATCCGCATGCATCCCCATGGTGATCAGATGACGCGGGGTTTCGGCCTGCGGATAGGTCAGATCAAGCTCCTGGCGCAGGGTGAGACGGAAACGGCCCTGCAGGGCCGTTTCAATCGCGGTGACACAGACCTCTCCGTCGCCCTGTGCGCCGTGGCCGTCCCCGCAAGAGAACAGGGCCCCTTCTGCATGGACCGGCAGATAAAGCGTGGTGCCCGCAACCAGTTCCTTGTTGTCGATGTTCCCGCCATGGGCGCGCGGCTCAATCGTTGAGATGCGCCCCCATGCAGGCGGTGGGGCCACGCCCATGACGCCAAAGAAAGGGGCCAAAGGCAGCTCAAGCCCCCAGGGCATCGTGGCGATCCCACGCTCTGCGTCCAGCGGCAGAATAGTCAGATGGGTGTCGTCAAAGTCCAGTGGCAAGGTGCCGGCAAGCGGACGGATCACGTTGAACCCCCAGTCCTGCCGCAAGGAAACCTCAAGGATATCGACCTGCAGCACGTCGCCGGGACGCGCACCTTTGACCGCCACCGGACCGGTCAGGATATGCCCCGGCATAGGCGGTGGGCCTGCGGCGTGGATGGCCAACAATTCGGGAGGCACATGATAGCCTGCCCCCGGCAGCACCTGCGGCGCGCCCGATACGGTGTTGATGGTGACTTCCGCGCCGCTCTCAATCTCAGCGACTGGCGGGCGGGCCGCGTCAAAATATCCCCAGTGGCAGGTGTCTGGTGACGATTCGATCAACATGATGCGGCCCCTTGGTTATGTGCACAGCGCAGTTAGTGCCCTTTATCCACAGCCTACGACCAGCGGCAGCCAGGCTCAAGCGCAGATGGGCCATTGTCTGCGGATCCGGGCAATCGGGCCATCCGCCCTTGGCATGCTTGCGCAAAAATGTTCCTTAGGCCAGACGCCTGTACATCAAAAATTGGAAAGAGGTCTGCCTCATGGAATTGCGTGCCCATCATCCCTATCCTTCCCGCCGCTCTGCCGTGGTGGCCGAGAACATGGTCGCAACCTCGCACCCTTTGGCCGCACAGGCGGGCGTTTCCATGCTGGCGCGGGGCGGCAATGCGGTGGATGCGGCCCTTGCGGCAGCGATCGCCCTGACGGTGCTGGAACCTTCGGGCAACGGGATCGGGTCGGATGCTTTTGCCATTCTGTGGGACGGACAAAACTTGCACGGGCTCAATGCATCAGGCCGGTCGCCTGCCGCCTGGAATGCCGCGCGTTTTGCAGGCCAAAGTGCCATGCCCTATCGCGGCTGGGAAAGCGTGACCGTCCCCGGTGCCGTCTCTGGCTGGGTCGCGCTGTCTGACCGCTTTGGCAAACTGCCGTTCGAGGTGCTGTTTGAACCGGCCATTGGTTATGCCGAAAACGGCTTTCCGGTCAGCCCGGTGATTGCCACGCTTTGGGCGCGCGCGGGCAAGGACCTGGGCCATCAGCCCGGCTTTGCCGAAACCTTCATGCCCCAGGGGCGCACGCCCCGGGCCGGTGAATTCTTTGCCAGTCCGGGCCATGCCCGCACCCTGCGCCTGATCGCCGAGACCAAGGGCAAGGCGTTTTATGAAGGCATCATCGCAGAAGAAATCGCAGCCTATGCGGCCCGGCACGATGCGGCCCTGACGGTGGCGGATATGGCGCAGCATCAGGCCGATTGGTGTGGGACGATCTCCAAGGGGTTCGACGCTGTGACGCTGCATGAAATTCCGCCCAACGGCCAGGGTATCGCGGCCCTCATGGGGCTTGGCATTCTGGGCCAGACGGCCATCCGCGACATGGATGCAGAGGACCCCGCCGCCTTTCATCTGCAGATCGAAGCGATGAAACTGGCGCTGCGCGATGCCGAAAGCTTTGTCGCCGATCCCGAACATATGCGCCGGATCACCGTGCAGGATTTGCTGGATGACGGCTATCTTGCGCAGCGGGCCAAGCTGATTGATCCCAACAAGGCCAGTGATTTCGGGGCGGGTGCCCCCAAGAGCGGCGGTACGGTCTATCTGACGGCGGCCGATGCCTCTGGGATGATGGTGTCGTTCATCCAGTCAAATTACGCAGGCTTCGGGTCTGGGGTCGTGGTGCCGGGCACCGGTGTGTCGTTGCAAAACCGTGGGGCTGGATTTTCTCTTGATCCCGGCCACCAAAACCACGTGGGTCCGTCCAAACGCCCGTTCCATACCATTATTCCGGGGTTCTTGATGGGGGCCGATGCCCCCTTGATGAGCTTTGGCGTAATGGGTGGGCCGATGCAGGCGCAGGGGCATGTACAGATGGTGCTGCGCACCCAGCTTTGGGGGCAGGATGTGCAGATGGCCGCAGATGCGCCGCGCTGGCGTGTGACAAAAGGATTGGGCGTGGCCTGTGAAACGACCCTGCCCGATGCCACGATCGCCCGTTTGCAGGCCATGGGGCATGATATTTCCCTCGAGGCTCCGGACAATGCCTTTGGCTTTGGCGGCGCGCAGCTGATCCACCGTCTGGGCCCGCGCGGCTATGCCGGCGGATCAGACCCGCGCAAGGATGGTGCCGCCATCGGCTTTTGACGGCGGCGGCGGGCATGGGTTCCTGACGGATGAACCATGGCCACTGGGGGATGAAGCGGTGTCAGCAGGCCTGCGTCAGAGCAATGTGCGCAACTGGTGGCCCGGCGCAAAGATCAGCCGCACCTTGGTGACCGCCTGCGCCTTGTCCCAGGTCAGACGGTCGATGACGAAAAGGGCGGATTGTGCCGGACAGTTCAGCACAGCCGCCTCATTTGCCGTCGCCGAAGTGGCGGAAAAGGCGATCTCGCCCTTGGTATAGGGCGCGTGTTTGAGCAGCCATTCATTGGCCGATACCTGCTGAAAGTCAGCCCCCCCCGCATCCGGCACGACATGCATATTGATCCAGCGGTCCTCAAGCGCATAGGGCGCATCATCGGCAAAATGCAGAGCACAGATATGCAACAGGGGATCGCGCGCGCCTGTCTGCATTGCCGCACTGATGGCAAGCGGCGGCACCGCCTGGGCGTGGCTGATCAGCTGATAGCCATATTTCTGACCGCGCTCTTCGACTTCGCGGCGGATCACGGCAATGTCGAGCGTGGCCTTGGCCACGGGCTGTGCCGCGACGCGGGTGCCTGCCTTGCGCCGCCGGTCCAGCAGACCGTTCTCGGCCAAAGCGCGCAGGGCACGGTTGACGGTCGTTCGGGCACAGCCGAACTCTTGCGCCAGATCCGCCTCATTGGGGATCAGGTCACCGGGTTTCCATTCGCGCGCGTGAATGCGGCGCAGGACCTCATCCTGCACACTTTGCCAGTTGCGAAACGAAGGGCTGTTCATAGGGCGTCTTTCAGGGCGTCAATGCAGGCACGGTATGCCGTGACAATGCGGGGTCTGTCCACATGTTCCCCGCCGCGCACCATATGGCGGCCTGCGGACCAGACATCGGTCACCAGCCTGTCATCGCCCGCGAATATCCAGCTGTCCAGCACTGTATCGCCGGTGCGGCCCCACAGATGCTCTGACGCGGTGTCCAGCGCCAGCATATCCGCCCAATGGCCCGCCTCTAGCCTGCCGGTGTGACGCTGCGTGGCCTGTGCGCCGCCCTGCAGGATCGCCTCGAACAGCCGCCGTCCGGTCGACATCTCTGCCGTGGCAAGGGCCGCGCGGCTGCCATCGCGCAGGCGTTGTGAATAGTCCAGCGTGCGCAGCTCTTCGCTCAGTGCGATGCGGATGTTGCTGTCGGACCCCAGGGCAATGGCACCCTGCGCGCCCAGCCAGCGCACCCCGTCAAAGATACCGTCCCCAAGGCTGCTTTCGGTGATCGGACACAGCCCCGCCACAGCGCCCGATTGCGCCAGTTGCAGGGTTTCATCGGCGGTCATCTGGGTGCAGTGGATCAGGCACCAACGTTCATCCAGCCCCATGTTCGCCAAGGCCCATTGGACCGGCCGCGCCCCCCAGTGCTGTTCGACCTCTGCCACTTCGGCCTTTTGTTCCGCCAGATGCATATGGATCGGCCCGGTGCCAAAGGCCTGCGCGTAGGTGCGCAGCGCCTCTTGCCCCACCGCCCGCAGCGAATGCGGTGCCACACCAAGGCTGGCATCGCGCGGCAATCCGGCCAGCGCCCCTGCTGCCTGGCTGTGCAATTCGTGAAACCGCTCAAAGGTATTGCCAAACCTGATCTGGCCCGCCCCCAAGGGCCGCGCGTCGCAGCCGCCAAATTCGTAATGTACGGGCAAAAGGCACAGACCGATGCCCGTCTGCGCGGCAGCAGCGGCGATACGCTGTGACATCTCGGACAGGTCGTCATAGGGCTGGCCGCCCGGTCGATGGTGCAGATAGTGGAATTCTGCATTGGTGGCATAGCCTGCCTCCAGCATCTCCATCTGGACGAAGGCGGTGATGGCCTCCACGTGATCGGGGGTCAGCTGATCCAGGAAGCGGAACATCAGCTGCCGCCAGGTCCAGAAACTGTCGCGCGGATCCGGACCTCTGCGTTCCGTCAGCCCCGCCATCGCCCGTTGAAAGGCATGGCTGTGCACATTCACCGGGGCCGGCACCAACATGCCCACAGATGTGCCCGCCTGTGGCGCGTTTTCCTGCACTGACAGGATGCGCCCGTTTGCATCAATTTCAATCTGCACATCCGATGCCCAGCCTGTCGGCAGCAATGCGGATTGCGCCCAAACCCCAGATGTCGCCAAAGATGATTTCGCCAAAAATGATGTCATATGCGTTCTCTTGACAGCCTATTATGTATGCACATAAAACCATTAAGCAGGAATATTTGCAAGTGAGTCGCTTCGAATGCTTTTGACAAATGCACAATTGGTCACCCTTCGGGACAACGACAGCTTTGGCCTGATCCAGAACGGTGCCCTGGCACTGGAGGAGGACAGGATTGCATGGGTCGGATCGATGCAGGACATTCCCGATGTCTGGCGTGCGGGGCAAACCAGTGATCAGGTCCATGATCTGGGTGGGCGGCTGATCACCCCTGCCCTGATTGACTGCCATACCCATATCGTCTTTGGCGGCAACCGCGCGGCGGAATTTGAACAGCGCCTGAACGGTGCCACCTATGAACAGATCGCCCAGTCTGGCGGGGGTATCGTGTCAACCGTGACAGCAACCCGCGCGGCACCTCAGGACGCCCTCTTGGTGGATGCGCTGACGCGGGTGGACGCGCTGATTGCCGAAGGCGTGACCCTGATCGAGGTCAAATCAGGCTACGGCCTGGACCGCGAGACAGAGCTCAAGATGCTGCGCGTGGCCCGGCAGATTGCACAGCACCGCCCGATTGAAGTGCGCACAAGTTTTCTGGGCGCACATGCGGTGCCAGCGGATTTCACAGGCCGCCCCGATGCCTATATCGACGAGGTCTGCATCCCTGCCCTGCGTGCGGCCCATGCCGAAGGTCTGGTGGATGCGGTGGACGGGTTCTGCGAAGGCATCGCCTTTGACACCGTGCAGATCAGCCGCGTGTTCGATGTGGCGCGGGCACTTGGCCTGCCCGTCAAACTGCATGCAGAGCAATTATCGCATATCGGCGGGACGCAATTGGCAGCCCGCTATGGCGCGCTGAGTGCGGATCATGTGGAATATGCCACGGACCAAGATGCCAGGGCTATGGCCCGCGCGGGCACGGTCGCGGTGATCCTGCCCGGTGCTTTCTATACGATCCGTGAAACCCAGGCCCCGCCGCTGCAGGCCTTTCGCGAACATGGCGTGCCCATGGCACTGGCCACCGATTGCAATCCCGGCTCCTCGCCGCTCAGCTCTGCCTTGCTGGCAATGAACATGGGGTGCACGCTGTTTCGCATGACCCCGCTTGAGGCGCTCTTGGGCATGACGGCCCATGCGGCCAAAGCGCTGGGCCTGGCGACGCGCGGCAGGATCATCGCAGGATGGCAGGCCGATCTGTGTATCTGGGACGCCGCACATCCAGCTGAACTTGCCTATCGCATAGGCTTTAACCCGCTTCATTCTCGCATCTTCAAGGGGTCGCTATGACCGTTATCCTCACGCCCGGGTCCACGACCCTTGAGCAGCTTCGTGACATCTGGTCGGCCAACAGGGCCGCGGCCCTGCATCCCGCGTCCCATGCAGGCATTCAGGCAGCGGCAGACAGGGTAGCGCAGGCCGCCAGCGGGGCCGAAGCGATCTACGGGATCAACACGGGCTTTGGTAAACTGGCCTCGGTCAAGATCGCCAGTAAGGATCTGGCGAGCCTGCAACGCAACCTGATCCTGTCGCATTGCTGCGGCGTGGGAGCCGCGCTGGATGCGCCGACCACCCGGCTGATGATGGTGCTCAAACTGCTGTCGCTGGGGCGTGGCGCATCGGGTGTGGCCATGACCACCGTCGCCTTGATCGAGGCGATGTTGCGCGCCGGTGTGACCCCGGTGATCCCCAGTCAGGGGTCCGTGGGTGCCTCTGGTGATCTGGCACCACTGGCCCATATGGCGGCTTCCATGATTGGCGAAGGCGAAGCGCTGTACCAGGGTCGCCGCATGCCTTCGGCCGATGCATTGGCGCAGGCCGGGCTGCGCCCGATCATCCTGGGTCCGAAAGAAGGGCTGGCGCTGATCAACGGCACGCAGTTTTCAACCGCTTGCGCCTTGGTCGGTTTGTGGCAGGCGTGGCAGAATGCAGCAGCCTGCGTGCTGACGGCGGCCCTGTCGACCGATGCCATCATGGGCTCCACCGCGCCGCTGCAAGACGCGATACACACGTTGCGCGGTCATCGCGGTCAGATCGAAGTGGCCCGTGCCCAACGCGCCTTGATGGAAGGGTCGCAGATCCGCGAAAGCCACCGTGACGGCGATACCCGCGTTCAGGACCCCTATTGCATCCGCTGCCAGCCCCAGGTCACGGGTGCGGCAATGGATCTGCTGCATTTCGCCGGTCGCACGCTGGAGATCGAGGCCAATGCCGTCACCGACAATCCACTGGTGCTGGTGGAAGATGACATGATCGTATCGGGCGGGAATTTCCATGCCGAACCGGTCGGCTTTGCCGCCGATCAGATCGCCGTTGCCCTGTCAGAGATCGGGGCCATCGCCCAGCGGCGCGTGGCGCTGATGGTGGACCCGACGCTGTCGTTCGATCTGCCGCCTTTCCTGACGCCCAACCCGGGATTGAACTCTGGTCTGATGATCGCCGAGGTCACAACCGCCGCATTGATGAGCGAGAACAAACATCTGGCCAATCCCTGCACCACCGACAGCACGCCGACATCCGCCAACCAAGAAGACCACGTCTCAATGGCGGCCCATGCAGCGCGGCGTCTGCTTCGCATGAATGACAACCTCAATGTCATTCTGGGTGTTGAGGCCATGTGCGGGACACAGGGCATCGAATTCCGCGCGCCCTTGCAGACCAGTCCCGCATTGCAGCAGGCCATGACCGTGCTGCGCGCCCAGGTGCCCAGGATTGCCGAAGACCGCTACATGGCCCCGTCGATCGAGGCGGCCGCAGGTCTGATCGCCACCGGCGCGTTGGTGGATGCGGTCCCGCTGCCGGGCTTTGTCAAAGGTCAGATGACATGACCCCGGTCGAAGTTTATCAAGGCACAGGCCCGATTGTTCTGGGGTTGCCGCATACGGGGACATATGTGCCCGATGCCATCGCCGACAGACTGAACGAAAACGGTCGGCTGCTGGCGGATACGGATTGGCATATTGACCAGCTCTATGCCGGGCTGTTGCCCCAGGTCACGACCGTGCGCGCGGTGTTTCACCGCTACGTGATTGACGCCAACCGCGATCCTGAGGGCCAAAGCCTCTATCCCGGTCAGAACACCACGACCTTGGTGCCGCTGACGGATTTCGACGGCCATCCGATCTGGAGCACCCCGCCAGATGCGGCCGAGGTGGCGGCCCGCAGGGCGGCCTTTCACGCGCCCTACCATGCCGCGCTAAGCGCCGAGCTGGCGCGCGTGCGCGACCTGCACGGTGTGGCGATCCTGTATGATTGCCATTCGATCCGCTCAAGGATCGCCTTTCTGTTTGATGGCACATTGCCGGATTTCAACATCGGCACCAACATGGCCACCACCTGTGCGCCCCAGATTGAGGCGGCCACCGCCCGGATCTGTGCGCAGGCAGATGGTTACAGCCACGTGATCAACGGGCGGTTCAAGGGCGGCTGGACCACCCGACACTATGGCCGCCCTGCCGAGGGATTTCACGCCATCCAGATGGAATTGGCCCAATCCACCTATCTGGCGCAGGAAACCCCACCTTGGATCTATGACACAGCCAAGGCGGGCCGCCTGCGTCCGCATCTGGCATCCATTCTTACCGCTTTGGCCGACATGGCCCCAACCCTGGGAGGCACCACATGACCAATCCACGCCACAACATCCGCGACGTCTTTGCGCCCACCGGTTCCAAGATCAGCGCCAAAAGCTGGCTGACCGAAGCCCCGATGCGCATGTTGATGAACAACCTGCATCCCGATGTTGCCGAGAACCCGCACGAGTTGGTGGTCTATGGCGGCATCGGCCGTGCGGCCCGCACATGGGAAGATTTCGACGCCATCGTGGCCGCCCTGAAAGAGCTGGAGGACACCCAAACCCTGCTGGTGCAATCGGGCAAGCCGGTCGGAGTGTTCAACACCCACAAGGACGCGCCACGGGTGCTGATCGCCAACTCCAACCTCGTGCCGCATTGGGCGACCTGGGACCACTTCAACGAATTGGATAAAAAAGGTCTGGCGATGTATGGCCAGATGACGGCGGGTTCATGGATCTACATCGGCACTCAAGGCATCGTTCAGGGCACCTATGAAACCTTCATGGAGGCAGGCCGCCAGCATTATGATGGCAACCTCAAGGGCCGCTGGATCCTGACGGGCGGTCTGGGCGGCATGGGCGGTGCCCAGCCCCTCGCAGCCGTCATGGCGGGCGCTTGCTGTCTGGCTGTCGAATGCGACGAGACCCGCGCCGATTTCAGGCTGCGGACACGCTATGTGGATGAAAAGACCCATGATCTGGATGACGCTTTGGCAATGATCGACCGCTGGACCAAGGCCGGTGAGGCCAAGTCAGTAGCGTTGATTGGCAATGCGGCAGACGTCTTTGTCGAACTGGTCAAACGCGGGGTAAGACCGGATATGGTCACGGATCAGACCTCGGCCCATGACCCTGTGCATGGCTATCTGCCGCAGGGCTGGGGCGTCGCCGAATGGCGCGCCAAACAGGAAAGCGACCCCAAAGCGGTGGAAAAGGCCGCGCGCGCCTCGATGAAGGTGCAGGTCGCGGCGATGGTAGATTTCTGGAACGCTGGCGTGCCGACGCTGGATTATGGCAACAACATCCGCCAGGTCGCGCAGGAAGAAGGCCTTGAGAATGCCTTTGCCTTTCCGGGCTTTGTGCCGGCCTATATCCGCCCGCTGTTCTGCCGCGGCATCGGCCCGTTCCGCTGGTGTGCATTGTCCGGCGATCCAGAGGACATTTACAAGACCGACGCCAAGGTCAAAGAACTGATCGACGATCCGCATCTGCACAATTGGTTGGATATGGCGCGGGAACGGATTGCCTTTCAGGGCCTGCCGGCCCGGATCTGCTGGGTTGGTCTGGGGCTGCGTGATAAGCTGGGCCTGGCCTTTAACGAAATGGTACGCAGCGGCGAATTGTCGGCCCCTGTCGTGATCGGGCGCGACCACCTCGACAGCGGCTCCGTCGCATCGCCCAACCGCGAGACCGAAGCGATGAAGGACGGCTCTGACGCGGTATCGGACTGGCCGCTTCTTAATGCGATGCTGAACGTGGCGGGTGGTGCCACCTGGGTGTCCTTGCACCATGGCGGAGGTGTCGGGATGGGCTTTTCGCAGCACTCAGGCATGGTCATCTGTTGCGACGGCACCGAAGACGCGGACCGCCGGATTGCCAATGTGCTGTGGAACGATCCGGCCACAGGCGTGATGCGCCACGCCGATGCGGGCTATGAAACCGCGCTGGACTGCGCCCGCGAACAAGGGTTGAACCTGCCCGGCATCCTGGGCCGCTAAGGCGGCACGCGAAACGGCCACAAAGGATCGTGGCCGTTTCAATCGCTGCAGCTTTGGCGTTTCAATGTTCAGGCCGTTGACCCGCATGCAGGCTGCCTGCCACAGCACCGGGGGGCCTGCTGGACCGAAGGCTCACTGCATGCCACCCACCCAATACAGAACCGGCGCCGCAGGCTGAAGAGCGGCGCAGTGAACAGCCTCAACAAGGCCGCGTATCCCAAGGTTTCGGGAAGTTTCAGCACGCTGGTGAAATAACACGGAAAGACCCGTGCCCGTCAGGCCGGTGTCATTGGTTCGCAATGGGGATAATGGCGGACAGAGCCGGTTCGAGTTCGAACTCTGATTTGTCCTCTTTGTTTCAAGAGTTGGAGCAATGGTAGGCAGTTCTCAAATCTGAACCTGAGGTTATCCACAAGCTTGGAGAATTTGATGCCGCAACGCAAGATTCGAGCGATGGAAGGCGCAAAAGGACGGCAGCTAAGTCGCCAGCGCATGTGCGCGGACCATCACCATGAAGACGGTGCAGAAAGACTTCCGAAACGCTTCTACGGCAGTGACGAGTGCGCGGGTCAGTCCGACGCGCAAACTGACTCGGCACAAAACACCACGCGATTGCCCGCGTGTGACATTGCGACTGTCGCAGGATGATCATGCGCGCTTGAAAGAAATGGC
>JAFMGZ010000026.1 GCA_017854855.1 Sulfitobacter sp. | reverse complement strand
TATTCGCAAAGGGCTATCGTTTGCTGGGCGGGTTTGATGTGCTGATGCTCAAGGCAGGTGTGGCCACGCTAAAGGGGTGGTGCGCATAAGGCGCGGGCCTGCCGTAGCTCATCGGGCGGATGCATTCAGCGGGCACCGCCCGGCATCATCATCAACGTCTTTTTCAGTCCCCCCAAGGGGAAGGTTTCGCCAAGAGATGCAAAATATCAATGCGCAGGGCATTGGTCTGGCTAAGCTGGGCCGCAGATCTGTTGCGGCGGATTAGCCGAAAAATCTGTTTGGAGAGCGCCGGAATGTTGCTCACTTGGGTTCGCGCCATCATTGTTGCGGTCATTTTTACACTACCTGTGGGTGCCGCACGGGCCGAGGCACAGTGGTATTACACCGGCTTTCTAGGGGTCATGACAGAAAACGTATGGTACGAAGTCTTCAGCCCCGGGTCGATTGATTTTGCCGGTTCCGGCCTTGTCGGTGTCGGGCTGGGCTGGGAACGGCCGATCGGCAACAGCCGCTTCAGCTATGGGCTGGAATTGCAGGCCGTAAGTCATTTTGGGCGACAGGACCATTTCGAATTCAACCTACCCGTCGTTCTGCGCTACCGGCCGGAAAATCCTGTTCTGCCAAGGCTGCACAGCGTCGCATTTGGCCTTGGTATATCGCATGCCACAAAAATTCCTCGGGTCGAAATTGACCGAAAAGGAACCTCAACGCGCAATTTCGTCTATTGGATGGCCGATATGGAATTCACTCTGCCGCGTCCAGACACCAGCATGTACGTCAGGCTGCACCATCGCTCTGATGGCTATGGGTTCTACGATGTCAGCGGTGGATCAACCGGCGTGGTGTTCGGATGGCGCAAGGCATTCTGACCCGCCATCAGGCCGGCCATCCGCGCCCCCATTGACATGGATCAGTCCGGCAATCGCGGCCCCGGTGTACCGTACAACGGGCCGCAAGGCGCAATGGGAGCGGAGAGTTTGACACATGGCACATGGACAGAAATTCAACAGTGGCAACGTCGACTGGATGCTGATGGACCGCATTGACGGCATCTGGTGGGGTGCTGCATTTCTATGGGGCGCGGTGGTGCTGCTTCTTGCCAATACAGGGTGGCCGGGTTTGCCGGGTTGGTTTGACAGCTGGGGTGTCTTTTTCGTGGGTATCGGCCTGTTTGCCCTGCTTTGCGCGGTGGCCAGGCTGCAGATGCCTGAATATCGGCCAAAATGGGTCTCCAGCCTGCTATTCGGTCTGATCTTTCTGGCCATTGGTCTGGGCGCATGGGATGCGGGCTGGTGGTTCTGGGCCTTGGCCCTGTTGATGCTTGGTGCCGTGACGCTGCGTTCGGCGTTGAACCGCAAGACCTGACAGGTGTTTGGGTCCAACGGCGGTCTGGCGCGCAAACAGACCATCCAACGTGTCAGTCGTATGCTTGTCGCCGCCGGTGTCATCGGCGGCGTTGTTACCGTCTTGAACACCCGGGATTACGCTGGCAATGAACGGCTGCCAGAGGGTCTTGTCATGGCCAATGGCCGGATCGAGGTAGAGCGCGTTGACGTGGCCACCAAATATGCCGGGCGGGTTGACAGGATCGAAATCCGCGAGGGCGATCTGGTTGAGGCCGGCAGCCTTGTTGCGCAGCTCGACACGGCTGTGATGACGGCGCAGCTTGCAGCGCTTGAGGCGGCAGTGCGCAGTGCGCGGCAAAGCATCGCCCGGGCCGAGGCGGAAGTGGCCCTGCGCGCGGCAGAGCACAGGTTGTCCGAGCTGGAGCTTGCTCGTGTGCAGGACCTTGAGGCCAAGAATATCGCGACCACCGCCGATCTGGACCGGCGCGATGCGCAGCACGCAATTGCCGAAGCAAACCTGCAAGGCGCGCGCGCGTCCCTTGAGACGGCCAATGCCGCCGTCGATCAGGCCAGAGCACAAAGCGCGCAGCTGCGGGTCATGATCGCCGAGATGGCGCTGAAGGCACCGATTGCGGGCAGGGTGGAATACAAGCTGGTACAGCCCGGGTCGGTTATCGGGGCGGGTGACAGGGTGGCGACGATCCTTGATCTGTCCGATGTCTATATGTCTGTTTTCCTGCCGACCTCGCAGGCGGGGGTGTTGGCGCAGGACGCAGAAGCGCGCATAGTGCTGGATGCCGCCCCCGGCTATGTCATACCGGCCCGCGTGTCATTCGTGGCCGCCGAGGCGCAGTTCACGCCAAAGACGGTAGAGACAGCGAACGAGCGGGAAAAGTTCATGTACCGGGTCAAACTGCGGTTTGCGCCTGATCTGCTGGTCCGTTTTCAGGGCTACGTGAAAGCGGGGTACACGGGCGATGCCTACCTGCGGCTTGCGCCCGACCTTGACTGGCCTGTCTGGCTTGAGACGAGGCTCCCAGATGGGCCCTGAAACCACAGTCCTGTGCAACGGTGTCGGCCACCGGTATCGCGCAACGCAGGCCCTTGAGCATGTCAGTTTTTCGATCACGCGCGGCTCTTCAACGGCATTGCTCGGGCCTGACGGGGTCGGCAAATCGACCCTGCTGGGGCTGATCGCGGGGGTGCGCAAGCTTCAGACTGGCCAGATCGCGGTGTTTGGCGGTGACATGCGATCGCAGGCCCATCGCGACGAGATTGCGCATCGTTTGGCCTATATGCCCCAAGGGCTTGGCCGTACTCTGTATCCGTCGCTGTCGGTCGCAGAGAACCTTGATTTCATGGCGCGCCTGTTTGCGGTGGGGCGCACTCAGCGGCGGCAGCGCATTGATCACCTGCTGGGGGCCGTTGGGCTTTCGGCATTTTCCGATCGTCCCGCGGGCCAACTGTCAGGCGGCATGAAGCAGAAGCTGTCGTTGTGCTGCACATTGTTGCATGATCCCGATATTCTGATCCTTGATGAACCGACCACCGGCATCGACCCGCTGTCGCGGCGACAGTTCTGGGCGCTGATTGAGGCCATCCGCGCGGAACGCCCGCAGATGACCCTGATCATGGCGACCGCCTATATGGACGAGGCCGCCCGTTTCGGGCGCGTTCTGGTGCTGGACCGTGGGCGCATCGCTGAGGACGGCAGCGTGGCCGAGGTGCTGGAACGGACCGCCACAGCCACGCTGGAGCAGGCTTTCGCGCGGCTGCATGCGCCCGATCACGATGTGTCTGCCATCGGCAGCTATCAATCCATCCGGCAGCATCAGGACGGCCCCCCCGCCATCCGGGCCCAGGGCCTGACCCGGCGGTTCGGCTCTTTTACCGCCGTCGACAACGCAAGCTTTGAGATCCGGCGTGGAGAGATCTTTGGTTTTCTCGGCTCAAACGGCTGCGGCAAGACGACAACCATGAAGATGCTGACCGGGTTGCTGCCGGTCACCGAAGGAGAGGCCTGGCTGCTGGGTAAACCCGTCAAGAGCCATGACCTCGCCACGCGGTTGGATGTTGGCTACATGTCGCAGTCCTTCTCGCTCTACCGCGAGCTTTCGGTGCGCGCCAATCTGGAGCTGCACGCGCGGCTGTACCGGATCGCGCCGGATCAACGCGCCCCGCGTATCGCAGAGGTGCTGCGCGAATTTGGCCTTGGCGATGTGGTCAGTGCCAAACCAGAGCAGCTTCCGCTGGGCCAGCGTCAACGCCTGCAGCTTGCCGTTGCCTGTTTGCACAAGCCAAGCGTGCTGATCCTGGACGAGCCGACATCCGGCGTTGACCCGGCAGCGCGGGACCGGTTCTGGGTGGCGCTGAACAAGATGTCGCGCCAACGGAATGTTACCATCTTTGTGTCCACCCATTTTATGGGCGAGGCCACCCGCTGTGACCGTATTTCGCTGATGCACGCCGGTCGGGTGCTGGCAATCGGCACGCCGGATGAACTGATCAAAGCCAAGGCAGCACAGACGCTGGATGAAGCATTCGTCCGATATATCGAGGCAGAAATGCAGGCCAAGGACGAGGTGCGGCCCATGAGCGTAGATGCCCGTCCGGCCGGGCGGCTGACCTCTGAGCGGCAGATCCCCCAGCGTCCGGGCAGGGGGGTCGCCGCATCGTTCAACCGGATCAGGGCGTTTGCCATACGAGAGGGCTATGAGCTGATGCGTGATCGTATCCGGCTGGCCTTTGCGATGCTCGGGCCGATCATCTTGATGATGACCTTCGGTTACGGGATTTCCTTTGATGTTGAGGATCTGCGCTTTGCGGTTCTGGACCGCGACCAGACAGCGCAAAGCCGCCGTTTGATCGACGCCTTTGCAGGGTCGCGGTATTTTCACCAACAGACCCCGGTCTATAGTGATGTCGAAGGGCAAAACCGTCTGCGCAAAGGCGAATTGCGCCTGTTGATCAGCATCCCGCAGGGCTATGGCCGGGATATCCTGAGCAACAAAAGACCCGAAATCGGGTTCTTTATCGACGGCACCAAACCCTTCACCGCCGAGACCACGCGGGGCTATGTGCAGGGCATCATCCGGCATTATGACGCGGAACGTGCCCGCGAAATACCGCAGGCCATACCAGCCCCTCCGCCCTTCACCGTCGAGCCGCGCTTTCGCTACAATCAGGAATTCAGATCGGTTTTCGCAATGATCCCGGGGTCGCTGATGATCATCATCGCGATGATCCCGGCGATCATCGCGGCCGTGGGCATCGTGCGTGAACGCGAAATCGGATCCATCAGCAATCTCTATACCTCACCCGCCGGGGTCGCAGAGTTTCTGCTGGGCAAGCAGTTTCCCTATGTCGTCGTCTGTTTTGCCAGCTACGTGACGTTGGTCCTGATCGCGGTGTTCCATTTTGGCCTGACGATCAAGGGATCGGTGCCGGGGTTGCTGTTGGCAGGGCTGGTTTATGTCTTTGCGGCCACCGCTTTTGGCATCTTGATTTCCAGCTTTACCAGAACGCAGGTCGCCGCATTGATCGCGACAGCGGTGATCACCCAGGTGCCTGTGCTCAGCTTTTCGGGCTTCCTGTCGCCCGCAGGCGGGCTTGAGGGGGTTGAGGCGCTGATCGGCCGGTCCTTTCCGGCGTATTATTTCCAGAACATCGCGATCGGCAGCTTTGCCAAGGCCCGTGGGTTTCTGGATCTGGGGCAGGATTATCTGGCGATGTTCGGGCTGGGTGTGATCTATCTTTGCATCGCGCGTTTGCTCGTCCGCAAACAGGAGGCTTGAACAGATGCTGTGGCTGCAAAACGTCGGGTTTCTGACCTTCAAGGAAATCTGGAGCTTTCTCAGTGACCGTCTGCTGCTGGGCTTTCTTTTGTTGTCTTTCACCTTCCTGATCTACAATGACGCCACCGGCGTCGATACCGAAGTGACCAATGCGGATGTTGCGGTTGTGGACAGTGACGATTCAGCCCTGTCGCGCCGCTACCGTGATGCCCTGTTGCCGCCGTTCTTCAAACCGGCGGTGCTGATCAGTCGCAGCCAGATCGACGCGGTGATGGATGCGGGGTCCTTTGCCTTTGTGATCGACATCCCCGCGGATTTTGAGGCCGACATCCTGCGCGGACGCACACCGGCGCTGCAACTGAACATCGACGCCACGGCGATGTCGCAGGCCGGTGTGGGTGGTGCCTATATCGAACAGATCCTGCTGGCCGAAACACGTACCTATCTGCAACCCAACAGACCGCAGGACAGTCTGCCGCTGCTGATCGTCGACCGGGCGCTGTTCAACCCCAATCTGGACAGCCTCCGGTTTCAGGCAATCGAGGCGCTGATCGAACAGATCACGCTGTTTGCCTTGCTGCTGGTCGGGGCCGCCGTGATCCGCGAACGCGAACAGGGGACGATCGAACATCTTTTGGTGATGCCACTGCGCGCCAGCGAAATCGCGGCGTCCAAGGTTCTGGCCAATGGTCTTATCGTTTTGTGCGCGGTGCTTGTGGGTCTGGCGCTGACCGTGCGGCTGGTGCTGCAGGTCTCCATTGAGGGATCGGTGCCGCTGTTCGTGCTGGCCACAGCGCTGTATATCTTTTCGGTGACGTCTTTGGGGATTATGCTGTCGACAATTGCCAGCACCATGCCGCAATTCGGCATGCTGATCATGCCTGTCTTTTTGTTTTTGCGGATGCTGTCGGGATCGACCTCGCCGCTTTCCAGCATGCCCAATACACTCAGCACATTGTTGCAGGCCTCACCGACCGTCCATTTTGTCAACCTGGCGCAGGCTGTGCTGTTTCGGGATGCCGGGCTGATGACGGTCTGGCCCGAGATTGCAAAGATCACGGGCCTTGGCGCAGTTTTTCTGCTGATCGCGCTCAGCCGGTTCCGGGCGATGCTGGCGCGCCAGAGATAGGCGGCTGGGTGGCGGCGGTCTTGAGGAGAACAGAGATCAGTACGCCGCTTTCATTGGCGATTCATAGGGCCAAGTTAGCATGAAGGTGATCGCACTCACTAAGCGGCCAGGCAGTAACTTCGCGTAAATCTTAAATAATGCGGTTCAGGTATTGCTCAAAGACATTGAAAACAGGGCCGTAATCGATAATTGCCCATGGGCAACTCACTCCCAGGGCTGATCCGGATCCGGCAGCGGAATAGCCTCCAGCAAGGCGCGGGTATAGGCTTCCTGGGGGGCCTCAAACAGCGCCGCTGTTTCCCCCTCTTCGACAATCACCCCCTGATGCAAAACCAGCACCCGGTCGCACAGCCGCCGGATCACCGACAGGTCGTGACTGACAAAAGCCAGCGTCAGCCCCAGTTCGCGCACCAGCTCGCCCAGCAGGTTCAACACCTGCGCCTGCGATGACACATCCAGCCCTGACACGATCTCATCGGCCAGAATGAACGCAGGCCTCAGCGCGATCGCCCGTG
This sequence comes from Sulfitobacter sp., assembly GCA_017854855.1. Taxonomy (GTDB): domain Bacteria; phylum Pseudomonadota; class Alphaproteobacteria; order Rhodobacterales; family Rhodobacteraceae; genus Sulfitobacter. Next base: position 42,225 of record JAFMGZ010000026.1, on the reverse strand, counting down.
CAATCCCCACCCTCTGACGTTGCCCGCCAGACAACTCATGAGGATAGCGCTGCGCAAAGCTGCGGGGCAGGCCGACCATATCCAGCGCCTCGTCCACCCGCGCCTGCAACCCGTCCAACCCGTGCAGTTTCAATGGCCCGGCAATGATCCCGCCGACCTTGCGGCGCGGATTCAGCGATGACATCGGGTCCTGGAAAATCATCTGGAACCGCTGCCGCATGCCGCGCAGCTGCGCCTCTTGCATATGGGTGATGTCGGTCCCGTCAAAGGTGATCGATCCCGCCGAAGGCTCCAACAGCCGCAGCATGGCGCGGCCTAGCGTCGATTTGCCGGATCCCGATCCACCGACGATCCCCAGAACCGCACCCTTGGGCAGATCAAAGCTGAGGCCCTTTAGAACCTCGATCCGCGGTGCAGGCCCCAGCAGGGGTTTCTGTGTCATATCGGGAAAAGACAGCCGCAGGTCGCGGATTTCATACATCATGCCCCGGCCCTCAGATCATGTTCGCGCACTTCGCGCTCCACCGCGTCGGTGACGGTCTGGGGCACGGGCGTCAGGCTGCTGTCGGGGTTGGTATAGGTCGGGGTGGCCGCCAACAGGGCGGCGGAATAGGGATGGATGGGCCGCATGAAAAACCTCTGCATCCGCGCCTCTTCCACCACTTTGCCCGCATAGAGCACCGACAGCGTGTCGCAAACCTTTGAAACAACCCCAAGGTCATGTGTCACGAACAACAGGGCCGTATTGTGCCGCGCCTGCATCTCGCCAATCAGGCGCAGGATTTGTTTTTGCACGGTTACATCCAGCGCCGTGGTCGGTTCATCCGCGATGATCAGCTTGGGCTCTGCCGCAAAGGCTGAGGCGATCAGGATACGTTGGCGCATGCCCCCCGACAGCTCGTGAGGATAGCTGCGCATCACGCGGGCAGGGTCGGGGATATGCACCTCGCCCAGCAGGTCCAGCGCGCGGGCCTCGGCGTCCTGTTTGCGCCAGCCCAGGATGTCGACCAGCCGCCGTGTGATCTGTGGCCCGATCCGTTTGGACGGGTTCAGCGCGGTCAGCGGGTCTTGGGGGATCAGCGCGGCTGTCGCACCGATGCGCCTGCGCCGCTCTGAGGCGGGTAGGGACAGCAGGTCAACACCGTCCAGCCAGATTTCGCCGCTGGTGACTTGCAAGGCGCGGGGCAGGGTGCCCAGCACGGCCTTGCCGATCATCGACTTGCCTGCGCCGGATTCACCCACCAAACCATGCACCTGCCCCGCCGCCACATCCAGTGACACCGCGCGCAGGATCGGCGCGCCGTTCTTCAGCCGCACGGTCAGGTTCTTGATTGTCAGATAGCTGCTCATCGCAGCACCGGATCAAAGCGGTCTTTCAACCCTTCGCCCAATTGGCTGAAACTGAGCACCGTCAGAAAAAGGGTGATCAGCGGAAACACCAGAACCCACCATGCCTGATGCACCGATGTGCGCCCCTCAGAGATCATGCCGCCCCATGTCGGGCTGTCGGTCGAGATGGACAGGTTCACAAAGGACAGGATCGCCTCGACGATCACGGCAATGCCCATTTCCAGCGTCAGCAAGGCGACGATCGTGGGCAGGACATTGGGCAGGATTTCGGTCAGCATCGTACCGAACCTCGTGCGCCCCGCGACCTGTGCAGAGGCCACGTAATCCATCGCCCCCTGTGACATTGCCTCGGCGCGCACCACGCGGGCAAAACGGGTCCAGTCAATCACCACAATCGCGATGATGATCGACATCAGACCGGGCCCCAGAACCGCGATCAGCAGAATGGCAAACAACACCGGCGGAAAGGCCATCCAGATGTCGACAAAGCGGCTGATGATCCGGTCCGGCCAGCCGCGGTAATAGCCCGCGATCAGGCCCAGCGTGGCCCCGATCACGCAGGTGATGGTGCCCGCCACCAGCGCCACGATCAACGCCAGCCGTGCCCCATAGAGCATCCGGCTCAGCACATCGCGGCCCAGTGAATCCGTGCCCAGAAAATACCCCGGCTCTGACCCCTCCATCCAAAAGGGCGGCATCCGCCCCAGGAACAGGTCCTGCATCAGCGGATCCTTGGGGGCGATGAGCGGGGCAAAGACGGCACTCAGCACCAATAACGTCAGCCATCCGCCTGACAGCCACAGCCGCAGCCCTATGGGGCGTTTTACGTCTCCTCTGGCGTCACGCATGGCGCAGCCTTGGGTTCAGCACCACATAGAGCATATCAACAACCAGATTAACCAAGGTAAACAGCAGCGCAAACAGGATCACGATACCCTGGATCAGCGGCAGGTCGCGGTTGATCACCGCATCAATGGCCATATTTCCCAGACCTTCATAGCTGAACAGCCGCTCAATGATCACGGTGCCGCCGATCAGAAAGGTGAATTGCACCCCCACCAGCGTCAGCGTGGGCAGGATCGCATTTGGCAGCGCCTCGCGGGTGATCACATGGTTCTCGCCATAGCCCTTGGTGCGCGCCAGGGTGACGTAATCCAGATGCATCGTCTCTTTCAGAGATTGTTTCAACAGCTGCGCGATGATCGCGGCCAGTGGAATGGCCAGCGCCAGCGCGGGCATGAACATATGGCTGATCAGATCGGCAAGCACGTCAAAGCGCAGACGAACCAGCGCCTCAAACAGGTAAAAGTTTGTTGTGAAATCAATGTTCAGCGCCGGAGAGATGCGGCCAGAGATGTGAAAAACCGGCCAAAGCACCCCAAAAAGTAAGATTAATACCAGCCCCCATAGGAAATCCGGAATAGACAGGGCCATGCCCGCAGTGACATCCACCGCACCTTCGGTCTTGGTATCGCGATAGCGCGTGCCCAGCAGCGCCATTGTGCCGCCCATGATCACCGCCATCACAAGTGCGACAATAGACAGTTCCAAGGTCGCAGGCAGACGGCTGAGCACCAGCCCCGCAACAGGTTGCCGGGTCGAAATGGAGGTGCCGAAATCACCCTGCAGAACGCCGCCCAGCCAGATCACGAATTGCTGGAAGATGGATTTATCAAACCCGTATTGCGCCTGAAGCCGGGCAATATCCGCCTCGGTGGCACCGGGGGGCAGCATCATGGCAATCGGATTGCCGGGCACCACGCGGATCACCACAAAGACAATCACGGCCACGCCAAACAGCGTCACGGCGGTGGTCAGCAGCCGGATCAGGATGTTTCTGAAAAAAGTCATGGAAACCCGAATAAAAGGACGGGGCCACAGATGCAGCCCCGCCAGTCAGGAAGAAAGGATCAGCCGCGCGTCATCAGATGCGGCAGCAGGGCACCAGAGGCATGGGGCACAACCGTGACGCCAGCGGCGTGAACGATGGGCTGGACATATTGCAGCAGCGGAATGACTTCGGCATTTTCCGCGATGCTGCGGTCAACCTCTTTCCAGCCTGCAATACGTTTGGCCTCATCCGCTTCACCCCAAAGCGGGAGGATCTTGTTGAACGTATCCTCGCCGTCCCAGACCGAATGCGGCGAGGGGCCGAACATCGCAAAACCGGTGGAGGTTGTCGGATCACCCACAGAGTTGCCCCAGTTGTAGAAGGCCGCAGGGGCCAGTTGGTCGGCCGCACGCAGTTCAAAATGTTTGGCGATCTCGTAGACTTCGATCTCTGCCTCAATGCCCACACGGCGCCATAGGCCCACGATGGCCTGCACCATTTCGTAATCCTTGGGCTTGTAGCCCTTGGTGGTCTGGATTTTGAACTTGACCGGATTGTCCGTGCTATAGCCGCTTTCGGCCAGCAGTTTCTTGGACAGTTCAGGGTCATAGGCGACCTTGATGCTGGGGTCATAGGCCGGATAGTCGGGTGTTTGCAGCGTGTCGATCGGCACGCCGTAGCCCGACAGCAGGCGGTCCACGATCAGCTGTTTGTCAATGGCATGGGCGGCGGCCTTGCGCACATTGGGGTCGGTCATCACCTCGATATCATTGAGAAAGATCATGCCGATGTCCGAAATCGGCTGTGCCACACCGGCCAGCCCGTCCTTGGCCTTGAGCCGGTCAAATTCCTCATAGGGGATTTCAAGCGTCACATGGGAATTGCCCGATTCCACCTCGGCCACGCGGGATGCCGCGTCGGTCACGAATTTGATCGTCACGGTTTTGAATTCGGGCGCGCCGCCCCAGTAATTTTCATTGGCCTTCAGGCGCACGAAAGCGTTGCGCTCAAACTTCTCGACCATATAGGGGCCAGAGCCTATGGGTGCTGCCTCAAAGCCCTCTGCGCCGACTTCTTCGTAGTATTTTTTCGGCATCACATAGCCGGTGAGGAAGGACATCCACTTGAAGAAGGTCGGCTCATATTCGGGCATATCGGCGGTGACGCGGTTGCCTTCGGCCTTGATGTTGGTGATCTTGCCCCAGATGAACTGGATCGGAGAGCCGGTTTCAGGGTTGGCCACACGGGCCAGCGACCATGCCACATCTTCGGCGGTCAGCGGGTCACCATTGTGCCAGGTCACGCCTTCGCGCACATCCATCCAGATGGTTTTATTGTCGTCACCCCAGCCATAATCGGTGATGATGCCAGAGCCAAAGGACAGGTCCGGGTTCTGCGGGATATAAAGGTCAAAGACCGACTGGTAGAACCCTTGGATCGTCGGGTTCACCGCAGACAGGCCCACCGTGGGGTCCCAGCTGGGCAAGTTGACGTTATAGGCGATGACCAATTCATCAATCGCCTGGGCGAAAGAGGGCAGGCCGACCGTGGCAAAGGCCGCAGCGGCGGCACTGGTCTTGAGTAGGCTTCTTCTGGACAGTTTCATGTGATTTTCCCTGTTGGTTTTTTGTTCATTTCAATTTCCGACAAGTTTCTTGGCAAGCAGGGTGCCGGACCCTGCCCCTGTTCCCGCACCGGGCCAGACAGCGGCACCGGTGTGATACAGGTTCTTGATGGGTGTGGTGCCATCCGCATAGCCCCGCGCGGGACGGTTCATGAAATGCTGGTGCAGATGGTGGCTGCCGCAGACTTGATCGCCGCCAACCAGGTTGGGGTTATCCGCCTCCAGCATGTCGGGCGTGACGATATGTTGGCCCAGGATATGGGCGCGGGTGCCCGGCGCGTAGCGTTCCAGAATATCCAGGGCGCGGTTGGCAAAAGGTTCCGCCGCCTCGGCCCAGTCGGTCGCGGTGATTTCGCCCTTGGCGTCGCCCTTGATCTGGCCCGGGGCCATGCGGACCTGTAGCCACAGCACATGTTTACCCGCAGGCGCGCGGGACGGGTCAACCACAGTGGGCTGGCCGCAAACGATCACGGGTTCATCCGGCAGCAGCCCGGCCTTGGCCTGTTGATAGGTGCGCGCCATTTGATCCATCGACGGGGCCATATGCACATAGGCAAAGCGCTTCAGCTCGGCTGCGCTCCAATTGGGCAGCGCATCCATCGCCAGATGGATCATCATCGTGCCCGGTGCGTATTGATATGTCTCCATTGCCGTCTGGTGCTGCGCATTTCCGGTGCCGCCGGTCAGTTTGACCAAGGCGGCAGGCGATACATTGGCAATCACCGCCTTTTCGGCCTCAACCAATGTGCCATCCGCCAGGATGATGCCAAAGGCGCGTCCGGCGGCCTGTTTGATACCGGTCACTTTTGCGTTGCAATGGACGGCACCGCCGCGTGCCTCGATCATCTTGACCATGGCGCGGGTGATTGTGTCGGCACCGCCCTGTCCCAGCACCATGCCAAAGGCTTGACCTGCCATGGCCTCAAGATAGGGAAAGACCGCGCCGCCCGCGACATCGGGGGCAAAATCCAGATGCATGCCCCAGGCGGCAAGGGTTGCCTTGACCTGATCGTTTTCAAAGGTCTGGTCCAGCCAGGCGCGGGGCGACATCATCAGGAAACGCGCCAGATCAAGGCTGCCGCCACCGCCGCGCTTGCGCCATGTCTTCCAGCCTAAAGATGAAATTGCACGTAAATTCATCGCAGAGCCAAGCACGCTGAAAATCGATTCGGCCTGGTTTGGGAAATCCTGGGTCAGCGCCTGCCAGGTTTCCGCATCCGCTGTCGAAAAGCCGCGCACCCGCGCGGTGGTCAAATTCGTATCGTTGGAAATTCCCAGCCAACGCCCATCGGGGAATACGGAGGCAAAAGGATTGCCCGTGGGCGCAAAGGCTAGGCCGTATTTGGCCAGTTCTTCGGCTTTTTCACTGTGAAATGCAGATCCCGCAAACAAGGACAGGTTCATCGCGGCCCAGTCATGGCGAAAGCCGGGCAAAGTATATTCACCGGTTTTCACCGCGCCACCGGGTTTTGACGCCTGTTCATATAGTGCAACTTTCCACCCGCGGGAGGCCAGATGGCATGCGCAGGCCAGGGAGTTGTGGCCAGCCCCGATGATCACTGCGTCTGGTTTGATTGTCATTTCGTCACACCTGTCTGCATGCATAAGATAATTGCAAACGCATATAAATTTGTCTAGCTTCAATTCATCAATCATAGCGCGAAGCAAATCGCGCACACTCAGGGAGATTAGAAAATGAGCGCATCAGACGTTGTAAGCAATCTGGGGGCGATGCTGGCCTCTGGCGGTGTTGAAGTGGTGGATTGTTCCGGGGTGCTGGGCCCTGAGACGCCGATTCTGTACCTGCCGCCGGATTTCGCCAAGAACACGCCCAAGGTCGAGATTCACAAGATTTCGGAATATGACGCGGATGGCCCGTTCTTTGCGTGGAACTGGATGGTGCTGGGCGAACATTCGGGCACGCATTTCGATGCGCCGCACCATTGGATCACCGGCAAAGACTATCCCGACGGCTATACCGACAAACTGGATGTGCAGCGGCTGGTGGCCCCGGTCAATGTGATCGACTGTTCGGCCGAGACAGCACAGAACGAAGATTTCCTGCTGACCGCCGAGGGCGTCAAAGCATGGGAAAAAGAGCACGGCGAGATTGGCGCAGGCGAATGGGTCGTCATGCGCACCGATTGGGATGCCCGTGTGGATGATGAGGCAAAGTTCCTGAATGCCGATGAAACCGGCCCGCATTCGCCCGGCCCGACGCCCGATTGCATCGAATACCTGCTGAGCAAGAAGATCGTCGGCTGGGGCACGCAGTGCATCGGCACCGATGCCGGCCAGGCCGGCGGGATGGAGCCGCCCTATCCGGCGCATAACCTGCTGCACCGCGACAATTGCTTTGGTCTGGCGTCACTGGCCAACCTCGACAAACTGCCGCCCAAGGGCGCGATCCTGATTGCCGCCCCGCTAAAAATCAAGAACGGCACCGGATCACCGATCCGCGCGCTGGCTTTGGTTCCCAAGGGCTGAAGGATGGCTGAGTTCGATCATCTGATCATCGGGTCGGGCATCAATGCCCTGGTGGCCGCCGCATTGCTGTCGCGCAAGGGCGACAGCGTTCTGGTGATTGAACGCGAGAACAGGATAGGCGGGTGCATGTATACCTCGGATGAGGTGACATTGCCCGGCTATCATCACGACGTGATGGCCGCGACATTCGTGTTGTTCCTGACCAGCCCCGCCTATGCGGAACTGGCCGAGGATCTGGGCCAGCACGGGTTGGAGTTTTGTCACAGCGCGCATCCCACAGCCGCTTTGCGCCCGGATGGGTCTGCGCTGGTGCTGGGCATGGACCGCGCGGCGAATGTTGCTGCGTTTAATGGACGCGGTGCCGGTGACGGCGATCAGCATGGCCGCGATGTGGGCGCGATAGAGGCGGATGCGCCCTTCCTCTTTGCGCTGTTGGGACAGCCTTTGTGGTCGCGTCAGACGATGATGTTGCTGGCCAAACAGGCGTGGAAAAAGGGGCTGGGCCCGCTGAAGGCCTGGTTTGGCGAGGCGATGGAGCCTGCGCGCGGCTGGCTTGAGACGCGCTATGCCTCTGACGACGTTCAGGCGCTTTGGGCCCCTTGGGTGTTGCATGTGGGTCTGACGCCCGAGGCGACCTATGGCGGTCAGATGTCGCGGGTCATTGCCTTTGCGCTGGAGGCCGCGGGCGCGCCGGTGGTCAAAGGCGGGGCAGGGCAGGCGGCAGCAGCCTTTGCCAGGTTGATCGAGGCCAAGGGCGGGATGATCCGCACCGGTGTCGAGGCGGCCCGGATCATTGTTGAGGGCGGCAAGGCCATCGGTGTTGAGACGGCTGCGGGCGAAAGGATCTTGGCCCGCAACGTCATTGCCAGTACGGCACCGGGGCAGCTCTATGACGGATTGTTGCGCGATCAGCCCAAGCCCGAGACCGCCAAGAAATACCGCCACGGGCGCGGCAATTTCCAGCTGCATTACGCGTTGGACGGTGATGTGGAATGGGACGGCGACGGGTTGGAGGATGTGGCGCTGATCCATCTGGCGGACGGGATCGATTCTGTTTCCAAATCCAGCAATGAGGCCGAGCGCGGCATGTTGCCTGCGGTCCCGACGATCTGCGTAGGCCAGCCGCACCGGCTGGATGCCACGCGCTGTCCCCAGGGCAAGGCGGTGCTGTGGCTGCAGATCCCTGATGCCCCAGTGGTGATCAAAGGCGATGCCGCAGGCAAGATTGACACGGTGCCACAGTGGACAGAAACCATGCGCGAGGCCTATGCCGACCGGATCGAAGGCATCCTGTCAAAACACATCAAGAATTGGGACCAGATCAAATTGAAACGCCGCGCCTATTCGCCTGCTGATCTGGAAGGGCTGAACATAAACCTTGTGGGCGGTGACCCGTATGGCGGGGCCTGCGCGCTGGACCAGTTCTTTGTCTGGCGGCCCCATGCAGGGCAGGTCAACAACGGCACGGCGGTCAAGAACCTGTATCACATCGGTGCCTCCACCCATCCCGGGCCGGGTTTGGGGGGTGGTTCAGGGTTGAACGTGGCCAAGGGTCTGGGCGCATGAACAAGCCGGAAAAAATGAAATCAGAGGCACCGCGTCTGGGCGAGATGGGGCTGGAAAACTTTGCGCCCTATTTGATGAACCGGATCATCGGGCGCTATAACGCCGCCATGTCCAGCGAGATGGCAGAGCTGGGGCTGACCACGCCGCAAATGCGGTCCTTGGCTGTGCTGTCGGTGATCGACGGAATCCTAATCCGCGAATTGGCGGTCTATGCCGTAGTGCAACAATCGACCCTAAGCCGTGCGTTAGACACGCTGAACCAGAACGGATTGATCCGCCGCGAGACAGACGAGCAGGACAGCCGCGCCACGCGGGTGTTTATCACCGATGCGGGCCGCGAAGCCTATGAACGGCTATGGCCGCATATGTCACAGGCCTATGACGCGATGTTCAAAGGTATTGATGCGGCAGAAAAACGCGCCTTTGTCGGCACGCTGCAAACCATTCTGCGCAACATTCGCAAGCACGATTTCTGAGGGGACAAGATGGCTGAACGCTCTTTCAAAGCCGAGGTGGAACATCTGCGCAAGGGGGACGGCGACGTCTTTACCGGTGAGGGGATTCTGGCCATCACCAAGGCGCTGCTGGAAAACGGTGTCGGCTATGTCGGCGGCTATCAGGGCGCGCCGATTTCGCATCTGATGGATGTGCTGGCCGATGCCGAAGAGCTGATGGGCGAATTGGGCGTGCGTTTTGAGGCGAATGCATCCGAGGCGGCGGCGGCGGCGATGCTGGCGGCCTCGGTGCATTACCCCATTCGCGGTGCTGTGACGTTCAAAGGGCCGGTCGGGGTCAATGTGGCCTCGGACGCGCTGGCGAACCTGTGTTCGTCGGGGGTGAACGGTGGCGCGCTGGTGATCGTGGGCGAAGATTACGGCGAGGGCAGTTCCATCATGCAGGAACGCAGCCATGCTTTTGCGATGAAATCGCAGTTCTGGATGCTGGACCCGCGCCCGAACCTGCCGTCGATCACCAAGGCGGTAAAGGACGGTTTTGAGCTGAGCGAGGCCAGCAATACGCCCGTGATGCTGATGGTGCGGATCAGGTCGTGTCATGTGACCGGCAGTTTTGCCACCCGTGACAACGTGCCCCCGCCGCTGACCGTGAAAGAGGCGATTGCCAACCCGCAGTCTGATTTCAACCGCGTCGTGCTGCCGCCCATGAGCTATCTGCACGAGCAGGACAAGATCAAGAACCGCTGGCCCGCCGCGGAAAAGTTCATCGTTGAGAATGGTCTGAACGAGGTTTTCGGCCCCGAAAAGGCCAAGCTGGGCATCGTGGTGCAGGGCGGCATGTACAATGGTGTCATTCGGGCGCTGCAACGTCTGGGTCTGGCGGATATCTTCGGCAATACCGAAGTGCCGATTTACTGTCTGAACGTCACATACCCTATCGTTAGAGACGAATTTGACGCCTTTTGCGAGGGCAAGGACCACGTGATGATCGTGGAAGAAGGCCAGCCTGATCATATCGAACAGCAGCTGGGGTCCTTCCTGTTCAAGGCGGGCCGTCGTCTGAAACTCTATGGCAAGGACGTCTTGCCGATGGCGGGGGAGTATACCGGCCAGGTCATGCTGGACGGTGTCACGGCGTTTTTGAAAGCAGCGGCACCAGATATGTTGCCCGGGCAGGTGCGTGCGCCGAATATGGAAGAGCCCAAGATACCGGACCTGAGCAAGACAGTACCCATTCGCCCGCCCGGTTTTTGCACTGGCTGCCCGGAACGGCCGATTTTCGCGGGGATGAAGCTGGTGGAGCAGGAGCTGGGCAAGCACCAGATCACCGGCGATATTGGCTGTCACCTGTTCGGGTCGCTGCCGCCCTTTGAGATTGGCGGGGCGACCATGGGCTATGGTCTGGGGCCTGCCGCCAATGCCGCCTTTGACGGCGGAGGGGAGCGGCGCGCGATCTCTATGCTGGGGGACGGCGGGTTCTGGCATAACGGGCTGAGTTCTTCGATCGGGAACATGGTGTTTAACAAATCCGACAACGTTGTGATGATCGTGGACAATTACTATTCCGCCGCCACAGGCGGGCAGGATATTCTGTCGAGCCGGGCGCATAATGACACCAAGGCCACGGGCAATCCGATCTCTGCCGCGCTGAAGGGGGTCGGCGTGGAATGGATCCGCCAGATTGATCACACCTATGATGTGGGCAAGGTGCGCGACACGCTGAAAGAGGCTCTGACAACGGAGTTTAAAGGGCCCAAGGTCATTGTGGCCTCATCGGAATGTATGCTGAACAAGCAACGGCGCGAAAAGCCTATCCGTAACAATGCGATCAAGGAAGGCCGGCGCGTGGATGTGCCGCGCTTTGGTGTGGACAGTGATATCTGCACGGGCGATCACGCCTGTATCCGGCTGTCAGGCTGCCCGTCGCTGTCGCTGAAACGGCTGGATGACCCGCTGCGCGATGACCCGATTGCCCATATTGACCAGACCTGTGTGGGCTGTGGCAATTGCGGTGAAGTGGCCGATGCGGCGGTGCTATGTCCGTCGTTTTACCGCGCTGACGTGGTGCATAACCCGGGCAAGTTTGAGACCTGGCGCGCCGGGGTGCGCACCAAAATCATCAGCTGGCTGCAAAAGCGACGGGACGGCAAACGGCTGCGGATGCAGGATGCGCCGGTATGAATATGATCCTTCCTCAGAAAACACCCGATGCGCGGGTTGGCCAGATCATCAAACTGGCGGTGATGGCCGTGGGCGGGCAGGGCGGCGGCGTGCTGACCGGCTGGATCGAAGGTCTGGCGCGCGCGCAGGGCTATGCCTGTCAGGCGACCAGCGTGGCCGGTGTGGCGCAGCGTACGGGGGCGACGATCTATTATGTTGAGATGACGCCCGCCTCTGACCAGCAGCCGATTTTTGCGCTGGCCCCCTCGGGCGGGGATGTGGATGTGCTGATCGCCGCCGAGATGATGGAGGTGGGCCGCGCCGTGATGCGCGGTTTTGTGACGCCGGACCGCACCACGCTGATCGGGTCCACCCATCGCGCGTTGGCCGTGTCGGAGAAAACCGCCCCCGGTGACGGGATCGCCAATGCAGATGAGGTGCGCGCCGCGGCCGAGATTGCAGCGCAGCAATTGATACTGGCGGATATGGATCAGCTGGCGGTCGGGCAGGGGTCGGTCATTTCGGCCAGCCTGTTTGGCGCTTTGGCGGGGTCAGGCGCGCTGCCCTTTGGGCGCGCGGCCTTTGAGGATGCGATCCGCGCAGGTGGCAAGGGGGTTGAGCCATCCTTGCGGGCCTTTGCCGCCGGGTTTGAAGTGGCGCAGAAGGGCGGCGCACCGGCAGAAGTCGCAGCGGCCACGCCTGCGCTGAAACTGGTGGGTCCGGCGCGTCAGATGAACAAGTGGAACGCGCTGGTTGAACGGACATTCGATCTGCCCGCAACGGTGCAATGGATCGCACAGGCCGGTTTGATGAAGGTCGTGGATTTTCAGGATTGCGCCTATGGCACCGCCTATCTGGACCGGCTGGACAGCGTGATCGCCCGCGATACCGCCGAACAGGATTGGGAGCTAAGCGTTACGGCGGCAAAATACATCGCCAATGCGATGGCCTATGATGACATCATCCGCGTTGCTGATTTGAAGACCCGCAGGCCGCGCATGTACCGGATTCACGAAGAGATGGGCGCGCAGGCAGGCAACCTGGTGGAGCTGACAGAATTCTTTCATCCCCGTGCCGAGGAAATCGCCAGCCTGCTGCCAGCCAAGATGGGGGCCGCATGGGAAGCGAACCCGAAACGCATGGCGCTGCTGGACCGGTTGTTCAACAAGGGCCGGCGGTTGCGCACGCATACCTTGCGGTCATTTGTGATGCTGCATTTTCTGGGCGGGCTGAAAGGCTACCGTATGAAAACGCGGCGCCATCAGGTTGAGGTGGCGCATCTGGAGGCCTGGCTGGAGGCCGCGCTGGCCCCGCTGGCGCGGGATTACGCGCTGGCGGTGGAGCTGTTGAAGAACCGCCGGTTGGTCAAAGGCTATTCGGATACCCATGCGCGGGGGCTGACCAAATTTGGCACCGTCATGGCGGCCGCCGCATTGCTGGAGGGGCGCGAGGATGCCGCACAATGGATGGCGCGCCTGCGCGAGGCAGCCTTGCAAGATCCCGAGGGTAAGGCGCTGGAGGGGGCCATCCAGACCGTGCGCAGTTTCGTCTGACTGCAGTTTTGCCTGACCTCTGTACTGTGCGGTGAATTCAGGTAGTTTGACCCAAGGTATTCGGGGTGTGGCATCTATGTTCAGCGTTTTTTCCATCGGATGTGCAGGCTAGATGCTTGCCTCTGTTCTGATCGTGGCGGCGGGGCGCGGGCGGCGTTTCGGTGACCCTTTGCCAAAGCAGTATTTGTCTGTGGCGGGTATTTGTTCGCTGCGCCGCTGTCTGGACCTTTTCCTGAGCCTGGGGTCGATTGGCGCCGTGCAGGTCGTGATCCATCCTGAGGATATGCCGCTTTATTCAGATGCGGTGGCCGGTCTGACCGACATGCGCCTGCTGCCGCCTGTCGCGGGTGGTGAAACGCGGTCAAAATCGGTGACTTGCGGGTTGCAGGCGCTGGAGGCGCATACACCCGATTGCGTGCTGGTGCATGACGCGGCACGCCCCTTTGTGTCGGCGCGGATCATTGCGGATGTGTTGGCCGCGCTTGAGACATCGCAGGCCGCCTTTGCCGCGATGCCGGTCGTTGATGCGCTGTGGCGGGTCGAGGGGGGTGCCGCGCTGTCGCCGGTATCACGTGACGGGTTGTGGCGGGCGCAGACGCCGCAGGGTTTTCATTTTGCGCCCTTGCTGGCCGCGCATCTAAGCTATCAGGGCGATGCGGCGGATGATGTGGAAATCGCCCGCGCCATGGGGCTGGAGGTGCGTGTGGTTCTGGGGGCACCGGATAATTTCAAGATCACCAGCCCCGGCGATCTTGAACGCGCCGAGCAGATTGCAAAGCAGCGGCAGTGACAGGGCGGTACAGGGCAAGCGGCGCGCCGCTGCACGATGACTGATCCCGATCAGCCAAGGTGGTAGGCATAGACGTTGTTGAGGTAGGCATCGTTCTGGATGCGAAAATGGGTCTCTCCGACATGGTCAAAACCCTGCGCCAGATAAAAGGCGATGGCGGGGGCATTTTCCGCATTGGTCGCAAGCCAGATGTTTTGCGCCTGTTTGGCCCGCGCATGGTCAAACGCGGCGTGCAGCAACCGTTTGCCGATGCCTGTGCCGTGGTGACGCGGCTGGACATAGAATGTGGATATTTCGATGTCCGAGCACCCGCTTACCGGCGCCTTGCTGTGGTCTGACACACGAATAAAGCCGTCAATGCCGTCTGTGTTTTCTGACACCATGATCCATTGGGTCAGGTCAGATATCAGGGTTTCGATCTTTTGCGGTGTGAATTCTTGCAGCACGAAATCTGCAAAAAAGGCGTTCACGCCCCGTCTGAGATAGGTGCCAAGCCAGACTTCGATCGAAATCGCGGCGATGCTTGACGCATCTGATCTATGTGCGGGTCTGAGGGTCATGACACAAACATCGCAGTTTCCGCGCAGCAGCGAAATACCCATTTGAAGGGTCGGGACGTCTGTGTGCTGGCGGGTCTGGCAATAAGCAATAGGTCGTATGGCACATCGGCCAAGGCGCGCGGTTTTACCTTGCTCATGGGGGTGATTGCCGTCAGTTTCCTGAGCAGGCAGCATGAGGGGCTATGTTGGAAACCGCATTGGACATTCAGGGGTTAAGCTATGCCTACGGGGCAAGGCAGGCGTTGAAAGACGTCAGTTTTACCGCCGCTTCGGGACGTTTGACTGCATTGCTTGGCCCCAATGGGGCGGGCAAGAGCACGCTGTTTTCCTTGTTGTCCTGTCTGTTTGTGCCGCAAACGGGAACCTTGCGGGTTGCGGGCAATTCGCTGGCCACGGCACCGCGTGCGGCCTTGGCCCGGATGGGGATCGTTTTTCAACAGCCCACGCTGGACCTGGACCTGAGCGTTGCGCGAAACCTGTATTATTTTGCCGCCCTGCAGGGCCTGTCCAAACGGGTGGCGCGCGCGCGCATCGAAGAGGCGCTGGACCGGCTGGACATGCGCGAACGATCAGATGAGATCGTGCGCAGATTGAACGGGGGCCACCGCCGAAGGGCGGAATTGGCCCGCGCGCTGATACACCGCCCGTCGGTCTTGTTGCTGGATGAACCAACCGTGGGGCTGGATGCGCCCAGCCGCAGGTCGATCACGGATCATGCGCATGAATTGGCAGCACAGGGATTATGCGTGCTTTGGGCGACCCATCTTGTTGATGAGGTGGCCCCGTCGGATCAGGTTCTGGTGCTGCATCAGGGCCGCGTTCTGGCCGATGACCGATGCGACAACCTGTGTGGTGCAGACAGTCTGGCCCACCGGTTTCAGGCGTTGATCGGTGCGCCCGGATGAAAGGTGCCCTGATTGCATTGCTGGCCATCATAGAACGTGAAGTTCTGCGTTTTGTCAGCCAGCGGGGCAGGTTCCTGTCCGCGCTGGTGCGTCCGCTGGTCTGGTTGCTGATTTTTGCGGCGGGGTTTCGGGCGGCGCTGGGTCTGTCGATCATGCCGCCCTATCAGACCTATATCACCTATGAGATCTACATCGTGCCGGGGCTTTGCGCGATGGTGCAACTGTTCAATGGCATGCAAAGTTCGCTGAGCCTTGTCTATGATCGCGAGATGGGGTCGATGCGCCTGTTGCTGACCAGCCCGCTGCCGCGCTGGTGGCTGTTGATGAGCAAGATATTGGCAGGCGTCGTTGTGTCGGTTGTGCAGGTCTATGCCTTTTTGGCGATTGCGGCCTGTTTTGGCATCGTCTTTCCGGTCTTTGGCTATCTTGCCGTGCTGCCGGTGCTGGTGCTGACCGGTTTCATGCTGGGGGCGCTGGGATTGCTGCTGTCCTCCACGATCAAGCAATTGGAGAATTTTGCCGGGGTGATGAACTTTGTCATTTTCCCGATGTTTTTCCTTTCCACGGCGCTGTATCCGCTGTGGAAGATGGCCGAGGCATCGCCGCTGTTGCGCCAGATCTGTGCGTTAAACCCCTTTACCCATGCGGTGGAGCTGATCCGCTTTACGCTGTATCTGACGCCCAATCTGCTGGCCGGGGTGTGGGTGATGCTGGCGGCGCTGGTGTTCTTTGGGGCTGCGGTCTGGGGGTATGATCCGGCGCGCGGGATGATGACCAAACGCGGGGGATAGGCGCTATTCCTTGGGAATCCAGTCTTTTTCGACGGGTTTCCAGCGTTCTGCCCCGCCCGGGATGGTGCCAATCAGTGCTTTGAAATCATCCAGTTCCTTTTTTTCGCCGGTCAGGCAATCCATCTTGTCGCCCTGCGGCTGGGTGCCGGCCGCGTTCCACAGGCGGGCAGGGCGGGGCAATCTGTAGCCCACAAATTCCCGGATGAGCTTCTGTTTCAAGGTTTCGGCAAAGGCGTCCCAGCTGTAGACCGGATAGCTGAACGCGCCCAATCCCCCGATGACGCAATCGCGAAAATATTGATCAAGGTCATGGTTCGGCCCGTCTGTTGACCCCACCATCAGGGGCAATCCGTTGATGACAATGCCACGGTGCAGCAACCGGTCGCGGGCATAATCCACCCGCCGCCCCGCGTTGTTCATGCCATCGGAGGAAATATCGACAACCTGCCGGTTGCTGACAAAGGGGCCGGTGTTGAACAGATCAACCGCTGCATCCAATGCGCTGGACAGCGAGGTGCGGCCAGAGCGGTTCGTCTCAAGCATCTCAAGACGTTTTGAAAAGGCCGCCGCGCTCTGGGTGTCGGAAATGACCACCCAGGGGATGACCTGCACCTGGGTGTCGCTGCCTGCCCATTCCAGATAGGTGACCGCGACGCGGCCACGGCTGCCAAGGGTCAGGGCCGCGACAACCTGTGTGTCCAGGAATGCGGCGATATAGCCACGGCGCTGGATGTCCTGTTCGTCTTGCGAGATGGAAAATGAAATGTCGACGGCCAGCACCAGCGCCATGTCGACCTCAAACGGCCCGCCATCTGCCTGTGCTGGCTGGGCCAGCAGGCACCAAAGCCCAAATGCGACATATGAGGCGAAACTCCGCATCTTAATCCGGGCGGAAGGCCGCACCCCATGGGAAGCGCCCGACCTTGATCGTCTTGAGCGGCTTGAGGCTGCCCACGTCGATGATGGTGACATCGCCCGATATCCCATTGGTCGAATAGATGTGCTGTTCATCCGCATCAAATTCCAGATGCCAGACCCTGCGCCCAACCAGCACAAAATCCTGGACCTCGTAGGTTTGCGCGTCAACCACGGCAACATGATTGGCGGGGCCAAGGGCGATGAACGCTTTGGTGCCATCACGGGTCAGGCGGATGCCGACGGGCTGGATCAGGTCCTGGGTGATGCCGGGGATGGTCATGGTGAATTCATGGGTGATCTTTTGCGTGGCCACATCAATGATGGCAACCGTCCCGCCGATTTCGGAACTGACCCAGAGCCGGGTACCGTCATGGGTGAATTCGCCGTGGCGCGGGCGCTGGCCCACAAGCGTATTGGCAAACAGCTGCTGGGCGGCGGTGTCGATCCAATGCACCATATTGGTGGTCTCTGAGGTGACGATTGCGATCTTGCCATCGGGCGAGACGGCCATGCCTTCGGGTTCGATGCCCACGTCTATCTCGGCGATCGCCTCGCCTGTGGTGACGTCCAGCACGGTCGCCAGCGCGTCTTCTTCGTTGGCGATATAGAGGTGTTGGTTGTTGGGGTGCAGCGCGAATTGTTCGGGGTCCTCGCCACTGGCCAACCGGCGGATGACAAGGCCGGTGTCTGGGTCAAGCACGTCAATGCGGTCATCGTCCGAGGCGCAGATATAAAGTTCGGAGAAGTCCTTGGAGAATGTGATGCCGCGTGGGCGCAGGCCGACATTATAGGTTGCCTTGAGTTCTTGGGTCGTGGTGTCGATCACACTGACGGTATGGTCCTTTTCATTGGTGATCCACATCTCTCCGGCGGCAACCGTGCCTGCGCAGAGGGTCAGGAAAAAACCAATGGTCACAATCGCTTTTGGCACTCAAGGCTCCTTTTGAGGTTGGTTTTGCAGTGCGCGCTCAGGTCAGCCAAAGCCGGCCCGCCCGGCCGCATCCCTTGGGACAGTCCCATGCCAAAGAGGGCGCGCCTATACGACCAAAGTCATATAGCGGGTGAAATTGGCTTAACCTACCATCATAGCACGAGAACATGGCGGGGAGGTCAAGTTGTCGGCCAAAAACGCCGGGGGCCCATGGGCCCGGAAAGACAACATCCTCTCGATCCATCATATTTGATGCAATTCCAGGGAGGAATATCATGATCAAAAAATTCGCATGGGGGGCATTTGCAGCGGCTGTCGCTTTCAGCTTTGTGACCCCGCAAACCGCATCGGCGCAATCAGCGCAGGACCTTATCAATGATGGCAGTGATCCTACCAGTATCCTGACCTATGGCATGGGCTACGGTCAGACCCGCCACAGTGCCATGAACGCTATCAACCTGGACAATGTCAGCAGGCTGCGTCCCGAATGGACCTATTCGCTGGCGGATTCGCGCGGGCAAGAAACCTTCCCGATGATCCATGACGGCAAGATGTATGTAACCACCCATGCCGCCACCATGGCGCTGGATCTGGCCACGGGCATGCAGGTCTGGAAAACCATCGTTGAATATCCCGCCGAAACCCCGCGCGTTGCGTGCTGTGGTATCGTGAACCGGGGTGTCGCGCTGTATGAAGGCAAGGTTTTCCGAACCACGCTGGATGCGCATGTTGTCGCGCTGGATGCGGCCACGGGCGCAGAAGTCTGGCGCACCAAGTCGATTGATTTCAAGGACGGCTACTCCATGACGGTCGCACCGCTGATCGCGGATGGGGTTCTGATCACGGGCATCTCTGGCGGTGAATACGGCATTCGTGGCTATATCGAAGGCTATGATCCCAATACCGGTGAACGCCTGTGGCGCACCTATACGATCCCCGCACCCGGTGAGCCGGGCAGCGAAACCTGGAAAGACGGCGGTGACGCCTGGAAACGTGGTGGCGGGCCGGCATGGCTGACAGGGTCCTATGACGCCGAGCTGAACACAGTTTATTGGGGCACGGGCAACCCGTCGTCCTGGAACGCGGGCCTGCGTCCGGGCGACAACCTTTATGCCTCGTCCATCCTGGCGCTTGACCCCAAGACCGGTGCGATGAAGTGGCATTACCAGACCACGCCAAACGATCCGTTTGACTATGACACCACCAATGAATTGGTGCATGCGGAAATCGACGGCCGCAAGGTCATCATGCAGGCAAATCGCAACGGTTTCTTCTATATTCTTGACCGGGAAACCGGCGAATTGGTTGCTGCACCGAAATTCATTGACAAGGTAAATTGGGCCGACAGCATCGATCTGACGACGGGCCGCCCCGTAGAGACCGAAGTGGCAACCAAGGCGCGCGCGGGCGAAGAGGTCAACTATTGGCCCTCAGCCCTGGGTGGCAAGAACTGGTCGCCAATGGCCTATAACCCCAACACCAATACCGTCTTTGCCAATACCAACGTGATCGGCATGAACTACAAGGCGGTTGAGCCACAGTACCGCCCTGGCGTGTTCTACTTTGGTGCTGAATTCAGCTGGGACTGGCCAGAAGGTGACCGCGGCGAATTGCGCGCTTTTGATCCGGTGACCGGCGAGTTGAAGTGGAAAGACGGCGTCGCGATCCCGCGCTATTCTGGTGTGCTGTCCACTGATGGTGGCCTGGTGTTCACCGGCAATATGACCGGCGACTTTGAGGCGTTCAACGCCGAGACAGGCGAAAAAGTCTGGAGCTACAACACGGGCTCCGGCATCGTGGGTCAACCGGTCACATGGGAGCGTGACGGCAAGCAATATGTCACCATCGCCAATGGCGTGGGCGCGGTTTATACGCTTTTCTCCGGTGATGAGCGGCTGGCCTCTGTGCCCACGGGCGGCAACATCTGGACCTTCTCGGTTGTGGAGTAAAATGTTCAGATGATTGCTAGAACTGCACGTATCTTGTGCGCAATGCTGGTGCTCTTTGGAGCACCAGTTTTTGCTGATGACGCCGCGATTTTCAAAAAGGCAGAGAGCACCTACAAGATGTTCTGTGCCCATTGCCATGGGCCGAAAATGGTCAATCCGGGCACGTCATCCTTTGATCTGCGCAAATGGCCCAAGGACAACAAGGAAGGTTTTGCCACGTCGGTCCTGAAGGGCAAAGGCGACATGCCAGCCTGGGGCGATATCCTGCTGCCCGAAGAGCTGGATTTACTGTGGCATTACGTCAAGACCCGCGCGGGCAAGGAGCCCGAACCCTTTGACAGCTCGCAAGCGGTGCCACCACCCCAGAAAGATACCCCGATAGAGCAGGCCAAGGCGCAATTGAAAACACCAGGCACGCTGACCGCGTGCCTGGCCAAGAACGGCGGCGTCATGTCCTCGCGGCGGGCGACGGGGGGTGCCGGTATGGACTATGAGGTGGCAGCGGCCCTTGCGGCCGAGTTGGATATGCCGCTAGATGTCCGCTGGTTCGAGAGCGAACAGGAAGAAGAGAGCACCCCGATCCGCGAGATTTACGCGCTGCTGGCCTATGAGGTCTGCGACATCGTGCCGGGCTTTGCATTATATGAAACCTCACTGAGTGCGTTCTACCAGACACGCGCCGCGCTGCCGCGTTGGGACACCAAGCCCGATCATCTGGGGATGGAATTTCAGGTTGATCTGGAGCCGATTTCGGTGACCGATCCCTATGCGCGCATGGAAATGGGCGTTGTTTACCGCACGGCTGATCTGGACCGCAGCATTGAAAAGATCGCCGATATGGAAGGTCTGAAGATCGGGGTAGAACAAGGTACGCTTGCCGGTGTGCTGACCCTGCGCCAGGGCACAGAGGCAATGGCACTGGATGCCGTCACGCTGAACCCCGGTCCTGATTTCCTGTGGGAGATGGAGCAGGGCAGCTTTGATGCCGCCCTTGTTACGGTCGGGGCCTATGATTTTCACAAGAAGCAGAATTTTATCAGCACGCTGGCGCTGGATGAGTATCGGCACCCTTTGGGGTTCAATATTTCCGTGGCGATGCTGGGCCGGAAAAAGGCAATGCGTGATGTTTTTGATCCTGCAATCGCGCGGATGATCGAGGATGGAACCCTACAGGACCTGGCTGATAAATCCCAATATACCTATGCAAAACCCAGGCAGCCCTGGGTTCAGGCGCATCTGACGATGCAGACGATCATCTCGATGCGCTAAAGCGTATCGCTTACGACTTTGGTCGGGGATTGGTCTGTCATGCCGGGAATTGATTTGACAGGTGGCGGGGCACCGTTACGCTTTTGCCCAAGACCATCCCGTTTACGGAGGCATTATATGTCACGCTTGTTTTCGCTTACCATGGCTGCGATCTGCGCTTTGGTGCCTGTGGCGTCCAGCGCGGGGGGCTCTTCTTCTTTTCAGCCCGCTTATATGCAGACGCAAAACCCCATTGTGCCCGGCGAAACATGGGAGTGGCTGAAGGAAGAGGTTGCCGGTGATGTCGCATTGGTGGATGGCGAGGATCTTGTTTCTTTTGATGCGCCGCCGCGTGCATTTGATGCCGCAACCGTGCCCTTTACCGTCACGCAGAGGTCCGGCACCGGGGTGCGGATCACCCATATGGCGATTGTCGTGGATGAGAACCCGATGCCGATTGCGGCAGAGTTTGATTTCGGCCCTCTGATGGGCGACATCGCCATAGAGGGGCGTGTGCGGTATGATGTCTATTCCAACATCCGCGCTGTGCTGACCGGCGATGACGGGCAGATCTATATGGTGGGCCGGTTTGTTGAGGCGGCCGGAGGATGTTCGGCCGCGGTGTCCAAGGATGTCGCGGTGGCCGAAGCCTCAATGGGGCAGATGCGCCTGAAACAGATCGACACTTCGGGCGGGGTAGAGATGTCCAGCGCCCCGAAAGAAGCGCAGCTGATGATCCGGCATCCGAACTTTACCGGCATGCAGGTGCATGAGGGCACCATGAATACGATTGACCCGCGCTATGTTGATTTTGTCGAGGTGATGCTGGGCGACGAGATGTTGTTCACCATGACGGGTGGTTTTTCCATTTCGGAAAACCCTACTTTCAGGTTCAACTATCGTGACAACGGGGCCGGTCTGATGACGGTCCGGGCGCGCGACAGTGACGGCACCACGTTTTCGCAGACATTTGTCCTGAATTCAGGTGCGTGACACATCGCGTCTGACCTGTCTGGCGCTGGTTGCGGCCCTGATCGGATCACCGCTGTTGGCCTTGGACGAACCAGCCGGGTACCGCCAGTCAGAATATGATGCGCCCGTCCCTGACGGCGTTTCGGGTGGTTTGCGGATAGAGGATGAGGCCGCTTTTGCGCTGTGGCATTCGGGTGTTGTCACCTTTTTTGATGTCATGCCGGGTTTGAAGCGGCCCAAAGGGTTGCCTGAGGATGCGATCTGGAAAGGCCGGTCACGGGATTCGATTCCGGGTGCCATCTGGCTGCCTGACGCGGGCTTTGGCACATTGGACACCAAGGCGGAGGCGGGGTTTCGGGCGGCCCTTGAGGCGGCAACAAAGGGTCGGTTGGATGCGCCGATGGTGTTCTTTTGCCGGGCCGATTGCTGGATGAGCTGGAATGCGTCAAGGCGCGCGATCTCTTGGGGGTATACGCGTGTTTTCTGGTATGCATTCGGCACAACCGGTTGGGAATTCAACGGCTATCCAACGCAGCGGATCAAACCTGCAAGTCCGGGGGATAGACCATGATTTTCGAACTGGTCGTCACCCTGTGCCTTGGTGAAATCTGTCAGCCGCGCGTGGTGCCAAACCCCGCTGGTGCCCAGACAGAGGCCAGTTGTCAGCGGACTGCCCAAAGCAGGGCGCAGGCCTGGGCGTCGGGATTTCCCAACGCCACCACGCCAGGCATCACCTGCACCGCGATAGAGGCGCTGTCAGACCGTGCCGCCACGGTGATAGAGACATCGCCGGGCCATTTCGTACATTTCGGCAAGGTCGAATCTGTCTCTGAAGGGTCGGATGGCGATGTGGCCAATACGGGGTTCATCATCGGCCAGCGCAGTGTGGCTGTTATCGATTCAGGTACGACCCGCGCCAATGCAGAGGCGCTGTATCTTGCGCTGCGCCAGCAGACCGATTTGCCGGTGTCTGCGTTGATCCTGACGCATATGCACCCCGATCATGTGCTGGGGGCTTCTGTGTTTCGGGACGCGGGCGCGCTGGTGATATCCTCGGCGAAAATGCCGCGTGCGCTGGCCCAACGCGCTGCTGGATATATGGCCGGCATGGAACGTTTGATCGGTCTGCACCAGATCCACGGGACAGTGCCGGCCTATCCCGATGTCACGCTGTCTGCGGAAATGACCCTTGATCTGGGGGATAGGGTGCTGGATCTGCGGGCCTATCCGACCGCGCATACCGATAATGACCTGACGGTCCTTGACCGGGCAACGGCGACGATGTGGATGGGGGACCTTGTATTTCTGGAACATACGCCTGCGCTGGACGGGTCGATCAACGGCTGGATTGACGCGCTGACGGGGTTGGCCGCCTTGCCGGTCGAACATATGGTGCCGGGCCACGGGCGCATGGTTTCGGCCTTTCCCGAAGGTGCGGCACCGACGCTGGAGTATCTGACATCCATCCGCAGGCAAACCCGCGAGGCGCTGGAAAAGGGCGAAAGCCTGTCACAGGCGGTCCGGCATATCGGGCTGGACCACGCAAAGGATTGGCAGATGTTCGAGGAATTCAATCCCCGCAACGCGACCAGCGCCTATGTTGAGCTGGAGTGGGAATGATGGCGCGTGATCTGCGCCGGTTTCAGGGTTTTCAAAAAATCACCCAGTGCGGAGGGGTCGATGGGTTTGTGCAGGACATGCAGCCCTGCGGCAATGCAGCGGTCGATCAAATAGGCCGAACGATCGGCTGACAGGATACACATCGGAACATCGCCAAAACGCGTCTGCAGCCGCGCGGCAAGAGCAAAGCCATCGGTTTTCCCATCCGGTTGATTGGCCAGCAAGAAGGCATCGGGTGTGATCTGCAACGCGTCCAGCAGGTTTTCGGCCTCATCGGCGCTGCGCACGGCCAAGACGCTGACACGCCATTCCTCAAGCAAGAACGACAGGCCGCGCCTGACGGCCGTGTCGGTTTCGACCAGCATGACGACCAGCCCCTTTGCCAGCGTTGGTCCAGAATTCGGCGTGGTCCGGTTGGGCTCTGTGCGCAGGGCCCGGTCACTGAGGGGCAGGGTAAAGTGGAACATCGTGCCCTTGCCCACCTCTGAGCGCAGACCCAGCGGATGGCCCAGCCTGTGGCAGGCCCGCTCCACGATCGCCAGGCCAAGGCCGATGCCCTGTGCGGCACTGGCCGCAGTGCCAGAGCGATAAAACTCTTGAAAGATTGCGCTTTGTTCGTCCGGCGCGATGCCGCGACCGGTGTCATGGACCTCAATGCGCAGGGTGCTGCCGCTGCGGCGTGCGCCGACGATGATGCGCCCGTGATCGGTATAGCGGATGGCGTTCGATATCAGGTTGCGCAGGATGCGCTGCAGGAATTCGGCATCCGTGCGCACAATGGACTGACAGGGGACCAGTGAAAACCTGAGCCCCTTGGCGGCAGCACTGGGGGCAAATTCATTGGCCATGCGCCGAAAGATCGGGGCCAGATCAATATGTCCGACATCCAGCGCGTTTTCGTCAATTTCCAGCTTTGACAGCTCCAGCAGAGCACCCAGAATGCTTTCTACGCTGTTCAGGGCATCCTGCGTCTTGCCGATCACCGAATCGACCTGATCGGGCAGGGTGGCCTTGTTGATCGAGGCGAGAAACAATTTGGCGGCGGACAGCGGTTGCAGCACATCATGGCTGGCGGCGGCAACGAAACGGGATTTCGAAGCATTCGCGCGTTTGGCGGCCTCCATCGCGTCTTGCAATTCACGTGTGCGGTTGAGCACGCTGCGCTCAAGCACTTCGTTCGTGCGGGCCAATGTCATCGCGGATTCGCGTTGGACCGTGACATCTGTCAGGCTGATCAGGAAACCGCCATCGGGCATTTCCTGCGCGGAGACATCCAGAATCCGCCGTTCCTGGTTGCGCACCTCAAAGGTGAGGGTGGGGCGCGGTCTTTTGCCCAGGACCCATGACCGAAGGCGGCGCGCCCATTCTTCGTCGCCGAGGTTGAATTTCGGATCGAGTTGAAAATACAGGGATTCAAAATTCTTGCCGAGGTCAAAGTCGGCATTGCTGGCATTCAGCAATGTCGCCATCCGCTGGTTCCAGCCGACAATGCGCGCCTTGGAGTCAAAGATGCAGATGCCCTGATCGAGATGTTCTAGCGTGGCGCGAATGAACAGCGCCTGCCGGTCCACCAGTTTGTTCCGCTCGGTTTCCTGCAACCGTATGATATCTGTCACATCGGTTTGCAGGATCACGGTGCCAAGGCTGGGGGTCTGGTGCTGGTTGACCTTGGTCCAGCGGTCGCCGATCAGCTGGATGTTGAAGGTAATATGAGGCTGGTAATAGCGCTGCATATGGGCCATTTTCCAGCTTTCGCGCCCGCCGGCCTGACGGATGTCCAGATACCTGCTGTGGGAAATCGCATCGACAAAATCCTCGATTTTCATGCCGGGCTGAATACGCTCTTTCACGTCCGGAAAGCTTTGGCAAAAGCGGCTGTTCTTCATCGTCAGAACGCCTTGGGTATCGAACAGGCCAAAGCCCTGGCTGATGGCCTCGATCGCTTCGGTCATGTGACGTTCCGCGGTCTCTGCCTTTAGCTTTGCTGCGTCCAGATCGCGATTACTGCGGTGCAGTTGATCCAGCGTGGCCTGCAATTCAGCCGTGTGGATGGGCCCCTGTTCTTGGGGTTTTGTCGCATCTTGAAACTGCGTGGAATGCGGCCCGTCGGGGTCTGCGCCCGGCCTTTCCATGGCATGTTCATCTTGCGACACAGTTTATCCTCCAGAAATTCAGGGCGCGTCCTTGGCTTGGGTGTCTTGCAGCTAATTGGCCAGGTTTGCCTCTTGAACGGCCAGCACCGCCTGGGTCCTGCTTTGCACCCCCAATTTGCGCATGATGGCTGTCACATGGGCCTTGACCGTGGTTTCCGCGATGGACAGATCAAAGGCGATTTGCTTGTTCAGCTTGCCTTCGCAGATCAGCTCTAGGATGCGGCCCTGCTGGTTTGTCAGGGATGTCAGCCGGTCGGACAGTTCAGAGGTTTCACCGGCCATTTCGGATTCGACATAGCCATCGGGGACAAATTTGCCCCCGTCTTTCAGGGTGCGAAATGCGGTCTCAAAAACTGCGCGGTCGGCATGTTTGGGGATAAAGCCGCAGGCACCGCTGCCCATGCAACTGCTGATCATCCGGTTGTCGGCCATGCTGGACACGACCACAACAGGGATCGTCGGGTGCTGACGTTTCAACCGGTTCAGGCCGTTCATCCCTTCGACATCGGGCAGGTTCAGATCCAACAGGATCACATCCGGGGTCCGGGTTTCCAAAAGGGTCATCGCCTGTTCAAAACGATCCGTGGTCAGGATCGTCTCTGCTTCTGGCAGGATGCTGCGCATTGTCATTTCCAGAGCATCGCAAAACAGCGGGTGATCATCGACGATCAGCACCGACTTGATCCCGAGGCTGTCTGTCTGTGGGGTTTGCGGATGGGGTGTCATGGGGCACATCCTAACATGATGTTTGCGATCCGTGGATTGTTAAATGTCTCATGCTGTTACCGCCGGCATCAAAACGCCGCACAATCGGATTCAGGACGATCCAATCCCAAGGTGTCAAGTTCCGTGCGCTGGTGCAAAAAGCCGCTGAGGGGGGCATTTGCGATGACGGCCCGGTCAGTGACCAAAAGCACGGGCTGGCGCATCTGGCCATTCCAGTTGCGAAAGCTGAGGGCGCGCCCCTTGAAGCCCGCCAATTCAAAGGCATCCGACAGCATGTAATCGCGCAAGGCCTGCGCTGTGGCGGCATTGGTTCTGGTGACCGCCTCGCCGATGCTGCGCATTGCGGCCCATGCGGCATAGTCATCCGCCCGCATCCTGCGCCCCGCCAGATCGGAAAAGCGGCTTTGCAATTGGGCGGCACCCCATTGTTCGGCCACATGAGACCAGCCGCGCGGAGACAGGCCTTCGGTGCCGACGACCGGTTTGGCCTCCCAGGTGTTATAGGGAATGTAGCGGCCAAAATCGTCTGCGGTATCCAGCACCAGCAACACATCATGGCGGCTCAGGTCCTGTGTCAGCAAGGGCACTTCCTGGGCTGCGTTGCGCCGCATGTCGGCATCAACGTCCCAGATCAATTCATCCACGATCTTGAGCTGGAATTTTGCGGCCGACCGGGCAAAGGCCGCTGTCATCACCGTGTCGCGCGGCCGTGGACCAGCCATCAAGGCGATGCGTTTCCAGCGCTTGGCCGACAGAAATTGCATCAAGGCATCCGCAATCATCGGATCAGAGACAGAGGTGTGCAGCAGGTTTGCGCGACATTGGGTGCTGCGCAGCGCGGCGGCACCTGCGGTGATGTTGAACACGATCTTGTCTGCCGCCTCTGGCAGATCCGCGATGGCCAGCAACATGTCCGCAGGCGCATCCACCAGCAGGGCCTCAACATCGGGCAGCAGATCGCGGGCTGCCTGAACCCCGTCGCCGCTGACCGGCACGATGGTTTGTGACAACGCATAGCTGTGGCCCAGGAATTTCCCGGTTGTCAGATTGTCCTCAAGCCCCAGACGCGCGCCTGCCAGACCGGCATCACCCGGCGTCGGATCAAGGTTCGACAAGGAGGCGGTGCGCGCCGTCTCAACCTTGAGATAACCGATGGAAACAGCGACCTCGGCCCCGGCCGAAAGGGGCAGGGCCGTTGCCAGGACCAGGGCGCAGAATAGTCTGATCACAGGACCCTCCTTGGGTTGCAGAGGGTCATGGTTTCGGATTCACACGCCTGGGTCAAGTCAGAGCAGCAGCATGCGCGCAGTGGGCGTACGACCTTCGTCGCATTTACACTCAGGCCATCCTCGATAACTCTGATTGGTAGAATTCTGAGGAGGATCTGGAATGGCTTGGACTGCACCAAAAATCAAAGAAGTCGCATGTGGCATGGAAATCAACATGTACGCTTCGGGCGAAGACAAAAGCTGAGACAGCCAACCATGGCTGACACATGCGCGTCCTGATACTGGGCGCGGCTGCAGGTGGCGGGCTCCCACAATGGAATTGTGGGTGCCCTAACTGCGTTTCTGCACGCCGCGGCGAAATCCCTCCGCAAACACAATCCTCCATCGCTGTTTCAGCGGACGGTGAAACATGGGTCGTCTTGAACGCATCCCCTGACATTCGCACGCAGTTCCTGGACCAGCCTGCGCTGCATCCCCGATCTGTGCGGCACAGCCCCGTGGCGGCCGTGATTGTCACGAATGGTGACATTGACCATATCGCGGGCCTGTTGGTGTTGCGCGAAAAGACCGGATTTGACCTGTTTGCAACCGGCGAGATCCTTCAGATTTTCAAGGGCAACGCCGTCTTCGGCGTGTTGGACCCGGATCATGTCAGGCAAAAGCGCATGCAGATCGACGTGCCCTTTGAACCGGCAAAGGGTCTGACGATCACGCCATACCATGTCCCCGGCAAAGTGCCGCTGTTTCAGGAAACCGGCGAGGTGGATACCGCGATGATCAGCGAAAACACCATCGGGCTTGAGATCAGGGCCAATGGCCGAACCCTACAATACGTGCCCGGATGCGCCATGATCACCTCCCAGATCAAGGACCGGTTTGCCAGCAGTGATCATATCTTGTTTGATGGCACCGTCTGGGAAAACGAAGAGATGAAGAAAACCGCGACTGGCGTCAAAACAGGGCTGCGCATGGGGCATATCCCGATCAGTGGCCCGCAAGGATCGCTGGCACAGCTGGCGGATGTAACGACACCCGCCAAGACCTATATTCATATCAACAACACCAATCCTATCTGGCGACCCGGCGCAGCTGAGCGGCAACAGGTGCTGGACGCCGGATGGACAATTGCACATGACGGACTGGAGATTGATCCGTGACAGACCAATCACGAGAACAATTCGAGGCGCGACTGCATCAGATCGGCGAAGAGCGGTATCACGACAAGCACCCGTTTCATCACCTGCTGCATTCGGGCCAATGCACCATTGATCAGGTCCGCGCCTGGGTGATCAACCGCTACTATTACCAGTCGCGCATCCCGATGAAGGACGCGGCATTCCTGTCGCGGGTCGAGGACCACCGCCTGCGCCGCATCTGGCGCCACCGGATAGAGGACCACGATGGAACCGGTGAGGGCACGGGCGGTATTGAGCGCTGGCTGAAACTGGCCGCTGGCGTGGGGCTGGACCCTGAATATGTCCGCTCTGCCGTTGGCGTCTTGCCCAGCACGCGGTTTGCGGTGGATGCCTATGTGCGTTTTGTGCGCGAAGAGCCGCTGTTGCCGGCGGTTGCGTCATCCCTGACAGAGCTTTTTGCGCCCAAGATCCACAAGGACCGGATTGCCGGTCTGCTCAAGAATTATGATTTCGCCAACGCGGAAACCATCAGTTATTTCCAACATCGTTTGTCCGAAGCCCCCAAGGACGTGGCATTCGGCCTTGAGTGGGTGTTGGAACATGCAATCAGCCAGGCCGAACAGGATGCGGCGGCGGCGGCGCTGATCTTCAAGACCGAAGTCCTGTGGTCCCAGTTGGATGCCCTGCATTCCGCCTATGTCGCACCGGGGCGCATTCCGCCCGGTGCCTGGCAGCCCCATCAGGGCCTGGCATGAAAGACGCCTCTGTACCTTGCTTGCCGCGCGGCGTGCGTCTGCACTATGACAAGGTGCGCCAGACGCATGTTCTGCTGGGGCCAGAGCGGGCGCTGATACTGGATGATATTTCACATGTCATCCTGAGCGAGCTGGACGGCACACGCAGTGTCGGCGCGATTTGCGCCACCCTGGCCGAAAGATACGCCGCACCGGTTGAGCAGATCACCACCGACACGCTGGCCTTGCTGACCGATTTGGCGCACAAGCGGTTGCTTGACCATGTCTAGGCCACAGCCCCCCATCGCCATGCTGGCCGAACTGACTCATGTCTGCCCGCTGGCCTGTCCCTATTGTTCCAACCCGATGGAACTGACCAAGAAGTCCGATGAACTGGACACCGCCACATGGGCGCGCGTCTTTGCCCAAGCGGCCGATCTGGGGGTTCTGCAATTGCATCTGTCGGGGGGCGAACCGGCCGCGCGCCGGGATCTGGTTGAATTGGTCAAGGCGGCGCGAGACGCCGGGCTTTATACCAATCTGATCACCTCTGGCGTTGGTCTGACAGAGGCCAAGCTGACGGCGCTGGACGCTGCCGGTCTGGATCACGTGCAACTGTCGGTACAGGGAATTACCGCCGCGCTGGCCGACCGGATCGGCGGCTACAAAGGCGGGTTTGAGCGCAAGATGCATGTGGCCGAACGCATAGCCGAGATCGGGTTTCCGCTGACGCTGAACGCGGTGATGCATCGTCATAATCTGGATGATCTGCCTGCCACCATCGCGCTGGCACAGCGTCTGGGTGCGCGCCGGATAGAGGTGGCTTGCGTCCAGTTTCACGGCTGGGCCGAGGCCAACCGTGGACAGCTGCAACCCACCGCAGATCAGGTTCACGCGGCAAAAGCCACCGTCGAGGCAGAGCGGGAGCGGCTGAAAGGCGCGCTTGTGATCGACTTTGTCGCACCCGATTGGTTTTCGGATTTTCCCAAGGCTTGCATGGGGGGCTGGGGGTCAACCGGTCTGAACATCACACCGGCGGGCGATGTGTTGCCCTGCCATGCGGCGGAATCGATCCCGTCGCTTGAATTTGCCAATATCACGCAGGCCAGCCTGTCTGATATCTGGTACGACGATGCCGCCTTTAACGCGTTTCGCGGCACCGATTGGATGCCGCCACTGTGCCAGTCCTGTGACAGGCGCGACATTGATTTCGGCGGCTGCCGCTGTCAGGCGATGGCGATCGCGGGCGATGCCAAAGCGACCGATCCGATTTGCCGCAAATCGCCCGACCGCGCCAAGGTCGATGCCTTGCTAAATGTTGCGCCCTCTGAGGCTCCTTTTGTTTACCGTGGCCGTGTTTGAGGCCGGTTGGACATGACCCAAGGCAGCCATCTGGATGTTGGTGACGGGCATCGGATCTGGGTTCAGACCATTGGCCCCAAGGACGGCATTCCGGCCGTGTTCCTGCATGGTGGTCCGGGCAGCGGGTGCAATCCGTCACAGCATGGGTTGTTTGACCCCCGCCGCCACCGTGCAGTTTTCATAGATCAACGCGGTGCGGGGCGCAGCCTGCCCCATGGCGCGCGGCGGGCAAATACCACCGCAGATCTGATCGCTGATCTGGAACATGTGCGCCGCCACCTTGGCATTGAGCGGTGGCTGGTCGTTGGGGGATCATGGGGGGCAACCTTGGCGCTGGCCTATGCCATTGCACATCCGTCGCATGTGACCGGGCTGGTTCTGCGCGCAACATTTCTGGGCACCAAAGCCGAGCTGGAATGGGCGTTCGACACAGGTCTGAAGGCGTTTCACCCCCGGCTGCACGCCGCCTTGCACGCACAGGCCCCGGGGGGGTTATCCGCGCTTTGGCAGCGTATTCTGGATAGTGATCCTGCGGTTCATGCCCCAGCGGCGCGGGCCTTTGCCCAAGCGGAGCGGGCGATGTCGGTGCTGTACCCGGCACCGCCTGATCCGGCGGCACCATTGTCTGCCACTGCCTTTATGGAGGCGCATTATTTCGCGAATGATTGCTTTTTGGCACCTGGTGCGTTGATCGGCGGTGCGCCTGCGCTGGCCGGAATTCCCGGCATTGTGGTTCAGGCGCGGCTGGACCTGCTGTGCCCGCCCGTCACGGCGGAAAATCTGGTGTCCCAATGGCCCGACGCGCGGTTGGTCATGGTTGAAGGGGCAGGGCATACCCTTGCGCATAAACCTGTTTTTGAGGCGGTCCGCGCCGGGATCGCCGCGCTGACACAGCCTGCCGAAAGTGCGGCGGGCGCTACCTGAGCCCTATTTGCCCCGACCCGCCCAAGGTCAAATCTTCAAGCCCGTCTTGCGGCCCAAGGACGACCGTCCGCGCCTGCGCAAGCGACACCTCAAGCTGCTGCGCACAAGCGCGCATCGCTTTGGCATCAAGACGCTGAACGCGTTGCAGTTCCGCGTGACGCGCGGCATCCGTCTGACCGCCCAAGTGCCGACGCAGCGCGGTGGCCAGCGCAAGGTCAGGGCGCACAGGGCGGGTCAGCTGACCCATCTTGGCCGTGATGCAGCGCGCCAAAAGATCGCCCTGCGCCGCCGCAATCAGCCAGGTCGGGGCCTGTGCGATCTGGTCCAATGTCCACCGAGGCGAAGGATCGCGAATGGACATCAGCGTCATCAGCCCGTCATCGGCGTTGTAGCCACAGCGCACGGAATACGCCCCGCCGCCAACCCGAATGCTGTCCCACAGCCAACCCGTCTCAAGCATATGCGCGGCCACATGGGCGGCCCCGACATCGGTCAGCCGGACCGCCTGTCCAGTCGTGAAATTTGCCGATCCCGTGGGAATACCCTCTGAATGAGGCAAATCGAGGGGGGCTGCGACAGGCGTCATGCCGGGCCGGAAGGGAATGATTTTCTGCGCGGCAGACGTCGTGATTGCGCAGACGGCCAATGTGATCTGTGCTCTTTCGCACAGATGGCTGCGCAAGCGGTTCAGATCTTGAGCCAGATCTTCTGGCGCGCGGGCCAGCGCCTGTTCATAGGCCCCAAGCCGGTAAAGCCCGGCAAGGCGTTCATTCAGCGCGCCCGCCGCACTGGCATGCGCGCGCAGACGGGTTTCACATAAAACATGCCCAAAAGCCGCAAGCTGGGCCTGCAATGCGTTGCGCGCCGCCGTGATCCGCCCCTGTATGACCGCGAGAGCGGGCAGCGGTTTTGTCACAACTTCCCAGAGATGTTCAAGCATCTGTGGACCCCGCGCCGGCAATGATCTGGCCGATACCGACACCCATGCGCCACCTGCCTGTCCGGGAATGGGTGCCGCCCAACAGCGGGTCGTGATCTCCATTCCTGCAAGCGCCACCTGGCCCGGCAAGAGCAATTCAAACATCGGCACAAGGTCCAGTTGCGCGGCACAAAGGCCACTAAGGGACAAAGCCAGCTCTGCCCGCGCCAGATCCGGGTTCAGATTGGTCAGTTGCAGCAGATGCCCCTGGGTTTCCACGGCAATTGCAGCATGATCCTTGACCGGATTGCGCAACGCCACAAAGGGCAAGGCGACGGGTGCGATCGTTGCCGCCGGGTCGGGCGCTGTCTTGGGCCGGGGCTGGCCGCTGTTTGCCGGTTGGGGCAGGCTGTCAGGATACATCGACAGAACAACGTGGCATGGATTGTTCAGCAGGTCATCGGTCAACTGGCGCAGGATCGTTTGCGGTTCGGTGGTGACCGCATGGTGCAACCGGGCTGCGCGCGCATCACTGTCAAGCAGCCCCAGCGGATCTGCCGCATGGTGCCACGCACCGCGTATCATGTTCAACGCTTTCAGTCCCGTAGGGCCAAGGCTGTGCTGCCCGAAACTGCGCAGGTGGAATTCGAATTGCGCCGCCGCCCTGCGCATCCATCGCCCAAGGTTCGGGTCCTGCGGCAGTTTGCGCAAGGCCTGTTCAATGGCATCTGTCAGCACCGGTGCGGCATGTTTTTCATGACCCAAAAACGCGATCTCGAAGGTTTCCAAAGGTTTGTCGGCGCCAAACCCCGGTCCGATCAGCCGCCCTGCATGGCCGTGCACGGCCTGCCTGATGGGTCCATCAGGATCAGCGAGCAAAGCCAGCGCCATCGTCTGCCAAAGATCGGGGTTTTCTGCCGTAAAGGCCCATCCGAGCCCCGTCATCACGGGGCTGTCCGGGCCTGCGGGGTATGGTGCGGACAGATGCCTGGGCTTGTCCAGCCGGGGTGGCGTGATCCGGTCTGACACCTGCGGGCTCAGGGCAGAGCCCAGCAAGGGATCCAACTGGTCAAGCCGCTGGGCCAGATCAACGTTCCCCCACAGGAAGAACCGCGCATTGGCGGGCTGATAATGTCTGGCGTGAAAATCGCGCAAGTCATCATGCTGCAGGTCCGTGATCATGCGGGGGTCGCCGCCGTGGTCGGTCGCATATACCGATCCGGGTAGCAGGGCCTGACGCAGCTTTTCCACGATTTGATTGGCCGGTACCGCGTGATGCCCCAGCATTTCGTTCACAATCACATCGCGTTCCTGAAAGAAGTCGGGCTTGCGCAGCAAAGGGTGGAAAACCGCGTCCATCATCACATCGACAAGGTTTGAAAAATCCGCAGGATCCGCCGTGGAAAAGTGGAAAAGCGTTGAATCAGCCCCCGTTGAGGCATTCAAACCGGTCAGGCGCGACCCTTGCACAAGCTTGGCATAGATATGGGTTTCGGGATAGCGGCGCGATCCGCGAAAGATGAGGTGTTCGAGCAGATGCGCCACGCCGTTGGACGCCTGGGGCAGGGTCTCAACAATGACGCCAAAGACCTGTTCGGGGTCCGCATTCTGAACTGCCAGCACCTGTGCACCGCTTTGGCGATGGCGCAGCACCGTGCCTGTCCCTCTGACATGCGCAAGGGCCCGTTCTGCCACGATGTCAAAGGTCATCGGTCATCCATGGCCACCCCATTGCCGGTTGGTGATATGCTCTAGGCGAATGACTGGATCCAGCCGAGGGACTGGCCCGTCGGTCCAACCGGTTTGTATTCAGCCCCCAAGGGTGCGTTGAAACCTAACTGCGCGATGACATCAAAGACATGGGCATAGTTCACTTCGCCATGATCCGGCGTGCCCCGGTCGGGCACCGAGGCGAACTGGATATGTCCGATGACGGGCAGCAGGTCCTGCAGCCGGTGGGTCAGGTCGCCTTCGGTCAGCTGCACGTGATAGCAATCAAACATCAATTTCAGGTTTGGCGCGGCCACTTGCTGAATGATGCTGCGGGCCTGCTGTGTGGTCCGCAGGAAATACCCCGGTGCATCATAGGCATTCAGCGGCTCAATCAGGATGGTGATGCCATGTGCGGCGGCCCGTTGCGTGGCGTAACGCAGGTTGGCGACAAAGGTATCATGGGCGGCTTGCCCGTCGCTGAATCCGGCCATGACATGGATGTTGGCCGCGCTGATCACCACGGCATAGGCAAGCGCCTCGTCGATGGCGGCGCGGGCCTCCGTGGTGCGGTCGGGTAGGGCGCACAGGCCGTTGTCGCCCTTCTCTGGGTTGCCGCGCCGCGTGTTCAGCCCCAGCATCCTGAGGCCCGTGGCCTGCAAGGCGGCCTGAACCTGGGGGGCGGGCGTGTCATAGGGCCAATGGCATTCCACCGCGTCAAAACCGGCGGCCTTGGCGGCATGGATGGCGGCAGGCAGCGGCAGGTCAGACCACAAGAAACCAAGGTTGGCCGAGAATTTAGTCAATCGTCCCACTCCACATCAAAACGGGTCACAATCTGGCTGACCTGCGCGGGCGTCAGGGCCCGGGGGTGCAGACCGCGTGTCATCATCGCCAGACGCGCCGTGTCTTCCAGTTCTTCGATCGCGGTGCAGGCGGCCTCTATGTCCTTACCCGCGACGACGGGGCCGTGATTGGCCAGCATCACGGCACTGCGTTTTCCGGCCAGACCGCGCACCGCATCCCCCATGGCCGGATCGCCGGGCATGAAAAACGGCAGCAGCTGGACCTTGCCCAGTTTCATGATCGCATAGGGCGTGAGGGGGGGCAGAAAATTGTCGGGATCCGCGTCAGGCATCATCGACAGCGCCACGGAATGACAGCTGTGCAGATGCACGACGGCACCTGCCGTGCTGCGTGTTTCATAAAAGGCGGTGTGCAGGGGCATTTCCTTGGTCGGCGGATCGCCACCGATCAGACGGCCGGCAGGGTCGAAATGCGACAGGCGCGCGGGGTCCAGCCGACCAAAACTTGTCCCAGTAGGCGATACAAGCAAACCGCCATCCCCCGTTCTGGCAGAGATATTGCCCGTTGATCCGCCCGTCAGCCCCCGGTCGAACATCGACTTGGCCAGCAGGCATATCTGTTCGCGCAGGGCCGTGTCAGACATGCGCGCCCCCCAGGACCGCAGCGGCCTTGGCAAAGTAATCCTCGGCACCGAAATTGCCGGATTTCAGCGCAAGGACCAGATCATCACCACCGCGCAATGCAGGCACGCCGGGGTCGATCTCTGGGCCTATCTCAAGCGTTTTCAGGTGCAGACCCTCAACGATGGCCCCCGATGTTTCGCCCCCGGCAGTCAGGATTTTCCCGGTACCCGCCCTGACCAGCTGTGCGGCAAGCGTGGCAAAGAACCCCTCAAGGGCAGCGGCACTCTTGGCGCTGCCAAATCGCGCCTGCACCGCAGCAACGGCATCGGGATCAGCCGAACTATAGGCCAGCGGTACGCCCTGTGCCTGCAAGAGCCAGTCGGTCACGGTTTGTGGGTCAAGCGCGCCGGTGATCACCTCGCTTGCGTCAATCTCGAAGGTGGGGTTTGACTGCCGGTGCAGGGCGATCTGTGCCCGCGTCGCGGTGGAGCATGAGCCCGACAAGGCCACGCATTTGCCCGGCTGTCCGCGCCACGCCGCCCGCGTTTGCGCAATCTGCCCGCGCCGCGCGAAATTACCCGGCAGGCCAAGCGCCACACCCGATCCGCCCGTGATCAATGGCAACAAATCAGCCGCCTTGCCGATTTCCAGCAGGTCCGCATCCCGCAGGGCATCGACCACGATCAGACGCTTGCCGGCGGCATGTTCCGCGTCAAGTGCGGCCTTGATCGCGGGGGCGCCGTCAAAGACAGAAGCCATCGGAACGTGACCCACCGCATGTTTGGTCTGCGGTGCCAGCCAGCGGCGGATGTCAGGGTCCGTCATCGGGGTCAGCGGATGGTTTTGCATCCCGCTTTCACTCAGCAGCCTGTCATTGACGAACAGATGGCCATTATAGATCGACCGTCCCGTGCCGGGAAACGCGGGACAGACGATGACCCGATGCGCGCCCAGGGCATCCGCCAGCGCATCGGCAACGGGGCCGATATTGCCCTGCGGCGTTGAATCGAAGGTTGAGCAATATTTGAAGAAGAACTGCGTGCATCCTTGCGCCTGAAGCCAGTGCAACGCCTCCAGTGACTGGCGCACGGCCTCTTGCGGATCAATCGAACGGGACTTGAGCGCGACAACGCCCGCCTCCACATCCGGGGCGGCGGGGCCATCCGGCACGCCCACATATTGCACGCAGGTCATGCCCTGTTTGGACAGGGTATTGGCCAGATCAGAAGAACCCGTGAAATCGTCACCGATACAGCCCAACAGCATCATGCGTCCCCCGGCAAAACCAGACCCGCGTTGCGGGCATAGACCTTGGCCACGGCGGCGTCGTCTTCTGCCCCCAGACCCGATCCGGCGGCGGCCAGAAACTGCTGCATCGCAGCCGCCGTCAGCGGTGCCGCGAAATTGGCGGATTTCGCGATATCCAGAACGATGCCCAGATCCTTGGGCCAGATGTTGACCGACGAATGCGGCGTGTAATCACCTGCCACGATATGGGGCGCACGGTTTTCCAGCATCCATGATGTGCCCGCGCATTTGCTGATCACATCGACAAAGTCTTGCGGCGCTACGCCTTGTGTCATGCCAAAGGTCAGCGCCTCTGCCATGGCGGCGATATGCACGCCCGCCAGCAGTTGGTTGACCGCCTTCATGGCGGAACCGGGACCGGCAGCATCGCCAAGTCTGAACACGCT
Organism: Sulfitobacter sp.; assembly: GCA_017854855.1. GTDB lineage: Bacteria > Pseudomonadota > Alphaproteobacteria > Rhodobacterales > Rhodobacteraceae > Sulfitobacter. The sequence goes on along the minus strand of JAFMGZ010000026.1, from coordinate 4,498 downwards.
GGCAGCCGCTGCATCCAGAACCGGGTCGGCGGCCTGAAACGCGGCCGCTGTACCCGCCGCCATGATGCTCAGCGCGCCCTCGGCAGCCTTTTTCGCGCCTCCTGAAATCGGCGCATCCAGATAAAGCAGCCCGAGGGCCGCGCATTGCGCTTCCATTTCGCGGGCAAAGTCGGGGGCGACGGTCGCGCAGGCGATCACCACCGCACCGGGTTTGAGGGTGCCCGCGATCCCCTTTTCACCAAACAGCACGTCGCGGGTCTGCGCTGCATTCAGCACGACGACAACCACCGCATCAAGGGTGCCTGCAACACTGTCCAACGCGCCCTCGGCCCCGCCTGCCTGCCGAAAGGCCGCAACCTGGTCGGGGTTGATATCATAGCCATATGTCTTGTGCCCTGCGCGCAGGATCGACAGCGCCATCCCAAATCCCATGGACCCAAGTCCGATTACTGCGGTGTGCATGGCCATCATGTACCTCCTTGTGGAGCGTTGATTGAGCGGGGACAGCCATGGGCGGCATTGGTCCGGCGGCACCGAACGCGCCAAATCATCCCCGAAGATGTGATGCATATATCGGTGCCAGATGACCTGCCAAAGCACAAGTTGATATGCGAGATAACCTTTGGCACCTGACCGCCGCCTGTGTATTCACCTTTGCCAAACTCCCCGCGAAACATCACCAGATAGCATTCCCAGTGACCGAACTGCTCATGCTCAGCGATGATTTCAGGACGATGTTTCATGGCGAATTTATCAAGTAACTGATGGCTATGCTGCTTGCGCATGCCGCGTGGCCTGCAGTTGCGCCGGTGTCTCGGCAGATGCTGGTAGAACTTCTCAGCACAGCCACCTTTGGAGTAAGCATACCGATAGATCGTTTCATGGCTAACACGCATGGGATGACGCTCCAGCCGCATACGACCTGCAATCTGCTCCGGGGACCCACCGGCATCAAATCCGCTCCGTAGAGCCGCCATGAGTTCGGGATAGATGACCAGTTTGCTTTGCGCCGCACGGCGTTCTTCGCACCGGTCTTGGCGGAGCCAACGCATCATAGCTGTTCAATTCAGGCTGATCGTCAAAACGACACGAGTTGCGCTTGATTTCGGGGTAGATCGTAGAGGCACCTCTACACAACCTATCCGCAATCTCAGGCATTACCGACAGTACCAGCACATAGGGCCTGCTAGTTTAAAATTCGGCACAGATTTTCATACTTGGCCTCCGCTAAGTCCATATCACGGCTAGCAATGGCCAACTTCAATGCATCAAACTCATCCTTCCCTTTCCCAGGACCAGTTATTAACCGCTTCTTCTCGGGATCGGTTATCAAAGCGCGCAAACCATCCGTAATGGTCTGTTTACGCTCTTTCGCAAGCACTTCTTCGGCCAACTCATCCTTGATCTTCTGGCCCTTGCCACTTGGCACCATGACTTGCGTCAGCCCGTCTCCCTCGCCAGCGTTCACTTTACCAGCCGGATCGTGCTCCATCATGACGTAACCATCATCAATCAGTTGCTCAACCTCACTCATGTAGATCGAAAAGCCATCATTGTTCTTTTCCCATTCGCCCTTATAGAGAGCATCATCATTGCTCGCCTTGGCAAAGGCACGAATTTCCTTCTTGATGTCTTCTTTGGATAATGTGCCGGGGTCCTTGAGTAACTTTCTTACCTTTTCTTGAACCTCTTTCTTGAACTTCGTGAGCAATGCAACTTGGGCCTTCTGGTCGATGCCGGAATTCACAAAAGCGTCGTTTACCGACATTGCCCATGCGTCGGCACCGAGCACTCTGCCCGCCTCTTCTTTGTTCTTATCCAACCAAGCAACTTTTCCTGCCTTTTTGGTCTCTTCGTCACCGATGGTGTCAGCAAGACGGCCGAGGATCATGAGTTTTCCCGTTAGTTTCTCAGAAACAGCAATCATTGCGGACTGAACTGCCGCGATCCGCTCTTCACTACCTGGATTGAGGGCATCGAATTTTTCTTGCTCTGTTTTTGCGCTCTTCTCGTTAATCAGACAATCTTCAAATTCCGCCTTTTTTTCATCCAACTTGGCCCGGTTCACTTGGAACTTTGCCAAGGTTTCCTCAAAATTTTTGATGTAGGCATCGCACTGCTTTAAGATTGTGTCGAACTCCAATCCTTCTCCATAGGAGGGCAAGGCACCCGGGTTTTCACCCCTATCCACCGCCTCCTTGTGAAGCTTCTCAGCCAAAGTTTTTTCAGCCTCCCACCTTGCCTTGAGGGTCACGTAAGTGGTTCTCGTGCGTTGCACCACCGCAAGGTCTTGGTCGTTTTCAGCGATTTGCGCTTCAGTTTCTGCCACCTTCGCATCGTATTTGGCCAAGAAATCCATAATGTAGGCCTTTTTCTTGACTATATCCTCCGCTTTGCGCGCTTCAAAATCGATGCTGGACTTAGCACCTTCGACATTCTTTAGATCTGACTTAGGATTTATCTTTGAAGCATCGCGCATCTGCACATCAATAAAGTCGGGTTCAGCCGCGATGACTGCTTCAAGCGCGGGTCGCAACTTGGCCATGACTTTCAGTGCTGTGTCGAAATCGCCATTTTCAGCCTTTTCACATCCCATCGCCCAGGCACCCAACAGTTTGGTGCGGTTCTCAGGGTTCCGTGAAACTGCTTCTTTGAACATTGGTTCAATCGCAGCCCGTTCCTTAACCCACCGGGGGTCAGTCGGAATATTTCCGGCCGCTTCGACTGGGCCGTCTTCGGTCTTTGCCTCAGTGGCATCATCTTCATCATCATTGGCGACGGTTTTCAGCGTCGCCACTTGCTCAAACTCAGGATCAAGCGTGACTCCCGTTTCATCTTTGATATAGGTTTTCAAAGGCATGCTAAGGTTCGGTGGAATGGCATCAAGGCTCTTAAATGAGAGCCCCTTCCCGCCAGTCTCGCATACGCCTTGATACACGTTTTTAGTTCCTGTGCGTTTTTTTAGATCTGCCAATGCAGGCGGTGAAATAGCCTTTTTTGAAAGCATCAACGCAACGGTTTTACCACGCGATACAATTGCAAAATTGCATGGCTTGGACTTCACGGCTTGGATCATTTTCTTTAGATCTACATTCACGCCCATTTTCCCCCCAAATGTCAGTTTCCAAACACATCCGAGCAGTCACATTCGTAGCCGTCGAAGAAAGACAACGCTTCAAAGACAAGGAACTAGATTAACAAGCCACACCAATCACTATCTTGCTTCAAATTTTGGCTCGCACGGAGCGCCTGAATGCGGCTATTTACTCAGTCAGCATGTGCAACCATCTCACAAGCCTTCACACTCCGGAAAGCCCTTTCTATCACTTCGATGCAGAAAATATCTGCAAGAGGGCTCGGCGGGTTATCCTTCCGCACAACTCATATAAACTAATATGCCCTAAACAGGGGGCCGAACGGAACGACCAATGCTATACCATCCGCGGTTGTCTGGGCCGTAAACTGCTGGGCTACGAACGGGTCATGGTTGCGATCTGCGGGTTCGCTATTTTATGTCCGTTAGAGGTGTTTGCGGGTTCAAGTTGAGGATGAGACATGCGCGTGATTGTGAAAAAATGGGGTAACAGTGCTTCCGTTCGGATACCTGCAGCCGTTATGCAGGCAGCGAAGCTATCGCTCGACACACCCGTTGATGTACGTGAAGAAAATGGGCGCATCATTATCGAACCGGATCAATCGCCAGAATTCTTATTGGACGATTTGTTGGAATCTATCACCAGCGAAAACTGTCACGAAGCGATAGAAATGGGCGGACCATTAGGTCAAGAAGCTCTCTGATATGGCCTACATTCCCGAGGCCGGTGACATTGTCTGGCTCCAATTCAATCCGCAAGCGGGTCATGAGCAAGCCGGACACCGTCCAGCACTCGTTTTGAGCCCGGCAAAATACAACAAGATTGGCCTGATGCTTTGCTGTCCGATGACGACTAAGTTGAAGGGATATCCGGTCGAGGTGGTCATCGACGGGCCGCAGACCAGCGCAGCACTTGCAGATCAGGTCAAACGCCTGGATTGGAAAGTGAGTAAAGCAAAGCGGAAAGGCCAAGTTACCTCAACGGAGCTTGCCGAGGTGCGCGCTAAGTCCGTGGCCTTGATCCAGGGGTGAGGCAGTTTTGTGATCCTAACTCATAATATTATGTACATAAATAAATGTGTTAATAAAAAACCGATAATCAATCTTATGTTAATAATTATAAGATTTTGACTTTAGACAACAAAGAGTGATCCCAAAAGTGGCACATGGGAGCACGTAGTCTTCAAGACAGACACAATTTTTTGCTGATGTGATTATGGCAAGCACATCAATTGTGGCTTGATTGGATCATGTTCAGTTTTTGATCGCTGGGGCCGTTCGCCTTATGACTTACACTCCGAGTCCTGCGGAAGCCGAATTTGATGGCTTGACTGCTGGGCTTGGAACGTTTCAGCTATGCCCATGATCCGCCCAGACTTTCTTTCCGCAGCAGAACGCCTTGAG
>JAFMGZ010000005.1 GCA_017854855.1 Sulfitobacter sp. | reverse complement strand
CCTCCTAAGGGGCAGGTTGCAGGTTCGAATCCTGCCGGGGTCACCATTTCCAAAAAGGGCGAGACGCATGTCCCGCAGGAAAGCCTACGCTTTCTCTGGGTCGCCCGGAAAGGTCAGCATTGCTGTGAACCCTCGGGATGCGCCGGGTTGCGGCGAGATCACTTCGAACACGCAGCCCGATTGACGGCAAAGCTCCTGAACAATCGACAGACCCAGACCGTATCCGTCAGACAGGGTTGCCTTGCGGACAAACCGCGTCTTGATCTTGTCCAGATCCGTTTGTGTCAACGCATCACAATCATTCGAAACGGTCAAACGGCCCGGCTGGTGCGCATCAACAAATATCGCCCCCCCGCCCGAGGCATGTTTGAACGCATTGTCAAAAAGGTTGTTCAGAATAATCCCCAGGGCATCGGGGTCTATTCGACTGAACCACTGGCCAACCGGCGCTAAGATGATCAATCTTTCTTTTGATGGTTCGCGTTGCCGAAGTTCCCTAAGCAGCAGCGCGACCACCGGATTGATATCCGTTGCCGTCGCATTCAGCCCCAATCCGGACTGGGCCCGCGACATCTGCAGCAATCGTTCGGTCAGGCGGACCAGCCGCTTCAGCCCCTCTTCGATTTCTGCGGCACTGCGCGCGAGTGTCGGATCGGCCAGCTTTGATTTCAGGCGCTGGACATGGGCCAGCGAAATCGCCACCGGCGTGCGCAATTCATGGGCCGCATTGGTTGCAAAGGCGCGTTCGGCCGCAAGGACCGTGTCCAGCCGTCCCAACAGCTTGTCCAATGTATCAATTGCCGGTTCGATCTCGGCAAAGGAATTCCGCCTGTCGATCGGCGAGAGGTCCTGTTCACTCTTTTGCGCGATATTCTCACTCAGCTTTGCGATGATGCGCGATGACCTGGCAATCGCAAGGTAGGCCACCAGGTAAAACAGAAGTCCCAACAGAATAAACCCGACCAGCGCACCAAGAACGACATCAAGCACAGCCTCGTTCCGTTCCTGCATCGGTTCCGCCACGATCACGCTTAGCCCAGGCCGGGACGCGGAGCGCAGCACGACCACACGCTTGTCCTCCAGCGTTCTGATCCCCTCTGCCGCATCGCCGGGCAAGATCGGATCACCCGCCATTGCCGATTGCCCTATGATCTGACCGGCACCATTCATGAACCAGAACATCGCCCGTTCTTCGGGGGCAAGGGCCGCGTTTTGGAACCCCAACAGGTCAGAAATGTTCGGATCCTCACCAGAGCCTTCGGCAATCTGCAACAGCAGATGCGCCTTGCTGGTCAGGCCCATATCAAGCAGCTCGTCGTATTCTTCCTTGAACAGATCATAGACAATCAGCGCGCCTAGGAAAATTGCCAGCACCCCGGGAAGGATCAAAGACCGGACCAACCGGCCCAGCAGGCTGTCGCCGCGCGGGATCATCCGGCAATCCCGTAGCCCAGCCCACGGTGCGTGATGATCAGGTCTTTGCCCAGTTTTGACCTCAGCCTGCTGATATGGGCCTCCAGCGCATTGCTTTCGATCTCCTCGCCGAAGCCATAAAGCGCGGCTTCAAGGCTTTCCTTGAGCACGATCTTGGACTTCCGGCGCACCAATGTTTCCAGAACCCGCCACTCCTTGGTAGTCAGGCGGATGGGATGGCCCGCCTGCAAGACGATATGATCGGCCAGAGAGATGTTGAGGTCACCGATGATTATGGTTTCGGCCCTTTGATCAGCGCTGCGCCGACATACCGTATGGATGCGCGCCTTGACCTCATCCAGATCAAAGGGCTTGATCACATAGTCATCGGCACCCAGGTTCAGACCAGCAATGCGATCAGAAACCTTGTCCCGTGCGGTCAGGATGATGACCGGTGTATTGATCCGCCGGTCCCGCAAGGATTTGAGAAAGCCAAGCCCATCCCCATCCGGCAATTGAAGGTCCAGCAGCACGACATCATAGTCCGACGTGCGCACAGCGCTTTCGGCCTCGTCCAGGGTGCTGAACCATTCGACAAGGTGATGATCCACCTCAAGGTGTTCCATCATCGGCCCGGCAAGGGCCGCCTCGTCTTCAATGAGCAGAATGCGCATCTTTGTTCCGAAGGGCCTTGGTCTGTTTCGTCTGTGACAGGTAGGAAAACGGCAATGAGGCAAGATAGATGCAGTTTGCCACCATCAAAGTGGGCCAGGGATAGACCATCAGACAGACCACCAGCACCACAGAGGCGATCAGGACCATCGGCAGCTGGCTTCGCTTGATCGTGGCATGTTTGATCGAAAAGGTCGGCAATGTGCTGACCGCAAGGAACCCGACACCGATGATATAGATGGCCCGCAGGACCGGCCAATCCGTGTTTTGCCAGCCGTGCAGGTGCATAAAGACCGGCATCAAGGCAAGACAGGCCAGCGCCGGGGCCGGGACGCCGACAAAAAAGGCATCCTTGGACAGCGTCACATCCTTGGTCTTGCCCGACAGGTTGAACCGCGCCAACCGCAAGGCACAACAGACCGCCAGAACCAAAGAGGCCAACCACCCCAAATTCGCATGCTCCGTCCCGATATAAAGCGTGTTGAACAACAGCACGCCCGGCGCGATGCCAAAGTTGAAGAAATCCGCAAGCGTATCCAATTCAGCCCCGAACGGGCTGGCGGTGTCGAGGAACCGGGCCAGCTTGCCATCCGCTGCATCCAGGAACACGGCCAGCAAGATGAAATAAAGCCCGATCTCAAGCTTGCCTTCAAGGCTCATGCGCACAGATGTCATCCCGGCACAGAGGGCAAAAACCGTCACCATGCTGGGTACGATATGGCGCAGCTTGATCTTGGGCGATGCGGTCATACGGCTATACCGGGGCGCTGCTGGTCTGGATTCGCCAAATCGGCCAGCACGGTTTCACCCGCAACGGCCGTTTGCCCCACTGACACCAGCGGCGTGACCCCCTTGGGCAGGTAGATGTCCAGACGGCTGCCAAAACGGATCAGGCCAAAACGGTGCCCGATATCCAAAGTGTCGCCTTCCTGCACGAAACAAACGATGCGGCGCGCCACCAGACCGGCAATCTGTACAACACCGATCCGCACCCCTTGGGGGGTTTCAATGGTCACACTATTGCGTTCGTTATGCTCGCTTGCCTTGTCCAGCGATGCATTCAGAAACTTGCCGTGGTGATAGACCACTTGCATCACACGCCCGGCGATCGGCGCACGGTTCACGTGGCAGTTGAATACATTCATGAAGACAGACACGCGCGTCAAAGGATCATCGCCAAGCCCAAGGTCCCGGGACGGCACCACCTGTTCGATCAAGGACACAACACCATCCGCAGGCGACAGAACCAGCCCCTGCTGCTGTGGGACAACCCGCACCGGATCGCGAAAGAAATAGTAGCACCAGATCGTAAGCCCCACGCCGATCCAGAACAAAGGTTCCCAAATCAACGCTAGGACCAAAGTGATCACGGCAAAGGTTGCCACGAATTTCCGCCCTTCCTTGTGCATCGGAACGGCCACGATCTTGAGCATATTCATAATTTTTCTTTCACGACAAAACGAAGGAGCGGACAACAACCGCACCAAGGAAGACACCATTTGCACAGAGCAGACACATGGTTGCAAGCGACCCCAGATCTTTGGCGTCGCGGGCGAATTCCTCCCATTGTGGGGCCAAATGGTCAACAAGACATTCAATGGCTGTATTCAGGGCTTCGACAGCGACAAGGCAGAAGAACAGGATCAACAAAAGACAGTAGTCGAAAAATCCGGCCCCCGCGATGGCAAGGACGCCAAAGCCGAATATCAGCAACAAGATGATATGCCGGAACGCCGTCTCCTGCCAGAGCCTGCGCAAACCCCCGATAGAATAGCCCGCTGCGGCAAAAACATGGGCAATTCCGGTGATACGTTCCGGTTTCGACCGTGGTACTGAGATTGGGGGCTCTTGCGTGTTCATCCCTGGGCTTCCTGTGCTGCCGCTCTGCATGATGCGAAAATATCCAATCCTGGGTCACGTTCGCCGGTTTCTATATCAAGCATCCCCAACAAGGAATGGAACAGGTTGTCATGCGACAGCGCAACATCGGCCTTGTCTGCCAGACAATCTGTGTTGTGCCCGAACCTGGCTTGAAACCCTTTGGACATCCAAAGGATCATCGGCACCTTTGTTTGATCCTCAGGTGCCATGAAATAGGGCGCGCCATGCAGGTAGATCCCCCCCTCGCCCAGCGATTCCCCGTGATCGGACACATATAACAGCGCTGTGGTCAGATGCTTTTGGGCGGTCAGCATTTCGATGGTCTGCGCAAGGATTTCATCCGTATAGGCAATGGTATTGTCATAGGCATTCACGATCTCTTGTGTCGTGCAATTCTTGAACTCGGCCGTGCGACAGGCCGGTGTGAAACGTTCAAATTCAGAAGGGTAGCGCAGATAATAAGTTGGCCCATGGCTGCCGATCTGGTGCAGCACCAGCACCGTATCCCGGGTGATCCCCGCTGCATATTCCTGCAAGGCCTCCATAAAGATACCGTCCATACATTCACCAGCAGCACAGAAAATATCGTTCTTGCGGTGGGTAAAGGATTGCGTCTGTATCCGGTCAGCTATCCCTTTGTGGCCGGTGTTGTTGTCCCACCATTCCACATGCACCCCAGCGTGGGTAAGCACGTCCAGCACGTTCTGATGCGAGATGCTTTTATCATAAGAGTATTCTTCACGCCCAAAGCGCGAGAACATGCAGGGCAAGGAAACCGCCGTCGCAGTCCCGCAAGAGCTGACATCGCGAAAACTGATCACGGGCATTTCGGCCAGTCTGGGGTTGGTGTCTATCTCGTATCCATTCAGGCTGAAATTCTGCGTCCGCGCCGTCTCGCCGGCGACGACGATGGTCAGCACGGGTTTGTCCTGCCTTGCATAGGCAGGTCCCTTGACTGCATCCTCGCCAATCGCCGCGACCGCAACATGCGATGAGGTTGAGATCATGCGCGCATATCGGATGGCACCAACCAGCGGCGCACCGGGTTGAAAGCTGCTCATCAGGTCTTTGCGTTCGCGCAGGATCGACGCATAGGATTTGAGGTCGGTCATCAGAAAACCCGCAGCAAGGCCAAAGCTGAGCAAGACCGAAGCAAAGGGGGTCAGGACCATTCTGATCCGCCCTTGGGGCTTGATCGTGACACATAGGATCAAGATCGCTGGCAGCACCCCATAGATCAGGACATGGGTCACAAAACCAAATGTAATCAGATGCTTGGATTCGGTGACTGTCGTTACCATCACATTCTGGATCATATCACGGTCAATGATCACCCCCAGATTGTCCATGTAATAGGAGGTGACGGAACTGAGCAGGACAATAAAGACCAAGAAAGGTTTCACCACATAGGGAAAAGCGAAAAAACTGAAGGCCCCCAGCATCAGGAAAAACACTGCTGCCACAAATCCCCCAAGCGACAAGAGATGACCGGAAAATATCTCAGCCGCATGGGACCAGAAGGTCGCGTTATAGGTTAGGAAAATGAAACCGATGGTCAGGGATTTCAAAGCAATCGGCGAAAGATGCAGCGCGCTGCGCATTTCTGCGCAGCGCTGGCTGCCGAATGGTTTTGTGGTCATTGGGTATGTTCTGCGCTGTTGTTTCAGCGCGATTGATCACCCCAAGCTTACGGTAACCTTACGATCCTCAGATACAGCGCCCGCCGTCCACTTCCATACAGACGCCCGTGACCATGCTGGCCTCGTCCGAACACAGGTAGCAGGCGGCATTGCCCATATCCTCAGGTGTGGAAAAACGACCAATCGGAATGGTGGACAGGAATTTCGCCCGCATCTCGGGGGTATCCTCGCCCATGAACATCTTGAGCAATGGCGTCTCGCCCGCAACCGGGTTCAGCGCGTTCACCCGCACACCCTGCGGGGCCAGTTCAACAGCCATGGATTTCGTCGCCGTGTTCAGCCAGCCTTTGGACGCGTTATACCAACTTAGCCGGGGGCGCGGGCTGAGCGCTGCGGTGGACGATATATTCAGGATTGCACCCGATTTCTGCGCCTTCATCAGGGGCACAATCGCTTTGGAAGTCAGATAGATGGACTTTGCGTTGACGGCAAATACCTTGTCAAAATCCTCTTCCGACACGTCTTCCATCGCGGCTGGCATGTGGGTTGTCCCGGCGTTGTTCACCAGGATGTCGATCTTGCCGAAATGCGCGATTGCCGCTTGCGTCATGGCCTGCACGGCGTTGGCCTGCGTGATGTCGGTCTGGATCGTCTTGACCGTATCGCCCAGTTCGGCGGCCAGCGCATCGGCCATCTCAAGGTTCAGGTCAGCGATCAGCACCTTTGCCCCTTCCGCCACGAACTTGGCGACGATGCCGGCCCCAAAACCCGATGCTCCGCCGGTAACGATTGCTGCTTTTCCGTTCAATCTCATGTCTTTGTCCTATCCATGCAATGCTGCGACAGTTTTCAGTGTTGAAAAGCCATACAGCGCCTCAAACCCTTTTTCACGACCATGACCAGACAGGCCGGTCCCGCCAAAGGGCAGTTCCACACCGCCGCCAGCCCCGTAGTTGTTCAAAAAGACCTGACCCGCCCGCAGCCGTTTGGCCAGCCGCATCTGGCGCGCGCCGTCCCGCGACCAGATGGAGGCGACCAGACCATAGGCCGTGCCATTGGCGATGCTGACCGCTTCTTCCTCGGTGTCAAAGGGGATGACCACCTGCACAGGTCCGAAAATCTCATCCTGGGCCAACAGGTGATCGGGCGCTACCCCGGCAAAAAGGGTCGGTGCCACATAGGCCCCGCCGCTGGGTGCATCCGCAACCACCTGGCCCCTGGCCGCGATCTCCAGGTCGGCCCCCTTGGCGATGAACCCCTCAACGATGTCGCGCTGCCGGGCAGAGACCACAGGCCCCACATCCAGATCGTCCAACGCAGGCCCCGCGCGCAGCGCGCCATAGCGCGCCGCCATGCCCGCCACCACTTCGTCATAGCGCGACCGATGGACAAGGATACGCGAAGAGGCTGAACAGGTCTGGCCCGCGTTCTGTATGCCTGCATTTGTCAGGAACGGCAGAGCCGCATCAATATCGGCATCCTCAAACACCAATTGCGGGGATTTGCCGCCCAACTCCAGTGTCACGGGAACAACATTCGCCGCCGCGGATTGCTGGATCAGTTTGCCCACACCGACAGACCCCGTGAAAGAGATGTGATGCACGCCCGAATGCGCCGTCAAGGCGGCGCCGGCCTCGGTGCCCAAACCGGGCACCACGTTCAGGGCACCCGCAGGCAGGCCCGCCCGATGGGCCAGTTCGACAAAGGCAAGCGCGGTCAGGCAAGCCTCTTCTGCGGGTTTCAAGACAGCCGCATTCCCCATCGCCAAAGCCGCCCCAACAGAGCGGCCGATGATCTGCATCGGGTAGTTCCATGGAACAATATGTCCGGTCACCCCATGCGGCTCGCGCAGTGAATAGACAGTATACCCATCCAGATAGGGGATCGTCGTGCCGTGGATCTTGTCGGCGGCCCCTGCATAAAATTCCATGTACCGCGCCAGCGCCACCACATCGGCCCGCGCCTGCTTGAGCGGCTTGCCAACGTCCAGCGCCTCCAGCCGGGCCAGCTCTTCAATGTTCTCCAGCACCAATGTGCCGATCTTGTACAGGATGCGACCGCGTTCAAAATTGGCCAGCTTGCCCCAATCGCCGTTCAGCGCACCCTGTGCTGCCGCAACCGCGCGGTCGATATCTGCGGCTGATCCTTTGGCGATATGGCATAATGTGCTGCCATCGGACGGATTGCGCAGCGCAATGCCATCGCTGTTCTCGGGCGGCACCCAGGCACCATTGATAAAGCAGCAAGACGGATCAATACCCAGCGGTGTTACAGTCATCTAATCGTCCTTCAGTTAATTTTACCCTTCGGCACTTCAGCTGCCATTCATTTTGGCATCGACCATGGCTTCCTCGGCAATCATCGCTTCCAGCTGTCGGCGAAACCGCAAAGGCCCCGCATCAATACTCAGGTCAATATGCGCAGAGGTTTTGCCCGACATGCCGATCTGCACCTGGTCCAGCACCGCGCGGTCCTCTTCAAAGGCAGCGCGCACATCCTCCGACATCATCGCAGACAGCGCCTCGTCCTTGGGCCGCAGGTTGCGCAGCTGGAACCAGTAATAACGTGTCTCACTTTCACTGACCGGGGTCATGAAATTATAGCTGTCCATGACAAATGTCTGTGCATGCAAAGGGCCATCCGGCCCACCTGTGCCCGCAGGCGTGAACACCGCCTTGATCAGGGCATGACCGGGATAGCGAACCTCGTAATGCTGCAACCGGTCACAATTGCCGTCAAATTCCACAATCTTTTTGTAAAACGGGGCCGGTTCGTGATCCATCATCCAGCGGTGCACGATCACCCCGGTATCGGTCTTGGTCACCCGCAACGGCGTATCCTTGGTCGCCGCTGCAGCAAAAGAGCTTTGATGCACCCAGGCGACATGCGTGGGATCCAGAAGGTTGTCACACATGAACAGATAATTGCAGTTCAGGTCCATCGCGGCCCCTGTGTTCAGCCCCCATGCGGGATCGTCAAAGTTCGCAATCTCAATGATATCATCTGGATCCGCGATTGCGGCATTGCCCATCCAGATCCAGATCAACCCGTATTTTTCGTGAACAGGATAGGGCCGGACCCGCGCCGCAGACGGTATGCGCCCGCCGCCTGGGGCCCAGACACATTGACCCGCACAATCAAACGTCAGCCCGTGATACCCGCATTCGACCGTATCGCCCTTGATCCGCCCCATGGAGAGGGGCAGCTTGCGATGCGGGCAAGCATCCTCAAGCGCGATCACCTCACCATCTTGGGTGCGGTACATGCAGATCTTTTCATCCAGCAGCTTTACCTGCTTCAGATCGCGGGCGATCTCATGCCCCCAGGCAGCCACATACCACGCATTCTTCAGGAACATTCAGCGGCCCTCCTCAGACGCTTTCGGACCATTGATCAAAACTTCTGGATCAATCGCAAAATTTTGTTTCATAGAAAACCTTTGTTTACCATTACTTCCTAAGTTTTCCCCGTAATTGAGGAAAAAGCTATGTTTAACATGTTGTCCATCGCGCAGTTGGAAAATCTGCTGGATCAGTTTTCTGTCCCCATGTTCCTGGTGGAACGTCAGGAAACCGCTGATGAATTTCGGATTTCCACCTTGAACCGCGCGTTTGAGGATCTGTCTGGCCTGCCACGCCAGAATATTGTGGGGCAGTCGATCGTAAAACTGGCCGCTGCCGCTGCGGCCAAGGACACGGTGAAATATTACAGCCAATGCGTCACAACACGACGGCCAATCCGTTTTACATTCCTGTTTTCCCAAGACCACAGCCAAAGCTATTGGGACAATACCTTGCAATATGCCCGCAGCCCCGAAGGGCATGACCGTGTCATCGCAACTGCGATAAAGGTCCCCGATGTGCAGCCGCTCTTGCAAGACCGGCTCGCCTTTGAGGACCTGCGCTATTACGCGTCCATTGCTGATTTGCAGCTTGAGAATCTCAGCAGCGCCTTTAGCGCGGTCACCCAAATGGCCCGCGTTACCCCGATTGAAGAAGACAGGATCTCGCGACTAAATGCGACCTGCCGAACGATCCAGCGCACGGTCTCTGACATCAAGAAAATCGTGCGCACGGCCCAGGCGCGACATATGCCGCCGGACCTACGTGCGCTTGCACCTGATGCCGCACCGGATGATCAAATCCTGCAGGACAGGGATTTGAACACGCTTCGCGCCCTCGAAGAGGCCTTTCAGAATGCGGATCGCCTAGGGATCTCTTAAAGCGTTACCAAATCTGGAAACAGAATTACAATCCGTAACATTTTTCTTGTTTTAGACCCCCAGCTCCTCTAGCATTGTTCAAAGCTTAGGGAGTGAGTCATGACAGCATTTATCTGCGATGCGCAGCGGACACCAATTGGACGGTTTGGTGGGGCGCTTGCTTCCGTTCGGGCCGATGATCTGGCGGCGGTACCGATTGCCGCGCTGATGGCCCGCAACCCCGATGTGGATTGGTCGCGCGTCGATGATGTGATCATGGGCTGCGCCAATCAGGCGGGCGAAGATAACCGGAACGTGGCGCGTATGGCGGCACTTTTGGCAGGGCTTCCCGTCGATGTCCCGGGGGCCACGATCAACCGCCTTTGTGCCTCTGGCATGGACGCTGTCGGTGCCGCCGCGCGCGCGATCAAGGCGGGTGATATCGACCTGGCCATCGCCGGCGGTGTCGAAAGCATGACCCGCGCCCCATTTGTGATGCCCAAGGCCGACACCGCCTTTTCCCGCAACAATGCCGTCTATGACACCACCATCGGCTGGCGTTTCATCAACCCCGCGATGAAGGCGAAATACGGCGTCGATTCAATGCCCCAGACGGCCGACAACGTGGCCGAGGATTACGAAGTCAGCCGCGCCGACCAGGACGCTTTCGCGCTGCGTTCCCAGCAACGCTGGGCGGCAGCAGATGCGGCTGGCATTTTCGCGTCCGAGATTGCGCCCGTCACCATCCCGCAGCGCAAGGGTGACCCGATCATCGTGGACCGCGACGAACACCCTCGGCCCGGCACTACTGTCGAAGCCCTAACCAAACTGCGTGGCATCAACGGTCCCGACCTGACAGTAACAGCCGGCAATGCCTCGGGCGTAAACGATGGCGCGGCGGCGATGCTCTTGGCCAATGAACAGGCCGCCAAGGACCACAACCTGACCCCGATCGCCCGTGTTGTCGGCATCTCGGCCGCTGGTGTTGAACCGCGCGTCATGGGCATCGGCCCGATCCCCGCCTGTCAAAAGGTTCTGGCGCGCGCCGGTCTGACCGCCGCCCAAATGGATGTGATCGAACTGAACGAAGCATTCGCATCTCAGGGCATCGCAACCCTGCGCGCCCTCGGCGTACCCGATGATGCCCCCCATGTGAATGCCAACGGCGGTGCCATTGCCATCGGTCACCCCTTGGGCATGTCCGGTGCCCGTCTGGTGATGACAGCTGCGCTGCAGCTGCAACGCACCGGCGGCCGCTATGCCCTGTGCACCATGTGTGTGGGCGTGGGCCAGGGCGTCGCCCTGATCCTTGAACGCGTCTAACCCGTCAACCATCCCGAAAGGACCGATCCAATGTATGCACAGATGATCAAGTCTACCGGTCAGGGGGTCAAATCCCTTGATGAAATGGAACCCGAAGAGCGCGCCTTTCAGGAACGCATCAATGCAGGCGGCAAGATTGAGCCCAAGGACTGGATGCCCGAGGGCTATCGCAAGAACCTGATCCGCCAGATCGGCCAACATGCCCATTCCGAAATCGTCGGTCAGTTGCCCGAAGGCAATTGGATCACCCGTGCCCCGACATTGGAGCGCAAGGCGATCCTGCTGGCCAAAGTGCAGGACGAAGCGGGCCATGGCCTCTACCTCTATTGCGCGGCTGAAACCCTCGGCGTGACGCGGGACGAACTGACCCGCGACCTGCTGTCGGGCAAGATGAAATATTCCTCGATCTTCAATTATCCGACCCTAACCTGGGCCGATATGGGCGCTGTTGGCTGGCTGGTTGATGGTGCGGCGATCATGAACCAGGTGCCGTTGCAGCGCACATCCTACGGTCCCTATGCCCGCGCGATGGTGCGGATCTGCAAAGAGGAATCCTTTCACCAGCGTCAGGGTTTCGACATCATGATGAAAATGGCCAATGGCACTGAAGCCCAGCGCAAAATGGCGCAGGACGCGTTGAACCGCTTCTGGGGTCCGGCGCTGATGATGTTCGGCCCGTCTGACGCGGATTCAGTGCATTCCGCCCAGAGCATGGCGTGGAAGATCAAGATGAATTCCAACGATGAGCTGCGTCAGAAGTTCGTCGATCTGACGGCACCCCAGGCAGAATACCTGGGCCTGACGATTCCGGATGAGACCTGCAAATTGAACCCCGACACCGGTCATTATGATTTTGCCCAGCCCGATTGGGACGAATTCTTTGACGTGCTGCGCGGCAATGGCCCCTGCAACACCGACCGGCTTGAGGCGCGCAACAAGGCCTGGGATGACGGCGCTTGGGTCCGTGAGGGTCTGATGGCCCATGCGGCCAAGAAACGTGCCGCCAAACTGGCAGCGGAGTAATGATCATGAACGCAAAAACCGAATGGCCCCTGTGGGAAATATTTATCCGTGGACAGCACGGGCTGAGCCACCGTCATGTGGGGTCCCTGCATGCAGCAGACGCCGAAATGGCGATCAAGAACGCCCGCGACGTCTATACCCGCCGCAACGAAGGCGTCAGCATCTGGGCCGTTGAAGCCTCAAACATCGCTGCCTCCTCGCCCGAGGAGAAAGGCTCGCTTTATGAGCCAGCCAACGACAAGGTCTACCGTCACCCGACCTTCTATGACATCCCTGACGAAGTGGGGACAATGTGAGCGATCCCCTCTTCGAATTCCTCTGCCGTTTGGGCGACAACACACTGGTACTCGGCCACCGCGTCTCTGAATGGTGCGGCGTGGCCCCGGTGCTGGAAGAAGACATCGCGCTGGCCAATGTAGCGCTGGATTTGATCGGCCAGACCCAGCTTTGGCTTGGTTTGGCGGGCGAGGTTGAGGGACAGGGCCGCGATGCGGACAGGCTGGCCTTTCACCGCGACGTCTGGGACTTTCGCAATGTCCTGCTGGTGGAACAACCCAACGGGGATTTCGGCCAGACCATGATGCGCCAGTTCCTGTTTGACAGCTGGCATCTGTCCTATCTTAAGGCGCTGATGTCATCGTCCAATGAACAGATCGCAGCAATTGCGGAAAAGTCGGTCAAGGAAGTCACCTATCATCTGGAGCGGTCTACCGACACGGTGATTGGGCTGGGCGACGGCACCGAAGAAAGCCATGATCGCATGCAAAAAGCCCTTGATAGGCTCTATCCTTATGTGGGTGAGATGTTCTTGTCTGATGATGTGGACGCCGCCATGGTGGCCCAGGGGATCGCCCCTGATCCTACCACATTGCGCCCCGCTTTTGATGCGCATCTGGCCCAGGTGCTGGGCGAGGCGACGCTGACAAAGCCGGCCGATGATTTCGCCCATAAGGGTGGCAAGACAGGCGCGCGGCACAGCGAACATCTGGGTCATATGCTGACCCAGATGCAATGGCTGCAACGCGCCTATCCGGATGCGACATGGTAACCGAAAAACCCACATTAGAGACTGTTTGGGATTGGCTTTCTGCCGTGCCGGATCCGGAAATTCCGGTCATCTCTCTGACCGATCTGGGCATCATCCGCGATGTGTCATGGGAAGAGGATACGCTGGTGGTCACCGTCACGCCGACCTATTCGGGCTGCCCGGCAACCAGCATTATCAATCTGGATATTGAAACCGCCTTGCGCGGCCACGGCATCGAAAAGCTGACGCTGAAACGCCAGCTCTCTCCGGCATGGACGACCGATTGGCTCAGCGAGGCGGGCCGCGCCAAGCTGGAAGACTACGGCATCGCCCCGCCGCAACCAGCAGGCGGGCCGCAGCACTGCCCCCGATGTAAATCAAGCGCTGTGGAAAAGATCAGCCAATTCGGATCAACCCCCTGCAAGGCGCAGTGGCGCTGTACGGATTGCATGGAACCCTTCGATTATTTCAAATGTATTTGAGGCGCTGAGATGAGCCAGTTTCACCCCGTAACAGTCACCGATATCCACCACACCATCCGCGATGCGGTTGTCCTGACCCTTGCCCCCGAGAACCCAGATGATTTCGCCTTTACCCAAGGCCAATATCTGACCTTCAAGCAGGATTTCGACGGGACCGAATTGCGCCGCAACTATTCGATCTGCGCGGGGCTGGACGACGGCAAACTACAGGTCGGCATCAAACGTGTCGATGGCGGCGCATTCTCCACCTTCGCCAATACCGTGCTCAAGGTCGGTGACACGCTGCAAGCCATGCCGCCCCAAGGCAAGTTTTTCACCGCGATAGAGCCTGATCGCGCCAAGAACTACCTTGGCTTTGCCGGTGGCTCTGGCATCACGCCGGTGCTGTCGATCCTCAAGACCGTGCTGAAACGTGAACCGCTGTCCACCTTTACGCTGGTCTATGCCAACCGCGCCGTGAACACGATCATGTTCCGCGAGGAACTGGAGGATCTCAAGAACCACTACATGGGCCGGTTGACGATCATTCATATGCTTGAGTCCGGCCAGGACATCGACCTGTTCACTGGTCGTGTGGATCAGGAAAAATGCACCGCCCTGTTCAAACAGTGGATCGACGTCAGCACGGTCACCACAGCCTTTATCTGCGGGCCGGAACCGATGATGCTGGCCATCGCGGACAGCCTGAAAACCCACAGGTTAGAGCCTGATCAGATCAAGTCTGAGCTGTTCAGCGAAAGCCAGCAAGGCCAGTTGGCCAAACAGGCAATGGCTGCACGCAGCGAGGGGCAAAAAGGCACGGAACTGACCGTCATCATCGAAGGGGCCCAGCGCACATTCGAAATGTCAAAAGGACAGTCAGTGCTGGATGCCGCGCTGGAGAACGGTCAGGATGCGCCCTTTGCCTGCAAGGCGGGCGTTTGTTCAACCTGTATGTGCAAAGTGATCGAAGGCGAGGTTGAGATGATCAGCAACCACGCGCTTGAGGATTACGAGGTGGAGCGCGGCTATGTCCTGTCCTGCCAGTCCTATCCACTGACCGATAAACTGATCATCGACTACGACACCCATTAAGGAGAGCCCATGCTCGACGTACAAAGCTTTGCCGCCGGTCAATGGATTGCCTCTGGTTCTGGTGCCCGCAACATCGCCAGCGCCATCACTGGCGAGGTGATCGCGACCGCAGGGAATGACGCGCTGAACGTCCAATCGATGCTGGGCCATGCCCGCGAGGTCGGCGGCCCTGCCCTGCGCAAGATGACGTTTCATGATCGTGCAAAGATGCTGAAGGCCGTCGCGCTGTATCTCATGGAACGCAAACAGGCGCTTTATGATCTGAGCTATGACACCGGTGCCACGCTCAGCGATCACAAGATCGATGTGGATGGCGGGATCGGCACGATGATGGTCTTTGCCGCCAAGGGCCGCCGTGAAATGCCAGATGGCCATGTCTATCTGGACGGTCCGCCCGAACAGCTGGGCCGCACGGGTGCCTTTATGGGCCGTCACATCTGCACGCCCTTGCAGGGGGTCGCCGTGCATATCAACGCTTTCAACTTTCCAGTTTGGGGGATGTTGGAAAAACTGGCCCCGACGCTACTGGCCGGTGTGCCAGCCATCGTCAAACCCGCAACCGCCACCTGTTACGTGACAGAGGCCTGCGTGCGCATGATGCTGGATAGCGGGCTGTTGCCCGAGGGCGCATTGCAATTGGTCAGTGGCGGGCTGGGCGACATGCTGGACCATCTGGAATGTCAGGATGCCGTGGCCTTTACCGGCTCTGCCGACACCGCGCTGATGCTGCGGGGCAATCCCAGATTGATGCAACATTCTGTGCGCTTTGCGTCGGAACAGGACAGTTTGAACGCCTCGGTTCTGGGGCCGGATGCCACACCCGGCACGCCCGAGTTCGATCTGTTCGTCAAAGAAGTCCAGCGCGAGATGACCGCCAAGGCAGGTCAGAAATGCACCGCCATCCGCCGCATCATGGTGCCGCAGGCGCAGGTCGATGCCGTGATCGCCGCGATCAGCGCGCGTCTGGCAAAGACGGCAATCGGTAACCCAAGGCTGGAGAGCACCCGCATGGGTGCGCTTGTCTCGGCCAGCCAGAAACGCGATGTCCTGGCCAAGGCCGCCTTGATCGGGGCCGAAGCGGAGCGGGTATTTGGCGACCCCGACAGCTTTGCCGTTGAAGGTGCAGACAAGGACAAAGGGGCCTTTGTCCCGCCAATGCTGTTTCACTGCGCCGATCCTGACACTGCCCTGCGCGTGCACGACACCGAAGCCTTCGGCCCTGTCTCAACCATCATGCCCTATCGCGACCTGCCCCATGCCATCCAACTGCTGAACAAGGGGCAAGGATCGCTTGTGGCCTCTGTCATCACCAATGACGGCGATGTCGCCCGCGAGGTCACGCTGGGGGCCGCGGCCTTCCATGGCAGGCTCTATTTCAACAACCGCACCTCCATGGCCGAGGCCACGGGCCACGGCGCGCCCCTGCCCCATATGGTGCATGGCGGTCCGGGCCGGGCAGGCGGTGGCGAGGAATTGGGCGGCATCCGCGGCGTCATGCATTACATGCAGCGCACCGCCATTCAGGGCAGCCCCGATATTCTGACCGCCATCGGCCAGCAATGGGTGCCCGGCGCGGTTGAGATTTCAGACCGCGACCACCCCTTTACCCGAACCTTCGGCGACCTTGATCTGGGTGAGACGTTCAACTCTGCGTCACGACAAGTGACGCTGGAGGATATCGAAACCTTTGCCCATTTCACGGGTGACACGTTTTACGCCCATATGGACGAAGAAGCCGCCAAGGCGAACCCTTTCTTTCCTGGTCGCGTGGCCCACGGTTATCTCTTGCTCAGCTTTGCGGCGGGTCTGTTCGTGCAGCCTGATCCGGGGCCTGTCTTGGCCAATACCGGTCTGGACAACCTGCGTTTCATGGCACCTGTCGCCGCAGGAGACAGCATTCGTGTCCGCCTGACGGTGAAACAGAAAACCCCCCGCAATGATGAATATGGCGAGGTGCGCTGGCATGTGACGCTCTATAATCAAAATGACGAAGCTGCGGCCGAGTATGAATTGTTGACGATGAATGCCCACTGACCGGTTCATAGACCTTACGGAGGGCCTGCGCGATCTTGGCGGGGGGCGGGTCTGGTCGTTGATGATCAGCCTCTTTGGCGATCTGGCGCAGGAAGAGGGGCAATCGGTAGATGGTCCTGTGCTGTCGGCGATCATGCAGGGACTTCGGATCAAGCCGGAAGCCGCACGCGTGGCGCTGCACCGGTTGCGCAATGACGGCTGGATCACCTCACGGAAATCCGGACGGATCAGTCAGCACATGCTCAGCGCCAAGGGCCGCGCCGAAAGCGCCGCAGCCAGTCCGCGCATCTACGCGGACCCCGATCAGCCACAGCAGGCATGGCAGCTGGTCGTGACATCCGGCACCGAACAAGACGAAAGCGAATCGATGGCGGTTGCCGGTTTTGCCCAGATCATGGCGCGCATCTATGTTGGCCCGGCAGCGGCAGGCGTTCCCGGTGACGCCATACGCCTGCCCGGTGGCGATGTGCCCGATTGGTTGCGCCTGCAGGCACAGCCTGAAACCCTGCGCCAAGGCTATGCCGATCTGCTGACAAGGCTGGAATACCTGGATCAGGCTTTGCCCGCCCAAAATGACCTTTCGCCAGTCGAAATAGCGGTATTGCGCTGCTTGATCGTGCATAATTGGCGTCGTCTGATCCTGAAACATCCGGCCCTGCCCGCGCCGCTGGTGGACCCAGATTGGCCCGGCCATCGGTGCCACCTGCTGGTCCATCGCTTCTTAACGCATTATCCCCGCCCCGGTCTGGACGCGATTGAACAGGCCCGCGCTGCCGCCTGAGGCCGAATGGAACACCCGCTTTCCCAAAGCGCAGATGCAGGCTATAGCGTTGGCCATGACAAATTTTCTGTATCAAAACGATCTGCCTGCCGACCTTGATCTGGGTCCAATGGTTGCCATTGACTGTGAAACCATGGGGCTGCATCCGCACCGGGACCGCCTGTGTGTGATCCAGCTGTCCGGCGGGGACGGGAATGCCCATCTGGTGCAAGTCGCCAAAGGGCAAACAGAGGCCCCAAACCTGTGCCGTCTGTTAGAAGACCCTGACGTGCTCAAGCTGTTCCATTTCGGCCGGTTTGACATTGCGGCGATGCTGAATGCCTTTGGTGCTGTCACAGCACCCGTCTATTGCACCAAGATCGCCAGCCGCCTTGTCCGCACCTACACGGACCGTCATGGTCTGGCCAAGCTGTTGCAAGAGCTGCTGGGCATCGACATTTCCAAGCAGCAGCAATCCAGCGATTGGGGGGCAGAGACATTGACATCAGCCCAGATTGATTATGCGGCATCCGATGTTCTGTACCTGCACCAATTGCGTGAGAAACTGAACGGCATGCTGGTCCGGGAAGGGCGGATGGAAATCGCGCAGGCCTGTTTTGACTTTCTGCCCATGCGCGCCCGGCTTGACCTGGATGGCTGGCCCGAGACGGACATCTTTGCACACGCATGAGAACCCCATTCATTGATACAGCCGCCCGCGTGATCCGCGCCGAAGCCGCCGCCCTTAATACATTGGCGGATGGTCTGGACGACCGGTTTCGCATGGCGATTGACCTGATGCGCGCCACCAAGGGCCGCGTGATCGTGACGGGCATTGGCAAATCCGGCCATATCGCCAACAAGATCGCAGCGACCCTGGCCAGCACCGGCACGCCCGCGCAATTCGTACATCCGGCTGAGGCGAACCATGGTGACCTGGGCATGATCACCCGCGATGACGTGGTACTGGCCATTTCCAACTCTGGCGAGGCCCCAGAGCTGATCAATCTGATCGCCTATTCGCGGCGCTATGAAATTCCGCTGATTGGGCTGACCAGTCGCCCTGACAGCAGCCTGGGCCGGCAATCTGATGTCATCCTTGCCCTGCCCCAGGTCGCAGAGGCCTGCACCACCGGCGTTGTGCCCACCTCCTCCACCACGATGACGCTGGCCATGGGCGATGCGCTGGCCGTGGCATTGATGGAGCATCGCGATTTCACCGCAGAACATTTTCGCAACTTCCACCCCGGCGGCAAACTGGGCGCACAGCTAAGCCTTGTTGCTGACCTGATGCACAAGGGCGTTGCGATCCCGCTGGTCGGTGAAGACGACGATATGCCCAAGGCCCTGGCCGAGATTGGGAGCAAGGGTTTTGGCGTGACAGGGGTGACCGACACCGATGGCTGTCTGACCGGTATCATCACGCTTGGCGATTTGAGCCGGCACATGGACGGGCTGATGTCACTGAAAGCCCGTGATGTGATGACGCGCAACCCCGTCACGATCGGCCCCGAAGCGCTGGCTGAAAAGGCCGTGGGCATGATGAATACCCGCAAGATCACCACCCTGTTGGTCGTGGACCCTGCGGCACCCCACAAGCCTGCGGGCCTGTTGCACATCCATGATTGCCTGCGCGTCGGTCTGGGATAACAGCCATGCAGGCAGACCGCTATTCAAGGCTGGTTGGCTGGCTCAAGGTGCTGCTGCCCCTGACCGCATTGGGTCTGCTTTCCACTTTGTTCCTGATCTCCAAGGCCATCGACACTGAAACGGCGATCCCTTTTGCGGATAAGGAGATTCAGGATCGCCTGCGCAGCCAGCAAGTGACCGGGCCCATCTACTATTCGGTTACCGCAGATGGTGATCAGATCGCCTTTGCCGCAGAAACACTGACCACCCCCGAGGGCAAGACCGGCGCGAATGAGGCGCTGGATGTCGAGATTGCCATGGACCTATCCTCTGGTTCCAAAGTCATCGTGACCTCGCAAAGGGGGTTTCTGGATATTGAAAAAGACTTTGCCGATCTGTTTGGGGATGTGACGATAGATACCTCAACCGGCTACCATATCAAAAGCGACAGGCTGACCGCGTTGATGTCCACGCTTGATATCGTCTCTCCCGGTCCTGTTCAGGCAGATGGACCTTTTGGCACTTTGGATGCCGGCACGATGTCGTTGAAGAACGTGAATGCAGGATCAGGTGCCCAATTGCTTTTCACAAACGGTGTGAAACTGGTATACCTGCCAAAACAACACAATGAGTGACCCTGTGAAGAACCTGCGTATATTCCTGCTGCCCCTGCTTTTGGCCTTTGCAGCAGAACCCGTTTTCGCGCAAGGCACCAGCGTGGCATTCGGTGCGATGCAGCAAGATACCAGTCTGCCGGTCGAAGTCACTTCGGACAATTTATCTGTCGATCAGGAAACTAATATCGCGGTTTTCACTGGAAATGTGCTGATCGGTCAGGGCGAAATGCGCCTGTCCGCGCCACGCGTGCTGGTCGTCTATCGCCAGGACAGGTCAGGGATTGAACGGTTGGAAGCGACGGGTGGCGTGACACTGGTGTCCGGCCCCGATGCCGCCGAATCAGAGCGCGCGGATTACAGTATCGCAGATGGCGTTATCGTCATGTCGGGCAATGTCCTGCTGGATCAGGGCCTGAACGCGCTCAGCTCGGACCGGATGACGGTCCAGTTGAACGACGGTACCGCGCAGATGTCAGGCAGGGTCAAGACGATCATTCAGCCGGGTGGCGGCAACTGATGCCAATGCCCGATCTGAAGATCGCCAAGGCCGCGTCCGGCCTGCAAATTGATCACCTGCGCAAATCCTACCGCAAAAAAATCGTGATCCGTGATTTTTCGATGCACCTGAACCGGGGCGAGGTTGTCGCATTGCTGGGGCCAAACGGGTCGGGCAAGACAACAACCTTTTACGCGGTGGCCGGTCTGGTCACCCCCGAAGGCGGCACCGTGATGGTCGATGGCAAGGACGTTACCTTGCTGCCCATGTACCGCCGTGCGCAGCTGGGCATTGGATATCTTCCGCAGGAAATGAGCATTTTTCGCGGGCTTAGCGTGCAAGACAACATTGCTGCGATTCTGGATATTTCTGTCCCTGACAAACGCCAGCGGCGCGAACGGCTCGAAGAACTCTTGTCGGAATTTTCAATCGAGCATCTGCGCCGCGCGCCTGCGCTGGCATTGTCGGGCGGTGAACGTCGCCGGGTGGAGATTGCCCGCTGTCTGGCCGCAGATCCGAATTACCTGCTGCTTGATGAACCCTTTGCCGGGGTTGATCCGATTTCGGTAGGCGATATTCGTCACCTGGTCTCCGACCTCAAGAACCGCGGCATTGGCGTGCTGATCACGGATCACAACGTCCGGGAAACGCTGGAGATTGTGGACCGGGCCTATATCTTGCATGAAGGCAAGGTGCTGATGTCAGGCACCCCTGAAGAAGTGGTTCAGAACGAGAATGTGCGCCGGGTCTACCTGGGCGACAACTTTCGTATTTCCTAAAATTTTTCAAAAGCAGGCGCGAAAATTTGCTGTAGCGTGATGCGCTAACCATTGACTTCGAATGCCATTCTGCGCCTGATAGGTGTATGGCAACACTGTGTTCCTGTATGATCCTGCACCGGCCTTACTGCCAAGGCATGGATCACTTTAATTTGAACACATTGCCACTTACCCGCGTCTAGTATCGGATGAAACACCACAAATGTGGTCCCTTTTGGCGATGCCGGATGACACGAACAAGGAGAACGTATGCGGTATCAGATCAGCGGCAAACAAATCGACATTGGCGATGCACTTCAGACCCATGTAAAACTGGAACTTGGGGAGGCGGTCAAGAAATACGCCGAGCGTCCTACTGACGCCACTGTGGTGTTTTCAAAGTCAGGACATGAGTTTGTCTGCGAAGCAACCGTACATCTGTCAACCGGCCTTACAGCATCGGCCAAAGCGCATAGTACCGAAATCTATGGCGCATTTGATGCCTGCAACGAAAAGATGGAAAAACAACTCAGACGGTACAAGCGTCGGTTGAAAGATCATCACAAAGACCGTGCAGAACCGGTTGAATTATTCGGTGCTTCCTCATATATCCTTGCATCAGATAGCAATGCTGACGCGCTGGAACCTGAAACCCTGCAGCCGATGATCATCGCCGAAATGCAGACTAAAATAGCCACTTTGTCTGTAGGTGAGGCGGTAATGCAGATGGAATTGGCAGGCGCACCGGTCTTGGTGTTTCGGAACGAAAGCAAAGAGGGGTTGAACGTCGTGTACCGTCGTGAAGACGGCAACATAGGATGGATCGACCCATAGGGACCAACTGGACGGGAATTTCCCCGCCATAGCAGAGCGAGCCGGATGGAATTTCAAAAACTCCTAAAGCCAGAGGCTGTCAAAGTGTTGACCTCCGCCTCTAGCAAGAAACGGCTGATGCAAGACATCGGTGATTTGGTTTATACCGCCTATGGGCTGGAACCCGGTATCGTGGTCGAAGCGTTGCTGGCGCGGGAATCTCTTGGTCCAACAGGGGTGGGGCATGGTGTTGCCCTTCCCCACGCCCGGCTTGACGGAATTGACAAGGTTGTCGGCGCTTTTGTCCTGCTGGACAAACCGATTGATTTCTCATCGGTAGACCGGCAACCTGTCGATGTTGCTTTTGCGCTTTTTGCACCTCAGGACGCTGGGGTTGAACACCTCAAGGCGCTGGCACTGGTGTCCCGTACCCTGCGCGACATGTCGATCTGCAACAAATTGCGCGCGAACCCCGATCCTACAACGCTGTATACAATCCTGACGGAAGAACATTCAGTTCAGGCCGCCTGATCACAGTGACGTTGTCACGGTTTCCAGCGTGAAAATCCAAACATGACATAGTCGCGCTGGTAGGCATCCGCCACCAGATCTTCGATCTCGTCATCGTAGATGTCTTGCAGACCAAAGGGCTGGTCCGGGATGGCGGCGGGCACTGCAGGCACATCTGTTTTGCCGACCGCCTTGGCCAGATCAGCCAGTTCATGGGCCAAATCATCCTCTCTGATGATCCGGTCTGGTGGGCAGAATTCACCAAATCCCATGATGGCCTGCGCCTGCGTGCACCATGCCGCATCAACACGGATCGCTGTCTGGCCCGCCAGGTTCCCCTTGAGAAACCGCAAAAAGGCAACAAAGGCGGTGCGATGTGCCGCAACATCATAGGATTGATCCGGACCATTTTCCGGCAAGGGCATCTGATAGCGGCGGATCATGGTCTTGCGCAGTTGGACATAGCTGCCTTTGTCGACCGGCAGGATATGCCTGCAAAATGCGTCATGGGCCCGCTGTGCCGGGTGGCGCAGCACGGTAAAGCTGCGGTGGCCGGGATGTTTCCGCTTCCAGTGGCGCAAATCCTTTTGGGTCATTTTCATGCGCAGATCACCCCGCCCGCCGCCATCCAGCGCGGCAAGCCAGCGGATCACCTGCTGCTGCGGTCCACTGCGCAGGGGCAGGTACAACAACGCGCTCTGTGCTGCGGCCACATAGGACGGCACATTCGGCCCCCGACGGGGTTCGAAAGTCGGGGTGCGCGTCAAATCAAAACGGTCCAATTGCGACAGCGCCTGCAGCATCTCGTCATAATTGCGCACCTTGGACGCAATCGGGCTGGGGTTCTGTTTCTTGAGCTTCTTGTCCAGCCCTTCCAATGCCTCATCCACACCCAGATATCGGGCCAGCCCATTCATCACCTCAACGCTTTGCAGGTCCTCATAAGCAACATAGAATGCAGTCTGTCCTGCCGTCTGCAAACGGTTCAACAAGGTGATCTGAAATTCCTGCAGCGCCTCAAGGTGGGCGGCGAATTCGTCCGGATCAAACTGGGCCTGCCCCGGCTTATGGGCTTTGACATCGGTCAGCTTCCATTGCCCGGTTTCCTGCGCGATCTTCCAGCTGACATAGCTTTCAACGGGGTTACGGGTCAGGACAATCTTGGCGCAGGTCTGATCCTCGATGATCTTGTCCAGAACCCTTGGGTCGTGGTCGTGGAAATAGCGAAACCCATTCAGCTGTGTACTGTTGCTACGGATCGCAGCCAAAAGCACGGCTGGGTCTGCATCGCGGGTGTCCAGATCAACGCCAAGGATCGGTTCATTGCTGGGATAACCGATAAAATGCGGATTGAACGCCTCACCATGACAGCGGATCCCCTCAAAGGCATTCAGGTTCGCCTCCAGAAAATTGGACCCGGTCCGCATCTCGGCAAAAACTACGAAACTTTGAAATTTGCCTGCCATTATCTATTGCACCAGATAGGGTTTGCGTTCGGGTTTTGGCGATCCGTTCATCGCTGTTTCAACGGGGAAGTCGCCCATCAGATAGGGGTGCATGCCCTGATTTTTCAGGTTCTGCAGGAATTGCCCGAAACCCGCCAGATCAACCATTTTGGGTGCCTCTGACAAACGGCGCAGCTTGGTGCGACCGATCTCATCTAGGATGCCCTGCAACGGTTCCATCGGCGCTTCGATGAATTCCGCCATCGTCCAGATCCGCACCCGTGCCTTGGCCTGGGGCGAGCGTAGAATATCCATATGATCGCTTTCGATCTTTTGCAATTTGGCCGCTATGCTGCGAATTTCAGCGAAATCAAGGTTGGATCGGAACAAGGGCACAGCCCAGGCCCCGGTGATGACAGACACCTGCGCATTGGGGTCTTTCGCAATCCGCCAGCAGATGTCTTGATTGTCGTTCGGCCCGAACTGGAAACACTGTCGTTCGCCACGCGTGTTCCAGATCAGATTGGTCAGAAACGCCTTGGCGTTATAGTCGCGCAATATCGCGCTGTCTGACAATGCACCATTCATCGCGGTTTGCCCGTCGGCGTATTCCACCCGGTCTTTGGCAAAGATATGACCATGCACCCGCGCACCCGTCGCAGAGGACAGCCAGGGGCCGAAATTCTCAAACAGTTCTGAAAACCCCTGAAACACTGAATAGGCAGAGGCGGTCACACCGTTTTCCCAATCCTCATTTGGAAAGCGGCTTTGCATATACAGGCCAGACCGGCCCCGCGTCCGGCGTTCAACCGCCTTGGAAAATATGCGGTCAATCTTGCCGGGGTTCGGCTCTGTCCGTTTCATGGCACCGGCTGCATCGGTCAGGAACGCCTCATACAGCCGATCCGCAAACGGCCAGATCTTGCGGGCGACAAAACAATCGGAACGGCGCAGCAGTTGCAGGTGGTCATCATAGAAAATATGCGGCTTGCCTTGGAAATCGAATTTGGAAAGGGTCAGAGAACGGCTTTCGATATTGCTTGAATATTGGCGTGCCAGCGTCTGGAAATATGATTCATCAGGGATCCACACCTGGCGAAAGAAACGGTCATAGGTCGGCCGTTCGGGATCTTGCAGGATCGCCGTCAGCGTCCTGCGCGACAGGCACCACCACTGCGACCCCATATGTGGAATGATGCCATTGGGCATCTTCCGCTTCAGCCGCAGGGTACGCTGGACCTTGACGCAGAAATCAAACAGGTGACGGTTCTTTTTCCACGAGACCGGAAACCGCAGGGTAAAGCGCTCTGCATCCAGACCGCCCACCGTCCATGGCACTTCGGATGTCGTGGCGCTTTCGATGAAATCGGTCTGGGGGCGGGCCTCCAGATAATCAATCAACTCATTCACAGGCCGCAGGGGCAGGCAGGACCCAGAGGCCAGATAGACATGCTGCAAGTCACGGTAGTTGGCCAGCATCAACTCTGCTGCGGCCTGGGTTGCCTCAACAATGCCCCAGGTCCCCCATTCGCACCGAAAACGGCTGCTGAACCGCACATCCGGCAAATCGGCAAGCGAGGCGACAAAGGCATCATAGGTCCGCCTTGGGACAAATTTATCCACATGGATCACAACCGGGCAGCCTGCGTTCGACCAATGGCGCGCAACCTGTTCGGCACGTCCCAGCGCGGTATGGACCAGCATGACGACCCCGACTGCGTGTCTTTGTTTCATGCCCAGTTTCCTTTGGACATCAGTCCCAGGATCTCAAGCTGGCGCCAGTTGATATACCGCTCTGACCATTTGCACCAAAGCTGCGGATCGTCATTCATCTGCGCCGCATAGGCCTTGTATTCGACCGACCCCGCGTAATGCTGATTGCGTTCCAATTCCTCCTTGG
The DNA here is from genome assembly GCA_017854855.1 of Sulfitobacter sp. Classification (GTDB taxonomy): domain Bacteria; phylum Pseudomonadota; class Alphaproteobacteria; order Rhodobacterales; family Rhodobacteraceae; genus Sulfitobacter. The sequence continues at coordinate 97,580 of JAFMGZ010000005.1, read as the reverse complement.
CCTTGGCACCGAAGGTATCAATGAATTTCGCGTGCAGCAGAACGCCGGATGCTTTTTCGCCGCCCCATTGATCATAGACCTGGTTCAGACCACGGGGCAGCAGCATATGGGTTGAACTGACATAAACGTATCGCTTGTCCCATTTGACCAAGGGAACCTTGTTCAGCGCTGGTGCCTTGGCGGGCGCATCGGCAAAAAACACCCGCGCACGGGGGCCACCCTGTATCCAAAGGTTGGTGAACTGCGGATTGGGCGAGATTGTATAATTGCCGCTGTCAAACCAGCAGGCAATTTCCATCGGGTCCTGACCGGCCTGATAGGGCTGATCATCCAACCTCCCTTTGGGATACATGTCCAGCAACATCGCCGAAAAGGATTTGATCGAAGAGGCATCCAGCCAATCCGTCAAGGCGCGCAGGGGCCGCGTGTCACAAAAGGGGAAAACCAGAAACTCATCAGGATCAACGGTCAGCACCCAATGCCCATGGGCGTATCGCATCTGTAGACTGTTCAGCCAGTCAACACCGAACCGCGACCGTTTATAGCTGGCCTTGGTGTGCCAGACAGAGACATCAGGCTGCTCTGCCAGATAATCAAGCGACCCGTCATCACTGTCATTGTCCACGAAAAAGAAATGGCAGATGCCCATTTTCCGATAGTAATCCAGAAAATAGGGCAGGCGGATGCGTTCGTTCCGCTGGGTACAGAACAGCAATAGGTCATCGGCACGGATTTGATCCGTCCGATCCACAACGCGCTTCAGCTCCCGGCGTTTCAGGTTTGCACGAAGACGCCATCGCTTGCGTTGAAGCCTCAGCCCGTATGACCGAAATATGCCCAAACACCACCTATATTCTTCGGGAACACGCCACTCTGTTTCCGCAGTATCAAGTTAACCCTAACACAGTATTGAAATGATCTGCCCATGTCGGGCCTTCAAAACCGTTGGCTTGATCCGCATCCGGCGGCGTTTTTTCCCAATTCTTGATTGTATCTAGCCACTTTTCACGTTCAAAAACAGGGGTAAATGTTGGGTATCCTTGAAGAATTTCCCGCAAGACAGCAATATCGTTGCACAAAACACGCGCTCCGAGGCTCAGCGCCTCAACCGGAGGCAAACCAAAACCCTCGGCGTGACTCGGAAAAAGAGAGCCCGCACTGCCCTGCACCAGCGCGGCAAGCGCCGCATCCGTGAGGCCGGAAATCTCTTGAATGGGGCTGTCCGCCGGCAAGGCATCCAGCCTTGAAAAAACGGTGTCATTATTCCAACCTCTGCTGCCACAGATCAGCAACGGCGGTGCCAACGGCCCCATTTCTTGCCATAAATCCAACAGGAAACCGTGGTTCTTTCGCGGCTCAATGGTGCCGACAACAACGAAATAGGGTCTGGCAGGCGGCAGCCCGGCAGGCAGCTCACTGCGATCGGCAACAGGCTTGATTGTTCCCAGATGCGCAACAATGGCTGGGGGCACCCTGCCCCATTCGTGCATGAACGCCTCTGTCCTTTGGCGGGTGTCATTCGAATTATAGATCACCCGGTCGGCCATCCGGCTGACCCGTTTCAGTTTCTCCCCAAAGGGTCCGACTGTTCCGGGTCTTTGGTAGTCAGGGTATTCCAGCGGTATCACATCATGAACAAGCGCCTGCACAATGCCACCGGCCGATTTGACGCCGCCCAAAACCCGGTCTGTCAGATTGCTGTGGCCCGTGTTGAAATAGGTAAACCCCGCAGGCAATTGCCGCGTCAGCATCCGGCGTAATCCCCCCGCCAGACAGCGGGCCCGCGCCATCCTGCGCACATCCGCTTCGGCCTGCATCAATGTCCGGCTGCGGCCTCTGGGCAACCGCGAGATCAGATCAGGCGCGCCCCAGCCCTGAACACCGGACAGCCGGTCGGCAAGCCCGCGCATGCCATCCTTGTCCAGCAATACATACCCAAAGGCGGTCCGGATCAGGCCAAAAGCAGGCAGGTCATCCCTGACAAAGCGATCCAGATAGGCGCGTTCAACCCGGTCCACACCCGTGGCAACACGCCCCACGCGGCGCAGGCTCCTTGTCAGATCAAGCAGCCTTGCCCGCGTCATATCAGCGATCGTAATGGCCCGTCTGGTGCCATCTCCATGCATCGGTGATCATCTGTTTCATGGTCGATCTGTTGGGGGTCCAGCCCAGTTCATCCTTGGCGCGCTGCGATCCTGAAACCAGCTTGGTGCAATCCCCCGGCCGACGTGGCCCTTCGGTACAGGGCACGGCACGGTTGGTGACCGAATGGCTTTGATCCAGCACTTCCTGCACCGAAAATCCGGTACCCGTGCCCAGGTTGAACACCCGGCTGCCTTTGTCATCACGCAACCAGTGCAGCCCCAGCACATGGGCATCCACCAGATCGCAGACATGCACATAATCCCTGATACAGGTGCCATCGGGTGTATCGTAATCTGTCCCAAAGATCGTCAGCGCATCGCGCTTGCCATCCAGCGCATCCAGCATCAATGGCACCAAATGTGTCTCTGGCCGGTGAAATTCACCCACTTCACCCTCAGGATCGGCACCCGCCACGTTGAAATAGCGGAAAATGACATGGTGCAGACCATGGGCAACTTCGAAATCCCGCAAGATATCCTCAATCGCGCGCTTGGAGGCCCCATAGGCATTGATCGGATACTGGGCAGAATTTTCGTCCAGCACCACATTATCCTGATCGCCATAGGTGGCACAGGTCGATGAAAACACAAAGTTCAGGCAACCGGCCGCCACTGCCGCCTCGATCAGGGTCAATGAACCGCCGACATTGTTGCGCCAGTACAATCCAGGATCCTGCATGCTTTCCCCGACCAGGCTCAGCGCGGCGAAATGCATGACGGCGATGGGTTTATGTTTCTGAAACACCATATCCAGGCGGGCGCGATCCTGCAGGTCGCCATGTTCGAACGGCCCGAATTTCACGGCATCCTGCCAACCCGTCACAAGGTTGTCATAGGTCACCGGCGCATAACCGGCAGCCTTTAGCGCCTTGCAGGCATGCGAGCCGATATAGCCCGCGCCACCAGTGACCAAGATAGTGTTCATTGTAAAACCAACCTAACCTGATCAGGCGTCATCGTCCAAGTTGATACTGCGCAGATAGGCCCGCAGATCATCTTTCAACTCAGCCCGCGACAGACCAAAGGAAACCGTCGCCTGCAAGAAACCTGACTTGGAACCGCAATCAAACCGCTGACCGCTGAACCGAAAACCGAACACGTTGTTCTTGGCATCAATATCGCGGGCAATTGCGTCGGTCAGCTGAATCTCTCCGCCAGAGCCGGTCTTGATCTGATTGAGGTGCTGCAACACGCTGGGCGACAGGATATAGCGCCCGATCACCGCAAGGTTTGACGGCGCATCCTCCGCTTTTGGTTTCTCAACCATGCCTTTGACTTTGACCAGCTGGCCATTCTCTTCGCAGATATCCAACATCCCGTAGGAAGACGCGCGTTCCGGTTCCACTTCCATCGCCGCAACCATATTGCCGCCCGTCTCGGCATAGGCCTCAACCATCTGCTGCAGGCAGGGCTTGTCCGCCGCGATGACGTCATCGGGCAGGATCACCGCAAAGGGTTCGTTGCCAATCAGGCGCCGCGCACACCACACCGCATGGCCAAGGCCCAGCGCCTTGTGCTGACGGATATAGGCAATCGCACCGCTTTCCATATTGGTGGATTTCAAAATCTTCAGCAGCTCGGTCTTTTTCTTTTTGCGCAATTCCTGCTCAAGCTGGGGTGCCAGGTCAAAATAGTCTTCCAATGCACCCTTGCCGCGCGAGGTAACAAATATGAATTCCTTGATCCCAGCGGCGCGGGCTTCGTCGATCGCATATTGGATCAAGGGCCGGTCCACGAGGGTCATGATTTCCTTGGGCACCGATTTGGTCGCCGGTAAGAACCGCGTGCCCATTCCGGCTACTGGAAAAATCGCTTTTGTTACCTTCTTAGGCATCTTCTACCTCAAAAAATTATGTCGTGGCTTATGCCATCTTGTTTCAATCCGGTGGCCAATGCCCAAAACATTAGCACCCTTTCCCAATCGGTCACTTGTCTTGGCGCAAACCACGCTGTCTTGCAACGCGCCGCGCTTCCTTTTGCCCGCGTCTTGACCTTGTCGTCAGCCGAAACAACGGGGCGCTGCGGTCCGAACGACCGAACATCCCACCGGTCTGCACCCAAACTCCATACTCGTTAAAGAACACTTTATGGTAGATAGCACTGGGGGAAAGCGACAAAACGGTGACAATCTCACCCTTTTTCACCCTATCTGCCGCATTTTCCATGTCTTTTGAAAAATGTGACGGCCGCGACAGGATTATTGTCGAATGGCGCATTTGCGCAGGAAAGGCCTTGAAAGGTGCCGAAGGATGGCTGGCCAGTTTGGCAGCGGTCAACACCCTGTCCTGACCCTCAACATACCCCTGATCCAGCCGTTTCATCAGCCGTCTGACATCGCGTGGCTCCAACCCGCCGGTCACCATATGACGCAACAACCGCTGCCGCTCATGATGCCGCCGGGCTTCCCAATGCGGGGCGTGCTCTGCCTCGGGAATGTGTTTGCGCTGAAACACCGCCCAACTGGCACCGATATCAAACAGGTCACGCGGCACCCTTTCGGCTGTCCGCAAGGCATTGGCCGCAAAACCGTGATGCACCTCTGCCAAGGGAACCAGCGCCGTCGCATGGCCTGCACGCGCAAGCCGCATGTTCAGGTCTGTCTCATCCAGATAATAATGGAACGCTGGGTCAAACCCGCCCAGTTCAACCAAGACCGACCGTCGAAACGCCATATTGGTTCCTTCGGTCTTGACCGCCCGCCCCTTGGGGGGATGCAAAACGGTCGCCTGGCTGTCATCGACCTCTAGTGGTTCAGACAGGCCTGACCCATCCAGACTGCGCGCCTTCCATTGAAACGAAATACCATTGCGCCCCCGGACAAAGCCGCCCATCGCAGCCACATCACGTTGCAGGGCCGGGGCCACCAGATAGCGCAACCATTGCGGCTCTGGCACCGCATCATCATCAATGAAAGCAATGACTTCGCCCGCCCCATGGTCAATGCCCAGGTTTCGCGCGGCAGAGATATTGGCCTTGTCAAAGGGGATCAATTTCAGCGCATCCGCAAATGCCAGGGCTTCCGCCACTGCGATACCAGCAGGGTCGGCCACAACGACGACCTCAAATTGGGAATATTGCAGCTGCGACAGCCCCAGCAGACATCGCCTCAGCGCATCGGGACGCCCCCGGCTGACCACGACAACGCTGACGCTCAGATCCGTCATGCAAGGCCCATTTTCGCCATCATGGCCTCGATCTTTGGCACGTCTTCGGGGTTGTTCAACTCCCAGAACTCGCGCCCCTTGGCCTCCACCTCGACACATAAGACAGCGCGGCCATTCTCCATAAAGCGCAATTGCTCAAGCCCCTCCAGCTGCTCCAGCGGCCCGACGGGCCAGGAGGGATAGGCGGCCAGGGCACCGGGCCTATAGGCATAAACCCCGACATGGTGAAAAACCGGGGTCGCATCCTCTTGGGCATAGATGCGTGAGGTGAAAGGCACGACTTCCTTGGAGAAATAAAGCGCACGGTGATCGACGGCAAAAACCGCCGTCGTGCCGCCCACGCGACCGGCCTTGCGATCCGCCAAAAGACTGTTCAGCGCCGCACCATCACAGCGCAACACCGGTGTCGCAATTTCGGCCTCGGGCGCATCTTTCAGACCCTGAACAAGGCTTTCCACGAACCAATGCGGTGTCAGGGGCGCATCGCCTTGCAGGTTCACGACGATATCAAATCCACCGCCCAGCGCCTGATGCGCCTCAGCGCAGCGTTCGGTGCCATTGGCGCAGTCGGTTGATGTCATCACCACCTCGGCACCAAAGGCCTCTGCGGCATCACGGATCCGGTCATCGTCGGTGGCAACCACAACGCGGTCCACGCCGCCGACGTCGCAGGCAGCACGCCATGACCGCTCAATCAGGCTGCGGGATTCCCCGCTTGCTCCTTTGAGTTCGGCCAGCGGTTTGCCGGGATAGCGGCTGGAGGCATAGCGGGCGGGTATCACGATCAGTACAGACATCAGGCAGGCTTCAATTCTACAGCAGGTGACAAGGCAATAAAGAAAGGGTTGGCAAAATCGGCTTTGCCATAGGTCAGCGGACTATGATCGTCAAAGCGCACAACATCACCCCCCGCCCCCAGCAACACAGCATGTCCCGCAGCGGTATCCCATTCCATCGTCCGGCCAAGACGCGGATATAGATCCGCCTCGCCCGTGGCCACCAAACAGAACTTCAGCGATGACCCCGCGCTGGTCATGTCGCGGACCTGATATTTGCCAATGTAGTCGTCTGTCGCCTGATCCCGGTGCGATTTCGATGCCACAACCATCAGGCCGGCATTGTCGGCGCGCGCCGCCTTTATCGGCGTGACCGTTCCAACCGTATCTTTTTCAAAATCGCCGGTTTCCTCAACCGACTGTCCATCGGCCTGGGTGAAAAACATCCGCCCCTTTGCGGGCGCATAGACGACACCGCGTGTCGGCACGCCCTTTTCGACAAGGGCGATGTTGACCGTGAAATCGCCGCGCCTGTGAATGAATTCCTTGGTGCCATCCAGCGGATCAACGATCAGGAATGTGTCACCCCGTGCTGTATGCGTGGCAGATTGTTCTTCGGTCACCAGCATCACGTCAGGAAAAGCTGCCCGCAAACCCGCGCTGATGATCGAATCCGCCGCCTCATCCGCTGCGGTCACGGGGCTGTCATCGGATTTTGATTTGACGTCAAAATCGTCGCGGCCGTAGACTGTCATGATCGCGTCACCCGCTTGCAAGGATAGCTTGCGCATCACAGTCACCAACTTTTCGTAGTTCATATTCTGCAGATCCTTTGGCTTCCATTGAATAGACACATTTGTTCCTTATGGTGTCACGATAACGGATCGGCAAGAATTCCGTGCAAGGATCTGGTTTGTTGAAGGACGGCAGTTGATGTTTCAATCCAAGCGAAAACCAAAGGGCGGCCTGTCCTCGGCTCTGTCTATTGCGGAACTGGTCTATCATTCCATTGTGCGCAGCGTGCGCAAACAGCACAACAATGCCTTCGTCGCCATTGCGATGAATATCATGCAAACGGTCATGTTTGTTGGCGCTTTCTATCTGATGTTCTCCATCCTGGGGATGCGGGGTTCGGCGCTGCGCGGGGATTTCCTGGTCTACATCATGTCGGGCATTTTCCTGTATCTGACCCATATCAAGGCACTGAGCGCGGTCATGGGATCAGAAGGACCCGCCAGCCCGATGATGCAGCACGCCCCGATGAATACGATCATCGCGATTCTGTCGGCTGCCTTTGGCGCGCTTTATATTCAGGTGCTGTCGGCTGTTCTCGTGCTGTTTGCCTACCATGTCGCCTGGGAACCCATTTCGATTGAACAACCCATCCCGGCCTTTGGCATGTTGCTGGTCGCCTGGTTCAGCGGCTGTGGGATCGGCATGGTATTTCTAGCGATGAAACCTTGGTTCCCGTCAATCGTCAGTCTGATCTCCATGGTCTATCAGCGGGCAAACATGATTGCCTCGGGCAAGATGTTCGTGGCCAATACCCTGCCCAGCTTCATGCTGGCCATGTTTGACTGGAACCCTTTGTTCCACGTGATTGATCAGGCGCGCGGCTTTGCCTTTATCAACTACAACCCGCGCTACTCCAATTGGGAATATTCCTTTTGGATGGGGTTGGTATTCCTGATGATCGGGCTGATGGGCGAATTCTATACCCGCCGCCATGCCTCCATCAGTTGGGAAGCGCGGCGCTGATCAATGGGTACGTGACCGTTCAGGTCACAACCCGCAGCGTCAGGTTGATCCGCCCACCTTTGGGCAGCAAGCGCGACGATCCAGATCTGATCCGGTCGACCCCGTGATAGGTCAACCGGGCAGCGCCAGCCATGACAACCACATCCCCCGACTGCAGCCAGACACTGTCTGTCTTGCCGCCCTTGGTGGCATGCCCCATACGAAAAAGCGCCTCATCGCCTAATGAGATCGACACAACGGGCCACTGAAAATCCACCTCGTCCTTGTCCTGATGCATCCCCATCTTGGCGTCTGCCGCGTAATAATTGATCAAACAACACTCAGGCGCGCGCGCACAGCCGGTCAGCTGATCCCAAACCGCCAGCACCGGTGCCGGGATCGCAGGCCAGGCGACACCGGTTGGATGCGCAGGGGCATAGCGATATCCCGCACTGTCGGAATACCACCCATAGGACCCCGCGGCGGTCATCCGGACGGACATCGGCTTGCCCGACGGGGTCACGGGCCGGAAAAACGGTACCTGTCGCACCACGTCACGCACGGCTGACAACATCTCTTTTTGCGCATCGGCGGACAGATGGCCCTTGTGAATCTCAAAGCCGCGCAGTTTCAAAACCGCCATAATGTCCTCTCTCGCCAACGATTATGAAAAAATCCACGTAGATTCCCCGATTCAACCCAGCAGCAGTGGTTGCGGGCATGAAGTGCGCTCCTTATATAACCTGCGAACCGCTGAACGCAGATTGTGATCAGTGTCAACAGATCGGGGCAAGGGTGCCGGAATGGGCCTGCGTCTCGTGTCATCGCCTTGAGTAAGTAGAGGGATCAAAAAATGTCAAAAGTCATCGGTATTGACCTTGGAACCACCAACAGCTGTATCGCCATCATGGACGGCAGCAAACCTCGTGTTATCGAAAACGCGGAAGGTGCCCGTACAACCCCATCCATCGTCGCCTTCACAGAAGACGAGCGTCTGGTGGGCCAGCCTGCAAAACGTCAGGCCGTTACAAACCCAGACAACACAATTTTCGGCGTTAAGCGTCTGATTGGCCGTCGGAACGACGACGCCGATCTGGCCAAAGACAAGAAAAACCTGCCGTTCAACGTGATTGACGGTGGCAATGGCGACGCATGGGTCGAAGCTCGCGGTGAGAAATACTCCCCGTCGCAAATCTCTGCCTTCATTCTGGGCAAGATGAAAGAAACCGCCGAGAGCTATCTTGGCGAAGAAGTGACACAGGCGGTCATCACCGTTCCTGCCTATTTCAACGACGCCCAGCGTCAGGCCACCAAGGACGCCGGCAAGATTGCTGGCCTTGAAGTGCTGCGGATCATCAACGAGCCGACAGCGGCTGCCCTGGCCTATGGTCTGGACAAAGAGAACACGCAAACCATCGCGGTCTATGACCTTGGTGGTGGTACATTCGACGTGACCATCCTTGAGATCGACGATGGCCTGTTCGAAGTGAAATCCACCAACGGCGACACCTTCCTTGGCGGTGAAGACTTTGACATGCGCATCGTCAACTACCTGGCGGATGAGTTCAAGAAATCCAACGGCGTTGACCTGACCAAAGACAAGATGGCGCTTCAGCGTCTGAAAGAAGCCGCTGAGAAAGCCAAGATCGAGCTGTCTTCGGCCTCGCAGACCGAAATCAACCAGCCGTTCATCTCAATGGGCAAAGACGGCTCACCGCTGCACATGGTCATGAAACTGACCCGCGCCAAGCTGGAAAGCCTTGTTGGCGACCTGATCAAAGCATCCATGAAGCCTTGTAAGGACGCCCTGAAAGATGCGGGCCTGTCCGCCTCTGACATCGACGAGGTTGTTCTGGTCGGCGGTATGACCCGGATGCCAAAAGTTGTCGAAGAAGTAACCAAATTCTTCGGCAAAGAGCCGCACAAGGGTGTGAACCCTGACGAGGTTGTGGCCCTGGGTGCCGCTATTCAGGCCGGCGTTCTGCAAGGTGACGTCAAAGATGTGGTTCTGCTGGACGTGACGCCATTGTCCCTGGGCATTGAGACCCTTGGCGGCGTATTCACCCGTCTGATCGACCGCAACACCACGATCCCCACGAAGAAATCTCAGGTCTTTTCCACAGCCGAAGACAACCAGAACGCTGTGACGATCCGGGTTTTCCAGGGCGAGCGTGAGATGGCCGCAGACAACAAGATCCTGGGCGCTTTCAACCTTGAAAACATCCCGCCTGCCCCACGTGGCATGCCACAGATCGAAGTGACCTTTGACATCGACGCCAACGGCATCGTGTCCGTGGGCGCATTGGACAAAGGCACCATGAAAGAGCAAAAGATCACGATCCAGGCATCCGGCGGTCTGTCGGACGCGGACATCGAAAAGATGGTCAAGGACGCCGAAGAAAACGCCGAGGCGGACAAGGAACGCCGCGAGCTGATCGAAGCGAAAAACCAGGCGGAAAGCCTCATCCACTCGACCGAAAAGTCCGTGGAAGAACATTCCGACAAGGTCGATCCAACAACCGTCGAAGCCATCGAACTGGCCATCGCCGCCCTCAAGGACGAGCTGGAAACAGAAGATACCGGCAAGATCAAAGCCGGTATCCAGAACGTGACCGAAGCGGCCATGAAACTGGGCGAAGCGATCTATAAGTCAGCCCAGGAACAGGGTGATGACGATATCGCAGAAGCGGCAGATGCCGCCGCACGTGGTGGCGACGACGATGATATCGTCGACGCAGAGTTCGAAGATCTTGATGACGACAACAAGCGCGCGTCGTAAGTTGCGCAAGCTGAACAATTGAAGGGGGCCGGTCCGACCTGACGGGCCGGCCTCTTCGCGTTCCAGCGAAAGGACATCATCCATGGCAAAACGTGACTACTATGAGGTGCTTGGCGTCGCTAAAGGGGCCTCAGCGGACGAAATAAAAAAAGGGTTTCGCACCAAGGCAAAGGAATTGCACCCTGATCGCAATTCCAGCAACCCCAATGCCGAAGCGCAATTCAAAGAAGCGAATGAAGCTTACGAAGTTCTGAAAGACGCCGACAAGAAAGCAGCCTATGACCGATACGGCCATGCGGCCTTTGAGGGCGGCATGGGCGGCGGCGGCAGGCCTGGTGGCGGCTTTGGCGGCGGTCAGGGCGATTTCTCATCTGCCTTTTCGGATGTCTTTGACGATCTTTTCGGCGACTTCATGGGCCAACGTGGGGGCGGCGGCGGACGCCGTGCCGCGCGCGGTGCCGACCTGCGCTACAACCTGCGCATCTCACTAGAAGAAGCCTTCTCGGGGATGCAAAAATCCATCAACGTGCCCACATCTGTCCAATGCGACAGCTGCAGCGGCTCTGGTGCCGAAGGCGGCGCAGAACCGACAACCTGTCCCACATGCTCTGGCATGGGCAAAGTGCGCGCACAGCAGGGTTTCTTTACCGTTGAACGGACTTGTCCGACCTGTTCCGGCATGGGCCAGATCGTCAAGAACCCGTGCAAAAGCTGCCGTGGCGCAGGCCGCACTGAAAAAGAGCGTTCTCTCAGCGTCAATATCCCGGCAGGGGTAGAGACAGGCACACGCATCCGTCTGGCCGGCGAAGGCGAGGCCGGCATGCGCGGCGGGCCGTCTGGCGATCTCTATATCTTTATCGAGGTCACCGAACACGAGCTGTTTGACCGCGACGGCCCGAACCTGTTCTGCCGTGTCCCCGTTTCAATGAGTACCGCAGCATTGGGCGGCAACATCGAAGTGCCGACCATTGATGGCGGCCGCGGACGTGTTCAGATCCCGGCAGGCAGCCAGTCTGGCCGCCAGATGCGCCTGCGAGGCAAGGGCATGCCACCCCTGCGTGGCGGCGGTGTCGGCGATATGATCATCGAACTGGCCGTTGAAACCCCGGTCAACCTGACCGCTCGCCAAAAAGAACTGCTAAAGGAATTCGAAGACCTGTCGTCCGAGAATAATCCTGAAAGCAAAGACTTTTTCTCAAGCGTGAAATCCTTTTGGGATTCGATGAAAGGCTAAGGGCGGGTGGGCGATGCGCCCACCTTACACTCTCAACATTCGATGTCCTGCAAAAGTAAGGTGGGCGCATCGCCCACCCACCGGCATTAACTGAATGCTAACCGTCATAGCGCCACTTTGAGGGCATGACAGCATTCAACGAACAACCCCTGCCCTTTCTGCTGGACGAAACACCCCAAGCGGGCGGCACCCCCGGCAAACAACCTTCCTATATTCGCGATCATCGGCAGCGCCTGCGTGCCCGTTTCATGGCTGGTGGGCCCGGTGCCATGCCAGATTACGAACTGCTGGAACTGGTCCTGTTCCGCGCCATTCCGCGCCGCGATGTGAAACCGCTGGCCCGCGCTTTGATGGATCAATTCGGCGACTTCAACCGCGTCATCTCGGCCTCCGAGATGCGGTTGAGGGATGTCAGCGGTGTCGGCGACGCGGTCATTGTTGAACTCAAGGTGGTTGAGGCCGCAGCGCAACGTCTGGCCCGTGCCAAGGTGCTTCAGCGCCATGTCGTCTCAAGCTGGGACGCCTTGATCGACTACTGCCACACCACCATGGCGCACCGTGAAACCGAACAGTTTCGCGTGCTCTATCTAGATCGCAAGAATGTGCTGATCGCAGATGAGGAACAGGGCAAGGGCACTGTTGATCACGTGCCCGTCTACCCCCGCGAGGTGGCAAAGCGGGCGCTGGAACTCAACGCATCAGCGCTTATTCTGGTGCATAATCACCCGTCGGGCGACCCGACACCGTCCGCCTCTGACATCGAAATGACCGCCCGGGTTGCGGCGGCCTGCGATGCCTTGGGCCTGACCTTGCATGATCATCTGATTATCGGAAAATCAACCGAACTCAGTTTCAAATCAGAAGGATACCTCTGAAGCGTTTTGCGAAAAACGCCCTGCCCGTCGCTACCTGACCCAGACTTCTACCCGCCTGTTGGCTTGCCGGCCCCAGCTGGTGTCGTCACAGGCCATCGGCATCGCCTCTCCAAAGGCGTCAACGCCGATATCGACACGTTCCAGATTGGCGGTGATCGCTGCCGCACCAACCGCCCGCATCACCGCCTCGGCGCGGCGCAGCGCGATATCACGGTTCGGCGTTGCCGCGCCCTGACCATCGCTGAACCCGACAAACAACAGCTTGCGGGCGTCATATTGACCCTGCTCCAACGCACGGGCCAATTGCTGCACATTCGACCGCGATTGCGCATCCAGACGGATTGATCCAGCTTCGAACCGAAAAGAGGTCGTCAGCCGCGCCATCGGGGACAATGTCGCTGTCATTCTTTGCAGTTCTTCCAGCGGGATTTCGGCACCCGCCACCGTGATCGCATTCGCAAAACGGTTGCCTTGCTGCTCTATCGTGATTTCTTCGGGGGCCTGATCGACAAAACCGGCGCGACGAATGACATTCTGTGCGCCGGGACCACGGGTAAAGGCCAGAAATTCCCGCGCGACCAGCGGCAACCGGCGGGCCGGAAAATATAGGAACATCGGCGCGGTCAGTGGATAATCCTCGGTCTTTATCGTGCGGCGCGACGCGTCCAAGGCAAAACCGCAGGTACCGCCAAGGGTCAGCACCCGGGTATTGCGCCGCTCTGCGTAGCTGGTGATGCCCAGCGCCAGCGTATCGCGCGCCACCGCATCGGCAATGCTTTCTGGGGCAGGATGCCGGATGGCTGCATCCGACAGCGACAATTGCGCGGGCGTCATCACCTGATCTTCGATGGCCTGCAGTAGACCGCTTGCTGGATCGGGTAGATGCAATTCGATCGGCGCATCCGCTCCGCCCAGGTCTTTCCAGTTGGTGATCTCCCCGGCAAATACCTTTGCCAAGGTCAGAGGTGAGATGCTCTTGACCGGATTGCCAAGCGCCACAACAGGCACAACCGCATCCAGCGCCAAAACACGGCTTCGGTTCGGCCCTGTCAGATCACCCATGCCAGCCGCGCGGGCATTCTGCCGTTCTTCCGGCCTGATTTCGCGCAGCGCCATCACGACATCTGCTTCATCGGCCAGCAGATCGGCAAAACCTTCGTCCGTATTGCTGGCCCGAAACCCGAAACGGGCGGCCAATTTGCCCGTATCATTCCGCCTCAGCGACAGCACGAAACGCGTGGCATCCACATCTTCACGTTCCAACGCATATCCGTTGCGGGCGGCATAGGCGTTGACCAGCGCCGGCATCAGAACCGCCCCCATCGTGGCAGAGCCTGACATCTCTATCTCGGCTATATAATCCTGAAGGTTCGGACAGCCCGGCCCGATGCAGGACACACCTGAACCATCTACCGTCAATTCCCCGTATTCCGTTTGAAGGCGATAAAATTCGCCATCAAAACCCAACAGCATACCGCTCAGTTCAACCTTGCCATCGCGAGAGGTCAGCGTGACATCCTGTGCCGTGGCACCCAAAACTGAAAACATAAAAAGTGCGGCGGAAACCGCCGCACGCCTCAAAAAGATCATGGGACCCCAAACGCTCGTTACATGCCTGCGACTTTCAGGTCTGCGAGCAGATTATTCAACACCAGAAAGCTACCTTTGGCGTCGCAATCAGGCACTGCCAGTGTCAAATTCTGTGTTTTCACCTGACCGTCTGGAGCAATCTCAAGGGTCTGCGCTTCGACTTCAAGGCCGCAATTGGCTTCGGTTACCTCAGATTCGACCGACAGGGCGATGCTGCCGTCACGCGTATTGAACCCTTTAGGGAAACTATAGACCTCGGCCAAGAGAGGCTCTGCCGCCGTGACATCACCGTATCGGATCATCACGCCGCTTTCGCCAGAGATGGTCGCCAGAATATCGCCCGGCGCACCGTCCCAGATGTGACCCGCCGTGCCATAATCGGCACCGAATTCACGTGCATGAATTTGAAAACCGGTATCACCGGCCCATTGCAGAACCACACGGTCATAGTCCTGCAATTCCTCGACAGTGGTCTGTGCCACAGCGCCATCGCCATTGGCAAAGGCCAGAATGAACACGGCCTCTTGCGCCAAGGCAGGAACCCGCAGATCAAGCGTTCCACTGCGCGATGTGGTTTCCGTAAAGATCATGCCATTGTGGTGCACGGTGATCCTTTCGTTGGGCAGACAGGGTGCAGACAGGGTCAAATTCACCATCGCTGCGGCGACAGGGCGTGCATCTGCAACGATGTCACAGGCGGGTTCGACAGCGGCCTCAGGCACGACAGGTTCTTCCAGAACGCTTGCCGGGGCAGCGATGGTCACAACCTGCGTGTCTGCAACAGGCAGCGTGAAGCCGGTCATCATTTCTGCTGACGTCAGGGTGATTTCCTGCACGTCCAGCATTTCGTTGGCTGGTCCGCCGTCATCCAGAATAGGCATCTGGGACAGCGGGATAGGGTCGCCGCTAGACCCGTAATATCGGTGCGCCGTTTCCGATTTCTGCATCACATAGCCGATGCCCAAGGCCGTAACCAAGGCAAAGGCGGCAGTCATTATCTCTTTCGAACGCAACATCTGGCAGTCCCTTCAACGGAATCATCCAGACATCTATCGCGTGCAAACAGGGCCTTGGTTTGACCCAGATTGGGACAAAACAAGGCAAAACAAAGTCAACTCTTAGGACAGGCGTCCGTGGCAGTGCTTGAATTTCTTTCCAGAACCGCAGGGGCAGGCCTCGTTTCGGCCGGGATTGCCCCATGTGGCGGGGTCATTTTCATCAAACCCGGCAGCCGCCTCGCCAGAAGCCTCAGCCTGCATCTGCTGCGGCGGGTTGGCCGCGGCAGACAGGGCAGCCTGACGGGCCGCAATTTCAGCCATCATCGCCGCGCGTTCTTCTTCGGAAATCGGCTGGATCTGTGCCAGCTTCTGGGTCACTTCCTGACGCAGGGAATCAAGCATGCTTTCGAACAACTGGAAGGATTCGTTCTTGTATTCATTCAGCGGATCACGCTGGGCATAGCCACGGAACCCCACCACAGAACGCAGATGTTCCAGCGTCATCAGGTGATCGCGCCACTTGGTGTCAATGGCTTGCAGCAACAACTGCTTTTCGATGTTGCGCATGTTCTCTTCGCCAAACACCTCTGTCTTTTCGGCCATCAGCTTTTCAACAGCCTCGTTCAGGCGTTCGCGAATGATCTCTTCATCTACGCCTTCTTCTTCACACCACTCCACGATGGGCAGGTTCATGTTCAGGCTCTCTATCACCGCCTCATGGAACCCCTTTGTGTCCCATTGATCGGCATAGGTCTTGGGCGGCATGTAAATGTCGATCAGATCGTCGATGACCTGCTGGCGCATGTCTGTCGTGATCTCGGACAGATCATCCGATTCCATGATGTCGCGGCGCTGACCAAAGATGACCTTGCGCTGCTCGTTCATCACGTCATCGAATTTCAGCAACTGTTTGCGGATGTCAAAGTTACGGCCCTCAACCTTGGCCTGCGCACGTTCCAGCGATTTGTTGACCCAGGGGTGAATGATCGCCTCACCCTCCTGAAGACCAAGTGAGGTCAGCACCTTGTCCAGACGCTCGGACCCGAAAATGCGCATCAGGTCGTCTTCCAATGACAGGAAAAAGGACGTGCGCCCCGGGTCACCCTGACGGCCCGAACGGCCTCGCAACTGGTTGTCGATCCGGCGGCTTTCGTGGCGCTCTGATGCCAGAACATACAGGCCACCGGCCTCCAGCACCTTTTGGCGCTCATCTGCATGTTCTGCCTCTATGCGGGCGCGCAGCGCGGATGGATCGGCATCCGGATCAGCATCCAGCGCCTCAAGCACCTTGAGGTCCACGTTACCGCCCAGCTGAATGTCGGTACCCCGACCGGCCATGTTGGTCGCGATTGTCACGGCACCCAGTTTACCGGCGTCTGCAATGATCTGCGCTTCCTGCTCGTGCTGGCGGGCGTTCAACACATTGTGCTTGATCCCTTCAGCAGTCAGCATCTGGCTCAACTGTTCGGATTTCTCGATCGAGGTGGTGCCGATCAGACAAGGCTGACCCTTGGCATTCGCCTCTTTCGCCTTTTCGATCATCGCTTTGTATTTCTCGCCGACAGTCCGGTAGACGGCATCATCTTCGTCGATACGCGCAATCGGCACGTTTGTCGGAATCTCGACCACGCCCAAGCCGTAAATCTCGCCGAATTCTTCGGCTTCTGTCAGTGCGGTACCTGTCATCCCGGCCAGCTTGTCATACAGGCGGAAGTAGTTCTGGAACGTCACAGAAGCGAGCGTGACGTTTTCAGGCATGATCTTCGTGCCTTCCTTTGCCTCGATCGCCTGATGCAAACCGTCAGACAGGCGGCGGCCCTGCATCATCCGTCCGGTAAATTCGTCGATCAGCATGATTTCACCGTCACGCACGATGTAATCCTTGTCCTTCATGAACAGCTTGTGCGCACGAAGGCCCTGATTGACGTGGTGCACGATGGTCGTGCTTTCCGGGTCATAAAGCGACTGACCCTCTTCCATCAAACCGCTTTGACGCAGCAGCTCTTCCAGAAACTCGTTGCCCTCATCGGTAAAGGTCACGTTACGGGTTTTTTCGTCCAACTCGAAATGTTCATCGCTCAGCTCGGGGATCAGCTTGTCGATGGTGACATACATGTCAGACCGGTCCTGCGCCGGGCCAGAGATGATCAGCGGTGTACGCGCCTCATCGATCAAGATGCTGTCGACTTCGTCCACGATGGCAAAGTTGTGGTGCTTTTGCAGGATTTCATCCAGGTTCGACTTCATGTTGTCGCGCAGATAGTCAAATCCCAGCTCATTGTTCGTCGCATAGGTGATGTCACAGTCATAGGCGGCACGCTTTTGCTGGGTGTCCATGCCCGAAATCGCGGCACCTGTGGTCATGCCAAGTGCGGCAAAAACCTTGCCCATCCAGTCTGCGTCACGCTGAACGAGGTATTCGTTCACGGTCACAACATGCACGCCCTTGCCGGTCAGCGCGTTCAGATAGGCGGCCAGCGCGGCGGTCAGGGTTTTGCCCTCACCGGTCTTCTGCTCTGAAATATTGCCTTTGTGCAGGAAAATCGCCGCCATCATCTGTGTGTCAAATGCCCGCAAGCCCAGGGTCCGACGCGCGGCCTCCCGGCAGTTGGCGAATGCTTCTGGCAACAGATCATCCAGGCTTTCACCCTCTGACGCCCGTTTGGCCAGCGCCTTGGTCTTGTCTTTCAGACCTTCATCGCTCAGCTTTTCAAAGTCCGGCTCCAGCGCATTGATCTGCTCAACAAGAGGACGTACAGCCTTGATCCGTCGATCATTTGGCGTGCCAAAAACTTTTTTGGCGATTGTTCCGATACCCAGCATGTGCTCTCCAGCCGAAGTTTTGATTGTCTGCGCTCATCTGCTTGCCCAGCGCGGGCTCAGCCCATAGATAGATGGCTGAACATGGCCTCAGCGTGCGCCCTTAAGGGCGATGTAAGGGCCGCACCAAAGGCTGTCAATGTAGCAGCCCGAGACAGGGTCGAACGATAGGACATTCCATGCAAAAACCCCTCACATTTCTGGCATCAGCGGCATTCAGCGTGATTTTGGCGCTTCCTGTGGTGGCACAGGACACACCAAACCGCGATACGGTCGTTGCAACCGTAAATGGCACCGACATCACCTTGGGCCATATGATCGTGGCACGGGCCAGTCTGCCGGAACAATATCAGCAACTGCCTGACGAAGTGCTGTTCGCAGGCATCCTCGACCAATTGGTTCAGCAAACGGCCCTTGCCGATTCCTTTGAGGGTGATCTGCCTGCACGCGCGGTCCTGTCACTGGACAACGAGACCCGGTCGCTGACGGCTGCCGAAGTCCTTGAAAAGGTCATGTCCGCCCCGCTGGACGAAACCACGGTCCTGAACGCCTATGAGGAACAATACGCCGGTCAGGACGCAGGCGATGAATACAACGCCTCCCATATTCTGGTCGAAACGCAAGAAGAGGCAAATGCCATCAAGGAAGAGCTCGCCAATGGGGCGGATTTTGCTAAAATGGCCCGCGAACGGTCGACAGGCCCCTCTGGTCCCGGCGGCGGATCGCTGGGCTGGTTCGGCAAGGGCATGATGGTCCCCTCTTTTGAGGAAGCGGTCGTTGCCTTGGCCCCCGGTGCCGTGTCCGATCCGGTAGAGACACAGTTTGGCTGGCATGTGATCAAACTGAACGAGACCCGCAAGACCCAAGCGCCCGCTCTGGAAGAGGTCCGCGAGGAACTGGAACTGCAACTTCGTCAAATACTGGCACAAACCACGATTGAGGATATCACTGCAGCCGCTAATGTGGATCGCAGCGGATCAGAAGGCATCGATCCCTCACTTTTGAAAAACCTTGATTGGTTGGAGTAACGCAAATTGGGCACGATTACCAAAGTATCACCTCTCGCACCGGCGGCCTTTCCTGAACTTCCCGTCATTGACGGGGTCAGCTTTGCCACCGCTGCAGCCGGCGTAAAATATCAGGGCCGGACAGATGTCATGTTGGCCCGGCTGATACCCGGAACCACCATTGCTGGCGTTTTTACCCGGTCAAAGACGCGCTCCGCCCCGGTTCTGGACTGTCAAAGCAAGATCGGCGGCGCATCCGATGCGGGTGCTGCGATCTTGGTGAACTCCGGCAACTCGAACGCCTTCACGGGCCGCAGTGGGGTTGAGGCAGTCGCCGCCATAACCAAGGCTGTGGCAGACACCTGCGACATTCCTCAGACACGGGTCTTTACCTCTTCCACAGGTGTGATCGGCGAACCCTTGCCGTTTGACCGTGTCACGGCAGTGATCGGCGATCTGGCCGCGCATCAGCAAACCACGGGCATCAGTGCCGCCGCCAAGGCGATCATGACCACTGACACCTTCCCCAAGGGCGCATCCGCCACGATCGAGATCGACGGCAAGACCGTATCAATCGCCGGTATCGCCAAAGGGTCAGGCATGATCGCGCCCGACATGGCGACAATGCTGGTCTACATCTTTACCGATGCAAAGGTCGAACAATCGACCTTGCAAGAGATGGTCAGTGCACAGACGGACAAGACATTCAATTGCATCACCGTCGACAGCGACACATCAACCTCCGACAGCCTCATCCTTGCGGCGACGGGGGCGTCAGGTGTGGATGCAACCAACAGCCCTGCATTCAGGCAGGCCCTGCACGGCGTCATGCTGGATCTGGCCCATCAGGTCGTGCGCGACGGTGAAGGTGCCAGCAAATTCGTTGAAATCGTGGTGACCGGTGCCGCAAGTGATGCAGACGCCAAGGTTCACGGCATGGCCATTGCCAATTCACCCCTGATCAAAACCGCCATCGCGGGCGAAGACCCAAACTGGGGCCGCGTCGTCATGGCCATCGGGAAATCCGGTGCCGATGCTGATCGTGACCGGCTGTCGATCCGGTTTGGCGATGTTCAGGTGGCAAAAGACGGCTGGCGCAGCCCAGATTACTCAGAAGAGGCCGCAGCCGCCCATATGAAGGGTGAAAACATCCAGATCGGCGTTGATCTGGGTATCGGCAGCGGCACAGCAACGGTTTGGACCTGTGATCTGACCCATGGCTATATCGAAATAAACGCAGATTACCGTTCATGAAGGTTATTCTGGTGTCGGCGGTTGCGCTCATCGATGTCGATGGGCGCATCCTGCTTGCCCAACGCCCCGAAGGCAAATCCATGGCTGGCCTTTGGGAATTTCCAGGTGGCAAGGTGGAACAGGGCGAAACCCCAGAAGCGGCGCTGATCAGGGAGCTGGAGGAGGAGCTGGGCATCAACACCTGGGCCTCCTGTCTGGCCCCGCTGACCTTTGCCAGCCACGCCTACGATGATTTTCACCTGCTGATGCCTCTGTTTGCCTGCCGCAAATGGGAAGGCACACCCAGACCGCAGGAAAACCAGACCTTGAAATGGGTTTTCGCCAAGGATCTGCGGGACTATCCGATGCCGCCTGCCGATATTCCGCTGATCCCGATCCTGCGCGATTGGCTCTGATCCCATAAGCTATCCACAGAATTTCGCCACTTGGGAAATCGAAACATCTGGCTCAGTCACATGAAATTGAGTATGATTGCCCCACTGTCTTGGGGGAGAGAGATCATGCTGCGTACCATTACGCTTGGAAGTTGCGTGTATGTGCAGGGCGTTTACGTAAAAGATCTGGCAGATGGCCGGATCATCGTAAAGGTAGACGAAACCGTCTATTCCGGCACACCGGTTATCCGTAAAAACTAAATCATTGCTCTGAATACCTGATACATCTTGCATCCTTTATACCGCTGGCTTGCGGTCAGGTATTTGGTCGAACGCACAACGAAAAAGGGGCCGCTTTCGCAGCCCCTTTTTATTTGGAAACAAGGTTTGAACGATCAAACCCGATTTAGGTAAGTGAACGAACGACCTCTTCGCGCTCGAAAATCTCGATCACATCGCCGGGGCGGATATCATCGTAGTTCTCAAAGGCCATGCCGCATTCCTGACCGGACTGCACTTCGGCAACCTCGTCCTTGAAACGCTTGAGTGTCTTGAGCGTACCTTCGTGGACAACCACGTTGTCACGCAGCAGACGCACACCAGCAGAACGGCGCGCCACACCTTCGGTGACCAGACAGCCGGCAACCTTGCCAACACCCGTAACCTTAAAGACCTCCTTGATATTCGCATATCCGATGAAGTTCTCTTTGATCTCATTGCTAAGCAGGCCGGATGCCGCCGCTTTTACATCGTCAACCAGATCATAGATGACCGAGTAATAGCGGATCTCGACACCCTTCTGGTTCGCGGTGTTGCGGGCAGATGCATTGGCACGGACGTTAAAGCCCATGATCGGCGCACCTGACGCTTCGGCCAGACCAACGTCGGTTTCGGTGATCGCACCAACACCCGAATGCAACACGCGCACGCGGACCTCGTCGTTGCCGATTTTCTCCATCGCCTGAACGATCGCTTCGGCAGAACCCTGCACATCCGCTTTGATCAGGATCGGCAGTTCGGACACGTCCTCGTTGGCCTTGGCGTTTGCCATCAGCTGTTCCAGCGTCGTCGCAGCACCGGCTGCAGCGCGTTTGTCCTTGGCGGCACTTGCACGGTAATCCGCGATCTCGCGCGCCTGCGCTTCGGTCTCTGTCACGTTCAGCACATCGCCCGCTTCGGGTGTGCCGTTCAGGCCCAGAACCTCAACCGGAACCGATGGCCCGGCTTCCTTTACGCGATTGCCCTGATCGTCGATCAGCGCACGAACCTTACCGTACTGTTCGCCCACAACAAAGATATCGCCCTGACGCAGCGTGCCGTTCTGAACCAGAACCGTCGCCACAGGACCACGGCCCACATCAAGCTGCGCTTCGATCACGGCACCGACGGCGGCACGATTCGGGTTTGCTTTCAGCTCAAGGATTTCCGCCTGAAGCGCGATGGCCTCAAGCAGTTGATCAAGACCCTGACCGGTCGTTGCAGAAACTTCGACGTCCTGCACTTCACCAGACATCTTTTCTACGATCACTTCATGCTGAAGCAGATCTGTCCGCACCTTGTCGGGATTGGCCGAGGGTTTGTCGATCTTGTTGATCGCCACGATCATCGGCACTTTGGCCGCCTTGGCGTGGTTGATCGCCTCGATCGTCTGAGGCATCACAGCGTCATCCGCCGCAACCACCAGAACCACGATATCCGTAACCTGTGCACCACGCGAACGCATGGACGTAAATGCGGCGTGACCCGGCGTGTCAAGAAAGCTCAGAACCTGACCACCCTCAGTGGTGACCTGATAGGCACCGATGTGCTGGGTGATGCCACCGGCTTCGCCAGCGACAACCTTTGCCTTGCGGATCGCATCCAAAAGCGACGTTTTACCATGGTCAACGTGGCCCATGATCGTGATGACCGGGGGACGCCCGATCAGATCTTTTGGATCGTCTTCGATCTCTTTGATCACGTCCTCGACGTCGGCATCCGATACGCGGACAACCTTGTGGCCAAACTCTTCGATGATCAGTTCAGCCGTATCGGCATCAATGGTCTCGTTCTGCGTGACCATCAGGCCGTTGTTCATCAAGGCTTTGACAACCGCACCGGTCTTTTCGGCCATACGCGCGGCCAGTTCTGACACCACGATCGCCGGAGGCAGGTTCACATTGCGAATGATCTTTTCGCGCTCAACACTGCCGCCCATCGCCTTTTGACGCTGACGCTCTTGCTTGCGCTTCATTGCCGCCATGGACCGCTGGCGGCCACCTTCGCCGCCGGTCAGCGCCTGGTTGACTGTCAGCTTGCCGGAACGACGGCTGTCATCGCCGCGGTTCTTCTTGTTGGTTTCTTCGCGCTCGCGCTCGACTTTGCGCACGGCTGGGCCGGGTGCGACCTTGCTGGGTGTCGCGCGGGGTGCCGCAGGCTCGGCCACGGGGGCGGCAGCGGCGATTGCTGCGGCCTCTGCCTCGCGCTTGGCACGCTCATCTTCCTCGGCTTTCGCTTTCAGGCTCTCTTCGCGCTCACGATCTTCCTGCTCTTTGGCCTCGATCTCGGCACGACGCCGTTCCCGATCTTCTGCGCGGGCCTTTTCTTCGGCTTCGCGCTCAGCGGCTTCCTCGACTTCGCGTGCCTTTGCGGCCTGCACAGCCTTCAGGCGGCGGTCCATCTCTGCATCGGTGATGCCTGCTGGTCGTTTCGAAGGGTCACCAACAGGGCCCGCTCCGGGACCCGTTGGTTTGTGGCCACCCGGCTTTGGCACCATAACGCGCTTGCGTTTGGTTTCGACCACGACGTTCTTGGTCCGCCCGTGGCTAAAACTCTGCTTTACGTTGCCCGGACGTGCGCCGCTGCGCAGACCCAGTGTTTTCTTGCCGTCGGTGTTGCCGTCACTATCGCTCATGAAGCTCGTCTATCCTTTCGGCTGGCCCTTGCCAGCCTCGTTTACGCGCACGCCTTTTAATCGTTGGGCTTCCTCTACAACACGTAGAGTGAGTCCACCAGAGGCGAGCGCCCCATGTATCACAGTTTGGCGTCCGAATGCCAAACCCAATTCATCTGCCGTCAACCAACCAATATATTGGCCGTAATGCGGCGTGCTCAGTTTCGATTTACCGCGGCCAGATCCGTCCACAGCCTGGATCAGCACTTCGGCTTCTTCGTTTTGCAGCCAGCCCTTGGTTTTTTCATAACCAGCTACAGCTCGACCGCCCTTGCGCTGCAATGAGATCAGATCGATCACCCGCCGCGCCAGTTGGCGTTCTACTTCTTCTACCAGATCCTCTGGCACGGTGACTTGCGTCTTGGCCGCGCGGCTAAAGAGGTTCTTTTTGGCGGCCAGTTCAATCGCTGCCCTATCTGCCGCCACATACATGCCACGACCGGGCAATTTGCCCAGAATATCCGGCACGACCTGACCTTCGGGCCCTACAACAAAGCGGACCAGCCCGTATTTCGGCTGCACCTCGCCCGTGGCAATGCACTTGCGGTCAGGACCGTCTTGCCGGTCTTTCGAGACGCCACCGCGACCCATCAGGAACCCTCGAGGCCTGAGATCAGGCCTCGACCTCCTGTTCTTCTGCGCCGTCATCCTCGACAGCATCCGCTTCCAGTTCCGTCGGATCGACCCAACCCAGCATGACGCGGGCGGTCATGATCATATCCTGCGCTTCTTCCAGCGTAATGCCGAATCCTTCCAGCGTGCCCTCGTCCTTGACGCGCTCGCCGTTTACGGTGGTCCAGCCACCGGCCAATTCCCAGTCAGCGCAGGTAGCAAAGTCTTCCAATGTTTTCACATCGTCTTTTGCCAGCGCCTCAAGCATCTGGGGTGTCAGGCCATCAAATTCAACCAGGCTGTCCTCAACACCCAATTCACGGGCTGCTTCCATGGCCGCTTTGTTCTGCGCTTCCAGCACATCGCGGGCGCGGGCCTGCAATTCACCGGCCGTATCCTCGTCCACGCCGTCAATCACCAGCAATTCGTCCAGTTCGACATAGGCGACTTCTTCAAGGTTGGTGAACCCTTCGGAAACCAGCAGCTGGGCAAAGAATTCGTCCAGATCCAGGTTGTCCATGAACAATTTGGTACGCAGTTCAAACTCGGCCTGACGGCGCGCGCTTTCCTGCTCTTCTGTCATGATGTCGATGTCCAGACCCGTCAGCTGCGACGCCAGGCGCACGTTCTGGCCCCGACGGCCAATCGCAAGGCTCAACTGCTCTTCGGGCACAACGACTTCGATCTTGCCGGCTTCTTCGTCCAGAACCACCTTGGAAACTTCCGCAGGCTGCAAGGCGTTTACAAGGAAGGTGGGCTGGTCTTCATTCCAAGGGATGATGTCGATCTTTTCACCCTGAAGCTCGTTTACAACTGCCTGAACCCGGCTACCGCGCATACCGACGCAGGCACCAACAGGGTCGATGGAATTGTCATAGGAAATCACGGCGATCTTGGCGCGCGAACCGGGGTCGCGGGCGACAGCCTTGATTTCGATGATGCCGTCATAAATCTCGGGCACTTCCATCTTGAACAGTTCTGCCATGAATTCCGGCGCTGTACGGCTGAGGAAAATCTGGGGGCCCCGCTGCTCGCGACGGACATCCTTGATGTAGACGCGGATGCGGTCGTTCGGCCGATAGCTTTCGCGGCCGATCTTTTCGTTGCGGCGCAGGATCGCCTCGCCAGCGCCCACATCGACGATGACGTTGCCGTATTCCTCGCGTTTGACCAGACCGTTGATGATCGTTCCCGCGCGGTCCTTGAATTCCTCATACTGACGATCACGCTCCGCTTCGCGGACCTTTTGCAAGATCACCTGCTTGGCAGATTGCGCCGCGATCCGGCCCATCTCAACCGGGGGAACCTCTTCGACAAAGGTATCGCCGATGGCGGGGTTTTCCATGTATTGCTTGGCCTGCTCCACATTGAATTCCGCCTGATAATTCTCAAGCTCATCATCCGCGACCACGGTGCGCACACGGGTAAATGTCGCACGACCCGTCTTGCGGTCGATCGACACGCGAATGTCCATCTCAGCGCCGTAACGCGACTTGGCCGCACGGGCGAGCGATTCTTCCATCGCTTCAATGACCAGACCGGGGTCGATCATCTTTTCGCGGGCAACAGCCTCGGCTGTTTGCAAAAGCTCCAGCTGGTTGGCGGATGTAATGGCCATTAGTCTTCTCCCTCATCAGACCCTTCGGTCTCAATCTCATCGAAATCAGTTTCGTCAATCACGCCCGCAGCTTTGCGCTGGCGCAGCATTTCCTTGATCAGCTCATCGGTCAGCACCAGTTTGGCGTCTGTAAGCCAGTCGAATTTCAGGCCCACGGTGCCTTCGGCAACGTTGATCAGTACTTCGTCGCCCTCGATCCCGGCCAGCATCCCTTTAAACCGGCGGCGGCCGTCAATCAGCTCCTCGGTCTCGATCTTGGCCTCATAGCCTTCGAACATGTCAAAATCCTTGAGGCGGGTCAGCGGCCGGTCGATACCGGGGCTGGAAACCTCAAGCGTATATTCCTCGATGATCGGGTCCTCGACATCCAGCACCGCGCCCAGCGCCTGGCTGATCAACGCCAGATCATCGACTTCGATGCCGCCATCGGGCTTGTCGGCCATGATCTGCAGAATCGTCTCTTTGCCAGACATCAACCGTACGCGCACCAGCTCAAAGCCCATGTCCTCGATCACCGGTGTGATGATCTCGGCCATGCGGCGGTCGATGGCTGCTTTTGCGATAAGGTCGTTGTTCATGGGATCCTGTCAGGTTCGAATAGACACAAAAAAACGGGCGCGCGGCCCGTGTTCAAGATCGGTGGAGCATTTGGTTTGGACCCGAACGCGCCGCTGTTGGAATGCATATACGGGGGATGGTGCTGAACTGCAAGGGGGTTCAGGCGAACCACCAGCGTTCCGCCGCCCGCAGGTTATCCAGCGGGCGCAGATGACTGACCTGCGCGGGCTGCATCACATCGGTGGACACCGCCTGTGTCGGATGGCGGGCGTCCGGCATCACGGCCACATCCGCAAAGCCGCGCAGCATACCGGCATCGTCCAGGTCCACCGCATCCACCAGATATTCGCCCAGCGCCTGCGCGCGCACATCCTGCGACGGAATAGAGGTCAGTTCGACCTGTTCAAACCAGCCGGCGCTGCCGTCTTTGAAATGCGCGGCCACCCGTTGGGCCAGCAACCGCTGACCGGGCACAAAGCTGGTCACGCGGTACAGGCCCGTGCCGATGCCACCCATCGGATCATGGGCGGGACGGATGATGAATTCAGGCTGCGACAGGGTCAGCGGCAAACGCGTATCGGGTGTCTCAAGCGCGATGGTCACGCGCAACGCGCCCGCCGCCTCAACGGTCCCGGCCAAAAGACCCGTCAGGCTTTTGACGACATCGGCTGCCGTCAGCGCCGCACCGTCATGAAACCGCACATCTGGCCGCAGATCAAAGGTCCAGACCAGCGCATCCTCCGATGCCAGCCAGCCGGTTGCCAGCTCTGGGCGCAGGGTCCCGTCGGCCGCCACTTCGGTCAGCGTGTCAAACACCAGACCCTGACGGGCGATCTGCATGAACAACCCCTCACCGCTGGTCCAGCTGTCGGAACGTGCTGCCCCCGACAAAGCCATGCGCAAACGCCCGCCACGCTGCGGCGCGCCCGCCGCCGACACACCCGTCGCCGCCAGCAAAGCCGCGGCTGCCGCACTGGAAAACAGCGCCCGGCGATCCATCAGGGACGTCCGGCGGCTCATGTCTCGGCCCCGATCTGATCCATGGCGCGCACCAACTCTGCGCTGATGCCCGGCTCTGACAAGGCGTGGCCTGCATTGCGCACCATCTTCAATTCACCCACAGGCCAGCGTTTTGCCACCTCGTAGGCGCTGGTGGGTGGACAGATCATGTCATAGCGACCCTGAACGATCACACCGGGAATATGCGCAATGCGCGGCATATGAGCCAGGATTTGACCGTCAAATTCCAGAAATCCCGCATTGATGAAATAATGATTCTCAAGCCGCGAAAAGGCACGCGCATAATCCGCAGGCCCCTCGTGGGTGCCGCCAACCGAATGGATTGAGGCAAGCGCGTTTTCCCACGCCGCCCATGCCTTGCCAAAGCGCTGCTCCATCGGCAGGTCGCCGGAAAACAGACGCCGGTGATAGGCACCGATCAGATCGTCGCGTTCGTCTTCGGGGATGATGGAGACAAACCTGTCCCACACCTCTGGCCAGAATTTTCCGGCCCCGCCGCCATAAAACCAATCCAACTCTGCCTTTGTCATCAAGAACACACCGCGCAGCACCAGATTGCGCGCCGCCTCTGGATGGGTCTGCCCATAGATCAACGACAGCGTCGCACCCCAAGAGCCACCAAAGACGACCCATTGGTCAATCTTCAGCTCTTTTCGAATCATCTCTATGTCTGCGACCAGATGCCACGTCGTGTTGTTGGTCACGCTGGCATGCGGCCTTGACCGGCCACAACCGCGCTGATCGAACAGGATCACACGAAACTTTGCCGGGTCGAAATAACGCCGCATAGAGGGGCTACACCCCCCGCCGGGCCCACCATGTAGAACAATAACGGGGATACCATCGGGGTTGCCGCATTGCTCCATGTAGACGTCATGGCCCTGACCAACAGGGATCATCCGCTGATCATAGGGGTCGATCGGCGGGTAAAGATATTGAACAGCGCGTTTTTGGTCGGGAAACTTGTCCATAGACGCCCTATATACTCAGAAGAAAGACAAGAACATAGGGACGACGACATGCAAAATGCTCAATCGACAGTCGACGATGGCGAAATTGCTAAATTTGAGGCGATGGCCGCCGAATGGTGGGATTTGAACGGCAAGTTCAAACCTTTGCACATGCTCAACCCCTGCAGACTGGATTACATCACCAGCCAGATCGCGGGCGAATTTGACCGCGATCTGACATCAGACGCGCCGTTCAAAGGCCTGCGCATCCTCGACATCGGCTGTGGCGGGGGCCTTTTGGCTGAACCCATGGCGCGTCTGGGTGCGGATGTGGTCGGTGCCGATGCAGCGGCCGGCAACATCCCGGTCGCACGCCTGCATGCCGAACAATCGGGCCTTACCATCGACTATCGCCACACCACAGCCGAAGCGATGGCAGAGGCCGGCGAACAATTCGATGTCGTGCTGAATATGGAAGTGATCGAACATGTCGCCTCTCCCATCGACTATCTGCGGGCCTGTCATGATCTGCTGAAACCCGGCGGGCTGCATATCTGTTCAACCCTGAACCGAAATCCCAAAAGCTATGTGATGGCGATTATCGGCGCGGAACACATCATGCGCTGGTTGCCCAAAGGCACGCATGAATGGTCCAAGTTCATCACCCCGGACGAATTGTTTGATCTGCTGCGCCAGGCCAATCTTGATCCTGTCGACCGCAAGGGGTTTGTTTTCAACCCTGTCGCGTGGTCATGGAAACTGTCCGACCGTGACCTCAGCGTGAACTACGTGACCGCCAGCCTCAGGCCAGCTTGAGCCTGATTTCACGCAGGATGGGCAGGGCCGCACGGGCCTGCTCTTCGCCCAGATCCTCGACCACGGCATTGATAACCGGGGTAATCGCGGCCAGCGCTGTGTCGCGTGCCAATTGACCGGCGGGGCTGATCCCTACCATCTTGCGCCGCGCGTCGTCCCAATCGGGGCGGATATGGACATATCCGGCCCATTCCAGCTTGTTCAGCGTATTAGTCATGGCACCGCGCGTGACGCCAAATTTTTCCGCCAGCCGCGCAGGCGTGCTTTCGGCCTTTTGCCATGCCAGATGGTTCAGCACCGAGAAATGGGAAATCTCCATACCCTTGGGCAAGACACGGCTCAAACGTCCCCGCATGGAGTGATCCGCCGCCAGCAGCTCTCCGATCAGCAAGATCGCCAGAGTATTCTTGTCATCACTCATCCAAATACCTGATTCACTTGGCTAGGGTCCAGAAAACGCACGGGCATTGGCAAGGCTCGGCACCCGCTGACGCGTTGAACTGATTTGTTCCATATTCAGGGTGAAGTTGTAAACGCCGGGCTCTGTGCCTGCGTCAACCTGTACCTCGCCCCACGGGTCAACGACCAAGGAATGACCATATGTATCACGCGTCTTGTTGTTGGCGCTGGCATGGGTGCCGGTCTGCGCTGGCGCGATTACGAAACATCCCGATTCGATTGCACGCGCCCGCAGCAGCGCATGCCAATGCGCCGCACCCGTCACCGGAGAGAACGCGGCAGGCACCGTCAGAACCTGTGCGCCCGCCTGCGCCAGAGCGCGGTACAGATGCGAAAACCTGACGTCATAGCAGACGGTCATCCCGATCTTGGCGAAATCGGCCTGCGCCACCACGGCGCGGTCACCGGGGCGATAGCCATCGGATTCGCGCCATGTTTCCGTCTCGCTGATCTGCACATCAAACATGTGGATCTTGTCATAGCTGGCGACAATCCCACCATCCGGCCCGATCAGAAAGGACCGGTTGGCAAACCGCCCGTCCGGGTCATCCGTCTTAAGGCCCAGTGAACCGATCAACAGCCAGATGCCAGCATCCCGTGCCTCGGCCCGCAAACCGGCCAGGGTGATATCCTCGGCCTCAGACTGCAGCACCTCGCGCTGATGACTGCGGCTGGTCGAGATGCAATTGGTTACCTCAGGCGTCAGCACAAATTGCGCCCCGCCCGCCACGGCCTCGCGCAGCATGGCCCGTGTCACGGGCAGGTTGGCTGCCGGATCATCGGTGACATTCAGCTGCAGGATCGCGCCCTGCATCAGGCCGCCAGCATCGCATCAAGCTTGCCCGCACGCTCTAGCGCATGCAGATCGTCACAGCCGCCCACATGGGTGCCGTCAATAAAGATCTGCGGCACCGTGCGCCCGCCCTTGGCGCGCTGGATCATCTCTTCCTTGCGCTCAGGATGTGCCCAGATGTCCACCTCAACAAAGCTGACATCCTTGGACGTCAGCAGCCGCTTTGCCGCATGGCAAAAACCACACAGGGGTGACGTATAAATCTCGACCGGTTTCATGCGCCGTTCCTTTCAACATGTCAGTTACATGCTGATTTAGGCATCTTTGGCCACGCGCGCCAGTGTCACGATGCAAACAGCCCCCGATCCGGCATCCAGACAGGCCCGCGCACAAGCCGCCAGCGTCGCCCCTGAGGTCATCACGTCATCCACCAACAGCACCGGCCTGCCCATCAGGCGATGCCTGCGCCGGGGATGCACGCGAACCGCGTTTTCCAATGTCTTGAACCGCTCTTCTCGGCCCAGCCCGTCCAGACTGCGGGTGCGCCTGAACCTTTGCAGCAAATCAGGACACATCGGCCGGTCGACACGATGGGCCAATGCCTTGGCCAGCAGGGCCGATTGATTGTAGCGCCGTTTGATCATGCGCTGCCAATGCAGCGGGACCGGCGCAATCAGCGTATTCTGGGTCAGCACCTCGCGCGCGGCCTGTGCCAGCCACAGACCCGCCGGATAGGCGATCTCCTGGCGGTCACCATGTTTCAGCGCCAGCACCAGTTTGCGCCCCGTATCACGATACAGCAGCGCGGCCCGCCCCCTGTGCCACGGGCGCGGGGTCTGTAAACAGGCGTCGCAATGGGCATGTTCACCGCCATCCACACCCGGCAACGGCACGCCGCAGGCGTCGCAAACTGTCCCCCCAATGAACGACGTATCCCGCCAGCACGGGCCACACAGGCCAAAGTCGCCGTCTACCATCGCGCCACAGGTCAGGCAGCGTGCCGGATAAATGGCGTTCAAGCCTGTTTGAAGTCCGCGCCGTAACCCCATATGTCACCCGAATGACCCAGCAACCCAATATCTCCGACGCACAGGCCCTGACCCGGCATCGCGCCCGCGCCCATCCCGATGCATTGTTCCTGCATCAGGCCGCAGCCGATGAGATCGAGGATCGTATGGCGATGGTTAACAAGCCGTTTAGATCAACGGCGATTGTGACAGGTTTTCCTGATCTTTGGGCGGCCCGCTTTCCCGGCGCTGATATGATCCCGGATACGGACATATTGGCCGTGGATCAGGGCCAGTATGATCTGGTGATTCACGCAATGTCACTGCATTGGGCCAATGACCCGGTTGGGCAGCTGATCCAATGCCGGCGCGCGCTCAGGGCGGATGGCCTGCTGCTGACCACATCTTTTGGCGGGCAAACCCTGCATGAGTTGCGCGCCTGTCTGGCACAGGCAGAGGCGGATATCACCGGCGGTCTGTCGCCGCGCGTGGCCCCGATGGCCGAACTGCGCGATCTGGGGGGCCTGCTGCAACGGGCAGGCTTTGCCCTGCCGGTGGCGGACGCGCTTGCCTTCAAGGTTGAATACGACTCCCTGAGGTCCCTGATGCGCGACCTGCGCGCGATGGGCGAAGCCAACGCATTGGCCGCGCGCCTGCGCCATCCCACGCGCCGCAGGATTTTCCAGGCGGCAGCAGACCTGTACCAAACCCACCACGGCACGGACCAAAACCGCATCACTGCCACCTTCGAGCTGCTTTTTCTGACAGGCTGGGCACCCGACGCCAGCCAACCCAAACCGCTGAGGCCCGGATCAGCCCAACACAGCCTCGCAGAGGCGCTGGGCACCCAAGAGAAAAAGCTGCGTGATTGACTAAGACAACAATGCCCCTATCTGAGACGGATGATTTTGTCTAAGGACCGGACGCATGGATTTATCAAAGGACTTAAAGATGCAAGCGGCGCGACCAGCACATGCAAACGAAGACCACCCAACCGTCCCCAGAAAACGGGTCGGCGTCTTGGTCGCGAATCTGGGAACGCCGGACAATTACGACTATTGGTCCATGCGCCGCTATCTGGGTGAATTCCTGTCCGACCAACGCGTCATTGATTACAGTCCGTGGCTTTGGCAGCCGCTGTTGCAGCTGATCATTCTGACCAAACGCCCCTTCACCTCTGGTGCCGCCTATAAATCCATCTGGAACGAGGCCGAGGGCGAAAGCCCCCTGATGACCATCACCAAGGCCCAGACAGCCAAGATTACCGCCGCGATGAAAGAACGCTATGGCGATGATGTGATGGTTGATTTCTGCATGCGCTACGGCAACCCCTCAACCAAATCCAAGGTCCGCGCCATGACCGAGGCAGGGTGTTCCAAGATACTGTTTTTCCCGCTTTATCCGCATTACGCCGGGGCCACTTCGGCCACCGCCTGCGATGCGTTCTTTGCCGCTTTGGGCAAGGAAAAATGGCAACCCATTGCCCGGGTCGTCGAACCCTATTTCGATCGTCCCGACTATATTGAGGCATTGGCCCAATCCATTGAGCGCGCCTATGCCGCCACCGAAAAGCGCCCCGATATCCTGATCTGTTCCTACCACGGCGTGCCGATCCGCTACCTGATGGAAGGCGATCCCTACCATTGCCAGTGTCAGAAAACCACGCGGCTGCTCAAGGAACGGCTGGGCTGGAAAGACACCGAAATCATGACGACATTCCAGTCAAAATTCGGCCCCGAAGAATGGCTTCAGCCCTATACCGTCGAAGAAGTCGCGCGTCAGGCCGAAGCCGGGAACAAGAACATCGCCGTCTGCGCCCCTGCCTTTTCAGCCGATTGCATCGAAACGCTGGAAGAGATCAACGAAGAGATCAAGGAAAGCTTTGAGGAGGCCGGTGGCGAACATTTCACCTATATCCCCTGCCTCAACGACGATGATCTGCACATCAAGGCGCTTTCAAACGTGATTGAGGACAACCTGAAAGGTTGGCTGGACTAAAGCGTCTTTCGGAATACCGAATACAGAGTTATCCGAAAATGCCCCAACTCCGCAGCCAGGCTTGTGCCCAGCGCGACATCCTTGGCCGGAAACGTCAGGGGTGTGTCTGTATGTTTTTGCCCAAATCAAAGGCTATTCAAACTCTATGACCTTGTGATCAGAGTCCGTTGAACACAAAAAAGGCGGTGCAAGCACCGCCTTTTTTAGATTTAGAACCGTTGACCGAATTAATCGGCAGCAACAGCAGCAGCAACCAGAGCCAGCAGGATCAGCGGGATCAGGATACCGGAAGAAGAACCGGCTGCTTCTTCTACGATTACTGGTGCTTCGATTACTGGGTCAGCCAAAGAACCGGCATAAGCAGTTGAAGCAGCAGCTGTCAGAGCAGCGGCGAGAACGAGTTTTTTCATAGTAAATAACCTCCAGAATGTGGCGTGCAGCGCCTGTGCGCGCACGCGCCCAAGACTTACCTCGTAATTGTTTGTAAACATCATAGCCGCAGGAATGCAAACCCGGATTCGATTACAGAACATCACAAGCGTCAAAATGTCGTCAAATAAGCAACACTTGAGTGCCCACATTGGCCATGCCGAATAATTCAGCAATATGCTCATTATAAAGACCAATACAGCCATTCGATGACCGGCGACCGATCTTGCGCGTGTCATGCGTTCCGTGGATCCGGTAGTAGGTCCAGCTCAGGTACAGGGCATGCGTGCCAAGCGGATTATCAGGGCCCGGCCCGATAAAGGGTGGCCACTCAGGATTCCGCTTCAGCATTGACGGCGTCGGACGCCAGCTTGGTCCTTCAACCTTCTGCGTGACCCTTGTGCGGCCACGGCGCGTCAGGTCATCGGTCAGTGGCACGCTAGACGGGTACAACTTGTAGACGCTTTGATCCTCGGACCAGTAATGCACAGCGCGGCTGTCAATATCGACCAGGATCGCGCCATTCTTTGTATTGTCGAAATAGGGCTGCCAATCCAGCGTACGAAAGCTGGAAATGTTTCGGCGCACAGATTCGTTCAAATCCCGTTCCACCTGCGTGGTCGCGACGGAATTGACCGCACTGGTCTGCGCCAGCGCTGGCGTGGCCAGCATCGCAGCCGTGCCGGCCAGAAATCCGCGGCGTGTATTAAGGGTGAAAGGCTTGTCAGACATCATCTGTCTCCATCATTTGCAATTTTGCGAGATTGCCCAGAACATATTGCCCGAAAGACGCAGTATCAAATCAAACAACCGTCATTGCGCATAGTAACGCCGATGTGCGTTTGAACTGCAACGCCCATCGCTGTATGGCTTGGCCAAATCATAACACTGGGAGCATTGCCATGATGCGTATTCTGTCTGTTTTTCTGGCTTTGGCCCTTTCTCTTGCGGCTTGTGCGCCCTCTGCCCCGCAGATGGGCCCGGACGGCAAACCATTGCCAAGGGCATATCGGATCAGCAGTGGCGATACAGGCAAGATCCAGTTTCGGATGCTCGATTCCGTCAACGCCCTGCGGCAGGCCAGCGGCCGCGCGCCTGTTGCCCTTGACCCAAGGTTGAACGCTGCCGCAGCGACCCATGCACGGGACATGTCGGTGCAAAACCGCCCCTGGCATTTCGGCTCTGACGGCTCTTCTCCCATCGATCGGATCAACCGCGTTGGATATGATGGCCGTCTGGTCGGTGAAACCATCTCAGAAACCTACGAATCAGAGCTGGAAACCCTTGCCGCCTGGATGGAGCAGCCCGACACCCGCCGCGTCATCATGTCAGCCGATGCACGCAACATGGGTTTCTCATGGCACCAGGAAAGCAACGGCAAGATCTGGTGGACGCTGGTGATGGGGAATTAAGACGTTTCGCAAAAACGTCCTAACGCCAGCCCGATTTACGCATTGATCTGAATTGGCGTGCCGTCACGGACCATCGCATAGATGTCTTCGATCTGATCATTGGTCACAGAGATACATCCCCAGGTCCAATCGCCCTTGTCCTTTTTCAACGGATGCTCTTGTCCGTGGATGAAAATATCGCCGCCCGGTGATTTGCCCAATTGCTTGGCCCGCTCACGGTCACGTTCATTGGGATAGGAAATGCCCAAGGACAGATGGAACCGCGAATTCGGATTGCGCCGGTCGATCCAATAGATCCCCTCGGGCGTCTTGCCGTCACCTTCGATCTCTTTGTGACCCAAGGGGGCAAAACCCAGCTTGATCTTATAATCTTCCAATACCTTGTCATGGTGCAGCAGCATCATCTTGCGGCTGCCCTTGTTCACCACGACATAGGTGACCTCTGGCCCGTTGTAGCGTTTGAATTTGCTGTCGCTGCATGCGCCCAGCGCAACCAACGCCGAGCCACCTAAAATAACAGTTCTGCGATTCATCTTTTACTGCCTCTTTGCCGATTTCCGGCGCGTTTCTTATCGCGCTATCATATAGCAAAAAACTTCTCATTCAAAAAGCCGTGAGCAGGCTCAGATGACGTCAAATGCCCGGCTGTGTGAAGGATGCCGCAATTTCAACATGCGATGACCAGCGAAACTGGTCCACAACCTGCACCCAGTTCAATCTGTACCCCGCCTTGCACAACATCTGGGCATCACGGGCAAAGGTCACGGGATTGCAGGACACAAAGGCAACGCGCGGCACCTTGGCAAGGCAGATCTCAACCACCTGTCGTTCGGCCCCGGCGCGGGGCGGATCAATCACGATGGCATCCAGCTTTTTCATCTCGTCAGGCAGCATCGGACGGCGGTACAGGTCCCGCGCCTCTGTCGTCACCGGCTTGAGCCCCTCGGCCATGCGCCAGCCCTGATCCAATGCGGCCAGCATCTCTGCCTCGCTTTCCACGGCGTGCACGCGGGCCTTTTCCGACAGCGGCAGCGCAAAGGTCCCGCAGCCCGCAAACAGATCGGCAATATGCGCGGCATCGCCCACCGCTTCGCGCACGGAGGCCAGCAAGGCGGTCTCCCCTTGCTTGGTGGCCTGCATAAAGGCACCGGGGGGCGGCAAAACCTGCGCGCGGCCAAACCGCTGCAAGGGCGGTTGCCGCATCGCGATGACTTCATCCTCCCAGGTCAGCCGCGCCAACCCCAATTGTTCACACAGCTGCGCCAGCGCCATGCGCAAAGGACCGTCCAGCGGTTTGCCCTGCGCCACCGCCACATCCAACCCGCTATCCGCCAAGGTCACTGTCACGGCCAGCGCCGCCTTGCGGCTGGTCCCGATCAGCGCCAGTTCTTCGGCAACCTTCAGGCCACCCATCAAATCAGGATGCAGCAGCTGGCAATCGGGGATTTCGATCACCACGTCCGACGCCCTGCCATAAAAACCGGCCATGGCACCCTTCTTCGTCCGCTTCGCAGCAAAGGTTGCCCGGCGGCGCGATTGCGCGGGCGACGTCTGGATCGGTCTGAATTCCGTTTCCAGATCATGCGCATCCAGCGCGCTGCGCACCACGCCCACCTTCCAATCGGCAACAAATGCGTCTGAGGCATGCTGCAGCTTGCATCCCCCGCAGGCCTTGAAATGGCGGCACGGCGCAGCGACCCGATCAGGTGACGGCGTGACGATGCGCACATTCTCAAGCGCCTGATCCACAGGATCGCCAGTGACCACCTCACCCGGCAGGGTAACAGGTGCAAAAAGCGGGCCATCGGCGATGCCGTCCCCGTGGTGGCCCAAACGGCGTATTTTATATTCTGTCATATCCCCGCTCTACCGTGGCGCGCGGCACTTCCCAAGCCTATTCCGCAGCCTTGAGGTTCAAAAACCCACCCGACTGCCGATGCCAATAGCGCGCATAAAGCCCGTCTTGCGCCAAAAGCGCCTCATGCGTCCCGCTTTCGACGATACGACCGGCGTCCATCACGATGATTCTGTCCATTTCCGTCAGCGTCGACAGACGGTGTGCGATGGCCAAAACCGTCTTGCCCTGCATCACGCGGGTCAGGGCGACCTGAATGGCGGCCTCTACCTCGCTGTCCAAGGCCGATGTCGCCTCGTCCAGCACAAGGATCGGCGCGTCTTTTAGAATGGCGCGGGCCAGGGCGATGCGCTGGCGCTGCCCACCAGACAGTTTCACACCGCGTTCGCCCAGATGGGCGTCATAGCCGCGCCTGCCTTTGTGATCCTCAAGGGCCATGATAAATTCATGCGCCTCGGCACCCTCGGCGGCGGCAATCACATCCTCTTTGGTCGCGTCAGGCCTGCCATAAAGAATGTTGTCACGCGCAGAGCGGTTGAACATCGCCGTTTCCTGCGTGACCATCCCGATATTGCGCCGCAGGCTTTCCTGGGTGACCTGCCGAATATCCACCCCATCAATGGAGATAGAGCCTTTTTCCCCTTCATAGAGCCGCAAAAGCAGTGCCACCAATGTGGATTTCCCCGCCCCCGACGCGCCCACGATGCCCAGTTTCTCGCCCGGATTGACGGTCAGGCTGATCCCGTCGATCCCGCCTGCATTCCGCCCATAAGCAAAGCTGAGATCATCCAGAACAATCTCTCCGCGCGTCACGTCAAGGGTCTGGGCATCGGTGCCGTCTTCGACCCTGTTACGGGGAGTTAGAGTCTTCATGCCGTCCTCAACCTCTCCGACGTTGGAATAGATCGCCATCAGGGTAAAGCTGACCCAACCGGTCATCTGTGCAATTCGGATGGCCACCGCGCCAGAGGCCACAATATCGCCTTCGCTCGCCATACCGCGCTGCCAAAGCATGATCGTTCCCCCGATCAGCAACACCGGCAGCAGCCCGGCAAGGCTCATCAATGCCAGACGGAAACCCGCCGCGAGATAGCCAAATTCAAGCGCCCGCTGGCGGAACGTCTGCATGGCACCCAATGCCGCGCGGTCCTCGTGATCTGCATGGGCGAACAGTTTCACGGTCTTGATGTTGGTGATCGTATCCACGACCTGCCCCGATACCATCGCCCGCGCCCCCGCGCGCCCCGCAGACCGCGCCCGCACCCGGGGCAGAAACCAGTTGATCAGCCCAAAATAGGCCACCAGCCAGACGGCAAAACCAATCGCCACCCGCCAGTCAATCGCCACCAACAGGGCAACGGACCCCAGCAGCGACGCCAGCGCAAAGGCCACGACGTTAATCGTTTCTGAGGCGATATCGGTTACCGCACGCGCCGCCTGCATCTGCTTTTGCGCAATGCGTCCGGCGAAATCATCGTCAAAAAAGCCGACGTTCTGCCCCAGCGTCCAGCGGTGCAGCCGCGACAACACAAGCGGGTTCACATTGGGCTGCACCATGATCGCGTTCGAAGCAGACGAAAGGCCAAACAGGATCGGACGCGCGATCAGGAAAAACGCGACCGCACCCAGGATCAGGGCCATATTGCTGCCGTCAAAGAATGCCTCGGGTCCCGCGCTGATCGCGGCGTCGATCACCTTGCCCAGGATCCACGCGGTCCCCGCCTCCATCGCACCGGCAAGCGCCGACAAGAGGGCCGCCAGCCACAGCACCGGCCAGGCCCCCGAAAGGCACCACTTGATAAAAGCCCCCAGCGTTTGCGGCGGTGGGCCATCAGCGGCGGTAAACGGGTTGATCCAGTCAGATACTTTCAACAAATTATCCTTCGGAGACGTCATCCAATGCAAGGAAACCGCCCGACTGACGGTTCCAGAACTCTGCATATAGCCCGCCCTGCGCCAAAAGCGCGTCATGACTGCCATCTTCGACAATCCGGCCCTGATCCAGCACCACGATGCGGTCCATCTCGGCTATCGTGGACAGGCGGTGCGCAATCGCGATCACCGTCTTGCCCGCCATCATCCCATAGAGCGTTTCCTGAATGGCGGCCTCTACCTCGCTGTCCAGCGCCGATGTCGCCTCGTCCAGCAGCAGAATGGGCGCATTCTTGAGGATCACCCGCGCCAGCGTGATCCGCTGCCGCTGACCACCAGACAGTTTCACGCCCCGCTCGCCCACACGCGCATCATATCCGCGACGGCCCTCTGGATCAGACAGATCAAGGATGAACTCATGCGCCTGCGCCCGTTTGGCTGCGGCAATCATCGCCTCTTCGCCTGCGTCGGGCCTGCCATACAGGATGTTATCGCGCACAGAGCGGTGCAAAAGCGAACTGTCTTGCTGCACCATGCCGATATGGCGGCGCAGGCTGTCCTGGGTCAGCCCGGCAATATCCTGACCATCAATCAAGATCTGACCGCCTTCTGCATCGTAGAACCGCAACAACAACTTGACCAACGTGGATTTCCCGGCCCCCGACCGCCCCACCAAACCTATCCGTTCGCCCGGTTTGATGGTCAGGTCCAACCCTTGCAAGCCACCCCTGGCGCGACCGTAATGATGGGTCAGCCCCTTCAGCTCTATCCGCCCGTCGGTCAGCATCAGGGGCTTGGCATCTGGCTTGTCCACCAGCGCGATGGGTTGGGCAATCGTCTCCATTCCTTCGGCAACCACGCCAAGCTCGCGAAAGAATGACGACAGCGCCCACATGATCCAGCCGGTCATGGAATTCAGCCGCAGGGTCAATGCAGCAGCCGCAGCAACCACGCCCACGCTTGCCTCTCCCCATGTCCACAGCGCCAGCGCCCACCCAACGACGCCGATGATCAGCAAACCATTCAACGCAACCAACACCACATCCATTATGGTGAACAGGCGCATCTCCTTTTGAAAGGTGACGCGCGCATTCTCAATCGCCTCTTTGGCGAAATCGACTTCCAGATCGTGATGGGCAAACATCTTGACCGAATGAATGTTGGTATAGGCATCGACCACACGCCCCGTCACCTGCGACCGCGCATCCGATGCCGCCTTGGAGGCAGGCCCGATCCGCGTTGTCGTCCAACGCACCAGCCCGCCATAAAGCACAAACCAGATCAGCAGTGGCATCATCAGCCGCCAATCCGAAGTCATCAGCAAAATCGCAGCACCGATCATATAGGCCAGCGCATAGGAAATCGCATCAAAGGTCTGGAACACCACCTCGCCTGCTGCGGGCGGGGTTTGCATGATCCGGTTGGCGATGCGCCCGGCAAAGTCGTTCTCAAACCAGCCCACCGATTGCCGCAGCACCTGACGGTGCGCACGCCAGCGGATCAACGTGCCAAAATTCGGCAGAATCGTATTGTTGATCAAGGCCACATCAAGCCCCTGCATCAGCGGCCGGATCACCAGAACAAAGCCCGCCATGAGCAACAGTTCAGTCCCGTAGGTCGCCCACATCTGCGCCGGGTCCGTGCCCAGCAAATCAACAATGCGGCCCATATAATAGATCAACCCGACCTCGATCGCCGCGACGACAATCGACATCATGCCAGTCAGCAAGAAGACCCCTTTGAACGGCACGCAATATTCGCGCAGAAACGGCCAAAGCTGGCGCGGCGGCGTATCGCGTTCGACATAGGGTGTATAGGGATCAACCAGGTTTTCGAAAAAGCGAAACATCACGCAGCCCCCAACAGGTCATGCTTGGACAGGGCAAAGCCAGAGGCGATCCAACGCTGTTCCAGTTCTTTCAGCCGCGCGCCCAATGCGGCCCCCTGCAACTCCGGCATCAGATCCTTGGCCGCTACCGGGCATATCGCCTGACTTGCGGTCAATATCGTCTCTAACATTGATGTATCAGGCTCTGATTCAGCCAGGGCAGACCGCAACAGCAATGTACCTTCGGCAATGATCCGACCCTCACGATAGGCCACCTCTGCGAGGGAAGGACCGGCATAGGCGGCATCCGTGGTGGCGCGCAACATCCGGGCGTCGACCTTGCTGAGCCGGAACCGGCCCTCCGCATCTTCACCCCCCAGAATGGCAAGGCGGTTGATCCAGTTTGGCGCAAGGCCCAGCGCGCCCTCAAGGTGAACCAGCAGGGCCAAGTAGCGATCATCAGATCCCGGCAGAATGGCATGCAGGACATTTGCCTGCCGCATGGCCGCAATGGCCGGCGCAGGGTCAGGGGCGGCCAGCAGCTTGGTCATCTCCTGCCCGACCCGTTCAGCAGACAGCGCATCCAGTCCATCGACATTGCCTGCAATCGCAGCAAGGGCATCCGCATCAAAACCCTCTGCCTGTTCGGCATACCAGGCTGAAAACCGAAAGAACCGCAGGATACGCAGATAGTCTTCCTTGATCCGCGCGTCGGGGTCTTCGATGAACCGGACCCGGCGGGCCAGCAGATCAGGCAATCCGTCCAAAGGATCAATCACCACACCCTGCGCCGTCGCATAAAGCGCGTTCATCGTGAAATCACGCCGCCGGGCATCGTCCATAATCGTATCTGAATATGCCACCACGGCGCGGCGTCCGTCGGTGTTCACGTCCCGCCGAAAGGTCGTGATTTCAAACGCGGCACCGCGCACCACCACCGTGACGGTGCCATGGTCAATTCCCGTCGGAATGGCCTTGAACCCGGCCGCCTGCGCAATCTGCATCACCTTTTCAGGCCGCGCGTTGGTGGACATATCCACATCACTGTCCGGCAGGCCAAGCAGCGCGTTGCGCACACAGCCACCGACAAAATATATCTCATGCCCTGCGGCCTCTATCGCCGCACAAACATCGCGGGCGGCGGGGTCAATCAACCAGCTTGTTTCAGCCGGGATCATCATGTCATGCGGTCGGACCATGCCCGCAGCATACGCGCCGTTGCACCCCAGATGTAATAGGGTCCGTAGGGCACCGCAAAATAATGTCGTCTGGTCCCCCGCCAGCGCCGCGACTGAATCAGGTAATTTTCCGGGTTCAGCACATGCGACAGCGGCACAGAGAAAACTTCTTCAACCTCGCCCGGCTCTGGCTTGACCACAAAATCGGCTCTGACATGGGCAAAAACGGGGGTGACGGTAAAACCAGTCACGGTTTCATGCGCAGGCAAGGTGCCTAGAACATCAACGATATCGCGGGGCAACCCGATCTCTTCTTCGGCTTCGCGCAGGGCGGCGGCGATGACATCCGCATCCCCCTTGTCCTGCTTGCCACCCGGAAAGGCGATCTGTCCGGGGTGATGTTTCAACGCAGAGGACCGTTTTGTCAGCAGCAAATGCCAATCGTCCCCTTTGCGCATA
The DNA here is from genome assembly GCA_017854855.1 of Sulfitobacter sp. Classification (GTDB taxonomy): domain Bacteria; phylum Pseudomonadota; class Alphaproteobacteria; order Rhodobacterales; family Rhodobacteraceae; genus Sulfitobacter. The sequence continues at coordinate 55,032 of JAFMGZ010000005.1, read as the reverse complement.
ATCGGAGCAAGCACACCAGCAGGCCGCAAGACACGCCCCGCCGGCAGCACCACATCGGGGTTCAGATCGAAATCAGAGGTCTGCACGCCGGTCTTGCCCAGCGCGGCCCTGATCTGCTCAATCTGGTCACTCACCTGCAGCCGTTTCGGCATCAAATCCAACCGTCAGCGGGTCCAGATCATAATGCGCGCCGCAGAACTGGCAGTCGGCGGTGACGCGACCTTCGTCCGTGGTCATTGTTTCAATGTCCTTGGCCGAATAGATCGACAGGCTTTGCCGAACGCGATCTTCGGAACATGAACAGCCAAAGCGCACCGCCTGGGCATCAAACACCCGCGGCTGTTCCTCGTGAAACAGGCGCAGCAGCAAATCGGTGGGCGGAACGCTGGGCCCGATCAGCTCAAGGTCTTCGACCGTGTCGAGCAGGATGTTCACACGGTTCCAGTTCTCTTCTGTATCCCCATGCACCAGGTCAGTCGCGCTCAGCACGCCACCGCTGCCTTCGCCCTTGGCGGCAAAGGGCGACGCCTTGGGCATATGCTGCAACATCACGCCACCGGCGCGCCAATGCTCTGCCACATTGGGTGCGGACGATCTGCCATAGCTCAGCGAAAAGCGGGTCGGCAGCTGTTCGGACTGCGCAAAATACGCCTCTGCACAGGCGGCCAATGATCCGCTCTCTAGCGGTGTAATGCCCTGATAGGGGGTCATCCCCTCGCCCTGATCGATCATGATGGCGAAATAGCCTTCGCCGATCTGGTCAAAGGGTGCCTCTTGGGTCAGCCGATCCGCGTCATAGCTGGCATAGGCCCGGATGCGCGCCGGTGTCCCGTCCTCTTGCGGACCGTAGTAATCGGTCGCGATCATCCGCACCGCCCCTTTGGACTGTACCTGCAGCTGCAGTTTCCAGCGCAGCTTGATCGTTTGACCGATCAGCGCGGTCAGCAACGCCATCTCAGCAACAAGCGCTTCGACCTGGGGCGGATAGTCATGCTGGCGCAGAATGCCTTCCAACACGCCATCCAGCCGGGCCACCCGGCCACGGATGTCACAATTGTCCAGCTGGAACGGCAGAACACTGTCGTCCCAGGCTATCTGGTTTCCGGGCTGAATATCGGCAGTCATCAGGGGTTTCCTTATCTCAGGCCGCTTGGCATACCGCGTCTATATAGGGGCATCAAGCAGGTGATAAAGGGGGCGTAGATGATCAGACGTGTTGGCCAACCGCCACAAAAGGGCATTTCTTACCGGCTCAGGCCCGGTGCCTATGCGATCCTGCCGCTGGAACGCCGCTTTTTGATGACCGCACAGATCATACCAGCGCTGGATGTCCAGCTGCCCGGCGGCGGCATTGATCCCGGAGAATCGCCAGTGCAGGCGTTGCACCGCGAAGTGCTGGAAGAAATCGGCTGGCGCATTACACGGCCGCGCAGGCTGGGTGCCTTTCGGCGGTTCGTGTTCATGCCAGAATACGACCTGTGGGCAGAGAAGCTGTGCCACATCTACGTGGCCCATCCCGTCCGCCAGATCGCAGAACCGATTGAGCCTGATCATTCAACATTGGTCCTGTCCCCCGATGAGGCGCTGGGCGCGCTGGGCAATGACGGCGACCGCATGTTCCTGAACCGCTATCTGGGCTGATCCGAACCGGTGTATTCAAAAAGGATGCCAGACACATCATCTGGCAAATCCTCAGATCCGGCAAAATGCGTCAAATCCCTGATCAGCGCATCCAGCACAGCAGGTCCCTTGCGGTCTTTCAGCCGGTAGAGCGTGTCTGCCAAACCTTCCTCGCCCAGAAATGTGCCCAGCGGATCGTGGCATTCCGTCACCCCGTCCGACAGGATCAATAGCCTGTCACCCGGCACCAGGGTCAGTTCAAACTGGTCAAATTGCATGCCCGACATCAGCCCGACGGGAAAACCACCGCTGCCGCGCTGCACGACCGTACCATCGTGGCGCTGGATCAATGGATGCGGATGGCCCGCCTGGGTCAGCGTGGCCTTGCCCGTCGACAGATCAACAAAGGCCAGCATCAGGGTCAGATAATGCTCTGTCTCCATCTCATTCAGAACGATCTCGTTCAGCTCTGCGGCGACATCACTGGGGGGGCGGGCCAGGTATCGGCCACTGCCGTCCTGCCTGAGCGCGATATTATGTTCCTTGGCGGCGGCGAAATGCCCCGCCAGCCGCGCGGTCAACAAGGCAGAGCTGATCCCATGACCCGATACATCAATCGCAAACAGCCCCAGTTTGCCGTCATCTGAGCGGAAGAACCCAACCAGATCACCGCCCACATGCCCCGCAGGCCGCAGCACAAGGGACAATGCACCCTCTGCCCAGACCTTGTGACTTTCGCGCAGCAATGACTGCTGCAGTTGGCGCGCCTCCTGCAGGTCCTTGTTGATCCCGTCATGAACCCGCTGCAGTTCGACCAGCGTATCATTGACCAGACGGTTCTTTTCCGACAATTCGCGCTGGAATTCCAAGATCCGCGATCCCGCAGCAAGCCGTGCGCGCAGTTCATCCAGATTGACGGGTTTGCTTAGAAAATCATCCGCGCCTGAATCAAGTCCCTGGGCAATTTCGGCCTTTTCACTCTTGGAGGTGAGCAAGATGAAATAGCTATATTCTTCGCTAGAAATCTCACGAAATTTTCGACAAAACTCAATTCCAGAGGCACCCGGCATGATCCAGTCACTGATGACAAAATCGGGCATCTGTTCCGCACACATCTGAAATGCCTCTTCGGCAGTCGAAGCCTCAAAGACGTCAAAACCCCATTTTTGCAGGGTCTTTGCCAGGATACGGCGTTGCAGCGGGCTGTCGTCCACAATCAACATCCGTCTTGGCGATATATGTGTGACACCAGTCTCCGCCTCAGCTGGTGGGGTTTGCCGTTGGAACATCATGACCTATTGCCGCCAAATCTGGTCCCCCATAAGCCAAATTAAATTAAGACCGTGTGAAGGCTTCAAACCCTCGGAAATTTCTGCTGTCTCAGGATTCCATTAAGAGTTTCATGGCAGTGTGCCCCGGTACCCGGAGACCACATAATCGGAGGGAGCTGCGATGATCGACTGGGAATGCCTGCGCATGCTGCACCAAGAAATGAACAGCGATGATTTTGATGAAATCGTTGAAATGTTTTTCGATGAAATTGAACCCGTCATCACCCGACTGCCTGATGTGGACGCGGCCCCAACCCTGGCGGGCGATCTGCATTTCCTGAAAAGCGGTGCGTTGAACCTTGGCTTTGAACGCTTTGCCGCCCTATGCAGCGCAGGAGAGGCGGCAGCAGAACAAGGTCAGACAAAGGCCATCAATATCCCCCAGCTCCTTGAGGTATATGCAACCTCCAAAAACCAGTTCCTGTCCGGACTTGCGCAGCTGAACGCCGCTTAGACCAGTTTGTAAAAACTACTGATCTCGATCCCGCCAAATGTATCCTGCGCCTTGGCCCGCAGCATCTGCATGCCGGTGATCCAGCGGTCGTGATCCTGCGCCCGGTGCCGGGCATAGGTCTGCACAACCGGGTGCGACAGGATCAGGAAACGCCCCGCCTCAACCCCGTTCGTGATCGCCAGGGCGACATCATCTGCGGTCAGCAGCGATTCCTGCGTCGCCGCATCCACATCAGACAGACCCAGCAAAGGGGTCGCCACATATTGCGGACAAACGACCGACACGCCGATCCCCTCTGCGCCATGGGTGATCGCCAGCGATTCAGCAAAGCTGACAGCGGCGTGTTTGGTGGCGGAATAGGCCGCATCGCCAATCTGGTTCAGCAAACCGGCGGCAGAGGCCACATTGACCAGATACCCCGATTTCCGCGCAATCATCCCCGGCAACAAGGCCCGTGAAGCATAGACATGGCTCATCACGTGAACCTGCCAGTTCAGCGTCCAGGTCTCATCTGTCTGGGACGCCGCATGTGACGGCTCCCCTCCGCCCAACCCCGCGTTGGACACATAAATATCGATATCGCCCTGCGCGGCACTGGCCTGCGCCACCAACGCCTGTATCTGCGCCTCATCGCGGACATCGCATGGCACGGCCATTCCGCCGATTTCATCGGCAACGGCCTGCGCCTTGGCCCCATCCAGATCAGAGACACAGACCCTGGCCCCCAATATCGCAGCCCGGCGCGCCAAGGCGGCACCAATTCCACTGCCCGCACCGGTGATGACCACAGACTTGTCTTTGAAATCCATCTTTTACCCCTAATAGCCGACCCTAGATCACGAATTGCGCCAGCGTTTCATCATTGGTGATATCGGTATAGGCAAAGCCGCGATCCCCGATCCGCTGAAACAGCCCGTCAAAGTTCTGCGGTTGATCTGTTTCGATGCCAATCAGGACAGAACCAAAGTTGCGGGCGGATTTCTTCATGTATTCAAACCGGGTGATGTTATCGTTCGGGCCCAGCATATCCAGAAAATCGCGCAATGCGCCGGGACGTTGCGGCAAACGCAGGATAAAATATTTCTTCAGCCCGGCAAATCGCTGCGCGCGTTCCTTGACCTCTGGCAAACGCTCAAAATCAAAGTTGCCGCCAGTCACGACACAAACAACCGTCTTGCCGATGATGTCCCGGCGCACATCGCTGAGCGCCTCAATCGACATGGCCCCGGCCGGTTCCAACACGATCCCTTCGACATTCAGCATCTCGACGATGGTCCCGCAAATGCGGTCCTCTGGCAGATCAATGATGTCTGCGCGGGCGATTGACCGCAGCGTCTCAAAGGGGCGCGCGCCGATCTTGGCCACCGCAGCGCCGTCAACAAAGGAATCAATCGGCGATACATCCACAGGCGCGCCTTCCTCCACTGCGGCGGCAAGGCTCTTGGCACCTTTCGGCTCCACCAGCGTATAGCGGCATTCCTGACCAAAATATCCAACGACCCCGGCCGACAGACCACCGCCGCCCACCGGCATGATGATATGATCCGGCACCCGCCCCAGATCCTGCTCTATCTCAACCGCGACAGAGGCTTGTCCTTCGATCACGTCATAATCATCAAAGGGCGACAGGAAATGCGCGCCCTCCAGCTCGCAAAAGGTCTGCGCAGCCACCAGGGTTTCGTCAAAATAATCCCCAACCAGCCGGACTTCTGCAAATTCCCCACCAAACATGCGGGTTTTCAGAATCTTCTGTTCTGGCGTGGTCACGGGCATGAAAATGACGCCGTGAACCCCAAAATGTTTGCACATGAACGCCACGCCCTGCGCATGATTTCCCGCCGAGGCACAGACAAAAAGCTGCTGATCAGGGATAACCTTGCGCATCGCATTGAACGCACCGCGCAATTTATAGGACCGCACCGGTGTCAGGTCTTCCCGCTTGAGCCAGATATCGGCGTCAAAACGCTCTGACAGCAGCTCGTTCCTCAGCAGGGGCGTCGCGGGGAATACCGGCCTCATCTTGGCCGCGGCCAAGGTTGCCATCGCCTGAAAATTTTCTGTCATACCATTCGCTCCGCGCTCTATCCATTCTCGATAGGGGGGCGGAACAGATAGGTCAACGCAGCAGCCCGTCTTGCTCATGCGCGCAAAACCGGATACCTCGCGGGCCAAGTGAGAAAGGAAATCCCATGTCAGCGCCTAAAAAAGTCGTGCTCGCCTATTCCGGAGGTCTTGATACCTCGATCATCCTAAAATGGCTTCAGACCGAATACGGTTGCGAGGTGGTGACATTCACCGCCGATCTGGGCCAGGGCGAGGAACTGGAACCCGCCCGCGCCAAGGCCGAGATGATGGGCGCATCCGCCATCTATATCGAAGACCTGCGCGAAGAATTCGTGCGCGATTTCGTTTTCCCAATGTTCCGCGCCAATGCGGTCTACGAAGGGCTGTATCTGCTGGGTACTTCCATCGCACGCCCGCTGATCTCCAAGCGTCTGGTTGAGATCGCCGAAGAAACCGGTGCGGATGCCGTCGCACATGGCGCGACCGGCAAAGGCAATGATCAGGTTCGGTTTGAACTGGCGGCCTACGCCCTGAACCCCAACATCAAGGTCATCGCGCCCTGGCGCGAATGGGACCTGACCAGCCGGACCAAACTGCTGGAATTCGCCGAAAAGAACCAGATCCCCGTCGCCAAGGACAAACGTGGCGAGGCACCGTTCAGCGTCGATGCCAACCTGTTGCACACCTCATCAGAGGGCAAGGTACTGGAAGATCCGGCCGTCGACGCGCCCGATTACGTCTATCAGCGCACCGTCGCCCCCGAAGATGCACCAGATACCCCCGAATATGTCGAGATCGGTTTTGAACGCGGCGACGCGGTCAGCATCAACGGCGAGGCAATGTCCCCCGCAACCATCCTGACCAAACTGAACGAATTGGGCGGCAAACACGGCTGTGGCCGCCTTGATCTGGTTGAGGGCCGGTTCGTCGGCATGAAATCACGCGGCATTTATGAAACCCCCGGCGGCACCCTGCTGCTTGAGGCGCATCGCGGGATCGAATCCATCACGCTGGACCGCGGTGCCATGCACCTCAAGGACGAGCTGATGCCGCGCTACGCCGAACTGATCTACAACGGTTTCTGGTTCAGCCCGGAACGCACCATGCTGCAGGCCGCCATCGACGCCAGCCAAACCCATGTCACCGGCACCGTCCGCCTGAAACTCTACAAGGGTCATGTGCGCACCGTCGGCCGCTGGTCAGAACATTCGCTCTATTCCGAAGCTCATGTGACGTTTGAAGACGACGCAGGTGCCTATGACCAAAAGGACGCGGCGGGCTTTATCCAGTTGAACGCGTTGCGATTGAAACTGCTGGCCGCGCGCGACAAACGTTTGCTGAAATAACACTTCAGATCAGGCCCTAATCAGACGATTAGGGCCTGTTTCTAACGCAGCCTCTTTTCATAAAGCATCTCGTAGAACGGCAGCGCCTCTGCCAGCAGATCCTCGTCAGCAAGCTTTGGCAAATCCCCCTCGGCCCCGGCAAAACCCGTGCTTTTGTGTACGGCCCCATACCAATGGCTGGCCCAGATTCCGTCTTCGGCCCTTGGGCCCGCAGGCCAGGACAACATCGCCGGGTCAAACGGCAGGTCAATCGCCGCACATAGCTTTTGCAGCATCCCCGCCGGATCCGCGCGAATATCGGTGCTGTCCACGACCAACCCGCCGATCTGGTCAAACAATGCCGCCTGCTGGGCATATCCGATGTCCTCCAGCCGGGGTGCCTCGTGTTTGGCAAGGTAGCTGGCGATCACGCGGGCGGGGTGGCGGATCAGGTGGATGTTCACGCAATCCTGCGCCCAATCCATGGGAAACCCTTCCAGCATGTGATGGGGCATATGTTTCATGTAAAGATGCGGGGCACCGCCCCCTTCGCAGGATTTTCCCACCTTGATCGGATCAACCTCATGGGCCTGCAGAATCTGCTGGGACATGGGATGATCCAGACCCGTCTTGGCCAGATAGGCCGCATAGAACGGTTCATCCATCACTGCAAAATCATGGCGTGCCCCGAAACTATACATCATTGCCGTGCTCAGGTTGCGCGGCCCGGACCACATCGCGATACGCATTTTCATCTCCGTGTTTTTTGCGACGCTAGAAATGTTACGGAACCATGCCAAGCGGTAAAATGCGATCACCTGCACGTGAGATGACCCTGCCAGCGGTTGCCCTATCCAAAAACAAGGATCAGCCTGAGGCAAAGGAGCAACCTATGAAACATCTCTCAACACTCAAAAGCCTGACGCTGGCCTGTCTCATCGCCTTGGGGCTTTTCGCACAGTCCACTTCGGCGCGGGCTGCGGGCACTGAAACGCTGACCGTGGCGGGCGGCTGTTTCTGGTGCGTCGAATCAGATTTCGAATCCGTGCCCGGCGTCAAAGAGGCGGTATCCGGTTTTGCTGGCGGCACCACGGCCAATCCGACCTACAAACAGGTCACCGCAGGGGGCACCGGGCATTATGAAGTTGTGCAAATTGAATACGACCCCGGCAAGGTCAGCCGCGATGCCTTGCTGAACATGTTTTTCCGCTCCATTGATCCAACAGATGCGGGCGGTCAATTCTGCGACCGGGGTCCCAGCTACCGCTCTGCGATCTTTGCAAACAACGCGGGCGACAGGGCCGCGGCAGAAAAGGCCAAGGCCGAAGCACAGGCCGCCTTGGGCCAACAGATCGTTACACCGATCCTGGATGCCGCAAAATTCTATCCCGCTGAGGACTATCATCAGGATTATTACAAGAGCAGTGACCGCTTGGCCTTCACCTCTGTTGGGTTGGGCGTCAAGAAATCAACCGCCTATAAACGCTACCGCAAGGGCTGTGGCAGGGATGCGCGCGTCAAACAGCTTTGGGGCGCAGCCGCCCCTTTTGTGAACTAGGAAAAATCGTGGTCCTGGATCTCTTTCAGATCCGGGATCACATCTGCGGTCCCTTCCCGCGCGACCATCAAGGCACCGGCCCGCAGCGCCAGATCAATCGCGTCCTGCATCGCCATTCCTCGGTCCAGACCCGCAACCAGATACCCCGTAAACGTATCACCCGCGCCGGTCGTGTCGACGACATCAACTGGATAGGCGGGAAATTCAGACACTGATTTCCCCGTGTTAGAGACCCATTTACAGCCATCAGCCCCCAGTGTGACCACGATATCGCTGATCGGAAGATCCTCCAGCTGTTGGCCCATGGCCTCTTGCAATTGTGCCGCCTCAACCGCGTTCAGGACCAACAGATCAATCTGCTTGATCACCGCCTGCACGGCATCAGCCGAAAAGGGTGCCGCCGCATAGGCAAACCGCAGGCCCAGCGCCTTGGCCGTTCTGGCAGCATATTCCTGACCGTTGGTTTCATTCTGCATCAACAGAAAATCACCGCTCGATGCCTCTGACAACGCGGCACCGATCATCTGTTCCGTGATGGCATGATTGGCACCGGGAAACAGGACGATGTTGTTTTCGCCTCTTGCATCCACATTGATATTCGCATGGCCTGTTGCCACACCGACGGCTGCAATATGGCGCGTGTCCACGCCGTATTCCAGCAACCGGTCCACGGCCCATTTGCCGTCTTTGCCCACCGCCCCGATATGGGCAACCCGGGCGGCGGCACGGGCGGCGGCAACGGACATATTCGCGCCCTTGCCGCCTAACCCCTGATGAAACCGCTGGGCGGCAATCGTCTCCCCGGCTGCTGGTAAATGCGTCAGATGATAAAAATTATCCGCATTGATAGAGCCAAGGTTCCAAATCATCCGCCGACCTTGCAGGCCGCCAGAATGGCCATGTTCAGAATGTCATTGGATGTCGATGTGGTTGAACAGATCTGAATGCTCTTGTCCAAACCTGTCAGGATCGGCCCGATCACTGTCGCGCCAGCCATTTCCTGCATCAGCTTGACCGAAATGCTGGCCGAATGCCGCGCGGGCACCACCAGAATATTCGCAGGCCCCGTCAACCGCGAGAACGGATATTGCGCCTGCGCCGCTGCGTTCAGCGCGACATCAACGGTCATCTCGCCTTCGTATTCGAAATCAACGCCGCGGGCATCCAGCACCTTGGGTGCTTTGTGCATCTTTTCCGCCCGCTCTGATACGGGATAGCCAAAGGTCGAAAAGCTGACAAAGGCCACACGCGGCTCAAGCCCAAGGTTCCGCGCCACGATCGCACCGCGTTCGGCGATATTGGCCAGATCATTCTCGTCAGGCCATTCATGCACCAGCGTATCAGCGATAAACACGATCCGCCCCTTGTGCAGCAGGGCGGTGAAACCCGCAGCACCATGTTCGGCATTCGCATCGAACACATGGTTCAGCCGTTCCAGCACATGGGCCGACTTTCGCGTTGCCCCGGTGACCAGACCGTCGCCATGCCCATGCTTCAACATCAAAGAGGCAAAGACGTGACGGTCACGTGCAGCCAGCCGGTGAATGTCTTTTGCGTCAAAACCACGACGCTGCAAACGGCCGTAAAGAAAATCCTTGTAGGTGTCCAAATGGTCCGTCTTGGCCGCATTGATCACTTCGACCTCGCGGTAGGCATCCGGCATCCCGGCCTCTTCAAGCTTGAGCTTGACGTCATCAGGCCGCCCCACGATCAAGGCCTTGCCCAGACCGGACCGCTGATAGGTCACTGCGGCACGCAGGACCCTTGGGTCATCCCCTTCGGCAAAGATCATCCGCGCCTGGTTTATCCGCGCACGCGCATTTATCCCGCGCAGGATGTTGGCTGTCGGGTCCATCCGGGATTTCAGGCTCAGCTCATAGGCGTCCATATCAATGATCGGACGGCGCGCGGCACCTGTTTCCATCCCCGCACGTGCAACCGCAGGCGGAATGCGCCAGATCAGACGCGGATCAAACGGCGTGGGAATAATATAATCGCGCCCAAAGGTCAGCGTCTTGCCATAGGCCACGGCAACTTCGTCAGGCACATCTTCACGCGCCAGATTGGCCAGCGCATGGGCACAGGCGATCTTCATCTCGTCGTTGATGGCACGCGCGTTGATGTCCAGCGCCCCACGGAAAAGATAGGGAAAGCCAAGGACGTTGTTCACCTGGTTGGGATAATCGCTGCGCCCGGTGGCCACGATCGCATCCATGCGCACTTCATGCGCTTCTTCGGGTGTAATCTCTGGATCGGGGTTCGCCATGGCAAAGATCACCGGATTATCCGCCATGCTGGCCACCATCGCAGGCGTCACCGCCCCTTTGACCGACACGCCCAGAAACACATCCGCGCCCACCATCGCCTCTTCGAGGGTGCGCAGCGGGGTATTCGCCGCATGGGCCGACTTCCACTGGTTCATCCCTTCGGTGCGGCCTTGGTAAATCACGCCCTTCGTGTCGCACATGATGCAGTTGTTATGGCCCGCACCCATCGCCTTGAGCAGTTCCAGACAGGCAATGCCCGCGGCACCCGCGCCGTTCAGCACGATGCGCACATCCTCTATCTTTTTGCCCGAGATATGCAGCGCGTTCAGCAAACCGGCAGCACAGATCACAGCCGTGCCATGCTGGTCATCATGGAAAACCGGGATATCCATCTCTTCCTTGAGGCGCTGTTCAATGATGAAACACTCAGGTGCCTTGATATCCTCAAGGTTGATCCCACCAAAGGTCGGCCCCATCAGTTTGACCGCATTGATAAAGGCATCGGTGTCTTCTGTGTCCAGCTCGATGTCGATGGAATTCACATCGGCAAAGCGTTTGAACAGAACCGACTTGCCTTCCATGACCGGCTTGGACGCCAGCGCGCCCAGATTGCCCAGACCCAAAACCGCCGTCCCGTTTGAAATCACCGCAACAAGGTTTCCCTTGTTGGTGTAATCATAAGCCAGTTCAGGGTTTTCCGCGATCCTCTCACAGGGGACAGCAACGCCCGGGGAATAGGCAAGGCTCAGGTCCCGCTGGGTGGTCATCGGAACGGTTGCGGTAATCTCGAACTTGCCGGGGGTTGGCTCAAGGTGAAAGGCCAGCGCCTCTTCGTCGGTGATACGGTTGTTTTTCACAATATGGGTCTCTCGTTGTTTCGCTAGTCATAGCTTTGATTGCACAGGCGCACAATCATGCCGCGGATTCCCCGATCTGCTTGTCTTGCACAGATCAGCCTGGCCAACAGCCCGCTGGCCCCTTTCCCCCGGCAGCGGGGTTTTGTACAGACAAAGGGGCACAGGGGGAAACCGGTGAGCGATGCAAAAACAACGCCGATGATGGCGCAATACCTAGAGATCAAGGCAGCGCATCAAGGCGCGCTGCTGTTCTACCGCATGGGCGACTTCTACGAGATGTTCTTTGAGGATGCCACAGCCGCCGCCGAGGCGCTGGACATTGCCCTGACCAAACGCGGCAAACATGACGGTGAGGACATTCCAATGTGCGGCGTGCCAGTTCATGCCGCCGAAGGATATTTCCTGACCCTGATCCGAAAGGGGTTTCGCGTCGCCGTCTGCGAACAAATGGAAAGCCCCGCCGAAGCGAAAAAGCGCGGCCATAAATCCGTGGTGAAACGCGAGGTCGTCCGCCTGGTTACCCCCGGCACCCTGACCGAAGACACATTGCTCGAAGCGCGGCGTCACAACTACCTTGCCGCCTATGCCGAAATCCGCGACAGCGCCGCCCTAGCCTGGGTCGATATTTCAACCGGGTCGTTCCACGTCATGCCCCTCAGCCCCGTGCGCCTGGGTCCTGAACTGGCCCGGCTTGCCCCGTCCGAACTGATTGTCTCCGACGCCAAAGAGGCCGAACTCTATCCACTGGTCACAGAATTCGGCACCGCTTTGACCGGACTGGCCCGCTCCGCCTTTGACAGCACCAGCGCGGAAAAACGGATCTGCGATCTGTTCGGCATCGCCACATTGGACGCCTTTGGCAGCTTTGATCGCGGCGAGGTGTCGGCGATGGGCGCGCTGATCGAATATCTTGAGATCACGCAAAAGGGCAAATTGCCCCTGCTGCGCCCGCCACAAAAGGAAAACCATGACCGCAGCGTCCAGATTGATACCGCCACCCGGCGCAACCTGGAACTGACCCATGCGCTTGGCGGTGGCCGCGCCGGATCATTGCTGGCGTTGATGGACCGGACCTGCACCGCCGCAGGTGCCCGCCTGCTGGAGCGACGTATTTCCAGCCCGTCCCGGATGATGGATGTGATCACCCAACGCCTCGATGCCGTCAGCTTTGGCCATGACAACCAGCGGCTGACCGCAGACATCCGCGAGACCCTGCGCAAGATCCCCGATCTGGACCGCGCCCTGTCACGCCTGTCGCTGGACCGTGGCGGCCCCCGCGATCTGACCGCAATTCGCAATGGGCTGGCACAGGCGCATCTGCTGGCCGCCCGCCTGACGCCCGAGGCCCTGCCGCCCCTGCTGGCATCCTGCGTGACGCATCTGGGCGGTCATGATGATCTGATCACACTGCTGGACGACGCCCTTGTGGCAGAACCCCCCCTGCTGACCCGCGATGGCGGTTTCATAGCAGGGGGTTACGACAGCGATCTGGATGAGGCCCGCACCCTGCGCGACGAAGGCCGCAGCGTGATCGCCCGAATGCAACAGGAATTCGTCTCTGTTACAGGCATTTCGTCTCTGAAAATCAAACACAACAACGTGCTGGGCTACTTCATTGAAACAACCGCCACCCACGCGGAAAAGATGCTGTCGGCCCCCTTGTCGGAAACCTTCATCCACCGACAGACAACCGCCAATCAGGTCCGCTTTACCACCGTTGAACTCTCCGAGTTGGAGACCAAGATCCTCAATGCCGGCAACCGCGCGCTTGAGATCGAAAAGCGTCTCTACGAAGGGCTAAAAGGCTCTATTCTGGAACATGCCGCACAGATCGGCGCAACCTCGGGCGGATTGGCCGAGATTGATCTGGCCTTCGGGCTGGCCGATCTGGCTCACAAGGAAAACTGGGTTCGGCCCAGGGTCGACGAAAGCCGCGCCTTCGAAATCAGGGGCGGCAGGCATCCGGTCGTTGAACGCGCATTGGCACAGCAGTCGGGCGATGCCTTCATCGCAAATGACTGTGATCTCAGCGCCGATGGGGCCGCCGCGAACATCTGGTTGCTGACCGGTCCGAACATGGCGGGTAAATCGACCTTCCTGCGGCAGAATGCGCTCATCGCCTTGATGGCCCAGATGGGCAGCTTCGTCCCCGCCACCCAGGCACATATCGGCATGATCAGCCAGCTGTTCAGCCGCGTCGGCGCATCCGATGATCTGGCGCGCGGGCGGTCGACATTCATGGTAGAAATGGTCGAGACAGCGGCAATCCTGAACCAGGCCGATGACCGCGCCCTCGTCATCCTGGACGAAATCGGCCGGGGCACGGCGACCTATGATGGCCTGTCCATCGCATGGGCCACGCTGGAACATCTGCATGACGTCAACCGATCACGCGCGCTCTTTGCCACCCACTACCATGAAATGACCGCCCTGTCCGGCAAGCTCGACGGCGTCGACAACGCCACGGTCACGGTCAAGGAATGGGAAGGCGAGGTGATCTTCCTGCACGAGGTGCGCAAAGGGGCCGCCGACCGGTCCTATGGCGTACAGGTCGCCCAATTGGCAGGTTTGCCAGACAGCGTGATCGCCCGTGCCCGCGTGGTTCTGGACGCCCTTGAAAAAGGCGAACGCGAAGGCGGAGCCACCAAGAAAACCCTGATTGACGATTTGCCCCTGTTCTCGACCAGGCCCGCACCACCGCCCCCTGTGCAAAAGCCGTCGCAGGTCGAAGAAGAACTGGCCAGGATCATCCCCGACGAACTGACCCCCAAAGAGGCGCTGGACCTGCTCTACAAATTGAAAGAGGCGGCCAGATCCTGACCGCCCCCTACTCTTTTTGGCTATAAATACCTTAGTGCAGCATCTGCCGCCCTTACGACGCGGGTGTTGAAGAAACCCCAACCTGTGCCGGGCGCAGCAAACGGTCATGCAACATGAACCCTTCAGCAGCGACCTGGATGATATCACCCGCCTTGGTCCCCGGAACCGGCGCTTCGAACATCGCCTGGTGATGCTGCGGGTCAAAACGGTCGCCGACCTGCGGTGCGATCACTTCGATGCCGTGCTTCTTGAACACATTCAGCAGCTCGCGCATGGTCAGTTCAACACCTTCCAGCAGGGCCGCAGAAACTTCGCGCTGCTCCTCGGTGGCCGCTTCCAATGCGCGTTTCATGTTGTCGTAGACCGGCAGCATATCGCGCGACAGCTTTGATCCGCCATAGTTCTCTGCCTCGCGGCGGTCCTTCTCTGACCGCTTGCGGGCGTTTTCCGCATCGGCCAGCGCGCGCATAAAGCGGTCTTTCAGCTGATCGCGCTCGGCGCGCAGCTGGTCCAGCTCCAGCGCCTCATCATCAATCTCAGCTTCGTCTTCGGCGAATTCTTCCGCCATTGCCTCTTCAAGATTGTCGAGGAAATCATGTTCGTTCGGGTCTGCCATCTTTCACCTCTAGCTGCGGTCGGACACCAATCTGCCCACCAGCTGTGCTGTGTAATTCACGATCGGCACGATCCGCCCATAGTTCAGACGAGTGGGTCCAATGACCCCGACCGCTCCGATCACCTTTCGATCAGCGTTCATATAAGGGGAAACCACCAGAGAGGAACCCGAAAGTGAGAAAAGTTTGTTCTCTGAGCCGATAAAAATGCGCACACCTTCGCCATCTTCCGCCAAATCAAGGAATTCCGCGATGTCGCGTTTCCGTTCCAGATCGTCAAACAGGCTTTTGATACGCGCCAGATCCTCTTCCTCTGCCTCTCCGGCCAGCAGATTCGATCTGCCCCGTACGATCAGCCGCTCTGAACTTTCGTCGCTCCCGGTCCATAGCGCCAGACCGCTCTCAACCATTTGCTGGGCCAGAACATCAATCTCCTGACGCCGCTGGGCGATCTCCCTGGCGATGGAACGCTGCACTTCGCTGATGGTCTTGCCCTCAACGATGGCATTCAGGAAATTGGCCGCCTCGCGCATGGAACTGGGGGTTTGGCCCAGCGGCGGGGTAAACAGCCGGTTTTCCACATGCCCGTCGGAAAAGACCAGAACCACCAAGGCGCGTTCAGGCGACAGCGATACAAATTCGATATGTTTGATTGGTGCCTCGTGTTTGGGCGTCAGCACCAGTGACGCACCCTGCGTCACCCCCGACAGTGCGGCACCGACCCGGTCCAGCAGGCCGCTGACGTCAGCGGCATTATCACCCATGGTCGCGTCAATCTTTTCACGGTCAACATCCGTCGGATCGCCCAGTTCGATCATCCCGTCCACGAACATCCGCAGGCCCAATTGCGTCGGAATGCGCCCCGCGCTGACATGCGGCGACCCAAGAACCCCCATATATTCGAGGTCCTGCATCACATTGCGGATCGTTGCGGCGCTGACCTTTTCGCTGAAATCTCTGGTCAGGGTGCGCGACCCCACAGGATCGCCATTCGCCAGATAGCCTTCGACCACACGGCGAAAGACTTCGCGCGAACGGTCGTTCATCTCTTTCAACAGATCGGATGTGTCTGATTTTTTCATGTTCATGATAAGACCAATAAAGGTGCGATGCGGCCAAACGTCAATCGGGGTTGCATCATCCAGTGGGCCGGGAGTATCCCGAACGTAGATAATAAAGGATATATCATGCGTCCCTCTGGCCGGAAACTCGATGAAATGCGCTCTGTCTCTGTTGAGGTGGGCTTTACCAAACATGCCGAAGGGTCTGCTTTGATCAAGATGGGTGATACCCATGTTCTGTGCACCGCCACAATAGAAGACCGCGTTCCCCCTTTCATCAAAGGATCGGGTCTGGGCTGGGTCACCGCAGAATACGGCATGTTGCCCCGCGCCACCAACACACGGATGCGCCGAGAGGCGGCATCGGGTAAACAGGGCGGCAGGACGGTGGAAATTCAGCGTCTCATCGGCCGCTCCTTGCGCGCAGGTGTTGACCGCGTCGCATTGGGCGAACGTCAGATCACTGTGGATTGCGATGTGCTGCAGGCAGACGGCGGCACGCGCTGTGCGTCGATCACCGGCGGCTGGATCGCGCTGCGCCTTGCGGTGAACAAGCTGATGAAAGCTGGCGATGTGATCAGCGACCCCTTGGTCGATCCGGTTGCCGCC
Source organism: Sulfitobacter sp. (assembly GCA_017854855.1). Lineage (GTDB taxonomy): Bacteria > Pseudomonadota > Alphaproteobacteria > Rhodobacterales > Rhodobacteraceae > Sulfitobacter. The sequence goes on along the minus strand of JAFMGZ010000005.1, from coordinate 38,452 downwards.
ATCAGCTGCGGGATCTACGCAGGCCAGCCCGTGCTGGATCTGGATTACCCCGAAGATTCCGAAGCAGGCGTCGATGGCAACTTTATCATGACTGGAACGAAAAAACTGATCGAGGTCCAGATGAGCGCCGAAGGATCCACCTATTCGCGCGAACAGATGAACCAGCTGATGGATTTGGCCGAAAAAGGCGTGACCGAATTGGTTGCCATCCAGAGAGCGGCGACAGCCTGATGCGCAAGTTCACCTCTGACCGTCTGCTGATCGCCACCCATAACGCGGGAAAACTGGCTGAGATGCAGCAACTCTTTGCCCCGCTTGGCATCAGCGTCACGGGCGCGGCAGAGATGAACCTGGCAGAACCCGAAGAAACCGAAACCACCTTTGTGGGCAATGCCCGGATCAAGGCCCATGCCGCCGCCAAGGCAACAGGCCTGCCCGCGCTGTCGGACGATTCAGGTATCGAAGTAGAGGCACTGGGCAATGCGCCCGGTGTCTATACCGCCGATTGGGCCGAAACACCTGATGGGCGCGATTTCATGATGGCGATGACCAAGACCCATAACCTGCTGGAACAGGCCAGCGCGCCCCACCCGCGCCGTGCACGTTTCTGTGCGACGCTGGTCCTTGCCTGGCCCGATGGCCACGACGAGGTATTCGCCGGAACAGTCTCTGGAACGCTGGTTTGGCCCGTTCGTGGGGCCCTGGGGCACGGTTATGATCCGATGTTCCAGCCAGACGGATATGACATTACATTTGCAGAAATGACCGCAGCGCAGAAGAACGCCATCAGCCACCGCGCCGATGCCGTGGCCAAACTGCTGAAGGGCTGTTTTGACTGAGGACTGGCAACAGGGCGGCTTTGGCCTCTATATCCACTGGCCGTTTTGCGAGGCGAAATGCCCCTATTGTGATTTCAACAGTCACGTCAGCCAAAAGATTGATCAGCACGCCTGGCGCGATGCCTATTTGTCAGAACTGAAACGCGCCGCAGCGGAAACACCAGGCCGCATATTGAACGCGGTCTTTTTCGGCGGCGGCACACCCAGCCTGATGGACCCGGACATCGTTGCCGATATCATCGCCGCGATCAAAACCCACTGGCCCATCGCAAACGATCTGGAAATCACGCTTGAGGCCAACCCCAGTTCGGTTGAAGCGGGCCGTTTCGCCGGTTTTCGTCAGGCGGGTGTCAGCCGCGTTTCCATGGGGATACAGGCGCTGAATGATCCTGACCTCAAACGCCTTGGCCGCCTGCACAACACCGCAGAGGCACTGGCCGCGTTTGACATTGCCAGAACCCATTTCGAAAGGGTCAGTTTCGACCTGATCTATGGCCGTCAGGATCAAACCTGCGCCGCCTGGCAGGAAGAGCTAAAGCAGGCCCTAACCCTAGCGATAGACCATATTTCCCTCTACCAATTAACCATCGAAAACGGCACCGCATTCGGCGACCGCTATGCCCGCGGCAAGCTGCGCGGGCTGCCTGACGAAGATCTGGGCGCAGACATGTATACCGCCACTCAGGATATCTGTGGCGAGATGGGGATGCCTGCCTATGAGGTTTCGAACCATGCCCGCGACGGGGCGCAATCAAGGCACAATCTGATCTATTGGCGCTACGGTGATTACATCGGGATCGGACCAGGCGCGCATGGTCGTCTGACCCTGAATAACACCAAATGGGCTACTGAATGTTTCAGTAACCCCAAGCGTTGGTTGGAATCTACAACAGGTGGTATGTCAGAGCGGCCAAGGGAGCAGCTATCGCGTGCCGAGCAGGCTACTGAATTTCTGCTGATGGGTCTGCGACTGAAAGAAGGCGTTTCCCTCAGCCGCTTTGAAGCGCTTAGTGGCAGCGCACTTGCATCAGAAAAGCTGGGACATCTGACCGAGATCGGAATGATCTCGGTCTTTGGGGATCGGTTGATCGTCACCGATCAGGGTTTTATGGTGCTGAACGCCGTGATCGAAGGTCTGTTGCCAGATTAGGGCGTTGTTCAAATACGCCTTAACTACCGCTCAACATCCGGCAAAGCGTATCCAGCTCTTCCAGTGATTTATACTGCACCGTCAGGCGGCCGCTTTCATCGCCGGGCTTGTGATCAATAAATACCTTCATTCCCGTCGCCGCCGAAAGGTCCCCTTCCAGCGCCTTGGTATCCGCGTCTTTTTCGTCAGTATCGCTGCGGCGTGCCGATGCAGTGGCACCTGTGGTTGGGCCTGCGGCTTCTTTCTTGACCAAAGCCTCAGCTGCGCGCACGGACAAACCACCTTTTACGATCTGCTGCGCCAGCTTGAGTGGATCTTTGGACGGGATCAACGCCCGCGCATGGCCCGCGCTCAGGTCGCCCCGGCGCACCAGTTCCACCACTGAATCCGGCAGGTTCAACAGCCGCAGCAGGTTGGCAATGTGACTGCGGCTTTTGCCCAGGGCTTCGGCCATCTTTTCCTGCGTATGCCCGAATTTATCCATCAGCTGACGATAGCCTGCCGCCTCTTCGATGGCGTTCAGATCGGCCCGCTGAATGTTTTCGATGATCGCAACTTCAAGAACCTCAACATCCGTGAATTCCCGGATAATCACCGGCAGCTCGTGCAACTGCGCCAGCTGTGACGCGCGCCAGCGGCGTTCGCCTGCGACGATCTCGTAGCTGCCATTGCCCCGTGCACGCACGATCAGCGGCTGGATCACGCCCTTTTCCTTGATCGAAGCCGCCAGATCATCCAGATCTTCCTGCGCGAACCGCTTGCGCGGCTGATCGGGGTTCGGGGAAATCCGCTCAATCGGGACCATCTGCTCTGCTGCTGCCGGGCCCTGTGCTGCCACTGCTTCTGTTTCCGCAACATCTGCCATCAGCGCGGACAAGCCCCGCCCAAGACCACGTCGTTTATCCTGTCTGTCTGCCATGATGCTACCCTCTAAGCTGCGTTATTCTGGATGATTTCGTCGGCCAGCGCACGATAGGCGACCGATCCTTTGGACTGCGCGTCATATGACAACACGGGCATCGCATAACTTGGTGCCTCGCTGACCCGCACGTTTCTCGGGATCACAGTCTTGAACACCAATTCACCCAGATTGCTCCGTGCATCATGTTCAACCTGCTGAGACAAGTTGTTGCGTTTGTCATACATGGTTAGCACAACACCTTCGATGCGCAATTCCTTGTTTCCGCTCTGACGCATCTCGCGGATCGTCATCATCAGCTGGCTCAACCCTTCCAACGCAAAGAATTCGCTTTGCAAAGGCACCAGCACGGAATGCGCCGCAATCATCGCATTCACCGTCAAAAGGTTCAGCGAGGGCGGGCAATCAATCAGGATATAGTCAAAGTTGAACGCATCCATCTGCGTTTGACGCAGCGCATCATGCAAAAGAAAACTCCGCTTCTCGGCTGACAGCAGCTCAATGTCGGCGGAACTCAGATCAACGGTTGCGGGCACGATGCTGAGTCCGGGATATTCCGTTTCCTGGATCACATCCTTGAGGTCCAGATCTTCGAGCAGGAGTTCATAGGTCGTATATTCACGATCCTCCAGCTCAATCCCCAATCCGGTTGAGGCGTTTCCCTGCGGATCAAGGTCAACAACCAGCACCCGCTTGCCTTTTTCAACCAAAGCAGCGGAAAGGTTGATCGCGGTCGTGGTTTTACCGACCCCGCCCTTTTGGTTCGCCACGGCGATAATTTTGGGGCCTTGCGGGCGGGACAAGTCAGACACGAGCGATATCCTTAATCTTCAAAATGGCGGCATCGGGGTTGGTTTTACTTTTAATCGGATCGCAGTCATAAGACCACTGGATCTGAGCGTCTCGGTGTTCTTTTTCCCACTGCGCCCCCTTGGGAAAAAGCGCAGTACCACCGGGCTTCAGATGCATTTCCGCAAAGCCCAGCAGCGCATCAAGATCTGCAAGGGCGCGCGCTGACAGGATATCAGCCTGCATTGGCACAATCTCTTCGATCCTTTGGGTTAGCACCCGGGCATCCAAAGACAGCTCTCTGATTGCGGTCCGCAGAAAGGTCGATTTCCGCTGATCGCTTTCAACCAGGGTAAACGTCTGATCTGCGCCCTGCCCATGTGCAAGGATACAAACAACAATACCCGGAAAACCCCCGCCACTGCCAAGGTCGATCCAATGCCCAGAAGAAGGCGCAAGATCATAGATCTGCGCGGAGTCGAGGATATGCCGATCCCAAACCTCAGGAACGCTGGGCTTGGAAATCAGGTTTATTTTGCTGGTCCACTTTTGAACAAGATCTGCAAAGGCCTGCAGCTTGTCCAATGTTTCACGTGAAACATTCAGGTCATCTGGGGTCATTATGCGGACTTCTTATCGGAACCGCGCCGCAAACGGGACAGGATCAAGGTTAACGCCGCTGGCGTCACCCCATCAACCCGCGCAGCCTGCGCCAGCGTTTCAGGCCGTGCCGCCGAAAGCTTCAGCTTCATCTCGTTCGACAGCCCTTCAAGTATTTCATAGTCAAAGCCATCGGGAATCTTATGCGCCTCATCCTTCCGCAACACGTCGATCTCTGCCTGCTGACGCCCCAGATAATTTGAATAAAGCGCGTCCCGCTCAATCTGCTTGCGGATCTCAGGCTCAACAGCGTCCAGCGCGGGGACCAAGGATACAAGATCCTCAAAACTTGCGTCCGGGAAGGACAGCAATTGAAACGCTGTCCGTCTGTTTCCATCCTGACTGACCGAAATACCCGACTTGCCAGCTTCCTTTGGGGTAAAGCTTTGCGCGGTCATCAGTGCCTTGGCAGCTTCAAGCTTTGATGACTTCTCCTCAAACGCTTTCTGACGCTCGGATGATATACAGCCCAGGTCGATCGCCAGCGGCGTTAACCGTTGATCAGCATTATCCGCCCGGAGTGACAACCGGAACTCGGCCCGGGACGTGAACATCCGATAGGGTTCGGTCACGCCACGGGTCGTCAGATCGTCGATCATCACGCCGATATAACTTTCCGCGCGGCTAAAACTTATCGCTTCCTTGCCCTGAACCGCCAGGGCGGCATTCAAACCAGCGACCAAGCCCTGCGCCGCTGCCTCCTCGTATCCGGTTGTGCCGTTGATTTGACCAGCAAGGTACAGACCCGCGACAGACCCCAGTTCAAGCGTGCTTTTCAGGGCGCGGGGATCAACATAATCATACTCAATCGCATAGCCGGGCTGCAAAATGACAGCCTCCTCCAACCCCTTCATAGAGCGGACATAGTCCAGCTGCACATCCTCGGGCAAAGAAGTTGAAATTCCGTTCGGATAGATCGTGTGATCATCCACCCCTTCGGGCTCCAGAAACACCTGGTGCGATGTTTTGTCCGCAAAGCGAACAACCTTATCCTCAATCGACGGGCAATAGCGGGGGCCGACGCCGTCAATGTGCCCGCCATACATGGCAGAGCGGGCAAGGTTTTCGCGAATGATCTGATGCGTCCGTTCGTTTGTATGCGTGATGCCGCATGAAATCTGGCGGGCTGTGACCCCTTTTGACAAAAAGGAAAACAGCGTTGGATCATCATCGCCCGGCTGGCTCTCCAGATCAGACCAGTCGATCGTTCGGCCATCCAGACGCGGGGGCGTGCCTGTCTTGAGCCGCCCCATCGGCAGGGAAAAACTGTCCATCCACTGGGCCAATTTGTCCGACGCCTTGTCACCCATCCGCCCACCAGACCGCGACACATCGCCAATATGGATAACACCACGAAGGAACGTACCCGTCGTCAGGATCACAGCACCCGCTGAAACCTGTTCGCCCCCGGCAATCTCAACGCCGGCAACCCTGCCATTCTTGAGGATAAAGTCGGTGACTTCGCCTTCCAGAATATCCAGGTTTGGGCGCGCAAGGGTTTCCGCAAGCATCTGCTCACGATAGATTTTCCGATCCGCCTGCGCGCGTGGCCCTTGCACGGCGGGCCCCTTGCGACGGTTCAAGAGGCGAAACTGAATACCGGCCTTGTCCGCGACCCGCGCCATAACACCATCCATGGCGTCAATTTCGCGTACCAGGTGCCCTTTGCCCAAACCCCCGATTGCAGGGTTACAGGACATGACGCCAATACCGTCTAGCGACATCGTAACCAGTGCTGTCCGCACACCCATACGCGCGGCGGCATGCGCGGCCTCAGCGCCCGCATGTCCACCACCGATTACAACGACCTCAAAATGTTTCACGTGAAACACTCCATCATTTGCCAATACAAAAGCTGGAGAAAATCTCGTCCAGCAAATTCTCTACGCCAATCCGGCCCACAACCGATTCAAGTGATCTGATCGCAGACCGCAGCTCTTCTGCGGCAATGTCATAGATCTCTGCACCGCCTGCGACGATCTCTTGGGCCTGACTCAAACCTTCCAGCGCTGCGACCATGGATATCCGATGCCGTGCGTGGGTTGCAACACCTGCAGCGAGGCTTCGGTTTTTCAGCTCTGACGTCACGCGCGAGACAAGGGTTGAAACGCCCAGCCCCGTATGACCCGAAACCGCATCCTGCGCATCAGGATAAAGATCGGCCTTTGGGTGCATGACGATATCACCCGGCAGCGGGGTCATCATCAAGTCATCCCCCGGCATCACCAGAAAAACCCGCAGATCCGCCGCCGCTGCCCGTCGCAAGGCCCGCTCAACACCGATCACTTCGATCTGATCATCGCTGACCCGCAAGCCCGCCGTGTCCAGCAAGGTCACCGGCAATCCGTCAAGGTCCATGCGGACCTCGACAATATCACGCGTTGTGCCTGCAATTTCAGATGTGATCGCGGCGTCGCGGCCGGCTAGCGCATTCAGCAATGTTGACTTGCCCGCATTTGGTGGACCGACAATGGCAACCTCAAAGCCGGTTCTGATCCGCTCTGCCACCTTGGACCCTTCGACTTCTTTTTCGATCTGAACGGCCACCCCCCGCAGCAAGGCGGAAACCTCTGGCGTCACATCAACCGGGACATCCTCATCCGCGAAATCAATCGTTGCTTCCAACAGGGCGGCAGCGCGGATCAAATCGGCGCGCCAGCCTTCCACCAGATCACCCAAATGACCGGACAAAACCCGCAACGCCTGTTTGCGCTGCGCTTCTGTTTCTGCGTCGATCAGATCGGCAAGCCCTTCGACCTGCGCCAGATCCAGCTTTTCATTTTCCAGCGCGCGGCGGGTGAACTCCCCAGCGTCAGCCAAACGCAGATCGTCAAAGGATGACAGCAGCCGCAGCACAGCGTCCACAACGGCGATGCTGCCGTGCAGATGAAATTCAACAACATCTTCGCCGGTAAAACTGTTCGGTCCGTGGAAAGGAAGCACCAAGGCGCGGTCGATTACACCACCGCTAGGGGTTTTGATTGTTCTGACCGCAGCATGATGTGATGCAGGCAGTGCGCCTGCTATCTTTTCACCGATTTCAAGCGCCGTTGGCCCGGACAGCCGCACAACGGATACACCGGCGCGGCCCGAGGCTGTCGCCTGAGCAAATATTGTATCCATTTTTGCATAACCCTTTGTTAAAAAATAACAAATTAGGTGTTCATCGAGTCAAAGAAGTCTGAATTCGTCTTTGTCTGTTTCAGCTTCCCGATCAGGAACTCAATCGCATCTGTGGTGCCCATCGGGTTCAGGATGCGACGCAGGACAAAGGTCTTTTGCAGGTCGATCTTGTCCACCAGCAGATCTTCTTTGCGGGTGCCGGACTTGAGAATGTCGATGGCGGGGAACACGCGCTTGTCCGCAATTTTGCGATCCAGGACGATTTCAGAGTTACCCGTGCCTTTGAATTCTTCAAAGATCACTTCGTCCATGCGCGACCCGGTATCAATCAGGGCCGTTGCGATGATCGTCAGTGATCCGCCTTCTTCGATGTTACGCGCCGCACCAAAGAAACGCTTGGGGCGTTGCAGCGCGTTGGCATCCACACCACCGGTCAGAACCTTGCCCGATGACGGGACCACGGTGTTAAAGGCGCGGCCCAGTCGCGTGATGGAATCAAGCAAGATCACCACATCGCGTTTATGTTCGACCAGACGCTTGGCCTTTTCGATCACCATCTCGGACACAGCGACGTGCCGCGTGGCGGGTTCGTCAAAGGTGGATGACACAACCTCACCCTTAACAGAGCGCTGCATGTCGGTCACTTCTTCGGGGCGTTCGTCAATCAGCAGAACGATCAGATAGCATTCAGGGTGGTTCTTTTCGATCGAATTGGCAATGTTTTGCAGCAAAACGGTCTTACCTGTCCGGGGCGGAGCCACGATCAGGCAACGCTGCCCCTTGCCGATCGGGGAAACCAGATCAATGATCCGCGCAGAGCGGTCTTTGATCGTCGGGTCCTCAACTTCCATGGTCAGACGTTCATCAGGATAGAGCGGGGTCAGGTTTTCAAAGGCCACCTTGTGACGCGCCTTCTCAGGCTCTTCGAAATTGATCTTGGTCACCTCTGTCAGGGCAAAGTAACGCTCTGTATCGTCAGGGGCCTTGATCAGCCCCTCAATGGTATCTCCGGTGCGCAAGGACCACTGGCGGATCATCTCTGGCGAGACATAGATGTCATCGGGGCCCGGCAGATAGTTTGCCTCGGGCGAGCGCAGAAAACCAAAACCGTCCTGCAAGACTTCCAAAACACCGTCACCGGATATTTCCCAGCCTTCATCCGCGCGTTCGCGCAGGATCTGGAACATCATCTCGCCTTTGCGCATCGTGGATGCGTTTTCAATCTCAAGGTCCTCTGCCATGGCAAGCAGGTTTTTCGGCGTCTGTGCCTTAAGATCGGCAAGGTTCAGCGTATCAGTTGTCATGGAATGATCCTGTGCAGCCGCCAAAGATCAGCGAACTGTTCGATATTTGAATGATAAAGCGAGGCACCGTTCCCGGACGGGAGGGTGCAATGCGTATAAGCTTGGCCGTGACCCAAGTCAATCTGTCAGAATTTAACGACCACAGAGAAGACAATCACAATCATCAAAACTGTCGGGACTTCGTTCATCATACGGTATTGCCGACCCGTCAAACTGTTTTCACCGGCTTGAAACCCCTTCATCCGCCGGATCAGCCAGACGTGAAAGACCGTCATCAGCACCACGCTGATCCCCTTGGTCCAGGGCCAGACCGCAGACCAATCCACGATCCCCGGTGTCAGCACCAGCAACAGACCAAAGATCCAGGTCACGATCATTGCCGGACGCATGATCACGCTGGCCAGTTTGAATTCCATCATGGTGAACAAATCATGGGTCGGACCTGTCAGGCCCGCCTGTTCCGTGTGATGCACAAACAGACGCGGCAAATAGAACAGCGCAGCCATCCATGATATCACCGCCATGATATGTATCGCTTTGACCCAAGGGTAAGCGAGCGCAAGGAAGTCTGACATATCCCACTCCGTTCTCTGTGCCCTTCTATTAATATAAAAGAAGATAAGAAAGATGATGATGTTAGTAGGGCGCAGGATTTCTGTGGATTAACGGGTTTTACACCAGTTATCCCAAGCTGGATGAAAACAATCCCCAAGATGGGTATAAATAGCCGCAGGTTCGGAAAATAACGTTATCAATCAGTGGACTATGAAATAGTTCCCATTCCCCGCCTGTGTATATTCTGCGTGCAACAGTGAAATCAGACGATTCCTGCCCAAGACAAAGTTTTCCTTGTCCACTGGTGCATGGAATGGCTGGAAAGGTGCAAAAGACTGGTGATGTTCCGGCCTTGCGCCTTATCCTCGCATTCTGTCCGAAAACTTCCTAATAACTCCTTAATGACACCCACAAGGTTATCCACATGCCACAGACCCTTATCCTTGCATCAGGTTCCGCCGTCAGAGCGCAGCTTTTGCGTCAGGCCTGTGTCGCGCATCGGGTCGAAGTGCCGCGCGTGGATGAAGAAATGATCAAGAACGCGCTTGTCGCCGAAGAGGCACCGCCGCGCGACATTGCCGATACCCTGGCCGAAATGAAGGCGCGCAAGATCAGCGAAAAAAACCCCGGTGCGCTGGTTTTGGGCTGTGATCAGGTTCTGGACCATCAGGGCAGGATGCTGTCCAAACCCGTTGATCCCGCGGATGCCCTGCAACAATTGCGCGCCCTAAGCGGGGACCGACATGCGCTGCTGTCTGCCGCTGTCATTTGCGAGGATGGCAAGCCGATCTGGCGTCATGTCGGACAGGTTAGATTGCGGATGCGCCCGCTGAGCGACAGTTATTTGCAAGATTATGTAGACCGGAACTGGGACAGCATTCGCCATGCGGTTGGCTGTTACAAGCTGGAAGAAGAAGGGGTGCGCCTGTTTTCAAACGTGCAGGGGGATTACTTTCACGTGCTGGGTATGCCACTTTTGGAACTGATAAACTACCTGACCCTACGCGGAGACCTGAGCACATGAGTTTGCCAAAAATACCTCTGGCAGGGGTCATTGGATCACCCATTGCCCATTCAAAATCCCCGCAGCTGCATCAACATTGGCTCAAGACCTACGGGATCAAGGGGTTCTACATCCCGATGGATGTTGCCAGCACCGATCTGGAACGTGTGATCCGCACCCTGCCAAAGATGGGTTTCGTGGGGGTGAATGTCACCATACCGCATAAAGAGGCCATTCTGTCTATCGCTGACCTGATCACGGATCGGGCGATCCTGATCGGCGCGGCCAATACGCTGATTTTCCGCGAAGATGGCAAAATCCATGCGGATAACACGGATGGATACGGATTTATCGAAAACCTCAAGAATGGTGCGCCGCATTGGTCGGCAAAATCCGGGCCCGCCGCTGTTCTGGGTGCCGGGGGTGCGGCGCGGGCGGTCATCACGTCGTTGCTGGATGCCGGGGTGCCTGAAATCCTGCTGTCCAACCGGACCCGTGTGCGTGCCGAAAAGCTGCGATCGGATTTTGGCAATCGCGTGCAGATCTTTGATTGGGTCAGGGCGGGCAACATGCTGGAAAATGCATCACTGGTGGTGAACACTACCTCGCTGGGGATGTTGGGCAAGCCTGAGCTGCGCGTGCCTCTGGATGGATTGCGGGCAGACAGTGTTGTCACCGATCTGGTCTATGCGCCGCTGAAAACCCACCTGCTTGAGACAGCCGAACAAATTGGCTGTGTCACGGTTGATGGGCTGGGGATGCTGCTGCATCAGGCGGTGCCTGCATTTGAACGCTGGTTTGGCACCCGTCCAGAAGTGGACCGTGCCACCCGTGCGGCTGCGTTGCGCTGATGTTCATGCTTGGGTTAACCGGCTCCATCGGGATGGGCAAATCGACCACGGCCCGGCTGTTTGCCGAAGAGGGCTGTGAGATATGGGATGCGGATGCGGCTGTGCACCGGCTTTATTCTGCAGGCGGTGCTGCTGTACCTGCATTTGAACAGACCTTTCCCAGTGCTGTGATCGACGGGGCCGTGTCCCGGCCCAAGCTGAAAGAGATCATTGGTGCCGATCCCACCGCGTTGAAAAAGATCGAACAGATCGTTCATCCCTTGGTCGGTGCGGACCGGGCTGCATTTCTCGCGGGGGCCACGTCGGATATTGTGGTGCTGGATATTCCGCTGCTGTTTGAAACCGGCGGGAACGCAAGGGTTGATGCCGTGGCCTGTGTCATCGTCGATGATGAGACCCAAAAACAACGGGTTATGGAACGCGGCACCATGACCCAAGCGCAGTTTGAGGCGATCCGCGCCAAGCAACTGCCAGCGGCTGAAAAATGTGCGCGCGCCGATTATGTGATAGAAACAGACACCATCGAACATGCGGCCGAACAGGTCCGTTCGGTGGTCAAAGACATTCGTGAAAGGTTGATCCATGCGTGAGATCGTACTTGATACCGAAACCACAGGTTTCGATCCCGAAAGCGGTGACCGGATCGTTGAAATCGGTGCTGTTGAACTGATGGGCCATGTGGCGACAGGCCGGACCTATCATCAATACATCAACCCCGAACGCGGCATGCCCCAAGAGGCCTTTGAGGTGCATGGGCTGGGCGATGAATTCCTTGCGGATAAGCCGAAGTTCGCCCAGATCGGTCGCGCCTTTCTGGATTTTATCGGGGATGCCAAGCTGGTCATTCACAATGCCGCCTTTGACATCAAATTCCTCAATGCGGAACTGAAATGGATGAACCTGCCCCAAATCCCCTGGGAACAGGCGATTGATACGCTGGCCATTGCGCGCAAACGGTTTCCCGGCTCTCCTGCGTCATTGGATGCGCTGTGCCGGCGGTTTTCGATCGACAATTCATCGCGCACCCTGCACGGCGCTTTGCTCGACAGTGAAATCCTGGCCGAAGTCTATCTTGAGCTGATTGGCGGGCGTCAGCCTGATTTCGCGCTGTCGACCCAGTCGGGCGGATCATCCGGTGAAGCGGGAACAAGCTGGACGCCGAAACCACGGGCAAGGCCCCTGCCATCGCGCTTGTCTGAAAAAGAATCCGCCGCCCATGCCGAATTTGTCAGCAAACTGGGCGGCGACAGTCTTTGGTAAAAATCAGGCGTCTGCCTTGGGGGCCGCTTCGGCCTGACGGCGGGCGATCTCGTTGCGGTAAAGTGCAACAAAATCGATATTCTCAAGGTTCAGCGGCGGGAAGCCGCCGTCGCGGGTGACATCGCTGACGATGCGGCGCAGGAATGGGAAAATCATCCGCGGGCATTCGATCAGCAGGAAAGGATGGATCTGGTCATCCGGCACGTTTTCCACGTGGAAGATGCCGACATAATCAATTTCGAGAACGAACAGCGTGGTGTCGCCGGTTTTGTCCTTGGACGAAACGTTCAGTTTGATCGAACTTTCGTATTGGTTCTCGGAAGAGCGTTTCTTTGCATCCAGATTTACCTGAACCTGCACGTCAGGCTGAATGTCCGAACCACCGCCCTGCTGGGCCATGATGTTTTCAAACGACATATCGCGGATGAACTGTCCCAGCACGCGCATCTGCGGCTGGACGGGGGGTGCTGCTTGTTCGGCCATCGGAATCTCCGTCAAAAATGAATTTCAAGCGGGCTTATCAGAAGGGTCAACCGCCCTCAATGCCTTGTCCAACCGGATGAACCGGGTGTTTTGTCGTCGTTTTCGTCAATTTCGTGAAATTCGACGTCAATCACGTCATCGTGCCGGGTTGTGCCGCGACGATAGGTTTCGGTCTTTCTGCTGCCGCCGGTTTTGGTGCTGCTGCTAAAGCTGTGGATATTCACGCGCGCGCGGATGGCCCGGAACGCGGACTGCCGCACGCTGGGGATCAGCAGCAAAAACCCGACCGCATCGGTGAAAAACCCCGGTGTCAGCAACAAGGCACCGGCAAACAGGATCATTGCCCCATGCACCAAGGGTTCGGTGGGATCACGCATATCAGAGAATGAATTGCTGAGTTGTCCCAGTGCCATCATCCCCTGCGTCCGTACCAGCCAGGTGCCCAGAACTGCCGTTATCAACACGATGGCCAGCGTCCATCCCAGACCGATCATCCCTCCGACTTGGATGAACAATGCGATCTCGATCATGGGAACTGCGATAAATGCGATCAAAAGCCACATGACAGTGGTATCCTTTTACAGGGGGTAGAGTGGACTCAACCCGGTCTAGCACCTACATAAGGTCAACAACGACGCGTTTCCATATTTAGACCGAATGAGGTTCCGATGAATTCACCTATGATACAGCTTCTGGTGTTGGCCGGTATTGCCGTATTTTTGATCCTGCGTCTTAAAAACGTGCTGGGCACACGGGAAGGTTTTGAAAAACCCCCCGTAACGGATCAGACAACCGTCAAGCGTAGCACCGGCCCCGCCTTTGAGGTGATCGAAGGCGGTCCTGATCTTGATATTACAGATCACGTTCCCGCAGAAAGCCCTGCCGGACAGGCATTGACCCAGATGAAGCGCATTGAGCCTTCTTTCGGCGTCAGCGATTTCCTTGGCGGTGCCCGTGGTGCCTATGAGATGATCGTGATGGGCTATGAGCGCGGCAACCTTGCCGAAATCCAGCCGTTCCTGTCCGAAGACATCTACGAAAGCTTTGTGGATGCTGTTGCCGCACGCGAAGATCAGGGCCTGACCATCGAGGCAGAGTTCATTGGCGTGCGTGAAACGGAGCTGGTGAATGCCACTTTGGACCCCGTCACATCAGAGGCAGAGCTGACCATCCGTTTTGTCGGTGAACTGACGTCGGCAGTGCGCGACGAGGCGGGCGATATCGTCGAAGGCAGCCTCACGGAAGTGAAGCGCCAGAAAGACACATGGGTCTTTGCCCGTATCATGGGCTCGGATGATCCGAATTGGTTGTTGGTTTCTACAGACGGCTAACCGATGTTGTCGTGGCATCGATATGTGCGGGGATCATCGCGATGACCCCCGCCAACGCCACAGATGTGTCTTACGATGTGATCAGTTTTGAACAGCTTGATGGCTGGGAACAGGATGATCACGCCGCAGCCCTCAAGGTATTTCTGAACACCTGCCGCGATATGAAAGACGCGGATTGGCGCGCGTTGTGCCAATTTGCCGAAGCAGACCCCGAACCGCGCCAGTTCTTTGAGCTTTTCTTTCGCCCCGTGGTGATTGATGACGGCCAGGAGGCGCTGTTCACCGGCTATTTTGAGCCAGAGTTGGATGGCGACCGCTACCGCTCTGCGCGCTACCGGTTTCCGGTATATAAAATGCCGCCAGAGGCAATGCAGTCAAACCCATGGCTGACCCGACGGGAGATCCTGAGCAGCGATGTGATGACGGGCCGTGGCCTTGAGATTGCCTGGGTCGATGACCCTGTGGAGCTGTTTTTTCTGCAAATTCAGGGGTCTGGCCGCATTCGTCTGCCCGATGGCAGCTATATCCGCGTTGGCTATCGCGGGTCGAACGGGCATCCCTACCGTTCTATCGGCGTCGAATTGGTCCGGCGCGGCGTCTATCATCCGCATCAGGTCAGCGCGGAGGTGATCAAGAACTGGGTGCGCCGCAATCCGCAAGAGGGCCGCGAGCTGCTGTTTCACAACAATTCCTATGTGTTTTTCCGTGAGGTCAGTCAGGTGCCTGCAGATCAGGGGCCGCTGGGCGCGATGAACAGGTCAGTAACGGCAATGCGCAGCATTGCGGTCGATCCGTCCTTTGTGAAACTCGGTGCGCCGGTCTGGGTTGAAAAAGACGGTGCCAACCCGCTGCGCCGCCTGATGATCGCACAGGACACAGGTTCCGCGATCAAGGGTGCACAGCGTGCCGATGTGTTCTTTGGCACTGGTGACGATGCGGGCCGTGCGGCGGGAACCCTGCGCGATCCCGGCCGCATGGTGGTGCTGATGCCAATTCAGCGTGCCTATGCCCTGCTGCCCGAAAGCGCGATATGAAGCGGGCGCATAAAACCAGAGGTCTGAGCGATGATGATCTGGCGCTGTGGCGCAGGGTGACGGACCGTACCGAAAAGCTTGACCTGAAATCGCTTTTCACGCCCGAGATTGACGCGCCCGCGCCGTCCCTGCCCGCCCTGCGCAAATCGCAGTCAGTGCTGCTGGGCAAGCCGCAGGGCAAACCCCGGCGCAGCACCCATGATCTGGTGCCGTCCCTGCCCGATCAGATCAGAAAATCACCTGTTCAGATGGACCAAAAGGCCTTTGGCAAACTCAAGCGCGGCAAGCTGAGACCCGAAGGGCGCATTGATTTGCACGGTATGACGCTTGACCGTGCGCATCCGGCGCTGACGGGTTTTGTCCTATCGGCGCATAAGGCGGGCAAACGTCTGGTTCTGGTGATCACGGGCAAGGGCAAAGAGCGCGACGAAGGCGGGCCAATTCCCGTCCGCTACGGTGTGTTACGCCATCAGGTGCCGCAATGGCTGTCCATGCCACCGCTGTCACACGCGGTCTTGCAGGTCAGTCAGGCCCATATCAGCCATGGCGGCGGCGGGGCCTATTACGTCTATCTCAGACGACACCGTTAACGCCCCAGGGTCGGCCGGTACCGCATGATACCATAGGAGGCCAGCGCGGCCGCAATCAGGTAATAGACGGCGATTGGCAGCATTTGCTGTGGAAAATCAATACCAAGGTCGATCAGCGCCCCGGTGACCCCCGGCCCGATCGCAGAGCCGAATACCATCAGGGCCGCCGCCACCGATTTGATTGACCCAATATGCCGGGTGCCGAAGTATTCAGCCCAAAAGGTAGAAGACCCGGTGGCCTGTAGCCCCTGACCGACGCCAAAGATCATCAGACCGATCCCGGCCATAAAGATCGTATCGGCATAGGCCAGCACGGCAAAGGACACCGCAAAGGGCAACATCTGGAACGGAACGATCAGGCTGACGCCAAACCGGTCGATGGCCCAGCCCGACACAAAGGTCGATGCGACGGACGTCAGGGTATAGACCGGCATCAAGGCGACAAAGGCGACCAGTTCCCAGCCTTTGACTTCGACCAGGTGGACCTGTTGGAAAAACAGGGCGGTGCCCCATGCGGACGGGCCAATGATCATCGGGATCATCAGGAAAAACAGCCCCGATCGCAACATTTCCGCCCTGGTCCAGTGGCGGTTGCCCATACCGGCGATTTGCGCCTGGGCGGCCATTGATTGCGGGGTGCGTTCCTGCCGCAGCAGCATCAGCAGCAAAGGGATCGTCAGCACGACAATCGCCGCCGCCAATATCCAAAGGTTGCGCCAGGGTGCCACGGCAAACAGCGCGACAAACACAATCGGCAAGATCGCCTGCCCCGCAGCAAAACCCATCGACGACAGTGACAATGCCTTGCCGCGTGTCGCCTCGAACCAGCGGACCATGGCAACAGCCCCAAGCTGGGACATCATCCCCTGCCCGGTCAGCCGAAGTGCGAAAATCACCCCGATCAGCAGGATCCACGACGTATTCACCGCCATGGCAACACAGGCCGCAGCCAGCGCCAGCATCACCCCCAAGGCCAAGGCCCTGACACGGAACGTATCTGTCAATACACCGGCCCAGATCATCGTCACCGCCGACATCGTCGTGCCGATGGTATAGATCCCGCCCCACTGTCCGTCGCTCAGGCCGAAATCGGCCTTAATCTCACCGGCGAACAGTGAGATGAAATAGGTCTGCCCATAGGAAGAAGTGAATGTCAGCAGAAAACCGGCAAGCAGAAACAACCAATTGGCACGAAGGAAGCGGAGATAAGCCATTTGTGCTTATACCGCCCGCCTGCGCGAAATCCAGTCAGCTTTGTACCGCCTGCCGCAGCGTTGTCCGTTACAGCACGTAACGGCTCAGGTCCGCTGAACGGGTCAGCTCGCCCAGGTTTTTCTCGACAAAGGCGGCGTTGACCTCGATCAAATCGCCGGCGCGGTCCGGTGCTGTAAAGGACAATTCCTCAAACACCCGTTCCATCACAGTATAGAGCCTGCGTGCGCCGATGTTTTCGATCGTATGGTTCACGTCGGCGGCAATCTTGGCCAGCGCCTTGATCCCGTCTTCGGTAAAGGAAACGGTGACCTCTTCGGTGCCCATCAGGGCCGTGTATTGCAGGGTCAGCGCATTGTCGGTTTCGGTCAGGATGCGCACGAAATCCTCTTCGGTCAGGGCGCGCAGTTCGACGCGAATGGGCAGACGGCCCTGCAGTTCCGGCAAAAGATCAGAGGGTTTTGCAATGTGAAAAGCGCCCGATGCGATGAACAACACATGGTCGGTCTTGACCGGTCCGTGTTTTGTGCTGACGGTTGTCCCCTCGATCAGCGGCAGCAGATCGCGCTGCACCCCCTCGCGGCTGACATCACCGCCGCGCGCGTCAGAGCGGGCGCAAACCTTGTCGATTTCATCCAGAAACACGATGCCGTTCTGCTCAACCGCGTCAATCGCGTTTCGGGTCACGGTTTCATCGTCCAGCAGCTTGTCTGCTTCCTCACCGATCAGGATTTCATAGCTTTCGGCGACGGACAGACGTTTCTTTGTGGTCCTGCCGCCCATGGCTTTGCCGAAAAGATCGCTGAGGTTCATGATGCCCGCGCCCATGCCGGGCTGGCCGGGGATATCCATCATCGGAAAGGGGCTTGAGGTATCGGCCATCTCAAGTTCGATCATCGTATCGTCCAGCAACCCATCCTTCAGTTTCTTGCGAAACATCTCGCGGGTGCCTTCGCGGGCCTCTGTCCCGGCGATTGCGTCGATCACGCGCTCTTCGGCGGCCTTGTGCGCCTTGACCTTGACGTCCTCGCGCATGTGTTCGCGGGTCATCGCGATAGAGGCATCGACCAGATCGCGGATGATCTGTTCCACATCGCGGCCGACATATCCCACTTCGGTAAATTTCGTGGCTTCAACCTTGAGGAATGGCGCACGGGCCAGTTTGGCCAGACGGCGGCTGATCTCGGTCTTCCCGACGCCGGTGGGGCCGATCATCAGGATGTTCTTTGGATAGACCTCATCGCGCAGGTCGTCGCCCAATTGCTTGCGCCGCCAGCGGTTGCGCAGGGCCACGGCAACGGCGCGTTTGGCATCGTTCTGACCAATGATGAACCGGTCCAGTTCCGATACGATTTCGCGTGGGGTCAGATCGGTCATTTGGAGATTTCCTCTACGGTCAGTTTGCCGTTGGTATAGACGCAAATGTCGGCGGCGATGGCCATTGCCGCCCGCGCCACGCCTTCTGCATCGCGGTCGCTGTCCATCATGGCGCGGGCGGCTGCCAGCGCATAGTTGCCACCCGACCCGATGGCCGCCACGTCATGTTCAGGCTCCAACACGTCACCGGCCCCCGTGATCACCAGCAGATCATTGCCATCGGTGACAATCAGCATCGCTTCCAGCTTTTGCAAGTATTTGTCGGTGCGCCAGTCCTTGGCCAACTCAACGCTCGCGCGTTGCAATTGCCCCGGTGTTGCCTCCAGCTTGGCTTCTAGCCGTTCCAGCAGGGTAAAGGCATCGGCGGTTGATCCGGCAAAGCCTGCGACCACGTCAAACCCGCCGGGCGACAGCCGGCGCACCTTGCGGGCGGTCCCCTTGATCACGGTCTGGCCCAGACTGACCTGCCCGTCACCGGCGATCACCACCTTGCCCCCTTTTTTCACACCAATAATCGTGGTGCCGTGCCAGCCGGGAAAATCGTCATGTGCCATAGGGGTCTCCGTTGTTCATGGTTTATATGGCCTCCATGGTACGGCCACGCAAGGGCAGGGCCGTTTGCCTGCCGGTCCCGGTGACCACTGGGCGCACAGCACAAGGGCGCCCCGATGGGACGCCCTTGGATGGCTCAATCAAGCAAGGATTAGATGGAGTCTTCGATCCAGCTTTGCAGGGCTGCCTTTGGTTTGGCACCTGCCATATTCGATACGACCTGACCGTCCTTGAAAATAAACAAGGCAGGAATGCCGCGCACGCCCATCTGGGCGGGGGAATTGGGGTTTTCGTCAACGTTCACTTTGACGATTTTGACCTTGCCGTCCATCTCTGCAGAGAGTTCTTCCAGCGATGGGCCGATCTGCTTGCAGGGGCCGCACCACTCTGCCCAGAAATCCACCACAACGGGGATATCGGAATTCTTCACTTCGGCGTCGAAAGTGTCGTCTGTTACTGCGACCGTGGCCATGATGCTCTCCTGAGAAGCGTTGCGTTGGGCAGAACCTATGAACGCGAATGCGCGGCGTCAAGGTAGGGAGAGCTTTGGAGGGCGTTTGTCACCAGATCGTGGGGTAGATGCATAAGTGTCGCGGTTGCGGTCCACAAGATCGCTGTTTCGATGCGCCGTCCGGGATAGACCTGCGCCAGCATGGCGGCATAGGCCCCCATTTGACGCTGGATGCCGACAGGGCATTCCGACGGGTGGCCCGGCACGGTGCGATTGGTCTTGTAATCGACCAGCAGGATATTGTCGTCCGAGATGATCAGCCGGTCGATGATCCCGTGCATGCGCATCCCGCCAACCTGTGCGGTCAGCGGCACCTCTGCCAAGGTGTCGGGGGCAAAGACATGGGCCAATGCCGCAGTGTTCAGAACATTCACCGTCTCCGCGATGGCGCGGGCGGCGTCCCGGGGTTCTGCCTGTTCGGTCAGCCTTTGGGCTTCTTGGGAAAAGGCGGGTTCGGCGATATTGGGCAGACGTTCCAGCAGGACGTGCATCAAAGAGCCATAGGCCATCGCGGTTTCCGTATCCTCGCCCTGATCACCGGGCAGCGCCTTGGGACCCCCCAGATCAGAGGGCGACAGCACCGCAAGTTCATGCGAGAAAATCGGCGGGGTGGTTTCGAAAACCGGCTCTAACACGGGGGTTTTGATTGGTTCATCCGGCGTGGTCGTAATGTCCAATCCGTCCCAATCGGCCTCTTGATAGCGTCTGATCCCGGTTGATCCAACCTCAACCGCATTGGCATGCCCCATCGCCTCTTCAACGATCTGGAACCAGTCTGACCCGTCGTTTGCCACACCTCCGGCGGCGGCAATCATCAGCCATTTCTCTGCCCGCGTCATCGCGACATAAAGCAGGCGCAGCCGTTCGGCATATTGGGTTTCCTTCATTGCCTCGACACGGTCGCGCAGGGCGTGGGGCAAATCGGAGCCGCCGGGCTTCCAGAGGGGCACATCATCCAGCTTGATGATTTCATCCCTGATCGTCACGGCCCGCCTGCCCGTGTCCGGCAGGATCACAATCGGGGCTTCCAACCCCTTGGAGCCATGAACCGTCATCACCCGGATCTGGTTTGACGCACTGTCAATCTGACGCTTGATCTCCAGATCGTCGGTCTGCATCCATTCGATAAACCCTGTCAGGCTGGGCACATCGTTCCGCTCATAGGACAGGGCCTGGGTCAGCATGGCGTTGATGCCGTCTTCGGCTTCTGGTCCCAGGCGGGACAGCAGGTTCCTGCGGCCCCCATGGCGGGTCAGAATTCGTTCGATCAGATCATAGGGCCGCAGAAAATCAACCTGACCGCGCATGTCATTCAGAATATCCAGGGTCTGTGGGTAGTCGTCTTTGCGCGCGCGCATGGCTTGCCACAGGCTTTTGACCTGCCGTTTGTGGGCAAGGTCATAGATGTCCTGCTCGCTCCAGCCAAAAAGGGGCGAACGCAGGGCGGTTGCAAGCGACAGATTGTCATCTGGCGTGGCCAGAAACGACAACAGCGCCGCCAGATCCTTGACAGCCAGCTCCCCCCCGACCTTCAGCCGGTCGGCCCCGGCGATGGGCAGATCCGCAGCCTTGCAGGCGCGGATGATCTCGGCGAACAGTGCCGAACGGCGCTGAACCAGAATGAGGAAATCACCGGCCCGGACCGGGCGTTTGATGCAGGTGCCCCGAACTGGGCCGTCATCAGGGATGAAGGCGGGGTTTTCGGGGTCGATCATCGCCTTGATCTGTGCGGCGATCTGATCGGCCAGAATGACCGTGTGATGTTGCGCGCTGCGCCGGTCCAGCGGATCGGTCCAGGGGCGTTCTTCGTCCCGGCCGGCCGGTTCGACCAAGGGCCACAGGTCCACGCGCCCGGGCAAAGTGGCCTTGAACGCGATATGCTGTGTCTGCTTGGAAAAGTCAGGCCGCCTGCGGGGATCAAAAACAGTGTCTACAAGGCGCAGGATCGCACTGGATGACCGGAAGGAATAATCCAGACTGCGATGTTGAAAGATCTGTCCGGCATCGGTGATCTTTTTCTCGAACAGCAGGCTCTTGCGGTCGAATTCGAGGGGGTCTGCCCCCTGAAAGGAATAGATCGACTGTTTCTTGTCCCCCACCACAAACAGCGTGCGGGCCACATCCGTGCGCGCGCCGGACCCGCTGTAGAATTCATCGGTCAGCTTTTCGATCACATCCCATTGACGCGGAGAGGTATCCTGGGCCTCGTCCACCAGGATATGATCAATACCGCCGTCAATGCGGTAAAGCACCCATGCGGCCAGGTTCTTGTCGGTCAGCAATGCGCGGGCGCGCAGGATCAGATCGTCAAAATCCAGCCAACCGCGCAATTCCTTGGCGGTTTCGTACCGCGACAGAAAGGCACGGGCAAATTCATGCAGCGCCGATGATTTGTCAGCGGTGTTCAGCGCCAGCCGCGCATCGCGCGCATCTTCGACGCGCATCATCAGCGCTTCCAGCTGGTCCATGCTGGCGGACAGAACCTTTTGCGTCGGTTTTGTCGGAAAGCTGCCAATCTTGGCGGTAAATGGGGCTTTGGCATTATTACCAGTGAGGAACAGGCTTTCCAGCACGGGCAGGGCGCTGAGATCAAAACATGCGATGTCCTGCAGGGTTTTCCCTGCCTTTGCGTCGTTCCCGCCCTTGGCCAGCAAGGCGGGAATGATCCCGGAAATCAGATCCGCCTCGCTGCCCAGAAAGACGTCAGCCACCAGCGTTTCCTGCGTCAATGTGGCCGGCTGGCCAAGCAGCGCCAGAATATCGGCCCGGTCCATGGGCTGTTCAAACGCATCGCGCATGCCCACGATGCTGCGCGTCAGGTTGCCGAAATCCTCGCCGGTGTAGAACCTTGCGATGGCGCTGACCAATGCGGCCTGTGGTCCGTCGGACATTTCATCAACGATATCGGCGCGCAGCAGATCGGCTGCGCGATCCTCGATTTCGGTGAATTGCGGGCTGACGCGCGCCTCCAGCGGAAAACGCCGCAGCAAAGATGCACAAAACGAATGGATCGTCTGGATTTTCAGCCCGCCCGGCGTTTCGATGGCCAGCGCGAACAAGGTGCGCGCCTTGCGCAGTTGATCCGCATCCAGATGCCCTTCGATGCCCAGCTCTGCCATGGCGTGTCGCAGGGCATCATCCTCTCGCATGGCCCATTCGCCCAGACGTTTGAACAGGCGGTTCTGCATCTCTGATGCGGCGGCCTTTGTGTAGGTCAGGCAAAGGATATG
Organism: Sulfitobacter sp.; assembly: GCA_017854855.1. Lineage (GTDB taxonomy): Bacteria > Pseudomonadota > Alphaproteobacteria > Rhodobacterales > Rhodobacteraceae > Sulfitobacter. Next base: position 15,679 of record JAFMGZ010000005.1, on the reverse strand, counting down.
TTGCGGTTCAACCCCGCTGAGCAGCAGGCGTGCCACACGGTCTGTCAGCACGCGGGTCTTGCCCGACCCGGCATTCGCCCCCAGCCAGGTTGACACATCGGGCCGCGCGGCTTCGATCTGGGCGCGGGTGGCGTCATCAAAATTCATGTCAGATCCTGTGGACAGGAGGCCGCAGTTGCATCCCATTCCCCAAAGCGGGCCAATTGATCATAGGTTCCGGCAGCGGCATCCGTTTGCATCATCCGACGAGAGGTGTAGCCCTGTTCAGGCGACAGATAGCTGGCAATCAGGCTGCGCAGCCCTTCCAGCACCGCGCTGGGCGGCTCTTTTTCCAAGGGTGCGGCGACCTCGACGGGTTTGCTGCCCAGCCCGATAAAGATGGCATTGGCAACATGGGCCGGGCCCACCTTTTCAAATCCACCCTCTTCGATCATCGCGGCCTCAAGCAGCAGTTGTTTGTCAAAGAATTCTTGGTCTTTGGGCGACGGCGGTGTGCCGGTCTTGTAATCATAGATCAACACGTCGCCCGCATCCGTCTGGTCAATTCGGTCGGCATAGCCGCGCAGTTTGAAGCCAAGATCGGGAAATTCAAGCGTGCCTTCGGCGGCTTTTTCGAACAGCATCGGGGTGGCATAGGTCTGGCGTATCTTTTCGCGCGTGATGAACCAATCGGCGATCCGTTCGATGCGCGCGCGCCACATCAGGCGGGCGGCGGGCCATGGCACCTGTTCTTGCAAAACGGCATCTGTGATCTCCATCAGATGGGCGCGGGTCAGGCGGCTGCTGTCCACGCAGACCGATTTGATGAAAACTTCCATGACCTCATGCACCACGATCCCGCGGACCAGCGCATCGGGGGGCTGTACCAGCGGGTTCAGCGGTTTCAGCCGCAACACATGTTTGGCGTAGATCGCATAGGGATCACGGATCAGGCGCTTGATCTCTGTGACTGACATGGCGCGGGGGCGCGCCGACACAGGTGGTCGCGGCGAGGGGCGGGGCGCACGCGGGCGCTGTTCAAATGCCTCAAGCGCCTCTGTCTGGCCAATCCAGTAGCGGCCCCTGTCGCGCATCGCCTGCCACCCGGCGGCACCGCTTGTGTCAGGCAGCCCGTTCATCAGGTTTTCCAGCCGGTTCAACCAGCGCGACGGTACGGTTTCTGCCTCATCAGAGCGGATGGCGCGGGTCAGCCAGACTTCGGGTGCGGCGATGGCTTGTTGATAATCATGGGCAGACAGGCCGATGCGGCGCTCTGGCAGGAGCAAACCGGCCTTGAGACGCATCTGGCGGTTCAGCCAGGGATCGGGCGGCGGTGCTTCGGGCCATGTGCCATCGTTCAGGCCGCCAAGAATGACCAGTTCGGCCCCCTGCACCCGCGCCTCCAGCGTGCCCCAGATCATCACATGGGGATGGGGCCCTTCGACATCGCGCACCTCTTCTGTGGACAGCAGCGCCCCCAGCAGATCACAGTAATCAGAGGCGGACATCTCACCGCCGTGTTCGGCATGTTCGTGCAGGTTTTCCATCACCTCACGGGCCTTGCGCCCTGCCTTTTTGCGCCACAGCTCGTGCCCGGCATCACGAATGGCATCCTGGGCAGTATCCTGTGCGGGTCCGGCGGCGATCCTTTCGGCCAGATCCAGATGGGACGTGACCCAGTCCGTCAGCGGGCGCGGTGTTTTGACAGTATGATCGCCAAAGGTTTCGGCCACCCAAGCGGTCCAGACCAAGAAGCCTGCCTTGTCCTCGATCCCCGCGGCGGCGGCGGTTCCGATGCGGGTAATTCCGTCGCTGTCGGGATAGGGCAGGCCGTCCTTGCGGATCTGCAATTCGAACCGTTGCACGTTCAACTGATGCATATTTCGGCCCGCGCCACTGTGGGTCAGCGGGTGTTTCAGCAGGGTCAGCAATGCCTCTGCGTCCATCTTGCGCTGAAACAAAGCAGCGACATGCCGTAAAAACCGCCCCGGAGGCGACAGTTGCAAGGGCGTGCCCGCGCTGTCGTCTGGCAGAATGTTCCAGCGGTCCAGCGCCGAGGTGACCTGCCGGGTCAGCATCCGGTCTGGTGTGATCAGGGCGGCGGTTTTGCCTTCTTGCACCGCTTTGCGCAGGCGCAGGGCAATGGCCAGCGCCTCCAGCCGCGGGGTGGGGGCCTCAATCAATGTCAGCGATTGGGTCGCCTGATCCAGCGCGGTCAATTTGCGCCCTTCGCTGAGCCAGGTGTCGGTCACGGGTGCGGGACGCAAGGACAGCGACACCAATGCATTGCGTGCGGCCGATGGCGGCGACAGATCAGACCAGGCCGTGATGCGAGAGCGCGGCACATCCAGCGCTTTCATCAGGTCCACAAAGCGATATTGCGGATGATCCTCTGGCGGTTGCTTGTGCGACAGCATCCCCCACATGTCGGTGGGCATGTCAAAGTCAAAGCCCGGCAGGATCAATGCGCCCTGCGGCAGGCGTGCCACCGCCTGCATCAGCAGGGATGTGGTACCGCGCGAACCGGTAGAGCCGGCGACGATCACTGGATTTTGCGGCGGGTTTTCCTGCCAATGGGCCGCGATGCGCAGGACCAGCTGGCGCTGTCGGGCCTCGCTGTCGGGTCTGCCCGACATCTGCTCCAGATACCCATGCGCGATGGCCAGAAACTGTTGCGCCCGCTGCCAATGACCGGATTCGTCAGTGACGTCCAAAGATTTGATATCCTCAACGCTGACCCCTTCGCCCTGCATTTCGTCAATCAACCCGGCAAGGCTGTCTGACAGGGCATAAAGGGACGATCGCGGCGCGATATTGTGATCGGTCTCCAACAGGCCAGAGATCAGCTGGATCAGTTCCAGCCGTCTGCGCAATGGGGGCGTGGGGCGCGGCAGCGTCAGGCCCGGCACGATCCCATCCAATTCGGTCAAAAGCCGGATGCGCGGCAGGAATCCCGGTGGTCCTTGATCAAACAGATCCCGCAAGCGCCGCCCCATGCGGCGGGTGTTCACGATCAGATCAACCTGCGCCATTGCATGCGGGGGCTGACCCCCAAGCCTGTCTTTCAGACCGGCAAGTAGGGCGGCGGGAAAATCCACTCCGGGTGCGACGCCGAACAGTCGGGGGGTTTCGCCTGGTTCAAACATCAGCGGCTTTCAGCATGTCCTGGGCCAGGGCGATCCCGCCGGGGTGGCCCACGTCACACCATCTGCCGGGATAGGTCAGACCATAAAGCCGTTTTTGTGCCAACATCATGTTCCACACCACATTGAGAGAGAATTTTTCATCTGCGATGCTGCGCAGTGCTGTTGTCTTGATGATCTGAATGCCGCCAAAGACCGCACCGGGGCCGCGTGTCATCTGGCCCGTTTCCGACAGAATGAAATCACCGGTTCCCGAATGCCCGACGGCCTGATCCCTGGGAACGCAGACCAGCAATGCATCCATCTTGTCGGGCTGCCAGGCGTCCATGATCAGGGAAAGCGGGTTGGGACCCGCCCAGATCGCATCGGTGTTCATGGTGATCACCGGATCTGGCCCCAGCAGCGGCAGCGCATTGCGCAACCCGCCGCCCGTCTCGAGGATATCGGGTTGTTCCGTGATGGTCTGTACGCCGCGCGGATGCAGATGCGCCTCCAGCTGGTCTGCCTTGTAATGCAGGTTGGCGACGATGGGGCCCGCGCCGACCGCATGGGCCAGTGCCAGTGCGTGATCAATCAGCGGCTTGCCCGCCACCTCGATCAGGGGTTTCGGGCGATCTTTGGTAAGGTGCTGCATCCGCGTGCCAAAGCCCGCGGCAAACATCATGACGGGGTGGCGTTGCGCGGACATTGGCGTTTCAGGTGCTCCAGGAATTCAGGGGTGGGTTCAGGCAGGATGGCCCCAAGGGACGGGGCCAGCGGCGACAGCGCGGGATGCGCCAGATTGCGCATCACATAGCCCCAAACACGCGGGATAAAATCGACATAGCCCGCCTTGCCGCTGTGCAGACAGAGCCGGACAAAGATACCCAGGATGCGCAGGTTCCGTTGCAGGCCAAGAATGGCATAGCAGGCGATAAAGTCATCGGCGGCGATCAAGCTGTGAGACAGGTAATAGGCGATGATCTGTTGTTCGACATCTGCGCTGACATCCCGGCGGGCGTCTTGCAGGATGGAGACAAGATCATAGGCCGGATGCGCCAGCATCGCATCCTGAAAATCAAGGATACCGACCTGCCGAACCCCGCGACGATCGGGCAAAAGCAGCAGGTTTTGCACGTGATAGTCGCGCAGCATTGTTATCTTTGGCGCAGTCCCTGCCTGGATGGCCAGCGGCCGAAAGCCATCTTTGAATGCCTTTATCTGATCCGGTTCCGCGCCCTTGGCATACCAGTCAAACAGGGGCTGCAACATGTCGATCAGCCAATCTGCATCGCAGGGCGTCAGTTCGGGCGGGGGCATGTCCCGAAGATGCAGCAGAACATCTGCCGCAGCCTGGTACAGCGGGATTTCCTGATCCGGGTCTTGGGCCATCAGATCAGCGAACAGGGCATCGCCGAAATCTTCGATCAGCAACAGGCCTGCGGCCTCGTCACGGTGATAGATCTTTGGCGCGCTCAGGCCACCGGACCGCAAATGATCTGCGATTGCGATGAAAGGGCGCACATCCTCGCCGGTGTCTGGCGGCGCATCCATCAAAATGGTGCTGGTCCCATCGGCCCGCGTCAGCCTGTCGTATGTTCTGTTGGATGCATCGCCCGCCACCCGCAGGCGTCTGGCATCGGCCCAGCCGCACTGGTCCAGAAAGGCGGTGATGTCAGCCTGTCGGTCGCGCGTCATGACCAGCCCTTCAGCTTGGCCCGCCATTTATCATGGGTCCACTCCGCCGTGATCTTGCGGGTATCTTCGGCGGCACCTGGGGTAAAATGCAACGTCAGGGCATGTTCGGGCGTCAGTTCGCCCAGACGGTCGGGCCATTCGATCAGGCAGATGTCGGTTTCAAAGGCATCGGTCAGGCCCAATTCCTCAATCTCGTGGGTGGAGGTCAGACGGTACAGATCCGCATGCCAGATCTCGCTCCGATCCGATGCATATGTCTGCACCAATGTGAAAGTAGGCGAGGGCACATCCTCTGGCCGGGACAGCAGGGATTGGATCAAGGAGCGCGCGAAATGGGTCTTGCCGGCACCCACGTCCCCGTCGAGCAACAGCACATCGCCCGCGCCAAGGTTCTGGCCCAGCGCGGTGGCGCGTTGAGTGGTTTCGTCAGGCGACGAGACGGTAAAGGAAAGGCGCTGCACAGACATAACCCATGGTGACAATGCACCCCACCCAGCGCAAGTCAAAAGCGTGCAGTTGGGGGGTCACATTTGCCCTGGTATTGATTGTTTTTGCAGTGTCTGGACCACGTCGGGCAACGCCCCCTTTTTGCTGGCCGCAAACCGGATCAGGCTGGTATCCGATGTGATCGCGCTCATCTGGCAGGTCAGTGCGACCCCCTTGGGCAGCTGCAGTGTCAGTTCCTTGGGTTCGCGCGGGCCCAGCGTGGTGGTGAAACGTGTCAGCGTTGCCCAGTCCTGTTTGGTTTTTGCCTTGGACTTCCACAGGGCGATGGCATCGTGAATGGTCACATCAGCAAAAGAGGTTTCGGGGTTATGCCCCCATAGCTTGCGATAGGCGGCATTGCTGAAGGTCACGATCCCGGCGGATGAAAAAACCACTAAGGCGTCATCAATACTGTTGATCATGGCCTCGTATACTTCGACCTCAATGCGGAAATTGCGGGTCAGGGTGATTTCCGGGCTGATGTCCTTGATCATGAAGGCGGTGGCCCCGTCGGGGTGGGGGCGCCCCTGCACCGCATAGGTCCGGCCGTCTTCTAATGTCCATGTTTCACGGTATTGCCCGCCAGAGGCCGCGGCGATCACCTGAGCAATCTCTTGTCGCCATGTGCGATAGTTCTTTGGCTCTGGCATGCTGCGGTTTTCCCGAAGCTGGTCGAAAAAGGACTGCATCGTCGGCTGTGACGCAAGAAACCGGGGCTGCAGCCCCGTCAGGTCGACCAACGCGGGATTAAAGATGCCCAACTGCCCCCGCCGGTCAAAAATCGCCAGGCCGATGGACAAATGCGCAAAGGTTTTTGCCAGCGTCTGGACAAAGGTGTTTTCCGCGCTCTCTGACGCAACCAGCGAGGTGATGCAGGTGGCATGGTTAAATATTGTGGACCCCGCCTGATGCCGTTCGATATCGAACCATTCGCGCTGGCCATTCGCACCCTCGATAAAGGCGCGGTTGCCGGCGTCGCCCGATGATGGATCAAAAGGGGGCTTGCCCGGCTCTTGTGGGTATTTTGTCAGCAGATCGTCACAGGCCCGGTTGCGCCAGCCCAGACTGCCATCGGCCCGCTCTTCCCAGGCAGGATGGGGCATCATGTCACAACACCGCTTGTAGGCGATCAGATCTGCGGCGGTGGTCAGCGTAGTCTGTGAACTGTCGGGTTGATCTGTCACATCGATCCAGCACAGACCGTCGCGCCATTTCATTTCCAGCAGGGAATGGGGATCGGCGGTTGTCCCGATCAGGGTCATGCTGCCGGATGCCCCCCTGCCTGCGGTTTCCGGCAGATCGGGGAATTGCGGCAAGAGCCTGTCGCGCAGATCATCCCAAAGATGCATGCCGGGCAGCAGGCCAAAATGTTTGAGCCCGGCAGCCGTGCCATGATGCAATACGCCATTGTCAAACAGCAGCGCCAGCGGTTCCGGTGCGAGCTGCAACGGTCCTGATGCCACGGCCTTTTTGCGGCCCAGCAACACAGCTGCCAGCGTGGCCGTGGTGATGGATGTCCCGATGATGACAAGGAGGTCCGGAAGCGTCAGCATGAGATCGGCCTTTGATCAGGATCATAAGGCGACACTCTTGGGGATAGAGGTTAATGAAGGGTTAAATTGGGAGGCTGAAGGTCTTAACTTTTTGGACAATACGTTGTGTCAGCCGGGGAAATGCCGGTTTTCTCCCATCGGCTGACCCTGCGGGACCGTCTCTGCCTCCAGCGCGTTGCGGGGCCAGATCACTTCGACCACGGCACCGGTTCCTTTCGCCCCCTTTGGGCCGCCCGGCCCATTGGCAAAGCGCAGCTGCGCGCCGGAACGCTCCAACAGCGTTTTGGCGATGAACAGCCCAAGGCCCATGCCTTCGTATTCGGGGCGCGCCACGGACCGGCGCGGCCTGTTCCTTGCGCGCATGAAAGGGTCGCCGATACGGCCCAGGATATGCATCGAAAACCCCGGTCCGTCATCCATGATGCGAATGGACACCTCTGTATCGGTCCACGCCGTTTCCAGCCAAACAGTATCATTGGCGAAATCCACGGCGTTTTGCACCAGATTGCGCAGCCCGTGGATGATCTCTGGCTTGCGCAGGATCATGGGCTGGAATTTGCGTTCATCCTCTGGGACGGTTTGAAAAATGATCACCTCCTTGCCCCGGTCCATATGCGGATCGGCCGATTCCTGCAGCACCGCCTCAAGCGGGGCCTGCCGCAGGTGCAGGTCATCTTTGCCCGCGCGGCCCATGTCGCGCAGAATATCCCGGCAGCGGTCGGCCTGTTCACAGATCAGCGCGGCATCTTCGGCCAGTTCGGGGCTATCGCGCAAATCACTAAGCAATTCGGCGCTGGCCAGTTTGATCGTCGCCAGTGGCGTGCCCAGTTCATGCGCAGCGGCGGCAACGACGCCGCCCAGATCTGTCAGCTTTTGTTCGCGTGCCAGTGCCATCTGGGTTGCGGCCAGCGCGTCGCCCATGGAATGCACTTCGGTCGTGACCCTGCGCGAATAGGCGCTGGTGAACACAATCGCGATGACAAGTGCGGTCCATTGCCCAAAGATGAACAGGTCCGGCATGGCCAGAACAGTGCCATCCTGCGTGGTCAGGGGCAGGTGGCTGAGGGCCAGAATGCTGACCAGAACAATGGCGGTGGAACAAATAACCAGCGTTGACCGCAGGCTGAGCGCGGTTGCAGAGATCGTCACAGGCCCCAGCAGCAGCAGCGCAAAGGGGTTGTTCAACCCCCCGGAAAGATACAGCAGAAAGCCGATCTGCAGCAGATCGAACATGATCATCCAGAGGTTTTCAAACTCTGACAGCCTTTTGTTTTCGGGATAGACAAAGGTCGCCACCAGATTGGCGATCATCGAGGCACCTACCGCCAGATAGCACAGCCCAAGCTCCAGCTGGATCCCATAGACCAGCTGCGCCACCGTGATCGCGATCAGCTGTCCAGCAATGGCAACCCAGCGCAGCAGGATCATTGTCCGCAGCCGGATCCAGTTTGCCCGGGTGCGCCCCGAGAGGGGGCGGATATTGGCCTGCGTCATCTGCGCGCCTTTTCTTTTTTGTCAGTTGCGTTTGGAACGATGTAGCGTAGGTGATGCCACAGGAAACGATCAAGAGCGCTGTTTGGCGCAGGAGGCTATGAATGAACCGTAAAATTGCCTTTGGTGCAGCAGCAGTTGCGGCGGCGTTTTTGGCGGGAACCGCCTGGTTTGCCTTTCAGGGTGGTGGCAGCGACCGATTTGCCCAATGCCGGACAACGACGGTTGCCGGTGATCTGGGCGGCCCTTTTGAGTTGGTGAATGCAAAGGGCGAGACGGTGACCGACAAGGATGTAATCACAGAGCCCGCATTGATCTATTTCGGCTATACCTTTTGCCCCGATGTCTGCCCGCTGGATGTGGACCGAAACGCGTCAGCCGTTGAGATCCTTGAGCAGCGCGGCCAGATCGTCACACCCGTTTTCATCACCGTCGACCCTGAGCGTGACACACCCGAAGTCGTCGGTGAATTCGCCGAAGTGATGCACCCGCGCATGATCGGGCTGACCGGATCGGCCGAACAGGTCAAAGCAGCCAGTCAGGCCTATCGCACCTATTACAAGGCGCATCCAAAAGTGGACGATGAATACCTGGTGGACCATTCCACCTTTAGCTACCTGGTGCTGCCCGAAGAGGGATTTGTCGAATATTTCCGCCGCGAGGTACGGCCAGAGCAGATGGCAGATCAGATCGGATGTTTCCTCGACCGGCTTTGAGCGATTTGACGCGCAGCGCCTGCGGCCCATATATGGTTCAGGGATAACAGGCAAATGAGCAAACAGACGTGACACAGGAAAACACAAGCATCGGTCCAGACAAGTCGCTTTTGTTGATGGATGATGACGAGCCGTTTTTGCGCAGGCTTGCAAAGGCCATGGAAAAGCGCGGCTTTGACGTTGAGATGGCCGATAGCGTGGCCGCGGGTCGCGCCATCGTCACGGCCCGCCCGCCCGCCTATGCGGTCGTCGACCTGCGACTGCAGGATGGGAACGGTCTGGATGTGGTAGAGGTACTGCGCGAACGCCGGGCGGATGCGCGTGTTGTCGTGCTGACCGGTTACGGGGCGATTGCAACGGCTGTCGCCGCGGTCAAGATCGGTGCAACCGATTACCTGTCCAAGCCTGCGGATGCCAATGACATCACCAATGCCCTGCTGGCCACGGGTGACGACATGCCGCCACCCCCCGAAAACCCCATGAGCGCGGACCGTGTGCGTTGGGAACATATCCAGCGGGTATATGAGCTGTGTGATCGCAATGTATCAGAGACCGCGCGCCGGCTCAGCATGCACCGCCGCACATTGCAGCGTATCCTGGCCAAACGGTCCCCGCGTTAAAGCGCAGTTGCGAATACCGGATCCTGGGGTGCGGCGGACCTGGTGCTATAGATCGAACCGTTTCAGGCGTTTGTCCACCAGCTGTCCGTTGCCCATCCGGTAGCCTTCGATGATGCCGTAATCCTGAAAGCCACGGCTTTGATAATAAATTAGCCCGCCTTCGTTGTCGGCGCGGATATTGGCGTTGATCCAGACATATCCCAATTCTTTTGCCGCCTTGCGGGTCGCGTCAAACAGGGCTGATCCGATGCCCAGACCGGTCTGGCCGATCTGAACGAATGTCGCGATATTTGCCGCTTGCGGGGGCAATGACGCCTCGGGTTCGATCCATTGAAAGCCAACCGGCCTTTCCTGGGCATCGACGGCAACATGCCAGGCATTTCGGTCCGGCGCAAAGGCCATCCACTGCGCCAGATCATCGCCTGTCACCGGGCGGGTCAGGGCCGTGGTGCCGCCCTGTGCGATGATCGCATTCAGCAGGCCGGCCATCGCCCCAAGGTCAAGCGCGATGGGGCGGCGCACCTGGATCATGTCATCTGTTCCAGCAGCCGGTCATGCCGGGCGGTAAAGGCATTGCGGGTTTCAACCGGCGGACGCAGAACAATCTGCAGGTCGCTGATCAGCCCTGCCTCTGGTCGGCCAAAAAACTTTGAGGATTCGTCCGGCGAAAATCCGGCGATCTGGGTGGCTTCCATCCATGCGCTGATCTTGTCCGCCTTCTTGATCTGTTTCTTGACCGATGCCGGGATCACCGCAGGCAGACCAAAGCGCAAGTGAATGGCGGCCGTCAGCCGGTCATCCAGGGCACCATAGCCCGGCCCGACCGCCGCCTTTACCGGCGAGATCATATCCCCGATCACATATTCGGGCGCATCATGCAAAAGCGCTGCAAGGCACCATTTCGCCGGGGCCTTTGGGTTCATCCGTGCAAACAGGGTTTCAACCAGCAGTGAATGTTCTGCAACGGAATAGGCGTAATCCCCATGGGTCTGGCCGTTCCACCGCGCGACAAAGGCAAGGCCATGGGCGATGTCCTCTATCTCTATGTCCACGGGCGTGGGATCCAGCAGGTCCAGTCTGCGGCCTGAAAGCATCCGCTGCCATGCTCTGGGTTGCTGTGCCATGTTGCTGTGCCTTTTTGGTGTCGGGATCATCTGCGCGGCCAAGAAACCAAAGAAGCGGGGGCGGCGCAATCGCGGATTAAGAACGCATAAGCCATGCGTCACCATCGCATGTTGAGACAGGCAGGCAAAAGTGATAGGCGGCGTCCAAACATCTTGGATGAGGTGCCTCATGGCAAACGACTATATCGTAAAAGACATCAACCTTGCTGCATACGGCCGCAAGGAACTGGACATTGCTGAAACCGAAATGCCGGGGCTGATGGCGCTGCGTTCCGAATATGGCGAAAGCAAACCGCTCAAGGGTGCGCGGATTGTCGGATCGCTGCATATGACCATTCAGACCGCTGTTCTGATTGAGACACTTGTTGAGCTGGGCGCAGATGTGCGCTGGGCGTCTTGCAACATCTTTTCGACCCAAGACCACGCTGCTGCCGCGATTGCCGCAGGCGGCACACCGGTTTTCGCGATCAAGGGCCAGTCACTGGAAGAGCATTGGGATTACCTTGATAAATCCTTCATGTTCGAGGAAGGCCCGAACCTGATCCTTGACGATGGGGGTGATGCGACCCTCTATGTTCTGCTGGGTGCACGTGCCGAAGCAGGCGAAGAGGTCATTGCCGTTCCCACGTCTGACGAAGAAGTCGTCATCAAGGCACAGATCAAGAAGCGGATGGAAGCCAGCCCCGGTTGGTTCACAAAAATGCGCGACCAGATCGTTGGCGTATCCGAGGAAACCACCACCGGTGTGCACCGTCTGTATGAACTGGTGAAACAGGGCCAGCTGCCGTTCCCTGCGATCAACGTGAACGATTCCGTGACCAAATCCAAGTTCGACAACAAATACGGCTGCAAGGAATCGCTGGTTGACGGCATCCGCCGCGCGACCGACACGATGATGGCCGGCAAGGTTGCCGTCGTCATGGGTTACGGCGATGTCGGCAAAGGCTCGGCTGCGTCTTTGGCGGGTGCGGGCGCACGCGTGAAAGTGACCGAAGTCGACCCGATCTGCGCATTGCAGGCGGCGATGGACGGTTTCGAAGTTGTGCTGCTGGAAGACGTTGTTGGCACGGCCGATATCTTTATCACCACCACTGGCAACAAGGATGTGATCCGCATCGAACATATGCGCGCGATGAAGGACATGGCGATTGTCGGCAACATCGGCCACTTCGACAATGAAATTCAGGTCGCTGCCCTGAAGAACCACAAATGGACCAACATCAAAGAACAGGTGGACATGATCGAGATGCCGAATGGCAACCGTCTGATCCTGCTGTCCGAGGGCCGTCTGCTGAACCTTGGCAACGCCACGGGCCACCCGTCCTTTGTGATGTCCGCCTCCTTTACCAATCAGGTGCTGGCGCAGATCGAACTGTGGACCAAGGGCGATGAGTACAAGAACGACGTCTACATCCTGCCCAAGCATCTGGACGAAAAGGTTGCCCGTCTGCATCTGGACCGGATCGGCGTCAAGCTGAGCAAACTGGACCCAGAGCAGGCCGCCTATATCGGCGTCAGCCCCGATGGCCCGTTCAAACCAGAACACTACCGTTACTGACGATGGGTGGTCCCCGCCTTGCCTTGATTGTTGTGCTGGCGTCGTGGTTCATTGGAACCACGGCGCTGGCGGCACCAAAGGTGACGGAGAAGATGAAAACCTACGCTGTTGACGCCACGACTGCCGTCGGTCTGAAACAGCAAATGCGCAATCGGGGTCCCAAGGGATATTGGGGCTATACCGCGTGGTTTGTACGCTGGAGCGCGGCCTGCAAGGTGCAGGTCGAGGTGACCTATACAATGCCCCGGCATATCAACCCCGCGGCGATGCCGCCGAAACTGCGAAAATCCTTTGATACCATGGTGGCCAACCTGATGACCCATGAGCGCCAGCATGGGCAGCATGGCATTGACGCCGCCTATGAGATTGATCGCGCGAACTGCATCGGCGGGCAGGCGATCATCAAGAAGTACAACCGCATCGACATCGAATTCGACAGACGCACCAACCACGGCGGACGCGATGGTGTTGTCCTGAACTGACGCACCAACAATCCGGTCCTAGGCTGTCAGGGGCGATAAAAACCCTTCGCGCACCACGCCCGGATCATAGGCCTTGCGGGCAAATACCTCTCTGACCATTGGTTCAAAATGGCTGAGCGGTTTGGCGTCGTATTCTGGATCAAAAGAAGATTGATCCCAGCGTTCACAAAAGCTGGCGCAGCTGTCAAAACAGGGGTGATCCCGGAATTGATCACGCGCGTTCTTGTCCCAACCATAATGATCGGCGTAATAGAGCATCTGGAAAATGCCATGGTGTTCGACCACCCATGCCACGTCCCAACGGACAAAGGGGCGGATCACCTCTGCCGAGAACCGGTCATGATTTTGCGGGGCCAGACCATCCCCGATGTCATGCAGCAAGGTGCCAACGATCCAGTCAATATCGGCACCGTCGCGTTCAGCGCGGGTGGCAGACTGCAACCCGTGGTCCATCCGGGTGATCCTGTACCCCTCCAACGACACATCACCCTGACGGCGCAATTCGTCCAGAACGCGGTCTGCGGTCAGCGCCAGATAGGGCTTTTCCAGCTTTTCCAGCAGTTCATAATCGGCCTTGGTGCCGTCTTTCATCTGCGTAAAACTGACTTTATCGCTCATTTTCCTGATCCTTTGACGCTGACAAAAAGGTGTATCGCGGCCCTATGATACTGATCAAACCTATCACAAAGCCAATCCTTTGATTTAGAGGGGAGCAGATTTAACATTTCCCCTTTGTCGAGAATGCAAATGCCCTTAGGCTTTCATTCAGATCACAAATCCGATCAGCCAATAATATGGGAGACCTTCGAATGGGCAAGAGAGACGAATGGATCGCGAAATACGCAGAAGATCTGAAGACCAAATGCGGCATGACGCCGGATATGGACCTTTTGACAAAGGTTACCATCGGTTGCGGGCCATCCATCTACAACGCTGATGCGCAAACCGTTGCCTCAAGCCAGGAAAGCGAGCTTGAGCTGGTCAAGAAGAACTTCCTGATGAAAAAGCTGGGCCTGCCCGATGGGCCAGACCTGATGGAAGGGATCAACAAGGCGATTGAGACCTATGGCAAGTCAGAGCGCAACAAGTACCGCGCTGTCATGTATTACATGCTGACCAAGCATTTCGGCAAAGAATCCGTCTACGGCTGAACCGGTCGACACAAGTTTTTGAAACGCCCGCACGAAAGCTGCGGGCGTTTTGCATTTGATTTAATGTACAGACATCAAATGCTTGGCCAAGATTGGGTCTTTTGCTACAGACGGGGTGACAGGCCAGGATGGCCAGAACATATTTCGATACGTGTGTGGTGGTATGGGAGCACACGGGGTGAGAAAGGGTTCTGGCATTCATGTCAGAACCCTTTTTTCGTAAACAAGCCTGATCAAAGACAGGGCCGTTTATAATCTCAGCAACTCAAGGCAAGACGGGCACCTATGATGGACCCAAGTCATGCGATGCGCGCTTTATGGTGTCGTTTTGCCCATGGCGCAGACGGCCTTCCATTGCGCCGCTGTGACCGGCTGCACCGAAAGCCGGGGGCTTTTGACCAGCATCATGTCTGCCAGCCGCGCTTCTTCCTTGATCTGTGCCAGGGTCACGGGAACCACGAAGGGCCGCACCGCCTTGACGTCCACGCATTCCCAGCGCGGGTCGTCGGTGCTGCTGTCCGGGTGGGCCTCTGCGATGACCTCGACGATGCCGACGACGGATTTCTCTTTCTGGGTGTGATAGAAAAATCCCAGGTCGCCGATCTTCATCTCACGCATGAAATTGCGGGCCTGGTAGTTGCGCACGCCGTCCCATTCTTCGCCCTGCTCACCCTTGGCCACCTGACTGTCCCAGCTCCAGCCATCAGGCTCTGATTTGAACAGCCAATAGGCCATCAGCCGATCACCCGGTTCCAATGGGTCAGGGTGACAGATTGAAACAATCCGGCCTTGCCATAGGGATCACCATCGGCCCAGGCCTGCGCCTGCGCCATATCTTCGACATCAAGAATGATCAGTGACCCGATCATCGCGCCATCGGCATCCAGCAGCGGACCCGCCTGCGCGACCAGATCGGTGGATTTCAGATAGTCCAGATGCGCGGGGCGGTTTTCCTGGCGGATGGCCAGGGCACCGGGTTTGTCATGGGCAATCAGGGCAACAAACATATCATTCTTCCTTCAATGGGCGCGTCAGCAGGCTTTGCATCGCGGTTTTGACATCCAGCCGGTTGTCGAGAAGCCCGGCCACAGCTTGGGTGATAGGCATATCAAGGCCAGCTTGACGCGCAAGGGTATCCACCGCCTGTGCGGTGGCAGCCCCTTCGACGGTCACCGAAGGGTCAAAGGGCTGACCCTTGCCCAGCGACAGGCCCAGACGGTAGTTGCGCGACTGATCAGAGGTGCAGGTCAGTGTCAGATCGCCAAAGCCCGAAAGGCCAGAAAGCGTTTTTGGGTCAGCCTCAAGATAGGCGGCCAGCCGCTGCATTTCCGCATAGCCACGGGTCATCACGGCGGCGCGCGCGCTTTCGCCCAGACCGGCGCCGATCGCGGCACCACAGGCAATCGCAATCACGTTCTTCATCGCCCCCCCCAATTCCGCGCCAATGGTATCGGTCGTCCGGTAAAGCCGCAGGTTGGCGGTGGTCAGCGCCTCTTGCAGCATCTGGCCCGTGTGATCATCCGCGCAGGCCAGCGTCAGCGCCGTGGGCAAGCCACCTGCGATATCGGTGGCAAAGCTGGGGCCGGTCAGAATGGCAGCCGTGGCGCTGGGCAAGACCTGGGAAATGATCGCAACAGGGCCAAGGCCGCTGGACAGCTCAATGCCCTTGCAACAGGCGACAAGGGTCTTGCCCGCAAGA
>JAFMGZ010000113.1 GCA_017854855.1 Sulfitobacter sp. | reverse complement strand
TGGTGAAGGTTTTCTGATGCGGGTCGCGGCGGAACATTGGGGACTGGCGCGACCACGACCCGCGTTGGAAAACCTCCCAAGGAGGAAGCCGCGGGGGTCTTGGATAGACCTATGGAGAAAGTGTGCCGACGGTTGGGGCGACGGCTGTGTCAGGGGTTCGGCTGAAGGTGTGCATGACGGCTGAGACGGTCACTGAAGTAGTCGAATATGCTGGTATTGCTGTGCATATTGCCGTGCCAGTGGTCAGTTTTCGCGCTGAGGAGCGATAAGCGCATACGGGCTGAGCCGGGTCTGCGGGGTGCAGCCGGTGTTGTCTGGCATTTGACAGACGGTGTGTCATGCCGCCCACTCCCATGGTGGCGCGCGCGACATTGGTTTTTGCCCGCGACGGAAGACCTCGATGATGCGCATGGGTCCGCCGCAACAGGGGCATGGTTCGCGCAGGGTGAGTGGGATGATCTCTTCGTCGGGTCCTGACGCAGTGGCCCGTTCCGGGCGCTGGACGCAGAGCAAGGCGCGGATTTTTGTGATGTTGGCCTTGCGGGTCGAACTGGCCAGCAGACCGTAATGCCGGATGCGGTGGAAGCCATCTGGCAGGACATGGATCAGGAAGCGGCGGATGAACTCGGGCGTGGTCAGCCGCATGACCTTTTGGCGATCGCCGGATTTGACGCGATAGTCCTTCCAGCGGAAAGCCACGGTATCGGCCTCCGCGCTGACCAGTCGGGCGTTCGAGATCGCTACCCGGTGCGTATAGCGGCTCAGGTAGGCCAGAACCGCCTCCGGCCCGCCGAAGGGCGGTTTGGCATAGATCACCCATTCGGATTTGCGAAATGGGGCGAGCCAGGTGGTGAAAGCCTTTGCCGCCGACAATCCGGCCATATCACCGAAGAAGACCAGTTGCCCGGCCCGGTGCAAATCCATCAGCCCGTCCAAAAACAGGCGTCGAAACAGCCGCGACAGAACCCGCACATGCAAAAAGAACCCGGGGCGGCAGGCGACCCACTTCGTGCCATCGGGCGACAGGCCGCCACCGGGGACGATCATATGGATGTGGGGATGATGGGTCAGTGCCGAGCCCCAAGTGTGCAACACGCTGGTCATGCCCACCCGCGCGCCCATACGTTTGGGATCGGCGGCGATGGTCATCACCGTTTCGGCCGAGGCTTTGAACAGCAGCCCATAGACCGCCTTCTTGTTCCAATAGGCGATCTGCGCGATCTCTGCCGGTAACGTGAAGACCACGTGGAAATATTCCACGGGCAGCAAATCCTCAGCCCGTGCCTCCATCCAGTCGCGCGCTGCAGGCCCCTGGCACTTTGGGCAGTGCCTGTTTTTGCAGGAATTGTAGGCGATGTGATGGTGGCTGCACTTGGTGCAACCGGCTACATGCCCGCCGAGCTCCTCGGTTCGGCAGGCTTCAATCGCTGACATCACCTTCAACTGAGAGAGGCTGACATGCCCCGCATTGGCCTGCCGCCACGCAGGACCGAATCGTCGAAAGATGTCAGCAATCTCCAGCTTGGGCCGGGACACCCCGGCGCCCGGTCACTCCAGACTTCGCTTCACCGTCTGGTCCTGCAACTTGGCCAGCATCTCGTAGGGACTGACCGTGTCGCGGATCGTCTTTGTGGCCACATGGGTATATCGCGCCGTGGTCGTCAGCTTGGCGTGGCCGAGCAGCACCTGGATCACACGCACATCGGTGTTGGCCTCCAGAAGGTGGGTGGCGAAGCTGTGCCGTAACGTGTGCAAGGTGGCGGGTTTTTTGACTCCGGCCATATGCTTGGCAGAGGTGAAGGCGCGGTTCAGTTGGCGCGGTGAGATCGGGTTGATCTTTGGCGTTCCTGGGAACAGCCAGCCCTCGGGCCGCGCCTCGCGCCACCAAGCGCGTAGCAACTCCAATAAGCCTGGCGACAGCATTACCTTGCGGTCCTTCTGACCCTTGCCCAACTCGACATGGATCAGCATCCGGTCACTATCGATATCGCCGATCTTGAGGTTGCAGACCTCGGCAGCCCTGAGTCCGGCACCATAGGAAATGCTAAGGGCCGCGCGATACTTCAGCCCCGGCCCGGGTGCTGCCATCAGGATGTCGGACACCTCCTCTACGCTGAACACCACGGGCAACTTCCGCGGCTCGGTGCGAAATTGCATGTAGCGCTTCATCTCCTCCCGTCCGCAGGTCATTCCGAAGAAGAACCGGAGCGCCACAATGCGCGTGTTGAAAGTCGATGGGGTGATCCCTGTGTCTGTCATATGGAGCTGATAAGCGCGCAGGTCCTCCGGCGTCGCCGTGTCTGGTGATCGCCTAAGAAAGGCCGCGAAATCCTTGATCGCCCGGATGTGCGACTTCTGCGCCTTGTCGCCCATCCCACGGATGCGCATGTCTTCGATCATCCGCTGGCGCAGCGGGGTTACTCTCTCCTCTGTCATGGAAACCTCCTGTCTGATGATTGAGAAGACCCCAATCGTCAGGCAGATCAGTCAAATTGCAAAATGTGCAGCGTTATGGGCGTCTCACGCCATCAGCGGCAAGCACCAATGCCGCGGAGCGGCTTCGTCC
>JAFMGZ010000112.1 GCA_017854855.1 Sulfitobacter sp. | reverse complement strand
GGATATCTAGCAGGCACTCCATCACGCCGTCAGAGCGGGACAGCCGGACGGATACCGTCCTCCAGCCTATTGCCTGTCTCAACTGTGCTCACTTCCGATCTGCCTCCAGCTGGCAACACCTTGACCTTGGTTTGAACGCCATACGTTACAATTTTCATGCTTGCATGACGAACACACTAGCCGCGCATCCGTACATCACAACCCATACCAAGCACCCAATGAGCCTCCCTCCTGCTCACCATGCAGGGTCATCAGCAGATACCACGGGTTCTGGTTGCGGTCTTTCAGCGTCGTTTCAGTCATCACACCACCTTGCGTTGCGCCGATATTCGTTGAACACGCGCCGCATCACAACCCATTCCCAAGCGCCCCGCCCCGCGCTATATGCCGATCATGACACAGAACCCTCCCAGCCTCCGCCCCGATCTTGCCCGCGCGCAAGTCACCGACACCCGCCGTGCAGGCCAGCCGACCATTGGCATGGTCAGCCTTGGTTGCCCAAAGGCGCTGGTCGACAGTGAACGCATCCTGACCCGCCTGCGGGCCGAAGGTTACGCCATTTCGCCCGATTACGCGGGCGCGGATGCCGTCATCGTCAATACCTGCGGGTTTCTTGACAGTGCCAAGGCCGAAAGCCTCGATGCCATCGGCGAGGCGCTCAAGGAAAATGGCCGCGTCATCGTGACTGGCTGTCTGGGTGCCGAACCCGATTACATCCGCGAACACCACCCGCAGATTTTGGCCGTCACCGGCCCGCATCAATACGAACAGGTGCTGGACGCGGTGCATGGCGCGGTGCCGCCCAGCCCCGATCCGTTTATTGACCTGCTGCCCGCCACTGGCGTGTCGCTGACCCCGCGCCACTACAGCTATCTGAAGATTTCCGAGGGCTGTAACCACAAGTGTAAATTCTGCATCATCCCCGATATGCGCGGCAAACTGGCCAGCCGCCCCGCCCATGCTGTCCTGCGCGAGGCCGAAAAACTGGTGCAGGCCGGGGTGCGCGAACTGTTGGTGATCAGCCAGGACACCAGCGCCTATGGGCTGGACCGCAAATACGACCTGAACCCGTGGAAAGAGACGCAGGTCCGCAGCCACATCACCGACCTGACCCGCGAACTGGGCCAGCTTGGCGCGTGGGTGCGGCTGCACTACGTCTACCCCTACCCCCATGTGCGCGACCTGATCCCGCTGATGGCGGACCCGGCGAACGGCGTGCTGCCCTATCTGGATATTCCGTTCCAACATTCCCACCCCGATGTGCTGCGGCGCATGGCGCGGCCTGCGGCGGGGGCGAAAACGCTGGATGAGATCGCCGCATGGCGCAGCATTTGCCCCGATATCACCCTACGGTCGACGTTCATCGTGGGCTATCCGGGCGAAACCGAGGCCGAGTTCCAGCACCTGCTGGATTGGCTGGACGCCGCGCAACTGGACCGCGTCGGCTGCTTTCAATACGAAAACGTCGCCGGTGCGCGCTCCAACGCCCTGCCTGACCATGTGAGCGCGCAGGTCAAACAGGACCGCTGGGACCGTTTCATGGCCAAAGCGCAGGCGATTTCCGAGGCGAAACTGGAAGCCAAAGTCGGCAAGGTGCTGGAAGTCATCGTGGACGACATCGACGAAGACGGCATCGCGACCTGCCGCACATGGGCCGACGCGCCCGAGATCGACGGGAACTTGTTTATTGATGAGGGGACTGATGGGTTAGCTGTGGGGGATGTGGTGAAGGTGGTTGTGGAAGAGGCTGGGGAGTATGACTTGTGGGGGGCGATCAAAAGTGATTGACCGAGAAACTTGGATTAACCGCTTCTACAAAGAAAAATTTCCCAAATTCTATTGTTCCAAATGTCACAGAGGAAGACTCATTCCGAAGGATGGATTTGAAGCCCATGAACCAGAATACTCTAGCCGCGTGCATGGCGAAGATTGGCATGATTTTGAAATGGTTCTGCTTAGAATTGGTGGCCTGCTCAAATGTTCAGACAGTGAATGCGGTGAGTTAGCATCATACTACGGCGTCGGAGAAGTATTCAGGTACGAAGATTTTTCCGATGAGGATGGCTATCGTTGGGAACAACTATATGAAATCAAATCCATTTACCCCTCACCGGCGATCATTGCCATTCCATCGGAAACACCAAGCACGGTAGCAAACGCGCTTCTAGCATCGTTCAACAGTTTTTGGATCGACTATGGCCTTTGCGCCAATGCAATTAGACGCAGTCTTGAGTATCTCCTTGATCACTTTGATGTGCCAAGAGAATCCAATAAGGGTAAGCGGTTAATTTTTGTGCAAAGAATAGAGACGCTAGAAGTTGCCAACCCAGATAGTCATAGTTTCGTTGACGCCATGCGCATATTTCTGAACGAGGGCAGCCATCAAAATTTGGACAGTCCAACTTTGCTTTTCGATGCGTTTGAGGCTTTGGAAATTTACTTGGATGACACATTCGGGAAACGTAAAGAGCGGTTTGAAGAGCTGAAGGCAAATTTGAAAAACATGTCTAACAATTAACTCCCGCCCTGCATCGCCGGGCTCCGCCCGTTCGAACCTGAATTGATCCCCCGGATCAATTCCGAGACGGTTC
>JAFMGZ010000111.1 GCA_017854855.1 Sulfitobacter sp. | reverse complement strand
TTGCCTGGCGTCGGAGAAGCGCTCAAGCGGGAAATCGCGGGGTTGGGCTTGGTGGGTTGTTTGTTGCTATGGGGATTTGGGCTGTGTGCCTGCGTTGGATCCGAACTGACAGACCTGTTGAGCGGCCGCCGTTGGGCTAAGCGCAGGGTCGGCCTTGCCAGCATTTGGTCGATATGCGCGGTATTTTGTCGACGTCATCAACTTTTGCCACATCGATAGTTTGGTCAGCGTGTAATGATTGGTTCGCAGGAGAGATGGCCTGCGGCTGAGGGTCGCGTTCGGAGTGTGCGGGGCGCAGGTCATACTGCAGCCCTTTGTTGTTTGGGCGGTGCTCTGGGGTGCTGGGCTGGTGCAATTGTCTCGACGATGATCAGTTGTCCGCCGCAACACGGGCATGGCAGCGTGAGTAAACGGACAGGTTCGACTTTATTACCGATGTTGTTGTCGTGGTCCTGATTGACTGCCCGCACCCCGAGCAGTTGCCTGATCCTGGCGATATTGGCTGCACGGTTGCCATTTCCGAAGAAGCCATAGTGGCGGATGCGGTGCTGGCCTTTGGGCAGGACGTGGATCAGGAACCTGCGGATAAACTCCGACGTAGCCAGCGTCATGGTGGTGTGGCGAGCCGCGCCTTTAAGGCGGTAGTCTTTGATGCGGAAGGTGACGCTGTGCTCATCGAAACGGATCAGTCGGCTGTTGGATATTGCAACGCGGTGGGTGTATCGCGACAGATACGCCAGCACAGCTTTAGGTCCGGCGAAGGGTTCCTTGGCGTAGACGACCCAGTCAATTTTGCGCAGTGGTTTGAGGAAGTCGTCGAAGGTATTCCGGTCAATGAGGCCCGCATGATCACCGAAGAACTGCAGTTTCCCAACATCACGCAGCTTGGTCAGCCCTTCCAGAATGAGCCGCCGGTACAAACGGGACAGCACATGCACGGACAGGAAAAAGTTCTTGCGGCAGGCGATCCAGCTTGCGCCGTCCGTGGACAGGCCTCCGCCCGGCACGATCATGTGGACATGCGGGTGATGGGTCATCGCGGAACCCCACGTATGAAGGACCAAAATCATGCCTGCCCGGGCACCAAGGTGCTTGGGATCGGCGGCAATCTTGATCACCGTGTCCGCACTTGCCCGCATCAGCAGGTTGTAGATCTCGCGTTTGTTCTGATGCGCAATATCGGCAATGGGCTTGGGCAGGGTGAAGACGAGGTGGAAATACCGCACGGGCAGCAGCTCGGCCTCACGTGCCGCCAGCCAAGTTTTGGCGGCACCAGCCTGACATTTTGGGCAGTGACGATTGCGACAGGAATTGTAGGCGATGTGTTCGTGTGCGCAGTCAGTGCACCGCGCGACATGTCCACCAAGCGCTGCTGTTCTGCAACGCTCGATGGCGCTCATCACCTTCATCTTATCGAGGCTGATGTGCCCTGCGTTTGCCGCACGCCAGGCAGCACCAAGGGCGCGGAAGACATCCGCGACCTCCAGTGATGGACCACTGCCCGACAGGCGATGCTTGCATCGCTGAGAGGGGGGCATGGCGGCCTATGAAGGCTTAGGCTTGCCCTTCTTTCGCTTGGCTCCATTCAGATCATCTAGGGGGCTGTCCACCGCCGCGATCATGCCGGTGGCCACGCCGGCATAGCGCGCCGTGGTCGTCAGTTTGGCATGGCCCAGAAGCGCCTGAATGACGCGGATATCGACGCCGCGTTCCAGCAGATGGGTCGCGAAACTGTGACGCAATGTATGCAGCGTGACCGGCTTGGTGATCCCTGCCTCATGCGCGGTCTGTTTGAACAGTCGCGAGATCTGTCGCGCCGAGAGGTGCTTGCCACGGTATCCGGGGAAAAGTACGCGCTCGGGCACGGACACATCCTTGTCCTGACCGGTGGGGCGTTCGGTCCACCACTCGCGCAGCAGCCCCAGAATGTCCGACGGCAACATCACGTTGCGGTCCTTGCGCCCTTTAGATTGCACAATCCGGATGATCTCCTGAGCGCTGTCAATATCGCCGACCTTGAGCCGAACGACCTCGCCTGCGCGCAACCCGCAGCCATACGCCAATGACAACATGACATGAGCTTTTGTGCTAGGGGCCATCGCCAGGATGCGTTTGATCTCCTTTTTGCTCAGCACCAGCGGTACCTTCACCGGCCCCTTGAGGTGAAAAATCTCAGCCACGAGATCATGACGTCTCAGCGTCACGCGGAACAGAAACTTGACCCCGGTCATGGTCTGGTTGCGCGTGCCGATGCTGGCCCCGCTCTCAATCAGATGCTGTTGGAAATACTTCACATCGTCTGGCGTGGCAGTCTCTGGCGAGCGCCCGAGCCAAGCCGCAAAACGTTTACAGGCGCGCAGGTGACTGGTCTGTGATGCAGGACCAAGATTGCGCCCTGTCATATCGGAAATCATGCGCGCGCGAAGAGGTGTGATAGGCGTAGAATGCTGAATGTTCATCGGATTGTCCTCTGTCAATCGAGGCAAAATCACCTCGACCAACAGCACACACCCAACATCTCAAATCGCGCAACAAATCCCGGTTCAGCACAACGCCAGAAACGAGCGCCCTATCGCGAAGCGATTTAGTGC
>JAFMGZ010000025.1 GCA_017854855.1 Sulfitobacter sp. | reverse complement strand
CGGGTCGACGCTGTCAAAGCCTTGGCGCACTTCGAAATGCACGTAAGCGTCGTCACCATCGCGCAGTTTGGCGATGTTTTGGCCGCGCGCCACGCTGTCGCCCTTGGAGACTGAGACATCGGTCACATTGGCATAGACCGTCAGAAGATTGCCCGCATGGCGCACCACCACGATGGGCACGCCTTCGGCGCTTTTGGTGATGGCGGCGACGGTGCCGCTGTCGGCGGCCTTGACCGCTGTGCCGGGTGCCGCCTTGATGTTGATGCCTTCATTGCGGCCCTTGGCGTAGGCGCGGATGATGCTGCCTGTGACGGGGGTGACCATTTTGGCCGCTGATGCGGGTTTGGTCACCTGACCGATATTCGCTACCGGTTTGCTGGGCTGTGCGGCGGGCAGGGGCCCTGCGGTGTCGTCCTTTGGCAGCGGTTTGGCGGCCGAAGGCGGGACGGGCGTTGGGCTGCCTGTGCCGGGCAGGGTCGGTTTGGCCGTTTGCGCCTGTGTTGCGCTGCGCGCGGGCGGGTTTTGTTTGGGCACCGGGATCAGCAGGAACTGCCCCTCGCGGATCGCGAAATCTGCGCCCAGGCCGTTCCAGTCTGCCAGGGCCTTGATCGGCACATTATACAGACGTGCGATGGTATAGGCGGTTTCGCCGCGTTCGACCTTGTGGCGCACGGGTTCCTTGCCGGTCTGTGCCGGGGGGGTGGCCGCCGGCTGTGACGCAGGTGGCAGGGCGGCAGTCTGGACGCCGGTGGGTTCGGGCGCGCGGTCAATGGCGTTGCCTGCAAGGCTGGTGATGTCCACGGGCTGGATCGGGCCGGTGCTGACAGCGCCGGTCGCGGCAGAGGGTTCGGCCACGCGGCTGGGCAGGGCCACGATTTCATCCTGGCGCAATGTCACGTCAGGTGCCATGCCGTTGAAACGGGCCAGCGTGTTGAGATCAACGCCCACGCGGTTTGCAACATCAGCCAGCGTATCGCCGCGGCGTGCCACGACGACCTGGTAATTAGGATAGGAAATGACGCCGCGGTCATCGGGGCGCGGACGGTCTGCCAGGGATGCAAGGGCCGCATCAGCGGTGCTGAAGCCGCCCATTGCACCGCGCATGTCGAAATCCAGCCCCGGGTTGGCGCATGCCGCCAATAGGCCCGCGCTGGTGCCGGCCAAAAGGGTCAGCCGCAGTTTCTTGTTCAAACCGATTTTGCCTGTTTTATGCACGTGCATCTGCCTGTCCTCATCCGCTCTGCCCCTTGTTGCCGGGGTTCGGCGGCATCATACCCTATTAGCTGTCTTTGCCCAAGCCCTCGAGCAGCGGAACGAAGCGCACAGAGCGTAATTCGTCATAATGCAGCCCGTCTGCTGTCTTTGTGACCCGAATGAGGTGCTGAACTGCATCGGATTGGCCCACGGGCAGCACCATGATGCCGCCCATCTTGAGCTGGGCCAGCAGCGGACCGGGCGGGTCTTCGGCCGCAGCGGTCACGATGATGCGGTCAAAGGGGGCCTGTTCGTCCAGACCATGGCTGCCGTCGGCGGTGATGGCCGTGATATTGACCAGGTCGAGACTGGCAAAAATCTCGCGGGCTTCGTGAACCAGACGGCGGTGGCGGTCAATCGTATAGACGCGGCGGGCCAGTTTGCTGAGGATTGCGGCCTGGTAGCCCGAGCCTGTGCCGATCTCCAACACCTTGTCGCGCGGCGAGACCTGCAAGGCCTGGGTCATCAGGCCGACGACCGAAGGCTGGCTGATGGTCTGGCCGCAGGCGATGGGCAGGGGCATGTCCTCATAGGCGCGTTCGGCAAAAAGTCCGGTGATAAAGGGACCGCGATCGACGCTTTCCATCGCGTTGAGGACGCGGGTGTCCGTCACGCCCTTGGACCGCAGCGCATAGAGAAACTGCATCTTGCGCTCAGCGATGGAGGTCGCCTCTTGGTTCATTTGTTGATGCCTGAAAGCTGATCGAGCATCTCGTGGGCGGTCAGATCGGCACGCATCGGCGTGACAGAGATATAGCCCTCAAGGTTGACAGCGGCGTCTGAGCCGGGGGCGGTCATGACCTGTTGATCGCCGCCCTTGATCCATGAAAACCGTCGTCCCGAAGGGGCGGTATGGGGTTCGGTGCCAAAGACCACGCCGGGGCGTCGTCCCTGGGCGGCCAGGCGGATGCCCTTGACGTCCGCCGCTGCGACGGGCGGGAAGTTCACATTGTAAAACAGGCCGTAATCCACGTCTTCTTTTGGGGTGGTATCCAGAATGCGGCGGATCACCTCTGCGCCGTGATCGGCGGCGGCCTGAAACGGGTTATCAAGGTCGCGGTTTGCGGGGCCGTAATATTGGGACAGGGCGATGGCCGGAAGCCCCTGAAGGGCTGCTTCCATGGCACCGCCAATGGTGCCGGAATACAGCGTGTTTTCCGCAGAGTTATTGCCCCGGTTCACCCCCGACAGCACCAGATCCGGCAGATTGTCACGCATGATGTCATGGACGGCGATCAGCACGCAGTCGGCAGGCGATCCTTCGGCGGCGTAGCGGTGCGTTTCCATCTGGCTGAGCATCGTGGGGTGCACATAGTTGATGCAATGGCCCACGCCCGATTGCTCAAAGGCGGGGGCAACCACCCAGACCTCGCCCTGTGGTCCGGCCAGGTCGGCTGCTATGGCTTCGAGCACCTCAAGGCCGGGTGCGGTGATGCCGTCGTCATTTGTGATCAGAATGCGCATGATATGCCCCTTTTTGCCTTGATAGGTGAGGGGCATCCCAGCGGCAAGAGAGGGGGGGCGTTTTGGAAAAGGCAGCGGCGCTAGAGTTGCGCCAATACCGCAGCCGCCTGGGCGTGGATGTCGTTCAGCGCCTCGCGGTTTTCACCGGGGAAGAAGCGTGCACGCGTGGCGGTGGGCATCGGTTCGGGCGTCACGATCTGTACCTTCGGGCCGATCTTGGCCTTTTCGGCGGCCCAGGCGCGGGCCAATGCGATCTGTGCGGTCTTGGTCGCACCGTAGCTGCCAAAGAATTGCTGCCCCATGCGCGGATCGTCAAAGAACACCGCAGTGCCGGTCAGGCCCAGAAGGGGCGACACATAGGTGATCAGCGTCGAGGTTGCGGTGATGTTGCAGGCGATGGACTTCGCCATGTCTTTTGCGTCGATGTGATCGGTGGGGGCCAGCGGTGCCGCGTGAATGGCGGTATGAAGCCATAGATCAAGGCTGCCCCAACGGTCATGGATGCCGCGGCACAGGGTGGCCATTGCATCTGCGTTGGTCACATCCATCGGGGCCAGAGTGGCGCTGCCGCCCTTGGCCTGGATGCGGTCATCCAGTTCTTCCAATGCGCCGGTGGTGCGGGCCACGGCGATGATGTGATATTCGGGGGCCAATGCCTCGGCAAGGGCGGCTCCTAGGCCACGAGAGGCCCCTGTGATCAAAGCTGTTTTTGTCATGATGGGCATGTGCCTGCTGGGCGCGCGGGCGTCAAGGGGCGGGTCAAGACTTTGGCAGGGTCAAGGTGCTGGTTTTACCGCCACGGGCCAGGATCACGCGGTCTTCTGCGATGGCGGTGACGGTTTGATTGGCCACCTGGTCCCCGATGATGACACGCTGGACCGTGCCCTTGCGGTCACGGATCAGGGCGGCGGGGGCGGTTTGGCTGCCGAAGACGCCGATCAGGGCCAGCCGGCCCAGATCGGCGTTTTGCGTGGCAAGGTCGGCCACGTTCTGGGGCGTGGGTTCTTGGGTGGTGGTGGTCATGTGCTGGCCTCTTGAGACTCGGTTGGTCCGATTTTGTGAGGGGCTAACAAGCGGCGGCGGCGGCGGGAAGGGTGGTCCTTTGGGCTCGGCAGGGATTGGCCGACAGGGCGGCAGAAGCCCGCCGGTGGAGGGCGCGAGGGCCAAAACGCCAAGCGCCACTGCCTTTGGGGGCAATGGCACCAGGTCTTGTATCGGGGGATGGCCGCACAGGTAGGGGCGGTTTATTCGGCGGCGGTTTTCATCTCGAACCCTTGATCGACCTGATCAGAGGGGGTGACGGGATATTCGCCCGAGAAACAGGCATCGCAATATTGTGGGCATTTTGCATTCCGCCCCTCGGCCTCACCGACGGCGCGGTACAAGCCGTCCAGCGAGATGAATTTGAGGCTGTCGACCGCCAGATGGTCGCGCATTTCATCCTCTGACATGGTGGCTGCCAGCAGTTTTTCGCGCTGGGGCGTGTCGACACCGTAGAAACAGGGCCAGGCCGTGGGCGGTGATGCGATGCGAAAGTGGACTTCTTTGGCCCCGGCATCCAGGATCATTTCCTTGATCTTGCGGCTGGTGGTGCCGCGCACCACCGAATCGTCCACAAGGATCACACGTTTGCCTTTGATCAGCGCCCGGTTCACGTTCAGTTTGAGACGCACACCCATGTTGCGGATCTGCTCTGTGGGCTCAATGAAGGTGCGGCCCATATATTGGTTGCGGATGATGCCCATGGCATAGGGAATGCCGGATTCGAGACTGAAGCCAATCGCGGCGGGCGTGCCGGAATCGGGAACGGGGCAGACCAGATCGGCCTCAACCGGGCTTTCCTTGGCCAGTTCGCGGCCGATCGCCTCGCGGGTTTCATAAACGGAGCGACCGCCGAGGATGCTGTCGGGGCGCGAGAAATAGACATGTTCAAAGATGCAGAAACGGGAGGCCTGACGGCGGAAGGGGAAATGCGATTCGACGCCTTTGGCGGTGATGACAACCATTTCGCCCGGTTCAATCTCGCGGACGAAATCCGCGCCGATGATGTCGAGCGCGCATGTCTCGGAGCTGAGTGCCCAGCCGTCACCGACCCTGCCCAGAACCAGCGGGCGTACACCCAGCGGATCACGCACGCCGATCAGTTTGGTGCGCGTCATGGCGACGACGGAAAACGCACCCTCCACCCGGCGCAGGGCGTCTTCCATGCGCTCTGGAATGGTGCGCTGCATGGAGCGGGCCATCAGGTGGATGATACATTCGCTGTCCGATGAGGACTGGAAAATGCTGCCGCGTTCAATCAATTCACGCCGCAGGGCGACCGCGTTGGTGATATTGCCATTATGGGCAATCGCCGCACCGCCCATGGCGAATTCGCCAAAGAAGGGCTGTACGTCGCGGATGGCCGTCTGCCCCTTGGAGCCGGAGGTGGAATAGCGCACATGGCCGATTGCCAGTTCACCGGGCAGATGTTTCATCACGCCTTCGGAGGTGAAGTTGTCGCGGACATAGCCAAAGCGGCGGGCGGATTGGAAGCTGGCCTGGGGGTCATAACTGACGATGCCGCCGGCTTCCTGGCCCCTGTGTTGCAGGGCATGCAGGCCGAGGGCGACAAAGTTGGATGCATCGGCGACGCCGATAACGCCAAAGACGCCGCATTCTTCTTTGAGCTTATCCTCATTCCCGTCGTCGCGCAGGTATGAGGTATCGAAAGGATGGGCGGGAGGCATGATTTTGGACAACGGGACAGCTCCGAATCCGGGAAGGGATGGACATGTATTTAGGGGGAATGGAGGCCAGTGTCACCCCGCTGCTGTCGTTATCCTTGTGCTTTGTTTGGCGGGGGCGCAATTCACGCGGTTATTGTGGTTCCGGCGCTACGCGGCGGAAGGGGATTGCAGGTCGTCTGACTGCATGGTCAGCAGGTCGGGGGGCGACGCCACGCCCAGCAGGGTACCGGGCAGCGAAAAGCGCACAACAGCGCCGGTCTGGTCGGGGGTGTTGCGCGCAATCAGCGTGCCGCCCCGCGCCGAGATCAGCCGTTTGACGCCAAATAATCCATAACCGCTGTCCGCCCTGAACTGTCCGCCATTCATGATCTTGAGGGCGGCATCCGAGAACCCCTTGCCATCGTCGGTCAGGGTGACTTCGATCATGCCGGGCATGCCTGTTGCGACCTGGATGTCGATCGCAAGCGGCTTGCGGCCCCCGTGTTTTATGGCATTTTCGATCAGGTTGCGCAGGGCGATCATCATGACCGTGCGGTCGGCCCGTATCGTCGAGAGGGAGCTGTCATAGACATGCAGCCCCTTTGGGTCCAGCGTATCGCAGATCTGATGGCACAGGGCGGGAAAGCTGAAGACGGTTTCATCGGCCTGTGTGGATTTGATTTCGACATGGCACAGCACATCGCTGATCAGATCCATTGATTTGACTGCGATCTTGTCGATCAGATCCAGCAATTCCAGCTTGCCGTCACCGTGGTCCTGAAAGCCCTCGCGCAGCAGGTCGGTCAGGATCGCGACATTGCGCATGGGGGCGCGCAGGTCATGGGCGGCAAGCGCCACGAATTGTTCCATTTCGGATGACAGGGTGTCGAATTCGACCTTGGATTCCCTGGCGTTCTTTTCCGCCGTGACGTCGACAGACAGGGCATAGACCCGTTCGACCTGTCCGTTGGGCCCCAGTTGGGGGTTCAGCTGCGTGCGCAGGCTGCAGATTTTCCCCGCCATCGGCAGGTCCAGTTCATAGATCGCGCGCTGGCCGTTCTTGATCACAAAGCAATGGTGCGCATAGGCTGTCCGGCCATAGGAATCGGGATAGACATCAAGCGCGGTTTTCCCGATGTAATCCGAAGCGGGACGCCCGGAGATTTCAAGGGCATGGGTGTTTATGGCGGCATAGACCGGCTGCCCCCCCTTGTTCACCTCAAGCACAAAGATCGGTGCAGCAATGTAGTCAAAGATGTCGTGGCGCGGTGATACTGTCACAAAAGCCCCCTTTCGCAGGGCTTTTGTAGAAAGCATGTCCTTAAGATGGGGTTAAGATCGTCCGATCTTTGGCCTATTGGCCGCAGTTGCCCACCAGAGCCTCGTAGCGCGATGTGATCCAGCCCAGCGCCGCTTCGGGGTTTTGCTGTTCAATCTGGCCAGTAAACCGCGAGAAAACCACCGCAGAGCGGCTTTCCTCGACGATGGTATATTGCTGGCCGGTCATCACCGTCTGGTAGACGAAAAAGGCGATGGCGACCAACAGGATGCCGCGCGCCACGCCGAAGACAAAGCCAAGCCCCTGATCGACGCCACCCAGCGCAGAGCGTTGCACCAGCGACGAAAACAGCGGGGTAAAGAGCGACACGACAATCAGCGCAACGGCAAAGACGATCGCAAAGGCCCCGATGATCGACAATTCACAGCTATCGGCCAGAAAATCACCGATGACCGGGATCTCACGCACCAGCGGTTCGACCTGCGGGGCAAAGAGAAAGGCCAATACGGCGGCGGCAACCCAGCCCAGAATGGCCATGCCTTCGCGCACCAGACCGCGGCCATAAGCCAGCAGTGCCGACAGGACAATGACAAGGGCCACCACGCCGTCGATGATCGTAAAGCCTTCCATTCGCTTCTGCCTTCTTACCCCGGGCGCGTTACCCTGCGCCGAATATTTCACCAACAAAACTGGTCAGATCGCTCATGGTGTTGAGTGAAATGCCAGCGGCCGCCGCAGCTTTTCCGCCTGCGGGGGCGATGGCGCTCGTAAAACCAAGTTTTTGCGCCTCTTTCAACCTGTTTTCCGTCTGAGAGGCCGGTCGCAGCGCCCCAGACAGGCTGATCTCGCCGAAAACGACGGTTTCGGCGGGCAGGGCCACGTCCTCGCGGGCGCTAAGCAATGCTGCGGCGACGGCCAGATCGGCGGCGGGTTCGGAAATTTTCATGCCGCCTGCAACGTTGAGATAGACATCAAGACCTGCAAAGGGGATGCCGCAGCGCGCCTCGAGCACGGCAAGGATCATCGCCAGCCGCCCGCTGTCCCAGCCCACGACGGTGCGGCGCGCCTGTGAATGGGGCGAGGGGGCCACGAGGGCCTGCAATTCGACCAGCACGGGCCGGGTGCCTTCGATGCCCGCAAAGACGACAGAACCTGCTGCGGGCTGTCCGCGCTCTGACAAGAACAGGGCAGAGGGGTTGGTGACTTCGGCGAGGCCCTGTCCGGTCATCTCAAAGACGCCGATTTCATCTGCGGGCCCAAAGCGGTTCTTGACGCTGCGCAGGATGCGAAACTGGTGGCCGCGCTCGCCTTCGAAATAAAGTACGGTGTCGACCATATGTTCGACCACGCGGGGGCCTGCGATCTGGCCGTCTTTGGTCACATGCCCCACAAGGATCACGCTGACCCCGCGGCGTTTGGCGAAACTGGTCAGCTCATGGGCAGCGGCGCGCACCTGCGAGACCGAGCCGGGGGCGGATTCGACGTTGTCGGCCCACATGGTCTGGATGGAATCGATGATCGCGAGGCCGGGGCGTTCGGCCTCCAGCGTGGTCAGGATGTCGCGCAGGTTGGTTTCCGCGGCCAGTTGCACAGGCGCATCCGACAGTCCCAGACGCTGGGCCCGCATGCGGACCTGCGCCGAGGCTTCTTCGCCGCTCACATAGATGGTCTTGACCCCTGCCAATGCGAAATGCGCGGCGGCCTGCAACAAAAGCGTGGATTTGCCGATGCCCGGATCGCCGCCCACCAGAATGGCGGAGGCAGCCACCAGCCCGCCGCCCAGCACCCGGTCAAGTTCGGCAATGCCAGAGCGGCTGCGCGGTGGTGGGGCCTCTTCGGTGGACAGGTCGGTCAGCTGCATCGCAGAGCCGCGTTTGCCGCCCAGCGATTTGCTGGGGGGGCCGGCAGAGATGCCCTTGTCCTCAATGATGCTGTTCCATTCGCCACAGCCATCGCAGCGGCCAGACCATTTGTTATAGCTGGCCCCGCATGCGGTGCAGGAGAATGTCTTGACGGGTTTTGCCATGGGGGTGTTTTGGCGCAGACGGGGGGCCGGGTCAAAGGGAAAGGTGACCGCGATGCGGTGTCGTGCGCAAACAGTTGGTCAGGGGGTCGGGGGGATGTCAGGGTGCGATGACTTATGGTCGGTCCGCCAGCTGATCAAAAGCGAGGCAAGGATGCAGCCGGTAAACAGATACAGCCCCCATGCGACTTCGATGCGGCCGACGCCGATGCCCTTGCTCAGCGTGATGTAGAGCGCGATCAAAAAGACATCCGCCATGGCCAGTTTGCCCAATGCGTGCAGCACCGGCAGCATCGTGGGTTTAAGCAGGCCGAAATGCACCAGCGCCAGCCCTATGGTTTTGACGTAAGGGGCAAAAAGCGCAAACAGCGTGACCATGAGGGCCAGAAAAATATCCGTGGCCCAGAGCGATTGAAGCCCGGTCAGCACGGAGATTTCATTAAGCGAAAACAGCGGCAGCAGGCCTGCGCGCATCAACGGGGCGGCCCATGCGACAGGATACAGGATCAGCAGTGACAGGTTGAGCAGTTTCAGCCACCAGCCCGCGTTGCTCACGTCAGATAGACCCGATCATAGCGCGCACCCAGAGAGGTCAGGATCTCATAGCCGATGGTCCCGGCAAAACCTGCCACCGTATCCACCGATTGATGCAACCCCAAGAGCTGCATCCGCTCGGGTTCCTGCGGCAAGTTGCTGACGTCCAATGTGATCAAATCCATCGAGACGCGCCCGATCACAGGTGCCTTGCGCCCCTCATGGGTAAAGGTGGCCTTTGCCCCCATGGCGCGGATCAACCCGTCGGCATAGCCTGCGGCCACAGTTGCCACGCGCATCGGGTTCTTGGCGACAAAGCTGTTTGCATAGCCCACGCTTTCGCCGGGCAGCACGTCGCGGATCTGGATGACGGGCACGTCCAGGGTCACCACGGGCACAGCATCAATGAACGGAAGCCCGCCATAAAGCCCGACCCCCGGACGCGTGAGGTCAAAATGATAGTCCTTGCCCAGCAGGATGCCGCCGGTGGCGGCCAGTGACCGTTTCACATCCACCCCTTGGGTCATTTCCACAAAGGTCTTGAGCTGGTGCTGGTTCATCAGGTGATTGGGTTCATCCGCGCAGGCCAGATGGGACATGATCAACTTGGGCCGCTGGGCCAGCGCGATGTCACGCAGGGCGGCCCATTCGGCAGGCTCCATCCCCAGCCGGTTCATGCCACTGTCCAGTTGCAGGCCAAAGGGATGACCCGGCAGCGCTTCCACATGGCACAAAAGCTGGTCGACGGAATTGATCATCGGGGTCAGATCGGCGCTGCGGATCATCTCGGCGTCGCCAGCCATATGGCCCGAAAACACATAGATGCCCGGACCCGGCCCCAAGGCCCCGCGCAATGCCACGCCTTCGCTGGCCAAGGCCACAAAGAAGATCCGCGCACCGGCATCCGCCAGCGCGGGGCCGACTTTGGCCACACCCAGACCGTAGGCATCAGCCTTGATTGTGGCTGCGGTTTCGCAGGTTGTGAGTTTGTCCAGAGCCTGCCAATTGGCAACAATGGCGCTAAGGTCGATGGTTAGTGTCGCAGAGCTCATCAGGTCGGGTCCGGCACGGGATCAGGAACGCGGGGCGTTGTTTACACAAAGCGGCTTTCAAGCCATTGTGGGCGGGTCTACCCAACTTGGCGTTGCGGAACAAGCGTGTAAGACAAATAGGGCGGAAGGACCGGGGGCATGACACGACTGAAGATCATGGCCGGACATTGGTCCATTGTGATCATGGCGCTGGTATGTGCCATGGCCTTTGTGGCGCTTTTGGTGGCGGGGCCGTGGTGGGCGTGGCTTTGTCTGCCTGCCGGTATTGCGGCACAGTTGCTGAATGAATACAGCCTGCACCGGCATGTCTTTCACCTGGCACCGCCCCGGCGGCAATGGGCCTTTGACCTGCTGTATCAGGCGCATTACGGGCATCACGATTTCCCCACAAACCTGCGCCTTTTCTTTGTGCCGATCTGGGTCGCGCTGCCGATGCTGGCGGGGAATTTTGCGTTGGTCTGGGGGATCGCTGCGGCGCTGGGCGTGTCGGGGGCGATCTGGGTGGCGGTTGCCATCGTGCCTGCGGGTGCGGTGGCGATGTTCCTGGTCTATGAGTGGTATCACATGACCGCGCATCTGAGTTTGCGCAAATCGGCCCTCGCGCGGCGGGTGACGCGGCTGCACAATGAGCATCATTTCCGTGACTTCAGCAAATGGTTCCATGTCAGCCCCGGCGGAGAGATCATTGACCGCGCCATGGGCACGCAGATCGACAGGGCAAGTTTGAAACAGCAGCAACGGATTGAATTTATCCGGACGCTGGGCCTGTCTCCGGATGATCCCCGGCTGATTGCCGCACGTCTGCGCTTTGCCGCCAAATACGGATTGAGCGCGAAAGACCTCGCACAGGCGGGGCAATTGCCCGCGCCGTCTGACCGGGGGTAACGGGCACCCGTTCCGGCTTTGGCCTTGGCTTTGGCTTTGGATTTGGTTCCTGGGCCCTGGTCGTGCCCCTGGCCCGAGGCCAACTCCCGTAACGTCACAAAACGCTTACTTGCTCTGTCACATGCGCCGATTACTCTGGTGGCAGTTCGTGGAGGAGACAGATAATGAACCATAACGTGAAAACCGCGCCGCTGGCTTTGGCCATCGGCCTTGCTGGGACGATGGCAATGGCTGAAAACCGAATTGATACGCAATTGCCCGGTGCGCCGGAATTGGCGGCCTATGGGGATTTGCCCGTGGGCGTGCGGCAATTGGAGATGGTGAACCCCGATCAGATCAATATTCTGGCCATTGATCCCGCAGCACCCAAGCCCGACACGATGCCGATGTACGACCGCCCGCTGACGGTCGAGATGTGGTATCCGGCAGCGCAGGGGGCCAGTGGGGACACCACGTTGAGGGCCTATCTGCGCGATGGCACGACCGAGGTAAGTTTGCAGGGCCGCGCCATGCGTGATGCACAGGCAGCCAGCCCCGATGCGGCCTATCCGCTGGTGTTGATCAGTCACGGCTATCCCGGCAACCGCTTCTTGCTGTCGCATCTGGCAGAGAACATCGCGTCCAAGGGCTATGTCGTGGCCTCCATTGATCATACCGACAGCACCTACCGGACCCAGGCTGCCTTTGGCTCAACATTGGTGAACCGGTCGCTGGATCAGTTGTTCGTGCTGGAAGAGATGGCCAAGATGGGGGCTGAGGGCGGTGATTTTGCAGGGCTTTATGATGCGCAGAACACCGGGTTGATTGGCTATTCCATGGGCGGCTATGGTGCCGTGATCACTGCCGGTGGCGGCGTGACAGAGGCCTCTGTCGGCTATCCATGGGGCGGGCCGCACGGGACGCTTGGCATCCATCAGGCGGGCAGTGAGACGCATAAGGCGCTGCCCGATGCGCGGATCAAGACGGCGGTGGCATTTGGCCCCTGGGGGATGAACACGGGCTTTTGGAATGCCGAAGGCCTGGCAGGCATCGGCATTCCGATGATGTTCATCGCCGGTTCGCAAGACGACGTGTCGCTTTATGAAAATGGGGTGCGGGCGCTGTGGGAGAATGCGTCGAACCTGCCGCATGCGCTGCTGACCTATGAGAACGGCGGCCATAATTCGGGCGCGCCGATGCCAGCCCCGGCAGAGAGCTTTTATTTCAACGCGGACAAGGGCTTTGACATCTCTGAGCATTATACCGATCCGGTCTGGAACACCGCGCGGATGAACAATATCGCGCAGCATTTCGTGACGGCCTGGCTGGATCAGCGGCTGAAGGGGGATGCGGACAAGGCCAGCTATCTGGAGCTGGTCGAGAGTTCCAACGCCGGTGTGTGGTCGATGAACGAGGACGGCACGCCCAAGGAAGACCACAGCTATTGGAAAGGCTTTGCCAAGGGCACGGCCAAGGGTCTGCGCTATGAGGTGAAGGCGGTCGAATAGACCAAAGCCTGAATGGGCAGGCGGGGGGCCATTGGGCCGCCCGCCAACCCGTTTTTTGCGGAAAACGGGTCCCGCCAATGCCAAGAAACGGCTTAGTCGCAGCTGGTGGCAGCGGCGCATTGGGCGCGCTGGGATGCGATCAGTGCGGCGACCGGGGCGGTGTCGGCATACCCTTCGTGGGTGTCGCATAGAATGCCGTGATGCTGGGACAGATGGCTTTGCATCACCGGTATCCATGTGTCACTCACTGCGGTGACCTGTTCGGCAGTATAAAGCAGGTATTCCATGTAATAGCTGTAGGCGGTCAGGCGCAGTGGATCGGTCTTGATGGCGCAATAGTCCGGATCGGCAAAACCGGGTTTGTTCACCGAAAGCGCCACAAATTCACGATATATGTCGCGGGCCGATTGTTCGGCCTGAAGGGCCGCCGACGCCCGCATCTGCCACGGAATGGCGATCAAGGCAGCCAGAGCCACAAGCGCTGTCGTGATGGTGCCCAGGGCCTCAATCGCCGATGCATTGCGGTTCAGCCAGTTCATGCAGGCATCTGCTGGGTGGCGCAATGGATGCCGCCGCCAATTTCGCCCAGGGCATCGACGTTCAGCATCACAATCTCGCGGCCCGGATAATGGCGGATCAGCGCGTCCTTGGCCGCGGCGTCGGTTTCGGGGTCGCCAAACTGTGCGGCGATCACCGCGTCGTTGCAGGCGTAGTAATTGGCATAAGAGGCGACAAAGTCGATCGCCTTGATGCGGCGTCTGTTTGGTTCTGCGATGGTGTCGATCTGCAGGCCGGCAGCCACCAGCGCATCATAGGTGTCCAGGGCTGCAAGGTGGAAAGGGTCGTCCATGTCCGGTTCATCCGGCAGGTTGATCAACACCCGGCCGGGGCCGGTAAACCGGGCCAGGCTGTCGATGTGGTAATCGGTAATATCCTGATCATAGACCCCTTTGGACCAGATCATTTTGTCAGCACCATAAGCGGTTAGCAGGCGTTCCTCAATCTGCGCGCGGCTTTGGCCGGGGTTGCGGTTTGGGTTCACCCAAGAGCTTTCATGGGCCATCAGGAGGCCGTGACCGTCGTGTTCCACGCCACCTGCTTCGCCGGTCAGGCCGCTGGGGACCATGCGCAGGCCCAGCTGTTCGGCGACACGGGCGGCGACCTGACTGTCGCGCTTGTTCACCTGCCGATTGCCCCAGCCGTTGAACTGGATATGGCTGACGACCAGATCCGGGCCTTGATAGGCAAAAAGCGGGCCTGCATCGCGCGCCCAGAGGTCTTCGGTGGGGATATCCCACAGCGCGACCCGGTCACTGAGCCGCTTGCGGGCCTTTGCATGATCGGCGGCGGCGGCCAGCATCACCACCGGTTCAAAGTCGGCGATGGCATTGGCGATATCTGCGATCGTGTCTTGCAGCATGTCCAGAAAGACGCCGTCGGGATGGACCTTGCGGTTGACCGGCCACATCATGAAGGTCTGCGCGTGGCGGTCTTCTTCGGGGGGGACATGGAGCGATGGAGAGGCCATGGCGGGGGACCTGTTCAAAAGGCCAAGGGCCGCAGCCCCCAGCAATAACGCGCGTCGTTGCATCAGAACTCCTGATCGTTGCCGCCACCCTGTTGCCAGGGTTTGACCAGATTGCCGAAACGGGTAAAGCGGCCCTCAAAGCTGAGTTCGACGGTGCCGATGGGACCGTGGCGCTGTTTGCCTATGACGACCTCGGCCTTGCCATGCAGGCGCTCCATCTCTTCTTGCCAGCGCGCCATGGCTTCCAGATCGTGATCGCCGGGCTTTTCGCGCTCTTTGTAGTATTCCTCGCGGAACACGAACATCACCACGTCGGCGTCCTGTTCGATCGACCCTGATTCACGCAGGTCTGACAGCTGGGGCCGTTTGTCTTCGCGGTTTTCTACCTGACGCGACAGCTGCGACAGGGCGATCACAGGAATATCGAGTTCCTTGGCGATGGCCTTGAGGCCCATGGTGATTTCAGAGATTTCGTTGACGCGGTTTTCGCTTTTGCCCGTGCCGCGGACAAGCTGCAGGTAGTCCACGATCAGCACGTCCAACCCGTGGGTCCGCTTGAGGCGGCGGGCGCGTGCGGCCAGCTGGCTGATGGGCAGGGCGGGCGTGTCGTCGATGAACAGCGGACAGGCCTCAAGCGCCTTGGCGGCATCGACGAAACGGCGGAATTCGGTTTCTGTCATGTCGCCAGAGCGGATCTGCTGGGAAGGGATTTCGGCGGCTTCTGACAGGATCCGCGCGGCCAGCTGTTCGGCGCTCATTTCCAGAGAGTAGAACCCCACGACGCCGCCATCTACGGCCCCTTCGGTGCCGTCATGCAAGGTGCCGCGCTTATAGGCCTTGGCGACGTTGAAGGCGATGTTGGTGGCCAGCGATGTTTTGCCCATGGAGGGACGGCCCGCGAGGATCAACAGGTCAGAGCGGTGCAGACCGCCCAGTTTTGCATCCATGTCGATCAGCCCCGTGGACACGCCAGACAGCCCGCCATCGCGTTGGTAGGCGGCATTGGCCACATTGACCGCGTCGGTTACCGCCTTAAGAAAGCTTTGAAATCCGCTTTCTGTCTGGCCTTGTTCTGCCAGTTTGTAGAGTTCCTGTTCGGCCTCGACGATCTGTTCGCGGGGTTCGGAGGAGACATCCATCTGCGCGGCCTTGGCCGAGATGTCGCGGCCCAGCTGGATCAGATCGCGGCGCACCGCCAGATCATAGATCATCTGCGCATAGTCGCGCACCGCAAAGGCGCTGATCGCGGCACCGGCCAGACGGGCCAGGTAGGCGGGGCCGCCCAGCTCCTTGAGGCCCTCATCGTCTTCCATGAAGGCCTTGAGCGTCACAGGAGACGCAAGGTTGTTCTTGGCGATACGGCTGGAGGCGATTTCAAAGATGCGCGCATGGACCGGATCATAGAAATGCTTGGGCCCGATGATGGAGGCGACACGGTCGTAGATGTCGTTGTTGGTCAGGATCGCGCCCAGAAGCTGCTGTTCGGCCTCGATGGAATGGGGCATCGTTTCCGGTGCCTGCACAGCGATATTATTCGCATTCAGCGATGTGATTTCGTTCATTGTTTCACCCGATATGTCCCGGGACGTGCATAGAGGGCGCAGGCCAATGGCGCAAATTGTATGTTTCTGTGGATAAGCGGTGGAAAGCCTAAATCCTACCATATATTGCCCCAAATCTGCGTTCGGGGTCAATATGCAGTGTTTACTTGCGCTTAATTTTTATGTGCTTCTTGCCATGCCTTGGGGGCTTTCAAGAAGGCTTCGACCTCTTTCAAGGTGGCCTCGTCAAAGACGCCCTGGGCCTTTGCCTCTGCCAGTACATCCCACCATGTGCACAGCGCATGCAGGCTGACGCCGTGATCGCCCAGCGTCTTTTCCGTCTGCGGAAAGATGCCGTAGTAAAAGATCACTGCCGTATGCGCACAGGTCGCCCCGGTGTCACGGATTGCGTCCACAAAGCTGAGTTTTGAGCCGCCGTCGGTGGTCAGATCCTCAACCAGAAGAACGCGCTGGCCTTCGGTCATATCCCCTTCGATGCGCGCATTGCGGCCGTAGCCCTTTGGCTTTTTGCGCACATAGGTCATGGGCAGGGCCATGCGTTCGGCAACAAGTGCGGCAAAGGGGATGCCAGCGGTTTCGCCGCCTGCGATATTGTCAAAGGCCTCAAAGCCCACATTCCGCATCACGGTGACGGTCAGAAAATCCATCAGTGTGGCGCGGATCCGGGGATAGGAGATCAGCTTGCGGCAGTCGATGTAGGTCGGGCTGGGCAGACCTGATGCCAGCGTGAAAGGCGTTTCGGCATTGAAATGCACCGCCTTGATTTCCAAAAGCATACGGGCCGTCAAACGGGCCATTTCAGCGGCGTCGGGATAGCTGGTGGGGATCATTTTCTGCTCCGTGCTGGGGGAGGATAGGGATTTACGCGACGGACCAGTTCAGCGGCATATCAGGGTCAAAAACCGTGACGGGGCCGTCTGGCGTGTCGATATGGGGCGGATAGCTGGGGGCCTGGCGGGTCAGGGTCAGCGTTGCGTCATTGACCGGCAGCCCGTAATAGCCCGGACCATTGAGAGAGGTGAAGGCCTCAAGCTGGTCCAATGCGCCGTCCTGTTCAAAGACCTCTGCCAGGATGGACATGGTGTTGGTCGCGGTGAAACAGCCCGCGCAGCCACAGGGCAGCAATTTGTTTGCATCCGTATGGGGGGCGGAATCAGTTCCCAAAAAGAAACGCGCATCACCAGAGGTTGCGGCGGCGCGCAGCGCCAGACGGTGGCTTTCGCGTTTGGCGACGGGCAGGCAATAGTAATGCGGCTTGATCCCGCCAGCCAGGATGTGGTTGCGGTTGATCACAAGGTGATGCGTGGTGATCGTAGCAGCCAGATTGGCGGTGGAGGATTTGACATAGTCCACGGCATCGGAGGTGGTGATATGTTCCATCACCACACGCAGGTCAGGATGGCTGCGCCGGATCGGATCCAGCACGCGGTCGATAAAGACGGCTTCGCGGTCAAAGATGTCGACGCTTGGGTCGGTGACTTCGCCGTGGGTGCACAGCGGCAGTCCGATCTCGGCCATTTTCGCAAGCGTTTTCGAGACGTTATCAAAGTTAGCCACGCCACTGGCTGAATTGGTCGTAGCCCCGGCAGGATAGAGTTTGACCGCGTGGATCAGACCTGCGGCATGGGCGGCTGCCACATCGGCGGGGTCGGTGTCTTCGGTCAGGTAGAGGGTCATCAGCGGCGTGAAATCCGCATCCCGTGGCAGGGCCGCCATGATGCGGTCGCGGTAGGCTGCGGCCTGTGCGCCTGTGACCACCGGTGGCACCAGATTGGGCATGATGATTGCACGGGCAAAATGCGCGGCAGTATGCGGAAGGACAGCGCGCAGCATATCGCCGTCGCGCAGGTGCAGGTGCCAGTCGTCAGGACGGCGGATCGTGAGGCTTTTTGTCATGGATGTTGCGCTAGCACAGCGCCCCGCTCAGGACTAGTCCTGATCTTCGGGATCATCGCGGTGAAGGTCGCGTAATGTGGCCCTGAACCGTCTCATCCGCATTCTGCTGTTCACATTGACGCAGAGCAGTTCAATCAGGTGTTTGCGCTCCTCGCCCTCCAATGCGTCCAGCATATTGCGCAGATAGGGGCGATAGTCGCGGCGGGCACGGTAGAGTTTGGCGAAATGGTTTTCGGTCAATTCATCTGTTGCCGCGGCCTCAAGAATGGTCGCCCAGATGTCCATTTCCAACAGATCGGTCTGCAGGGCATCGCCCATGAACCGCATGCGCAGCTTTGTCACATTTGGCCGTGTGAACAGCGCCGCATGCATGGCGTCCAGTTTTTCGCGCGGATCATAGAAAACATAGGCGCGCTCTGCGGCCTCCAGCATGTCGGGGGCGTATCCATAGCGCGTGGAAAAGTCGTGAATGCGCATGTCGGTAAAGCGGTTGTCCCATTCGGTCAGGCGCGGATCAAGCGTGGCCTGCGGCTGGATCGCGATCACGGTGGCCCCGGGCGATGCCACGGAATAGGCCGCAGCAGCATAGGCGCAGGGACCCGCGCCATAAAAGATCACCTGGTCGAATTCGTCAAAGAAACCATCGTCGATCAACCGGTCGAAATAGGCATAGACAGAGGGATCGCGGAACCATGTATCGCCATCACTGGTCACGCAAAGAGAGGACCAGCCAAGCTGCTTGAGCATGTCCCAGCCCAAGGGCTGTCCCAGCTCAGAAAGGGCCTGAATGCCTTGCAAGGTCTCGAAACTGACCAGCAGGGTTGCGCCTTCTTCCATGAAAATGGCGTGATGACGTTTGCCCAGAGGCTGAAGATAGCCATCCTCATCGGCAATCTGCTCGACCTGATGCAGCCATTGCTTGGTCGGTAGATCCGCCAAAGAGCTGTCTAGTGTAGGCATTTTATCCGTCACTGCCACGTCCTCACATCACGTACCGCCTGTTTCTAGGTGCGACTTGATATGGGGTTTATCAATGCAATGCGGCAGAAATGGGGAAATTAAGTATGAATTTTCTGTCAATGCGCGCCTTGGGACATCTGGCAGATCACCTGTCGGTCTGCCCATTGAAACCGGGCAGGGGCAAGGGGGCAGGGTTTTGCGAAAGCACCTTAGTTTCGGCTATTGGCAGGGTCACTTTGCGCATGCTGGATCAGGAATTTTGCGGCACTCGGGCTGACCGGCCGGCTGGAGGAGGTCATCAGCAGACGGCCGAACAGGGCGCGAAAGGGTTCTTGGCGCAGCAGTTCGGCAAAACGGTTCTTGCGCCATTGGACCGCTTGGTCATGCAGCCGGGCCAGAACAGGATCTGATTTGAGCCGGTCCAGTTCGGCGGCCCTTTGCGGGGCAAGGGCGTGGATAGAGGTGTCTTCATCCGTGTTGAAGTTGCGTTCGACAAAATAGTCGAGCCCCAAGAGGTCCTCGCTATGGACCGCGCGGCCGCGATCGGCCTTGAGCACATAGGATTCCAGCGCGCCCAGCGGGTAGTGATTAAGCTGCACAAGACCGTAGTTGTTCTGGCCGTAGTTTGAGAAAATCCGCTTGGTGGTGAAGTCATCGGGCAGGGCGCGGCCGCTGCCGTCGAACCACCGGGCGCGCGGCAGCTTTGCTGCATCCGCGTCGCGGGGGCGGTGGACGCCGGGCTTTTTGTAGGTGCCGTCGTTGCGGTAGAGGGTCTTGAACATGGCCGCGCGCCAGGGCCACTGCATGATAGTGGGCGCGCAGCGGGTAAAGGTTTCGGTCACGGGCGCATCGGCATAGCGCACCTGACCAGAGGTGCCAAACAGCCGCCATGTCAGGGTGATGGCGCTGGCATCGGGCAGGGCTGCATGTAGGGCCTGCAGCGTATGATCGCCTGTATGGATATTGACAAATTCATCCACATCCAGCGGCAAGATCCATTCGGCCTGTTTGACCTGGGCAAGCGAGGCTGCCTGTTTCAGCGCGGTGAACTGGATACCGCCGCGATCATAGGGGCCGTCATTGCGCAGATGGGTCAGCAGCCCCATTTCCGCCAGCCGGTCCAGCATCAGATCGGTGCCATCGGTGCAGGCATTGGAGAAGACGACAAAATCGTCAAATCCCGCGGCGCGGTGGTGGGCCAGCCATTCCAGCAAAAAGGCTGCTTCGTTTCGGACGCAAAGGAGGGCGAGATGGGTCATCTACCACTCTTTGCGAAAGGCAAGGACCTTGCCCTCGGAGCCGCGATGATAATAGGCAAGGCCTGCATCCATAAAGGCGCGAAAGACGGCATTGATCCCGTCAGGGCCGATCCATTGGGGATGGGTTTCGATGATGGCGGCGCGCAGCCCGGTCAGGTCCAGTTGCGGGATCAGATTGGCCTCTGCCCCTTCGATGTCGCAGATCAGCAGGTTGGGTTTGATCTTGGCAAAGGTTTGTCCGGCGTTGAGCACATCCACCTTGACGGATGGCGGGTTCACTTCGCCCTCCAGCAGGTCCAGCGAGGAGCCCAACATCGGATCGCGCAGATAAAAATCCACGCTGCCTTTCCTGGGGCCCAGGATGGCATTGGTGACATGGGCATTGGTCACGCCATTGGCGGCATGAACCGCGTGGATATAGGGGATCAGGTTTGGGTTGGCTTCAAAGACATGGACCGATTTGACCGCGCGTTTGGTTGCCACCAGCGTGGACATATAACCAATACCGCCGCCCAGTTCGACCACGACGTCATCCTTGCGCACCACCCGCAAAGCGGCCTGAGTTTCCTTGCGTTCGTAGTTTTCGGTGCGCAGCAGACGGCGGATCTTGCCCTGCATGATATTGGGGTCCTTGGGGAATTTCATGCCGCGTGAGCGCACAAAGCCCCGGTCCGCTTCTGTGGGTATGTCGCCGTCCATGTCCTAACTTTCCATATCGAGAGACAGGGCATAGGCCACGCGCTCTGTCTCGTTCAGTTTTACGTCCAGGGCCTGCTGATACAGGTCAGCAAATTCCGGCATGTCGTGCAATTCCGCGGCCTTGGCCCGGTGCCAGTCCAGACCGTTTTGATGCGCCTGTTTCAGGGCGCTGTCCTGCATCAGGCGGTCGTATTCGCGGCGCAGGCGGGGGATGTTGCGCTTGATGGTGAGGTCGCGGAAATCTGACCAATCCATGCGGATCCAATAGTTGATCCCGATGGAGCGGTCCACATGCAAGGCGCGGCCGCGCTGGCGCTTGATCAGAAAGCTGTCGGCAGAGCGCAGCGCATAGTGGTTGAGTTGCAGCAGATCATAGCCCACGTTCTTTTTCGATGACCGCCAGCCATTGTGGGCTGCATCGCGGGTCATGTCCTGGCCCGAGCCGTTGA
Source organism: Sulfitobacter sp. (assembly GCA_017854855.1). Classification (GTDB taxonomy): domain Bacteria; phylum Pseudomonadota; class Alphaproteobacteria; order Rhodobacterales; family Rhodobacteraceae; genus Sulfitobacter. The sequence continues at coordinate 29,224 of JAFMGZ010000025.1, read as the reverse complement.
CCCATTTCACGCGCCTTTCCATATCCTTGTGAAGCTTGTTGGGGCGGTGACAGGACATCTTGGCATAGGCACCGATGTTGCGGAACATTGTCTTGAACCCCCAGACCGTATGTGGCTTTGGGCAATATTTGGGCGCGCAGCCGTCAAACTGGTCAATGACGAATGCATCTGACAGCTGGGTCACCCCGTTGTGACCAAACAGCCGCCATGTCATGGCGACATTGGTGGCATCTGGGACCGCGGCAAAGAAATCATCCAAGGTGCCATTGCCGGTGCGCACATTGATGAATTCATCCACGTCGATGTGGATGATCCATTCGGCATTCTGGATCACGGGTTCCTTGAGCGCCTTGTTCAGCGCGTGCTGCTGGGGGGAATTGCCCTTCCAGTTGTCATTGTTGCGGTGCTGGACGATGCCCATTTCCATCAACCGCCCCAGGATCGCATCAGTGCCGTCGGTGCAATCATTGGTGTAGATCAGGAAATTGTCGATGCCGATGGCGCGGTGATAGGCGATCCATTCAAGAATATAGGGCGCCTCGTTCTTCATGCAGCCGACGATGACATTGCCGCTGCTGCCGGCATTCAGGACACGGGGGGGCATGGGGGTATAGGGCGGCTCAATCGCGTGTTCATCCACGGTGCCAAAGTTGTTATGGGGCCTGAACATCGTCGACAGAACCATCTGGTGGTTGACCTTGACCCGGTTGAGCAACAGTTCTTTCTCGGCAAGGGTTTGTGGGTCCGTGCCGCGCGCACTTAGCAGGCGGTCGAATTTCGCGCTGGCCTGATCTGCGGCTTTGGCCTCGGCTTGTTTGTGCGCGATGGGCGTCGCGGTCTTTTGAAGGCCATGGGCAAAGGCCGTCAGATATTGGGTCGCGCGAAAGCCCATCGTGGGCTCCGCTTCGGTCCAGGGCGTTGTGGGGGCGTCCGGGGTCAATGCCGTGGCAAGGTCGGGGAAACGGGTGATCAAGTCTGCATTGTCGGCCTTGAAATGATCACTGACAGCGCTCAGGCTGCCCGGCTCGATGGGGGCTCCGGGAACGCGTACGTTCCTGTGCACCTGGCTCCAGGCCTCGCGCGAGATCACGATTTGTTTGACCTGGCTGTAGCGGATCAGCACATCGTTCATCTGCCGCATCCGCGCCAGCGATGCCGCAGGTTCGGGGCTGAACAGCGGGTCTGGCTCTGCTTTGCCAAAACTGTTGCCGATGCCAAGGCTGGCGCAGACCTCTGCCATGCCCGCCTCTGTGTTCAGCGTGTTCAGATCCAGCGGGCGCAGCTGAACAGTGCCGGTGCCAAATTGCTTTTCCCAAAATCCCAGCAGGCATGCGTAGTCAAGCCAGAAGGGCGGACAGTCTATATCGTTGAAAATGCCGTAAAATGGTTCATTCTCACCGCGCAGGTCCAATGCGGCCTGCCACCAGTTGTCGGTACCCGCCAGCGCCAGTTCGCGGTCCAACCCGTGCCGCCGCCCCTCAAGTACCGCGTAAATGTAATGTTCCACCAACAGACGGGCCTGTTCTTCTACGTGGGCCACGATCCGGATTTCGCTGAAATAGGGGGTCAGCAGGGCCTGAAGGCGTGCCAGTTCGGCGGGATGGTACAGCAAGCTGCCCAGCTGCGCCGAGGCCAGCACCACATGATCAGACCTGAGTTCCGGCACTTCCCTTTGGAACAGCGCGTGGAATTCAGCCGTCAGCGTATGCTGCACCAGCGGATTGTCCAGCCCCCGCTTGTAGCGCAGGATGCCCACTTCTTGTGCCTGCGCACAGGCCGCATAAAGCCGGACATGGTTCCAGTCAGGCGCGGCGATGCCTGCCTTGGCCAGGGGGGCGGCCTTTTGCTGGAACAGGCTGCGAAACCGCATGGCGGCCTTTTCGGTGGGACCAATGAACAGGGTCAGGCGGGGGGCCATCAGGTCAGCCTTCCTGCCGCGTGGGGTCAGCCTTGTCGGGGTTTTCATTGGCTTTGCCCCACCACGGCAGATCCAGCTTTAGAAAATGGCTGATTTTGGTCTGCACATCGGGGTCTTCCAATTCATAGGCCAAGAACTGTGATGACCCTCTGAACATCCTGTCGCAAAAGGCATAATGCCCCTCAATCCAGCGCGCCAGATCAGAGACAGAACCGCCATAGGGGCGCGGCAGACCGGGCACATCCGCCTGGGGCAGACGCCGTTTGCCCAGGTTGTTCCAATTCATCATGGAATTGGCCACTTTCGCAGGATCGCGCAGCGACAGCACAAAGCGGACATCGGGGTGATGACGCTCAATCGCCGCCAGAATGCCGCTGTCGGTCTGCGGCCAAAGGCTGAGATGTTTGTTCACCGCGTTCATTTCAGTAATGGCCTGAAACTGGCCCAGACGCGCCAGAGGATCGCCACTGTCAAAATAATCCTCGTAGATCAGAGGGGCGAGCAGCTGGTCATGCAGGTCTGGGTTATCGGTCTCATGCCGACGGATCCGCCAGTCGGCCACCGCAAGCCCCGCGTGGCGCAGGGCATGGGCAAATGTCGTGGTGCCCGATTTGGGCAGGCTGAGGCTGATGATGGGGCCAATCGTGATCGTGCTCATAAAAGGTTCAACTCCTGCAGCAGCGCGGTTTCTGCGGCCGAATAGGGCGGGGCCTGGCGCAATTGCGCCCGCATCTCGCGAAAGCTGTCTTGCGCCAGCAATTGATCGCGCTTTTCAATGTGGCATGAGACGGCTTCGGCATGCAGGGCGCTGATGCCTTCCAGTGCTTTCAGACGGTCCATTTCAGCCCGCAGGGGGGCCTCATAGCGCAGGATCGAATTGTCGAAATAGGCCGGATCATTGCGTTCGCGCCAATAGCTGTCGTCAAAGGCGCGGTTCTCGCGGTTGACATCGCCGCGGTCGTTCTTGACCAGGTAGCTGTCCAGCGACCGCAGCGCATAGTGGTTCAGCGTTGCATGGGCGCGTGCGCCCCGCGCGGGAAAGGCGCGAATGCGGCGCTTGATTGCGGCCTTGCGAAAGGGCGGTGGCACGGGGCGGCCAGATCCATCGGTCCAGACGGGCCTGGATTTGGTATCGTCATGGAACGGACGATGTGCGCCGAAATACTCAGTGGGAAAATCCTGCCGCACCAGGCTTTTGACCTCGATCGCCGTGTCCGCGCCCCAGATGTCGGGATTATGGCTGCGCAAAAACTGCGTGATCACGGGCTGATCAACAAAATCCTCAATGCCGTCATTTGCCATGAACTGAAAGCTGACAGAGATCGCTTGCGGATTGCCGCAGGCCGCGATCAGGGCAGACAGGCTATGATCGCCCACATGGATGTTGATGAATTCGTCTACATCCGCGATCCAGACCCAATCTGCCTGCTTTACCAGCGGATGCCGCCGCGCCGCCTTGAGCGCCTGCATCTGATAATTGCGGTTGGTCGCGGGGTTGGGCAGATGGGCAACGATGCCATGATCCTGCAGGCGGTCCAGCATCCGGTCCGTCGCATCGGTGCAATCGTTGGAATAAAACAAAAAATCCGTCACGCCGATGACACGGTGAAAGGCAATCCACTCCAAAAGGAACGGGCCCTCGTTCTTGACACATGTGACGGCAGTGATGCGCATATCAGGCATCACCCCGCGCTGCACAGGAGGGTCGGAACTGTTTCATGTCTGCCTCTGGGCACAGGATGCAACATGCCCCGCGCCTCTCTTTTGTTGGTTTTATTATGGCAGCGAGGGCGAATCACGTCAATCAATCATCACCCGATGCAGGGCTGCGTGGCAATTCCGCAAAGGTCTGCCCTTGACCCCGATCCCCGCAAATGCACTTTTGACCAAAGGGGAGAACAATATGACAGACATATCCAGCATCGATGCCGTGCAAAAGATGCTCAGTGAACAGGGCTACATCTGCGATCGCGCCTTGGGGACGGTCGTGTTCTTGAGCCTGACACTGGGCCGCCCCTTGTTTCTTGAGGGCGAGGCTGGTGTGGGCAAGACAGAGATTGCCAAGGCCCTTGCAGCAGGGCTGAACCGCAAGCTGATCCGCCTGCAGTGCTATGAAGGGCTGGATGCCTCTTCGGCGGTCTATGAATGGAACTTCCCCGCCCAGATGGTGGCCATCCGCACCGCGGAGGCCACGGGCAGCGCGGATCAAAAGGCGCTGACAACGCAATTGTTCAGTGACGACTTTCTCATCGAACGCCCGCTTCTGGAAGCCATGCGGCCGGACGAAAACGGCCCCCCGATCCTGCTGATTGACGAATTGGACCGCACCGATGCCCCCTTTGAGGCCTTTTTGCTCGAAGCGCTGAGCGATTTTCAGGTCACTATCCCCGAGATGGGCACGATCAAGGCACCCGAGCCCCCGATCGTGATCCTGACGTCGAACCGCACCCGCGAAGTGCATGACGCCCTCAAGCGCCGCTGCCTCTACCATTGGGTTGATTACCCCAATTTCGAACGCGAAATGGATATCCTCCAGGCCCGCGCCCCAGAAGCCAGCGAAAACCTCAGCCGCGAGGTCGTGGCATTCGTTCAGCAGTTGCGCACCGAAGACCTGTTCAAGAAACCCGGCGTGGCCGAAACCATCGACTGGGCCAAATGTCTGCTGGCCCTGGATGTCATCACCCTCAGCCCCGAGGTCATCGCCGATACGCTGGGTGCGATCCTGAAATATCAAGACGACATCGCCAAACTGCACGGCTCGGAAGCCAAGCGCATCCTTGATCAGGCCAAAGCCAGCCTGGCCCCGGCATGATCCTCTTTTTGGCCCTATATCCCTCGGAGGTTTGGAGGCAGAGCCTCCAATCAGCCATTCATGGCTGAACTTCCCCCCCTGGAGCTGCCCGATAACCCCAAGCTGGCAGGCAATATCACCCATTTCGCCCGCGCGTTGCGGCGCGCGGGCCTTCCGATCGGGCCCGGCCGCGTGATCGACGCCATTCGCGCCGTTGAGGCGGCAGGCTTTAGCGAGAAACGGGATTTTTACTGGACGCTGCACGCCTGTTTCGTGAACCGGCCCGAGCATCGGACGGTCTTTGCCCAGCTCTTTCGGCTGTATTGGCGCGATCCGCGATACCTGGAGCATATGATGGCAGCCATGCTGCCTGCCATTCGCGGCGTGCAGGAGGACCGGCCGGCGCAGGCTGCGGAAAAACGTGCCGCCGAGGCACTGCTGGATGGCGCAGAGGCACCGCCGCAGGATCAAGAGCAGGACAGCCGGGATGAGGATGCGCTGATAGAGGTGGATGCCAGCCTGACCATGTCGGCGTCAGAACGGCTGCGCAATCTGGATTTTGAACAGATGAGCCTGGCCGAGATGGCCGAGGCCAAGCGCATGTTGGCAAAGCTCGCTCTGCCGGTCAAACCCTTGCCGTCGCGGCGGGCCCAGATGTCGGCACGCGGCCAGATTGATGCGGCCCGCTCCATGAGGGCGGCCTTGCGGCGGGGTGGCGAGATGGACAGCCTGGCCTTCAAAAAGCCGCGCCCGCGCTATCCCAACCTCGTGGTGCTTTGCGATATCTCGGGGTCCATGAGCCAGTATTCGCGCGTGATCTTGCACTTTCTGCATGCGGTCAGCAATGCACGCGGAGGGGCTTGGGCGCAGGTGCATGCCTTTACCTTCGGGACACGTCTGACCAATATCACCCGGCATCTGGCCACACGCGATGTGGACGCCGCACTTGCCGCTGCTGGGGCTGAGGCGCAGGACTGGGAAGGGGGCACGCGGATCGGGGCCTGCCTTGAGACCTTCAACCGCGATTGGTCACGCCGGGTCATGGGGCAGGGCGCGGTGGTCTTGTTGATCACCGATGGGCTTGACCGGGACCGGCCCGAAGATCTGGCGCGCCAGATGCAAAGGTTGCATCTGACGGCCCGGCGGCTGATCTGGCTGAACCCCTTGCTGCGCTGGGATGGTTTTGCCCCAAAGGCCGCAGGGATCAAAGCGATGCTGCCGCATGTGGATAGTTTCCGCGCAGGCCATTCGATTGCGTCGCTGGAGCAATTGGCGGCCGTGATTTCGCGCCCCGATGATGTGGGCGAGAAGACGCGGTTGATGGCGGCCGTCCAACAGCCCTGAGGCGGAGATGCCAGGGGCTGTGCGCGTTCAGACTGAGGGGAAGGGCGCTGCGGGACCCTCCAAAACCAAAAGGTTCCGAAGCCACCCTTGCCTGATAGGGCGACATCCGTTTGCCAAGTAAAATAGCCGTCTCCCGCCCAGGCGGGTCCCTCGGCGATTTTTCTTGGCAAACGCACATCGCCCTGTCCGCCTGTGCTCAGGCAAGGGCGGCTCCGAAACCAGATGGTTGGTCTGAAGCGTTGCTGGGGAGGCCGGATCGGGCGTTTGCCGGAAAACGTCAGGGGATGATGCCTTAGGCGAATGTGTCCTCGAAGGTCTGGCGGTAGGTGGCCGAGAGATCAGCAAGGGGGGCCGAGAGTGCGCCGAAGCTCACGTCGCTGCCGCCGAATTTCCCCACGGCTGTCAGGGTCAGCCCCGCCGCTGCGGCTGCTGACATCAGGGCTTCGGCCTGATCGAAGTTGCAGGCGATCAGGTAGCGGGCCTGATCCTCGCCAAACAGGGTCGGGGTGTCCGCCGCATCCAGTGTCACGCCAACGCCGGCGGCTTCGGCCAGTTCAAAGGCGGCAAGGGCAAGGCCACCATCGCTGAGGTCGGTGCAGGCTTTGATCATCTCGCGATTGGCGCGGATGAAATCGCCATGGGCGCGTTCTGCGTCAAGGTCGACAGGGGGGGCGTCGCCTTCGGTGCGGCCAAAGACAACTGCCAGCAGGGCCGATTGGCCCAGATGCCCCATGCTGTCGCCCAGGACCAGTGCGACATGGCCATCGCGCACGTCACAGCCGATGATCTCATCGGGGTGGCTGATCAGGCCGACCGCGCCGATTGTCGGGGTGGGCAGGATCGCTGATCCGTCCGTTTCATTGTAGAGGGAGACGTTGCCAGAGACGATGGGCATGTCCAGTGCCGCAACCGCCGCACCGATACCTTTGATGGCCCCTACGAATTGGCCCATGATATGTGGTTTTTCGGGATTTCCGAAGTTCATGTTGTCGGTGGTGGCCAGTGGTTTGGCCCCAACGGCTGTCAGGTTGCGGTAGGCTTCGGCCACGGCCTGTTTGCCGCCCTCAAAGGGGTTGGCCTGCACATATCGCGGCGTCACATCTGAGGTGAAGGCGATGGATTTATCCGTGCCGTGGACGCGGATGATGCCTGCGCCGATGCCGGGCGTGCGCGCGCTGTCGCCCATGACCATCGTGTCATATTGTTCAAACACCCAGTTCTTGGCCGCATAATTCGGATCTGAGATCAGCGCCTTGAGACCGTCGATCGGATCAACGCCCGGCACATCGGCCAGCGGTTCGGCGGCCGGTGTTTCCAGCCATGGGCGGTCATATTCGGGGGCGGTTGAGGCCAGTTTGGACAGGGGCAGGTCGGCTTTGACCTCGCCGTTGAGGACAATCAGGAAACGGTCCTCGGCCAATGTCTCGCCGACGATGGCGAAGTCTAGGTCCCATTTGTCGAACACGGCTTTGGCTTCGGCTTCCAGCTCTGGTTTCAGCACCATGAGCATGCGTTCCTGGCTTTCGGAGAGCATCATCTCGTAGGCGGTCATGTTTGCCTCGCGGACGGGCACTTTTTCAAGGTCCAGACGCACGCCAAGGCCGCCCTTGTCGCCCATTTCCACCGCAGAACAGGTCAGACCGGCGGCACCCATGTCCTGAATGGAGATGACGGCACCGGTAGCCATCAGCTCAAGCGTGGCTTCCATCAGGCGTTTTTCGGTGAAAGGGTCGCCCACCTGTACTGTGGGGCGCTTTTCCTCGATCGTGTCGTCGAATTCCGCAGAGGCCATCGTGGCACCGCCGACACCGTCACGGCCGGTCTTGGCACCCAGATAGACGACGGGCATGCCGACGCCGGAGGCTGCGGAGTAGAAAATCTTGTCTGCATCCGCGAGGCCCGCGGCAAAGGCGTTAACAAGGCAGTTGCCGTCATAGGCCTTGTCAAAGCGGACCTCGCCGCCGACTGTTGGCACGCCAAAGCAATTGCCGTAGCCGCCGACACCTGCCACCACACCATGCACCAGCTGGCGCGTCTTTGGGTGATCGGGGCGGCCAAAGCTGAGCGAGTTCATGGCGGCAATCGGCCGCGCGCCCATGGTGAAGACATCGCGCAGGATGCCGCCCACACCTGTGGCAGCCCCCTGATAGGGTTCGATATAGGAGGGGTGGTTATGGCTTTCCATCTTGAACACCAGCGCCTGGCCATCGCCGATGTCGATGACGCCTGCGTTCTCGCCGGGGCCGCAGATGACCTGGGGGCCGGTTGTGGGCAGGGTGCGCAGCCACTTCTTTGAGGACTTGTAGGAGCAATGTTCGTTCCACATGGCCGAAAAGATGCCCATCTCTGTATAATTGGGCGCGCGGCCAAGAATTGCGTTCACTTCGGCATATTCATCTGGCGTAAAGCCATGTGCGGCGATCAAATCTGTGGTGATGGCTGGCTCTTGCATGCGACTTTCGTCCCCCGATCTGCGATGGCCCGTGTATTAGAGTAAGGCAGGGCGGGGGAAAAGGGCAAAGCGGTGGTTTTGCCCCCTATCTGTCTTCTTGTTTTCCGGTATCGCCGGGCTGCATATTCTGCGCGGCTTGGGTGGCGGCGGCGGATATGGCGGCTGTATCCTCTGGGGTGAGGTCATGGGCATTTGCCATGCTGGGCAGGGCCACGCGCACTTCGCGGCGGGCAAATTCGATCCCGTTTGCTGCGAAGTCCTTGTTCACGCGATTAAAAATCTCTTTGCGGATCATGAATTGCTTGCCGGGTTTGCACATGAACTTGCCGCGGATCACCATGCCCACCTCATCCATCTCAAGCACGCCTTGGGATTTGAACGGCTGCAGGAAATCGCCCTCAAATTCGGGCGCGGCCAAGAGATCCTGGCCGATGGTCTTGAATATTTTCTTGATCTTGATGGGGTCACTGTCGAAGGGGACAGTAAAGCGCAGCTTCATGATGACCCAATCGCGGGAATAATTGGTGATCTTGGGAATCTCGCCATAGGGAATTGTATGCACCGGCCCTTTGTGATGGCGCAGCTGCATGGAGCGGATCGAGATTTTTTCGACCGTGCCCATGGTGCCCTCAACGATAACATATTCACCAACCCTGAAGGCGTCATCGACCAGAAAGAAAATCCCTGACACCACATCGGTCACCAGTTTCTGCGCGCCAAAACCAATGGCCAGACCGACGATACTGGCACCGGCCAGCAGCGGGGTTGTATCGACCCCGATGTTGCTGAGCCCCAAGAGCAAGAACAGCGTCACGATAAAGGTTCGTGCGACCAGCAGGATCAGCGGCAAGACCGTGGACAGGCGCGACCCCCCCGCGCCGCCGCCGTCGCCGCCGACCTCTTGTTCATCGGGGAAATAGCCCGACGCGGTCTGCTCTGCGGCCAGTTTGCGGTTGATCATCAGGGAGACAGCTTCATAAAGCAGATAGCCGATGGACATGATGATCATGAATTCAAGGATCGACGCGGCAAAGCGTTCGCCCACGCCCGCAGTCGCGATGGAGGTGGCGCTCATGCCCCAGAAATCAGCGATGGACAGCACCACGATGGCAAAGATCACCACGCGCCCGATGCGGATATAGGCACGTTTCGACGAACGATAGGCGCGTTCGGCCACGGGGCCTTCGCCGGTCATGGCAGGGGTCAGGTGGCGCACCATGCCACGAATGGCAGTGTCCATGGCCGGGGCGAAAATCAGCAAGATCAATGTTTTATAATGCGGTGCGCTGGCCAGAAGGTCAAAGTTGCCATAGCTGACCACGATATTGATGATCCACCAGACGGCGACGAACATAAAGATCGATGCATAGGGAAACAGCCGTGCGGCGCGGTCTTCCATCGGGGTGACATCAGGGTCTGAGCCGCGCATCATGGTGGTTGATGCCTCGCGGTAGCGCCAGAAGATCGCGATGAGATAGATGTGCAGGGCCAGGTTGAGCCAGAAACCGATGCGGGTTTCCTCCATTGAGACGCCATTATTGGCGTTGAACGTGCCGATGGCCGCCGAAAAACCCAACAGCAGGGCGATCCAGAACTGATGGAAACAAAAGGCGCGCGCGCTTTTGGTGTCGACATTCAGCAGGCGGTATTCGGGGTTCATCGGGGCAAAGAGGAAAAAGGCAATCGCCAGCATGAAACGGGGAAAGCCGATGAGGTAGATGCCAATCAGCTGTACTGTCGGAAACAGCATTTCGGGCAGGATCAGCCCGCCGGTGGTGCGGGCGGCCAGCACAAAGATCACGACGGCAATTACCTGCGTTGTCAGGCGTTGGGCCAGCAGCTGGACGGTCTCGCGCAGGGTTATGTTATCCGGGTCTGCGGGTGGCAGAATGCGCCAGCTGCGGGTCAGGCGCCGGAATATGGTTTCTGCAATGGCACCCACGCCAAAGACAATGGCCATATATCCCAACAGGCGCAGCAAACCGCCGCCGCCGCCGATACGTTCATAGAAAGTGGAGAAGGCCCGGGCTTGGCCGCTGATCAGGGCCGGAATACGCTTGATCGGGACAACCACAGACTGCCAGGCCCCTTCGGTCGCATGATACAGCAGCTCTGATGGTCCGCTTGCGGCCTTGGCGCTTTGGGCTTCGGCCTGAATGTTGAGTTGGTCCAGCAGCAATGCGCGGACTTCGCTGTCAGACAGGCGAGAGATCAGCGCATTTGCCGTATCGGGTGTCAGGGGATCGGGAATTCTGGGCGCGTCCTGGGCCGGGGCAGAGCTGCCCAGGCTGAGCTGTGCCTGTACCGGCGGGGCCAAGAGAGCGAAAGCGGCAACAAGAACCAAGGCGCATGCCCTGAGCTTTGAAATGATCATGCACGTGTCCCCCGATGGCATTGGGCAAGAGCAGACCCCGAAAAACGATGAGGTGCAAGGCTGTTGGGGCAGCAGGGCGCTTGTGCTGGCTGAAAAGCAAAAAAAAGGCCGAGCATGAAGCTCGGCCAAGTCCAACAGGGAGGTACAGAGGAGCGAACAATATGTCCGCCGCCCTCCGTATAATGGGCATTTAGTGGGCGATGTGCCTGCAATCAAGTCAGTCAGCGCATTTTATGGGGCATATCCGATATGCCATTTTTGCATATCTGAATTATTGGTTTTCTTTCAATTGCTTGCGGTAGGTGATGATTTCATCCTGGACGAAATCCTTAAAGGCTGCGACCCGCTTTGATTGGCGCAACTCTTCGGGGTACGCCAGAAAAACGGGCACATCGGCGGATTCTGTGTCTGGCATCACCTGCACAAGGTCGGGAAAATCCTGCACCAGGTAGTCGGGAAGCACACCAATGCCCAGATCGTTGACGACACCCTGAAGCACGCCGAAATAGTTATTTACGGTCAGCAGGGATCGGACATCATGCATCATCAGCTGCTGCACCAGATTCAGACCCGCTCCGACCTGGTTGCTGTTGGTGTTTTGACAGATCAGGCGATGATCGGCCATGTCCTCCATCCGCTTGGGGGTGCCATTTGCCGCCAGATAGGCCGGAGTGGCATAGAGGCACATGCGGATCATCATCAGTTTCTTGCGAATGAGATCGGCCTGCGAGGGTTCTTTCATACGGATTGCCACATCCGCCTCGCGCATGGGCAGATCCAAGACGCGCTCTTCCAGCATCAGATCGACCTTGAGGTCTGGATATTTCTCATACAGCTTGGGCAGGCGCGGGGCCAGCCACAGGGTGCCAAATCCGGTTGTGGTGGTGACGCGCAATTCGCCGAACACTTCTTCTTCGCTGTCGCGAATGCGTGCCGAGGCGGCATCGAGCCGTTTGGACATCGCCGCAGTGGCGTCAAACAGCAACTCGCCCTGTTCGGTCAAGATCAGGCCGCGGGCATGGCGGTGGAACAGATTGGTGTTAAGCTGCTCTTCAAGGCCTCTGATCTGGCGGGAGACCGCAGATTGTGACAGGTTCAGTTTATCGCCCGCATGGGTCAAGGACCCTGCGTCGGCAACCGCGTGAAAAATTCTGAGTTTATCCCAATCCATCGGTATCTCTTTTGGTCCCTGCGTTTGGTTCTACTCTAATGCAGGCCTAAATACAGGGGGCATTTGGTGGATTGTCGTTCTGTCCACAGAAAAGCAACTATACAGGTCAGCATTTGTGACCTATAATCTTTTATAACTTTTGCAAGATGTCTGAACGCAGGGAGGCCGCCATGACGACGCCAAAGATCACATTGAACGACCGCTTCGACCTGGAGAAAAGCCCGGTGCTGCTCAACGGCACGCAGGCGCTGGTGCGGATGATGTTGATGCAGTCAGCGCGCGACAGGGCTGCGGGGCTGCACACTGCGGGTCTGGTGACCGGCTATCGTGGCTCGCCTCTGGGGGCGGTCGATTTGCAGATGTCCAAGGCAGAAAAGGTTCTGACAGAGCATGATGTGACCTTTCAGGCTGGATTGAACGAAGACTTGGCCGCAACGGCCCTATGGGGCGCACAGCAGGCAGAGCTGCGCGGTGAGGGCAAGTTCGATGGCGTCTTTGGTCTGTGGTACGGCAAGGGCCCCGGTGTGGACCGGTCTGGCGATGTCATGCGCCATGCCAACATGGCGGGCACGTCCAAGAATGGCGGCGTGCTGATGGCGATGGGGGATGACCACACGGGCGAATCCTCGACCGTGCTGCACCAGTCTGAATTTGCCATGATCGACAGCTATATGCCGGTGGTCAGCCCTGCAGGCGTGCAGGAAATTCTGGATTACGGGCTTTATGGTTGGGCGCTGTCGCGGTTTGCGGGGGTCTGGGTGGGCCTCAAGACCATGAAGGACACGGTTGAGGTCACGTCTGTTGTGAACGGTGATCCGCACCGGCTGTCTTTTGTGACGCCAGAGTTCGAGATGCCGCAGGGCGGGCTGAACATCCGCTTGGTGGACGACCGTATCGAACAGGAAAAGCGTCTGATTGACTATAAACGCTATGCGGCAGAGGCGTTTAGCCATGCCAACAAGATGGACAAACGGGTCTGGGGCAAACCCGGGGCCAAGATTGGTCTGGTGGCGGCCGGAAAGAACTGGCTTGATCTGATCCATGCGCTGAGCCTGCTGAACATTGATGAGGCCGAGGCCGAGCGGTTGGGCATCACAACCTACAAAGTGGGCCAGACATGGCCGCTGAACATGCGCGGTTTCCACGATTGGGCCGAAGAACTGGATCTGATCATCGTGGTTGAAGAAAAGCGCAAGCTGATCGAGGTGCAGATCAAAGAGGCGCTTTTTGACGATCAGATGCGTCACCGCGTCTATGGGGGCCGCAAGAACGGCGAAGAGTTCTTTACGTCGCGCTGGGCGCTGGACCCTGTGGATATTGCTGAAAAGCTGGGCCAGGTATTGTGCGAAGAGGGGCGTGATACGGACGGCGTAAAGGCCGGGCTTGCCCGTCTGGACGAGGCCCGGCGCGCCGACAATGCCGAAGAGATCGCGGCCCGCCTGCCGTATTTCTGTTCGGGCTGTCCGCACAACACCTCTACCAAAGTGCCCGAGGGCAGCCGTGCCTATGCGGGCATCGGGTGTCACTTCATGGCGCAATGGATGGACCGTGACACCCTTGGCTTTACCCATATGGGCGGCGAGGGGGCCAACTGGATCGGGGAGGCACCGTTTTCGACGCGCGCGCATGTGTTCCAGAACCTTGGCGACGGGACCTATAACCACTCTGGCATTCAGGCGATCCGTGCGGCGGTCGCGGCAGGGACGAACATCACCTACAAGATTCTGTATAACGACGCGGTTGCCATGACCGGCGGGCAGCATAACGAAGGCGATCTGGACGCGCCGCGCATCGCAAAAGAGCTGCGCGCCATGGGGATCGAGAACCTTGCCATCGTCTATGACGAGAAAGAAGATGTGGATCCGGCAGCCTTCAAGGGGATCCCGATGCATGAACGTGCCATGCTGGATACGGTGCAAAAGGACTTTGCCACCAAGCAAGGCGTCAGCGCCATTGTCTATGTGCAGACCTGTGCCGCTGAAAAACGCCGCCGCCGCAAGCGGGGCCTGTTTCCAGATCCTGACAAGCGGGTCTTTATCAACTCTGACGTCTGCGAGGGCTGTGGCGATTGCGGTGTGCAATCCAACTGCGTGTCGATCGTCCCCAAGGAGACAGAACTGGGCCGCAAGCGTGCGATTGACCAATCCTCCTGCAACAAGGATTTTTCCTGCGTCAAAGGGTTCTGCCCGTCCTTTGTGACCCTCGAAGGTGCCAAGGTGCGCAAGGAAGCCACGACCGAGGTCAAGATTCCCGATCTGCCGATGCCTGAAATCCCCGCCATTAATGGCACCCATAACGTGGTCATCACCGGTGTGGGTGGCACGGGGGTCGTGACCATCGGGGCTGTGCTGGCACAGGCCGCGCAGCTGGACGGCAAAGGGGCCGGCATGATGGAGATGGCAGGTCTGGCCCAAAAGGGCGGCGCGGTGCACATCCATTGCCGCCTAGCGAATACGCCCGAGGATATCTCTGCCATCCGTGTGGCCACGGGCGAGGCGGATGCGCTGATTGGTGGTGATCTGGTTGTCTCTGCGGGCTCAAAGACGCTGGGGCTGACCCATGGGGCGCGCACTGGCGCGGTGGTGAACAGCCACGAAATCGTGACTGGCGATTTTACCCGCGATACGGAATTCCAACTGCCCTATGACCGTCTGGCCCTTGCGCTTGAGGCGCGGTTGAAGGACCGGGTGTCGCTGTTTGATGCCTCTGACCTGGCCAAGGCGACATTGGGCGATTCGATCTTTTCCAATATGATGGTGTTTGGCGGGGCCTTCCAAAAGGGGCTGCTGCCGCTGACGCTGGACAGCCTGCAAGAGGCGATCCGCCTGAATGGTGCTGCGGTTGATCAAAACCTGCGGGCCTTTGAATTGGGGCGCTGGGCGGTTCTGTACCCAGAGGATGCGGCGCGGGTCATCGCCCCCAAGGTGCTTTCCCTGCCCAAGACATTGGACGACAGGATCGCCTTCCGCATGGAGCAGCTGACCGCCTATCAGGGCAAGCGGCTGGCCAAGCGTTATGCCAAGCTGGTCAATGCGGTCACGGATGATGCGGTCAAGGCTGCCATGCTGGAAGGCTATCACAAGCTATTGTCCTACAAGGACGAATACGAAGTGGCCCGGCTGTTGTTGAGCAGCCGTGAAAAGGCGATGGCCGAGTTTGATGGCGATTTCAAGATGACCTTCAACCTGGCCCCGCCGATGTTGTCCAAGATGGGGCCAAACGGCCGTCCGGTGAAACGCGAGTTTGGCCAATGGCTGGAACGTCCCTTGCGGATGATGGCGCGGATGAAGGTCCTGCGCGGCACGCCGTTCGATCCTTTCGGCTATACCGCCGAGCGCAAGATGGAGCGCGCACTGATCAAGCAATATGAGGCGGACATGGCCGCCGTGCTGCCCAAGCTGAATGACCAGACCCGCGATGCTATCGTGGCATTGGCCGAGCTGCCCAAACAGATCCGCGGCTTTGGTCCGGTCAAACAGGCCGCTGAGGCAAAGGCGGCAAAACGGCGCGAAGAGCTGCTGAGTGTGATCCGGGCAGGCGGGCCGCAGATGGCGAAAGCGGCAGAGTGACCGCTGTCGTGAAACCGTAGCATTTGTCGCGTAGCGGGGGGCGCAAGCCCCAGGGGAACGGACCATGAGAAAACAAACCCTCTCATCCGCGCGTGACATCAGCTATGCCCATGCCGCCGCCAGTCGGTCAGGCCGCGCGCTGATCCGGTTGTTGGAAAACAGCACTGGCCGTCTGGGCCTTATCAGGCGCGCGCGTGGCTATGAAAATGAGGTCGAGGCGGGGGCCGGGTTTTTCGAGGTGATGGCGGCCCGCTATGGTCTGAGCCTTGATGTGGTGCAGGGCACCCTTGAGACGGTCCCGCGCGAGGGGCCGGTCATCTGCATCGCCAATCATCCCTATGGCATTCTGGACGGGCTGATGCTGGGGCAGATCCTGTCGCGCACGCGGGGGGATTTCAAGATCATGGCCCATTCCGCGTTCAGCTGCGCCCCGGACCTGCACCGTCATCTGCTGCCGATCAGCTTTGACGCGGGGCGGGCGGCGGTTGCCCGCAATCTGCAGACACGCAGCGAGGCGCTGGGCTATCTGGCGCAGGGCGGTGCGATCGGGATATTCCCAGGCGGCACGGTCAGCACGGCGGCAAGGCCGTTCTCAAGGCCAATGGACCCCGGCTGGCGCAGTTTTACCGCGCGGATGATTGCCAAATCCCGTGCAACGGTCGTGCCGATCTATTTCGACGGGCATACCAGCCGCATGTTCCAGATTGCCAGCCATCTGCATTCCACCTTGCGGATGGGATTACTGATCAAGGAATTCCGCGACCGGGTCGATACGCCGGTGCGTGTCGTCATTGGAAAACCCCTGTGCCGCGATGTATTGGACCCGCTGTCGGGGGATGCAAAAGCGATGATGGATTTCCTTCGCAAAGCCACGTATGAGTTGTCGCCAGAGCCGCTTGTATCGACTGAGCTAGGCTTTGAGTTTGAGCAACATCATCGCGCCTGAAAGGGCAGTTCGGCATGGCAGTAGGCATTTTCGATAGTGGTCTGGGCGGTTTGACCGTCCATCAGGCGGTGCAGGCGCGTTTGCCTGACCTTGATCTGGTCTATCTGGCCGATAGTGCGCATGCGCCCTACGGGGTCCGGACCTCTGATGATATTTACAACCTAACCGTGGCTGCGACCCAGCGTCTGTTTGATGCGGGATGTGATCTGGTGATCCTGGCCTGCAATACCGCCTCTGCGGCGGCACTGCGCCGGATGCAGGAATCATGGGTGCCCACGGACAAACGCGTGCTGGGCGTCTTTGTGCCGCTGATCGAGGCGCTGACGGAGCGGCAGTGGGGCGATAATTCGCCGCCGCGTGAGGTCGAGGTGAAACATGTGGCCCTGTTCGCCACGCCCGCGACCGTGGCCAGCCGCGCGTTCCAGCGCGAATTGGCATTCCGCGCGATTGGCGTGGACGTAGAGGCGCAGGCCTGTGGTGGCGTCGTGGACGCCATCGAGGACGGTGATTTCATTCTGGCCGAAGCCATGGTGCGCAGCCATGTTGACGCCCTGCGGCGCAAGATGCCCGACCCGCAGGCGGCGATCCTTGGCTGTACGCATTACCCGTTGATGCAGGACACGTTTCAGGATGCTCTGGGCGCGGGGGTCAAGGTGTTTTCCCAAGCCGATCTGGTTGCCGAGAGCCTGGCGGATTATCTGACCCGTCATCCCGACAAGATGGGCCGCGGTGCGCCTGCGTTCCTGACCACGGGTGATCCGGCAAGGGTCAGCAGCCGCGCGACCCAGTTTTTGCGACGACCTATCAGCTTCTCCGCCGCTTGATTTTCGCTTAATCCATACAAGATTCATACCCGAACAAGGGACTTCAAAACATGTACAATATCGCCATCCTAGGTGCCTCGGGCTATACTGGTGCCGAACTCGTCCGGCTCATTGCGGGCCATTCCTCTATGACAATCAAGGCGTTGGGGGCAAATTCCAAAGCCGGTCAAAGCATGGCCGAAGCCTTTCCACATCTGCGCCACATGGATCTGCCGCAGCTTGTCACCATCGACGAGATTGATTTTTCATCCATTGATCTGTGTTTTTGCGCCCTGCCGCACAAAACCTCTCAGGAGGTGATTGCCAAACTGCCCAAGGACCTCAAGATTGTCGATCTTTCGGCGGATTTCCGGCTGCGGGACCCTGCTGCCTATGAAAAGTGGTACGGTAATGCGCATGCGGCACTGGAACAGCAGGCGGAGGCGGTTTACGGGCTGACCGAATTCTACCGCGAACAGATCAAGGCGGCGCGTCTGGTGGCGGGCACGGGCTGCAATGCGGCGACGGGGCAGTTTGCCATGCGGCCCTTGATTGCGGCGGGGCTGATTGATCTGGATGACATCATTCTGGACCTGAAATGCGCGGTATCGGGGGCGGGGCGGTCGCTCAAGGAAAATCTGCTGCATGCGGAATTGTCGGAAGGGTATCACCCCTATGCCATCGGCGGCACGCACCGGCATCTGGGTGAGTTTGATCAGGAATTTTCAGCCATTGCGGGACGGCCCGTCAAAGTTCAGTTCACACCGCATCTGATTCCGGCGAACCGGGGCATTCTGGCCACCTGCTATGTCAAAGGCGATGCGCAAGCCATTTATCGGGCACTGGAAACCACCTATGCGGATGAACCCTTTATCAAGGTGATCCCCTTTGGCGAGGCGCCCAGTACAAGGCATATCCGTGGATCCAACTTTTGCCACATCGGGGTGGCGGCAGACCGGATCGAAGGACGTGCGATTGTCACGGCCGCCCTGGACAACCTGACAAAAGGTAGCAGCGGGCAGGCGTTGCAGAATGCGAATCTGATGTTAGGTATAGAAGAGACAGAGGGGCTGATGATGGCCCCGCTCTTTCCGTGAGTGCCATGAAGAACCTGAAGAAACAAAGACGTATTCAAGTGATCGCCGTGGCGGTCGTGGCGCTGATCGCCTCTACGGCGCTGATCGGCTATGCGATGCGCGACGGCATCAACTTTTTCCGTGCACCAAGCCAGGTGATCGCAGAACCGCCCGGCCCTTCAGAGGTGTTCCGGATCGGCGGTTTGGTCGAAGAAGGCACGCTGGTGCGCGGTGAAAGCGAGACAATCAGCTTTAACGTGACCGACGGGGGGGCATCGGTGCCGGTGACCTTCAAGGGGGTGTTGCCTGATCTGTTTGAGGAAAATCAGGGGATGGTCGGCACCGGGCGCTACATCGACGGCGTTTTCCAAGCCTCTGAAATCCTTGCCAAACATGATGAGACGTATATGCCCAAAGAGGTCGTCGATGCGTTGAAAGCCCAAGGTGTCTACGTGGAGCCCGAAAGCTGACAGCGTTCGGTCACGCTACCTTAAGTTAAGGATTGTTTGACCTTCTTGACCTGCATTTCAGGGCAAGGGGTACAGGCCATGCAGGCTGTCAGAAAGATTGCGGAACAGATCGTCACCCGCGAGGGGGGATATGTGAATGATCCCGATGATCCCGGTGGGGCCACGCAGTTTGGCGTCACGATCCATACCATGCGCCGTTTAGGGCTGGATCTGACGGGCGACGGACAGGTCAGTGCGGCGGATGTCAAAGCGCTGAGCCGGGATCAGGCGATCGATATTTTCATCCAGCATTATTTTGACCGGCCCCGGATCGGTGCCTTGCCAGCCCCGCTGCAGGCATCTGTATTTGACATGTATGTCAACGCGGGGGCCAATGCGGTCAAGATCCTGCAACAGCTTTTGCGCGATATGGGCATAGACGTCACCGTGGACGGTGTGCTGGGGCCGCAAACGCTGTCAGCGGCAGCACAGGCAATGGCGGCGGCCCCTGATCATCTGGTCGATGCCTACGGGATCGCGCGGCGGAACTACTATTTCCAACTGGCTGACAAGCGCCCGGCCAGCCGGAAATATGCCCGCGCCCGTTCAGGCGGCAAGGGGGGGTGGATCAAGCGGGCAGAGGAGTTCATCGCGCCGCAATTTCACCTCAGTGACACGGCATTTCAGCAAAGGGTGGCAGCATGGGCATGATGGAACGTTTGTTGACGCTGGTCTTTGGCGGATCACACAATGTGGTCCGCGAGACGGTCGAGGTGTTTCGCGAAAACGCCGAAGCGGGCGCGCAGCGCGGCGCTGCGGTTCAGGGGCAGGCGATGACGCAGTTCGGACAGGAATTCACGGTTCCCAGGCGCGGCCGGTTTGACCGGTTCATGGATGGTCTGAACCGCCTGCCACGCCCGGCGCTGGCACTTGGGACATTGGGATTGTTCATTTCAGCCATGGTGAACCCGCTGTGGTTCTCTGAGCGGATGCAAGGCATCGCATTGGTGCCAGAGCCGCTGTGGTGGCTCTTGGGGGTGGTTGTATCCTTCTATTTTGGCGCACGTCACCAGGTCAAGGCACAGGAGTTCCAGCGCGAGATCGTGGGCACCGTCGCCTATGTGCCCCAGGTCCTGCACAACATAGAGACGATCCGCCAGCTGCGCGCAGACAGCGTGGCCGTGGCTGAAACCGCGCCTGATGCAGCCCTGACAATCGAGGCGGTGCAGCCCGGTGACAATGCCGCCCTTGAGGCCTGGCGGCTGTCGCGCCCCTGACTGCGACGCTTTGTGCCGCCGATTGTGTTGAATTGGCGTGGCAAGGCACAAGATTGCGGCCTATATTACGCGCATGATTACAGAACTTGGACATTTCGCGCTCATCCTCGCCTTTCTGGTGGCGATTGTGCAGATGGTTGTGCCCCTGATCGGGGCACAGAAACGCTGGCATTCGTGGATGGCGGTGGCCGAACCCGCGGCGGGGGCGCAATTTGCGCTGACGGCGGTGGCTTTCGGGGCATTGATGTGGGCTTTTGTCGTTTCGGACTTTTCCTTGCGGCTGGTGTGGTTGAACAGCCATTCGGCTAAGCCGATGCTGTACAAGATCAGCGGCACCTGGGGGAATCACGAAGGGTCAATGCTGCTCTGGGTGCTGATTGTCACCCTGTTCGGGGCCATGGCCGCCTGGTTTGGCAGCGGTTTGCCGCCGACCCTGCGGGCACGGGTGCTGGCCGTGCAATCGGCCATCGCGGTGGCGTTCTTTGCCTTTATCATCTTTACGTCCAACCCGTTTCTGCGGCTTGATACGCCCCCCTTTGACGGGCAGGATCTGAACCCGTTGTTGCAAGACCCCGGTTTGGCGTTTCATCCTCCGTTTCTTTATCTTGGCTATGTCGGGCTGAGCATGGCGTTCAGCTTTGCTGTGGCAGCCCTGATTGAGGGACGGGTTGATGCCGCCTGGGGGCGCTGGGTGCGGCCCTGGACGCTGGCGGCCTGGGTGTTCCTGACGATCGGCATCGCGCTTGGGTCCTGGTGGGCCTATTACGAATTGGGCTGGGGCGGTTTCTGGTTCTGGGATCCGGTTGAGAACGCCAGTTTCATGCCCTGGCTTCTGGCAGCGGCGCTGCTGCATTCGGCCATTGTGGTCGAAAAGCGCGAGAGCCTGAAAAGCTGGACGATACTGCTGGCCATCCTTGCATTTGGCTTTTCCCTGATCGGGACGTTTATTGTCCGCTCTGGTTTGCTGACATCGGTCCATGCTTTTGCCAATGATCCCGAACGCGGGGTCTGGATCTTGATGATCATGGCGTTCTTCATGGGGGGGGCCTTGGTCCTGTTCACGCTGCGTGCCGGTTCAATGGAGGCCAAGGGTGTCTTTGGTCTGGTCAGCCGGGAATCGGCGCTGGTGGTCAATAATCTGTTGTTGGCGGTGTCCTGTTTCGTGGTCTTTGTCGGCACAATGTGGCCCCTGGTGGCCGAGATGTTCTTTGACCGCAAGCTGAGCGTGGGCCCGCCCTTTTTCAACGCGGCCTTTACGCCCTTCATGGTGCTCTTGGGTCTGGTCTTGCCGATTGGATCGGTGATGCCTTGGAAACGTGCGCGGATTCTGCGGGCGGCCTGGCCTTTGCGCTATGTCTTTGTCCTGGCGGTGGCTGTGGGCGGTCTGGCCTATGCCATGCAGACAGGGCGCGGATTGATCGGTCCGATTGGTCTGTTTCTTGGGGCATGGCTGGTGATGGGGGTTGTGGTCGAACTGATCCAGCGCACCGGACGTGGCCCTGACCGGCTGGGGCGGCTGACGCGCCTGCCAAGGGCCGATTGGGGCAAGGCGGTGGCCCATGCCGGGCTAGGGGTGACCATGGCTGGTATCGCAGGTCTGACAGCCTGGACGATGGATGACATTCGGGTGGCGCAGATCGACCAACCCTGGTCGGTCGGGAATTATGAGCTGACCCTGAATTCCGTCGAAGAAGTACGGGGGCCGAACTATGTAGCGACCATGGGGGTTCTGACCCTGTCCAAGAACGGCCGCGAGATTGCGCAGCTGCGACCGGAGAAACGTTTTTACCCTGTTGCGCAGATGCCGACGACAGAGGCCGCCATCGACTATGACCTAAAGCGTGACGTCTATGTCGTGATCGGTGATCAGCAAAACAACGGCGGCTGGACCATCCGGACCTATATCAAACCGATGACCAACTGGATCTGGATCGGCTCTGCCTTGATGGCGCTTGGTGGTTTGCTGAGCCTGAGCGACCGGCGTTTCCGAGTGGGTGCCGGTGCCGCTGCACGCCGCAAGGAAGATGACATCGCCCCGGTGGCCGCCGAATGAAACGGCTGGCCCTGATCCTGCTGCTGCTGGCCACCCCGCTGATGGCGGTCCAGCCGGATGAGATGCTGGATGATCCGGTACTGGAAAACCGGGCGCGTGAACTGTCCAAGGGTTTGCGCTGTCTGGTGTGCCAAAACGAAAGCATTGACGAAAGCCATGCCAGCCTTGCCCGCGATCTGCGGATATTGGTGCGTGACCGTTTGGTTGAGGGCGACACCGATGAGGAAGCCGTGGCATTCATCGTGGCGCGCTACGGCGAATTCGTCTTGCTGAACCCCACTGTTTCAGGCGCGAACTGGCTTTTGTGGGGGGCGGGGCCGTTGATGCTGCTTTTGGCAAGTGGCGTTGGCATGATCTATTTGCGCGGACGGTCCAAGGCCACCGCCCCGGGCGAGGAGCCGCTGAGCGATCAGGAACGCGCGCGGCTGGATGATATTTTACGCCAGTGACGTCCGGTTTTGCTGGTCGCTGGGGTGGTCTTTGGTAACCTGAGCGGGACAAGTGAATCAAAGGACCCCTGACCATGGATTATCAAACCATCACCTATACGCTGAAAGACGGGGTGGCGCTGATTACACTGGCCCGTCCGGACAAGATGAACGCCCTGAACACACAGATGCGCGCGGAAATTACCCATGCGGCCACCCAGGCGGGCAAAGAGGCACGTGTGCTGGTGCTGACAGGTGAGGGGCGGGCATTCTGCACAGGGCAGGATCTGGGGGACCGGACAGCGGGCGGTTCGGTGGACATGGAGCGCACCTTGCGGGATGAATATGCGCCGATGCTGCGGGCGGTTGCCAATTGCCCAATCCCGACGATTTCGGCGGTGAATGGCCCGGCAGCGGGGGCAGGTGCAAACCTTGCACTGGCCGCCGATGTGGTTTTTGCCGCTGAATCCGCCTATTTCATGCAGGCCTTTACGCGCATTGGTCTGATCCCGGACGCAGGCGGCACCTATACTTTGCCGCGTACCATGGGCACCGCCAAGGCGATGGGGGCTGCATTGTTCGCAGACAAGATCAGCGCCCGCCAGGCCGATGATTGGGGGATGATCTGGGAAGCCGTGCCAGACGCCTCGTTTGACAGCCATTGGCGCGCCAAGGCGGCGCATTTGGCCAATGGTCCGACAGTTGCCTATGCAGGCGTCAAAGCGGCCATTCGGGGCAGCTGGGACAATGGTTTTGAAGAGCAGCTGACCCTTGAGGCACAAGAGCAGGGCATTTGCGGCAAATCACGCGATTTCAAGGAGGGCGTGTTGGCCTTTACCGAGAAACGCGCGGCGACCTTTGAAGGGCGCTGACGCGTTTCGTGCAATCGCGGATGCATCTGCTTTCTTAACGCGTTGAAGTATTTCATTCAGACAGCGTTCTGAGGGCAGGGTTTACAACCAGGTCCAAAACCAAACATCTGAAAACAAAAACGGCCCCATGTTGGGCCGTTTCAAATGCAGCGTTCGACCAGTAGAACGTCCTCGGCCGCAGGGGCCGGACCAAAGGCGCGCGCCACGACCGCCACAGCGACCCCATCCGCCAGCACCTTATGAACAGAGTTCGAGACCTCCTCTATGGTGATCTCTGGCGGTGTCTGGCCTTTGAAATAGACAACGGCAACCTGGTCGCAGTCTTGCAGGATATCGGGAACAAGCGCGCCTTGCGGCATCGGTTCTTGCGCCATGCTGAGCGGTGGCATTCCGGTTGCGCGTTCCCAGCGCAATTGGCTTATCTGGCGACCTTGGGTCATGGGTTCATCCTCTTCTGCGGACGTGTTGTGGCAGCGGCCCTCGCGCGGGGTCCGGGATGCAATGACAACATCACCAGACCAAGGCTCCCCAGAAAGAGTAGATCAAATATCGCAACAAACTCGTTAACCATCACGCACCCTTTCGGACAACTTTCACCAACCTATGGTTAGGGGCTTTGCTGGGTCAAGCGGGCTGTTTTATTGTAAAGCGCCCCGAAACAATGCCGCAATTCTGCCTTGTTTCGGGCCAGCCTGTTTCGATTAGCGCAATCGCGGATGAAACAGTGGGGCCGAATTCCACTCATTTATCAGGCAAGGTGCTGAAACAAACCGTTCCGATTCGGAAAAGGGGCGGAAAAACGGACTGATTCATGCCCGCATCTGTTGCCAATTCAGAGACAAACCGATCAACGCAAAACGCCCCGGTGTGAACCGGGGCGCATTGAAGATACGTTGATGAGGCTCAGCGCTTTTCGATATCGACGTAGTCGCGCGCAGTTTCGCCCAGATACAGCTGACGTGGGCGGCCGATCTTGTTCTGTGGATCCGCGATCATCTCTTTCCACTGGGAAATCCAGCCGACTGTACGGCTCAGCGCAAAGATCGGCGTGAACATCGAAGTGGGGAAACCCATCGCCTCAAGAATGATGCCGGAATAGAAGTCCACATTCGGGAACAGCTTTTTCTCTGCGAAATACGGATCTTCTAGCGCCGCTTTCTCAAGCTCCTTGGCCACCTGAAGGATCGGGTTGTTGTCGACCCCCAAGAGTTCCAGCACTTCGTCAGCGCTTTCTTTCATGACGGTGGCACGGGGGTCAAAGTTCTTGTAGACCCGGTGACCAAAGCCCATCAGGCGGAACGGATCGTTCTTGTCCTTGGCCCGTGCAATGAACTCTGGAATGCGATCGGGCGTGCCGATTTCCTTGAGCATCTCAAGACAGGCCTGGTTGGCACCACCATGCGCCGGCCCCCAAAGGCAGGCAATACCGGCGGCAATACAGGCAAAGGGATTGGCACCCGAAGAAGAGGCCAGTCGCACTGTAGACGTCGATGCGTTCTGTTCGTGATCCGCATGCAGCGTAAAGATACGGTCCATCGCGCGGCTGAGGATCGGATCGACGACATAGTCCTCGCAGGGCACAGAAAAACACATGCTGAGGAAGTTGGACGCGTAATCCAGATCATTGCGCGGATAAACGAAGGGCTGGCCGATGGTGTACTTATAGGCCATCGCCGCAATCGTCGGCATTTTCGCGATCAGGCGGATCGACGCGACCTCGCGCTGCCATTCGTCGGTGATGTCTGTTGAATCGTGATAGAATGCAGACATCGCGCCAACCACACCGACCATAACGGCCATGGGGTGCGCATCCCGGCGGAAACCGCGGAAAAAGTTCATCATCTGCTCGTGCAGCATCGTGTGAGTGGTCACACGGCTTTCGAAATCCTCCAGCTCTGCCGGGGACGGCAGATTGCCGTACAGCAGCAGATAGCAAACCTCGAGGTAGTGGGATTTGCCGGCAAGCTGATCAATCGGATACCCACGGTGCAGCAAGATACCTTCATCGCCATCAATATAGGTGATGGTGCTGTCGCACGACGCGGTGGAGGTGAAGCCGGGATCATAAGTGAAGACATTCGCCTGCGCGTAAAGCTTGCGAATATCGAGCACGTCCGGCCCTGCGGTCGGGGAATATATCGGCAAGTCATATTCCTTGCCATCAATGGTCAGCGTTGCGGATTTTTTGCTCTCTGTCATGCGGTCCCTTTCGTCCTGTTGGCGGCGCGGCGTTTTGCTGGGCCGTCTGCGGCGCGGCCCGTCAGGGGGCCGTTCCGTTTGTTATCTCAGGCGGCGTTGAGAAGGTGTTAACCCAATCCTCAACCAGTTGCCGCATCCGTCAATCGGGCGAGGGTCTCATCACGTCCCAACACAAGCATCATGTCAAAAACAGATGGGGTCACTGCGCGCCCTGCAAGTGCCGCCCGAAGGGGACCCGCGAGTTTGCCGAATTTGGTGTCATGCGCGGCGGCAAAGCCGTTTAGCACCTCCTCCAGCGTTTCTTTGTTCCAGCTAGCATTCTGCAGATGCGGCGTCAATTGCCCGAGTATACCACGGGATACCGTATCGAGGTTTTTTGCCGCCTTCTCCTCTGCCAAAATGGGGCGTTCTGTCAGAATAAAATGTGCTTTTTCAATGATTTCTGGCAACGTCTTGGCGCGTTCCTTCAGGCAATACATCGCACGCTCCAGCCCATCACTTTGTCGCGCATCCAAGGCGGGCAGGTCTGCTGCGGCCAGGTAGCCCTCGCATTCTTGCCGCAATGCGGCGTCATCCTCGATGGCGATATGCTGACCACAGATGTTTTCCAGCTTCTTGAGGTCAAATTGCGCGGGGCTCTTGCGGATGCCCTTGAGGTCGAACCATTCCTTGGCCTGTTCGTCGGTGAAAAATTCATCGTCACCGTGGCTCCAGCCCAGTCTGGCCAGATAGTTGCGCATGCCGGCTGCGGGATAGCCCATCGCCTGATATTCCTGCGCGCCCAATGCGCCGTGGCGTTTTGACAGTTTTTTGCCATCAGGGCCGTGGATCAGCGGGATATGCGCCCAGACCGGCACATCCCAACCCATCGCGTCATAGATCATCATCTGGCGTGCAGCGTTGTTGAGGTGGTCATCGCCCCGGATCACATGGGTCACGCCCATGTCGTGATCATCCACCACAACGGCCAGCATATAGACCGGTGTCCCGTCTGAGCGCAGCAGCACCATATCATCCAGCTGGGCATTGGCGATTGTCACATCCCCTTGCACCTGGTCGCGGATGATTGTCTGGCCCTCCAGCGGTGCCTTGATCCGGATCACGTAAGGTGCATCGGGATGGCTGTCAGGGGCGGCATCGCGCCAGGGTGAACGGTAGAGCGTGCTTTGGCCCGCAGCCTTGGCCGCGTCGCGGAATGCGGTGATTTCGTCCTGTGAGGCAAAACATTTATAGGCTTTGCCCTGCTCCAAAAGTGCAAGTGCCACTTCGGCATGGCGGGGGGCATTTTCAAATTGGCTGACGATTTCGCCGTCATGATCCAGACCCAGCCACGCCAGCCCTTGAAGGATCGCTGCGGTGGCCTCCGGTGTTGACCGGGCGCGGTCGGTGTCTTCGATCCGCAACAGGAACTGGCCGCCGCGTCCCCGCGCATAGAGCCAGTTGAACAGCGCGGTGCGCGCGCCCCCGATGTGCAGATAACCGGTGGGAGAAGGGGCAAAACGGGTGACGACGGGCGCGGACATGACAGTTCTTTCTTTGCTGACCTGGGGCGGGAAAGCGTGGTGTTTACACTTTGCTAACCAACAACCCGGTAGATTTTGATCACTGTCTATCCAGTGCGGTGAACGGGGGCAAGCATGGGCCGTGTCGTCCAGTTATCAAAGCGTCTGTTGGCCTTGCCCGAAGGCGTGATGCGCGCCCAGCGGGGGCATATGCTGGGCTGGGTGCCGGTCTGTCTGGCGGTGGGCATCGGGACCTATTTCGGTTTGGGGTTCGAGCCGCAGATGCCGCTTTTGGCCGCGGCACTGGCGGGGGCGCTTGCGTTGCTGGGAACGGCCCGCGTGCTGCCAGAGGGGGCGGCACCGCTGCCTGTGGCAATCGCATTATGTCTGGTTGGGTTCTTGCTGGCGGCAGGTCGGTCTCATGCGGTGGCAGAGCCGGTTCTGGGCTGGCGCTATTACGGTCCGGTGGAAGGCAGGGTGATTGCCATCGACCGCAGCCAATCTGACGCGGTGCGCCTGACGCTGGACCAGGTCCGGCTGGACCGTATTCCACCAGATCGGACACCCAGGCGGGTGCGGATATCCTTGCACGCCAAAGGCACGGCAGGGATTGCGCCCACGCCGGGGTTGCGGGTGATGACCACCGCACATCTGTCCCCCCCTTCAGGGCCGGTTGAACCGGGCGGCTTTGATTTTCAGCGCCATGCCTGGTTTGCGCGGCTGGGGGCCGTGGGCTATAGCAGGGTCCCCTTGATGGGGGCCGCCAGCGCTGATGAGGGGCAGGCGGGATTGATGGTGTTTCGGATTCGCATGGCCGCATCTGAACGGGTGCAGGCCCGGCTGGGCGGCGATACGGGCGGCTTTGCCGCAGCCATCACCACTGGGGACCGCAGTGCGATCTCTCGCGATGCGCTGGATGCGCTGCGGGCCAGCAATCTTGCGCATCTGCTGGCGATATCGGGGCTGCATATGGGGCTGCTGACGGCTGTGGTCTTTGGGGCGTTCAGGCTGATCCTGTCGCTGCATCCTGGCGTCGCATTGCGCTGGCCGACCAAGGGGATTGCGGCCATTGCCGCGCTGATCGCTGCTGCGTGCTATCTGGCGCTGTCAGGGGGCAATGTGGCGACGCAGCGGGCGTTTATCATGGTTGCAGTTGCGCTGGCCGCCTTGATCTTGGGGCGGCGGGCCATGTCGTTGCGTGCTGTCGCGGTGGCGGCCACGATCGTGCTGGTCCTGCGGCCAGAGGCCTTGATGGGTCCGGGCTTTCAGATGTCCTTTGCGGCCACAACGGCGCTTGTGGCGGTCTTTGGCTGGATCCGAAACCTGGAGCACGATTTCCTGCCCCGATGGGCCAGACCGGCTTTTGCCACCTTTGTGTCTTCTGCCGTGGCCGGCATTGCCACGGCACCGATCGCTGCGGCGCATTTCAACGCCATCGCCCATTACGGGCTGATCGCCAATCTGCTGTCGGTTCCGCTGATGGGGGTGCTGGTGATCCCGGCTGCGGTTCTTGCCTTGGTTCTGGCCCCTCTTGGACTGGACTGGATCGGGCTTTGGGCGATGGGACTGGGGCTGGACTGGATATTGGGCGTTGCCCATTGGGTCGCCGCGATTGACGGCGCGCGGGGCTACGTGATCGGGCCGGGGGGCTGGGTTCTGCCGCTGCTGGCACTTGGGTTCTTGATGTTGATCCTGTGGCAGGGGCGATTACGATGGGCCGGGCTGGCGGCTATGGGCCTCAGCTTTGTGCTGTGGCACGGGGCCAGCCGGCCTGACGTGTTGATTGCCGATACGGGCGGTTTGGTAGGTGTCATGACACCGGATGGCCGCGCGCTGAGCAAGGCCAAGGGGGCGGGTTTTGTTGCCCGCAACTGGCTGGAGAATGACGGCAGCGGTGCCAGTCAACAGGCGGCGTCCAAACTGTGGCAGGCGGGCAGCTTGGTGCATCTGTCGGGCAAGCGCGCGGTGGCGGCCTTTGACAGTTGTACGGCAGATCAGGT